>JANPCE010000086.1:0-38894 GCA_031430795.1 Hyphomicrobiales bacterium
CGGAGAGGGTCCGCGAAGCGGGGGAGAGGTCCCTTGGCGACAGGCGATTGCCCCACACTTGCCTTTCCCCTTGCCATGAAACACAATCCCGGATCATGACCTCTGCCGATCCACTGCTCCAGCCCTTTCAACTCAAGCACCTCACCCTCAAGAACCGCATCATGACCACCAGTCATGAGCCGGCCTATCCTGAGGACGGCATGCCGAAGGACAAATACCGCGCCTACCATGTGGAGCGCGCCAAGGGCGGCATTGCGATGACGATGACGGCAGGCTCTGCCGCCGTGTCCCGCGACTCGCCACCCGTGTTCAACAATGTGTTGGCCTGGAAAGACGAAGTGGTGCCCTGGCTGCGCAAACTCACGGACGAAGTTCACGCCCATGATTGCGCCGTCATGATCCAACTCACCCATCTCGGCCGCCGCACCGGCTGGAACAAGGGCGACTGGCTGCCCGTCGTTTCCCCGTCACACCACCGCGAAGCATCGCACCGCGCCTTTCCCAAAGTCATCGAAGACTGGGACATTGCCCGCATCATCAAAGACTATGGCGACGCCGCCGAACGCATGCAGGCCAGCGGCATGGATGGCGTGGAATTGGAATGCTACGGCCACCTGATGGACCAGTTCATCTCGCCCGCGACCAACGAACTTGATGGACCTTACGGCGGGGACCTGACGGCACGCATGACATTTGCCTTCGACGTGCTCCGTGAAATCCGCACCCGTACCGGAGAGAATTTCATCATCGGCATCCGCTACACCGCTGATGAGCAGTTGCAAGGCGGCACGACGAAATCCGAAGGCATGGAAATTTCCCGTCGGTTCAAATCCTCCGGCCTTGTCGATTTCCTCAACATCATTCGCGGCCACATTGATACGGATGCAGCGATGACTGATGTCATTCCGATCCAAGGCATGCGCTCTGCACCACATTTGGATTTCGCAGGCGAGATCAAAGCTGAAACAAACTTCCCCACCTTCCACGCCGCGCGCATTCCCGATGTTGCCACCGCCCGCCATGCCATCGCCTCCGGCAAAATCGACATGATCGGCATGACCCGCGCCCACATGACTGACCCGCACATCGTGCGCAAGATCATTGAGGGGCGCGAACACGACATTCGTCCCTGTGTGGGTGCAACCTATTGCCTGGACCGCATTTATCAAGGTGGCGATGCCTACTGCATTCACAACCCGGCAACCGGCCGCGAACTCACCATGCCGCATATCATTCCAAAGGCGACGCGGAAAAAGAAAATCGTCATCGTCGGTGCTGGCCCTGCAGGACTCGAAGCGGCACGTGTATCAGCAGAGCGTGGCCACGACGTCACTGTCTTCGAAGCCGCCGACAAACCGGGCGGTCAAATTCGGCTGACATCACTCTCAAAACGCAAGTCAGAAATGATCGGCATCATCGATTGGCGAAAATCCCAATGCGATCAACTGGGGGTAAAGTTCCACTTCAACACTTATGCAGAACATGCTGAAATTGTTGCTGAAAAACCGAACGCCATCATCATCGCCACAGGTGGCCTGCCGCACACCGAAGTTCTGAAATCGGGCAACAGTCTTGTCTGCTCAGCCTGGGATATTCTCTCAGGCGATGTAAAACCCGGCACCAATGTTTTGCTTTACGACGACGCTGGTGACCACACTGCCTTGATGGCAGCAGAGGTTCTTGCCAGCACAGGTGCAAAAGTCGAGATCATGACACCAGATCGTTCCTTTGCACCCGACGTCATGGGCATGAACCTCGTGCCCTACATGCGCGCGCTGCAAAAATTGGACGTGACCTTCACCGTCACCTTCCGGCTCGAAGAAGTCGTGCGCGATGGCAACATGTTGAGAGCCGTCATCGGCAGCGACTATGGCGGTGTGCGAAAAGAACGCAGCTTTGATCAGGTCGTGGTCAATCACGGCACACGGCCATTGGACGAACTTTACTTTGCGCTCAAACCACTTTCCCGCAATTTTGGCGAGGTTGACTACAACGACTTGATCAATGGTAAACCACAAACCATTGTGCGCAATGACAGCGGCACATTCGATCTCTACCGCATCGGCGATGCTGTCGCCGCCCGCAACACCCACGCCGCGATTTACGATGCGCTGCGCCTGATGAAAGATATTTGATGAACCGCGTCCTCTCAATTGGCGAATGCATGTTGCAGCTGCGTGAAGAACGCAAAGGCAAATTCGCGCAAGGCTTTGGCGGAGACAGCCTCAACACCGCCATCTATCTCTCACGCCTCGGCATCGAAACCAGTTACCTCACCGCGTTGGGGGATGACGTTTGGTCTGACCAGATGATGGCACTTTGGGAAAAGGAAGGCGTCAACACCACCCATGTGCGGCGCGCCGCAAACCGCATGCCCGGCCTCTACATCATCCAGAACCGCTACGATGGCGAACGCCAGTTTTCATACTGGCGCGACCGCGCACCAGCGCGCGAAATCTTTGACCACGACGACGAGCACCTCGCCCAGTCTTTCCTGGGGCACGACTGGATCTATTTCACCGGGGTAACGCTCTCGCTCTATGGCCGCGAAGGCCGGGTGCGCCTGTTTGACTATGTGCAGCGCGCCAATGATGCAGGCGCGTGGATTGTTTTCGACACCAACTTCCGTCCACGCGGCTGGGAAAGCCAGGAAGAAGCAGACGAAGCCTTCCGCAAGGCCATGAACATCGCCGACATTCTCTTTGCTTCTTCCGAAGACATGCACGGCGTGTTTGGCCGTTCCGGCGAAGCCATGTTCAACAAGGCGACGTGCCAGGAGAAAATCCTGAAACTGCCCGACGCATCAGCCCGCCTTGTCTGGCGTGGTGGTGACGAAGTGGTTGCCCCACTGCCCGTGAAAAAAGTGGTCGACACTACTGCTGCTGGCGACAGTTTCGCCGCCGCATACCTCGCCGCCCGCATTGCCACCCGCTCGCCATTGATCGCCGCCAGTGCCGGGCACCAACTCGCCAATGTTGTGATTCAACACCCCGGTGCCATTATTCCACGCTCCAAAATGCCGAAATCACTCAAAAACATCTTGAAGAAAAAACAGGGAGTCTGAAATGCTCAAAGGTCTTGATCCGCTGCTGAACGCCGATGTGCTGCATGCACTACGTTCCATGGGCCATGGTGACAATCTGGTTCTGGCAGATACTAATTTTCCATCGGACCAGGTGTCACGCGGCACCGTTTACGGAAAGTTGCTGCGCATTGACGCCGACGCCCCCCGGGCAATGCGGGCAATCCTTTCCGTCTTTCCGCTCGATACAGCACTGCCCATGGGCGAAGCCGCCATGCGGATGGAAGTGATGGGGAACCCCAATGAGCTTCTACCCGTCGCACAAGAAGTGCAAGCCGAAGTGGACCGCGCCGAAGGCAAATCCTGGCCCATGGGATCGGTTGAGCGCTTCAAATTCTATGACGACGCCCGCAATTCCTATTGTGTTGTGCAAACGGGTGAGCGCCGTTTCTACGGTTGTTTCATCTTCAAGAAAGGCATCATCGCGCCTGACGTGAAACTCGGTGCCTGACATGCAAAAATCCGGCGTCACCATCCTTGGCATTTATGTGGCCGACCTCGCCTTCAAGGCAAAACGCCAACCCGCCATGGGCGAAACCATCATGGGCTCGGCCTTCGCCATGGGCCCGGGTGGCAAAGGATCCAACCAAACCGTGGCCGCCGCCCGTGCAGGTGCAAAAGTCACCTTCATCACCAAGCTGGGCAAAGACAATTTCGGCGATGCGGCACTAGCCATGTATGCAGCAGAAGGCGTTGACCTGCGCGCCGAACAGCTCACCGACAACTCCACCGGTGCCGCCTACATCTTTCTCGAAGAAGGCACAGGCTGCAATGCCATCATCGTCGTGCCCGGAGCTGCCGGAACCATCACTGTTGCAGACGTCGAAAAAAACCGCTCGGCAATCGAAAGCGCCGCAGTCTTCATGACCCAGCTCGAGCAACCCATCCCCGCTGCCATCCACAGCCTCGAAATCGCTCGTGCCGCCGGCACAATCACAATTCTGAACACCGCGCCTGCTGCACCCCTGGATGACGCCATCTACAAACTCTGTGACTACGCTACGCCCAACGAAAGTGAAGCCTCGATGCTGACAGGCATTGAGGTGAAAGACATCGCAACAGCCCGCAAGGCTGGCGACGTATTTCTGGCCAAAGGCGTTGGCACGGCAGTGATCACCTTGGGCGGTCAAGGTTCTTTGCTTCACACGAAGGATAGATCCATCCATATCCCGATTTTCAACGCGGGCAATGTTGTCGACACGACAGGTGCCGGCGATGCCTTCAATGGCGGGTTCGCAGCCGCCCTGGCCCGTGGCGACACCCCAGAACAAGCCGCCCGTTTCGGCAGTGCCACGGCAGGTATTTCAGTGACCCGTGCCGGCACTGCGCCATCCATGCCGCAGCTTGCGGAGACTGAGGCTTTGCTCAAGGGCTGACAGCAGCCTTGTCATTGCCGACTCCCCCCACTATGTCAGCCTGAGTTGAATTAACCAGCGGGGCAAAATCGAGTGTTCGCCGAACTCTTTACACAAGCAGGTCTGATTGCATTGGGCCAGGTCATCATGATTGACCTGGTGTTGGCAGGCGACAACGCCATCGTCATTGGCTTGGCCGCGGCGGGCCTGCCAAAAGAAATGCGCGGCAAAGCCATTCTGCTCGGCATCATCGCCGCGACAGTATTGCGGATCGTTTTCGCGCTGGCCACCACGTGGCTCTTGGCACTCGGCGGCGCACTCCTGGTTGGCGGCGGCTTGCTGTTGCTTTGGGTGTGCTGGAAAATGTGGCGTGAACTCAGCGACAGTGGCCAACACAATGAAGGCGCCGAAGCCATCACAGGCGAAGACCTCGACAACGACGGCAATGTTGCCGACGGCGCACCGCGTAAAACCTTTGCCCAAGCCGCCTGGCAAATTGTCATTGCAGACGTATCAATGTCACTCGACAATGTTCTCGCCGTTGCAGGTGCAGCCAAAGAACATCCCGGCGTGCTGATTTTCGGATTGGCCTTGTCCATTGCATTGATGGGTCTCGCCGCAAACTTTGTGGCCCGCCTGCTCAACAAGCACCGCTGGATCGCTTATGTCGGCCTGTTGATCATTCTCTACGTCGCCATCGTCATGACATGGGAAGGCGCGCATTTGTTGCGGCCAGATATGGTCTCAGCCCCGTTCTCGCTGTCATCACTCTTTGGCGGACACTGACAACCCAACTCCCTCGGGTTGGCCGCAGAACTATCGCTCGCAGCCAAGAGACCTCTCCCGCCCTTCGGGCACCCTCCCCAGAGGGGAGGGACTCGTGGTGAGAGCGCCCTGAACTGTAAAACGGGAGGTGGTTGACCGAGGTCCCTCTCCCCTTCGGAGAGGGTCCGCGAAGCGGGGGAGAGGTCCCTCGGCTGCAAGCGATGGCCCTGCCGCATGTGGCTAAATGATTGGCGTCGTCGCGCATATCAGCAGTTGATCAAACCTTCAACGCCTGCCGATACTTTTCCGCGTCCCAATTCAACAGCGCACCCACTTCTTCAGTCGTCAGCGCCTTGAGATTTTCGCATCCCTCCAGCCTTCTGAACACATCCGTCAAACACCCCAGCATCGGCTCAATCCCAGGCTTTGCATCGCGGTGAACCAACACACCCGCTCCGGGAATGGCAATCGCAGGGGCTTGCGAACGGGGGTCGCTTGGCACTTCAGTGCCGAGGAACACCGCGTGATCAGGGTAGAACACGGCCGTCATCGCAATCTTGCAAAACAAGGGGTCCAGCGCAAAACCATGGGCGTTTGCATCATTGGGAACCAAGTAGCCTTGCCCCAGCGCAACGAGTTCGAGCGCGGCATAATTTGGCGAAACAAGGTCCCGCGATGGCCGCCGCAACCGTTGTACCACCAGCCGTAACAGGTCTTCAGCCTCAGCAACTGAATCCGCCGCCACTGCAAGGCCATGGTTCTGCAATACCAGAATTGAAATTTCAGGCTTCACCGCACCACGAATGGCCCGCGAAAGCTGAAGTCCCGGCCGCGCGTAAGGCACAAAAACCCAAGGCAATCCATGCAGCAAAACCTGGAGCTCGACCTCCGCATCCCACTGGATCGCCCACGCTATCGTGTTCACACAATGCACATGCAAAACCACCGCCTGCGGCATCAGTCCGTGTACAGATGTTTCAATTGACGGCCTGAGACCCAGGGTGTTGAGGTCGTCCCTCACATAATCTGTACATGCCTCGCAGGCCGGATCATCCCGCTGCAGCGCCGCATGCAGTGCCGACAAATCCAACGGCACGAAAATCTCTTTTGTTTCAGCATCCTTCAGCCATGTGCCGGACGCCTTGATCCACATCACGCCGTCTTTTTTGATCGACGTGTTGCCGCCAGCCGCTTGCACCAACAATGCATCAGCACCCAGCCTTGCGGAAACAGCACGAAGCTCTTGCAGCATGTCGTTCAGTACAGGTCCTGCACAGCGCGCAATTCCTGAGCCAGCGATTTTACATCACGCTTCGCAATCGCTTCTGCCATGGTCTCCAGCCGAGGTGCGAGCAGGGCCCCCGCAATCAGGAAAAACTCATCTTCATCAACCGACTCAATCGGCTTGCCATCTTCGGCCAGCAGCAGCGCCAGGCAGGCCGTGGCCATGACAGCGGTGTTGGGATCCCGGCCCTGCAGAAGGCTGTAATCCGCTTTCACCCGGCCCACACGCACAATGGCATCGGTTTCCACCAGATACAGCAGCGCCTTGCCCAGAAGCTGTGCCGCATCGCTGCCTTCAACAGCTTCAGACTCACGCGCCATCAGGCGGCGGGCAGCATCAATGCGGTGCTCCAGGATAAGGTTGGGCGTGTCGGTGCATTGTTCGAGGATATGGCGCGCAGCCCGGAAAAAATATGCGGTGAACAATGACGTCAGCACCAAGCGGTTCTGCCGGATCGCCGTCACCACTTCGCCACTCATGCCAGGCGAAAACGGCGAGGGAAGATCGCGCCATTTCGGCACCAAAAGCCGCACCGACCAGTCAGCCGCCGTATTCAGCAACCAGTCAGCAAAGCGTGCTGTCATGCCAACAAGGCGCGAAAGGCTGGTGACGGACTGGGGCGCTGCCCCGTCGGCATGGGAAAGGTCCCGCATGTAAAACTGTGCGGTTCTCAAGCCATCGCGCACGCCAGCGGCCGCACAAACGGCATGTGCGGTCAGGCTGTCGGCGGTTCCAATGGCAATGGCCAAAATTATTCTCCCTGGGCGCATTTGTCCCTTGCGCCGCAGCCCGGGTCAAGGGAAAATGCGTCGCATGGAATTGCCACTCAAAGATGAAATTTCGGCGAATGCAGACCTTTCCCATGAATCTCGCAAATTCCGCAACGTGCTCAAGAGTTTTGAGCGCAATTTGCAATTGGTCTTTACTGACTCGGGCCTCGCCCCGCATGTTGACCATGCCGCGTTGGCAACGGCCTTCGCCAATTGGCGCACCCGCTTTGACGCCACCAAGCACCTGGCTGATATCAACCGCCACGATTTTGTCGTCTATGCCGCTGGCCTGATGCTCAAGGAACTCGTCACGGCAAAGCCATTGTCAACCTTGCCGGAAAAAAATGCTCTGCCAGTGGCGGCAGACCACCCGCTGGCGCGTTGGCCTGAGGGCTATGCCTACACCAGCTTCTGTCTTTCGGTTGCAACGGCCATCTTGAATGAAATGGGTGCAGAAGGCGTGCTGGATGAGAAGCTCGCAGACGATCCGGCCTTTTGGGACTCTTTCCGGGAAAACGCAGCAGACAGCCCGCAAAACGCGGTTGCGTTTTTTGACCTTGTCTGCGGCAAAGAACCGAACTGGGATGCACCGGACGTGCCATGGCTGCGCAATGCATTGCGGGGCCGCAACATGTTGCCGCCAGCCAAACCCCCGCTCACCTTGCGTTGAAGTTGATGAACCCTGTCCTCGCCCAAATCACCCGCGGCCCCATCGTCGAAAGCAGCCATCGCGGTGCCTATGTCGTTTCAAATGCAGAAGGGTACGTCCTCGCAAAAGCAGGTGATGTTGATCGACCCGTTTATCCACGCTCGGCCATCAAGGCCTTCCAATGCCTGCCTGTCATTGAAAGTGGAGCTGCGGAACATTTTGGTTTGAACGACGAAGAAATTGCACTCTGCTGTTCGTCGCACATCGGTGAGCCGGAACATGTGCGCGTGGCAGCCGCAATTCTTGAAAAATGTGGCGCGGGTGAAAGCCAGTACGAATGCGGTGTCCATTGGCCAGAGCGCGCCGACGACAGGGCCACTTTGATCAAGGCCGGTGAAACACCCCGCAGTATCCACAACAATTGCTCCGGCAAACACGCGGGGATGATTGCAATGGCCATACACCTGGGTATTGATCCCGCTGGTTACACATCTCTGACCCATCCCGTTCAGCGGAAAATCGCCAGGTTATATGGTGCCATCTGCGGCGTTGATCTTGCAACGGTGCCCGTGGCGGTTGACGGTTGCTCCGCTCCCACCTGGGCCATGCCGCTTCGCAACCTTGCGCAAGGTTTCGCCCGCCTGTCATTGCCATCAAACATGGCCGGCCAACGCATCATCACAGCTGTCCGCCAGCACCCCTTCATGGTTGCGGGCACAGGCCGCTTCGACACAAAAATCATGCAAGCCGTGCCCAGGCTTTTCATCAAGTTCGGAGCAGAAGGTGTTTTTTGCGGTTGCATTCCTCACGCGCAATTGGGCTTTGCACTGAAAATCGACGACGGCGCAATCCGAGGTGCGGAAGTGGCAGTGGCAAAATTGCTGGCAGGGCTTGAAGTGTGGACTGCGGATGAGAAAGAGCGCTTGCTGGAGTTCACCCGCGTAAAGATGAAAAACTGGATGAAAAAAGAAGTGGGTGCTGCTGAGGCAGCGTTTTGAACCATCATTGACCAAGAAAATGCGTGAAGGCCATCGCTTGCGGCTTAGGGACCTCTCCCGCCCTTCGGGCCCCCTCTCCGAAGGGGAGAGGGACTCGTTGTGAGACCTCCCGTTTTACTGTTCAGGGTGCTCGCACCACGGGTCCCTCTCCTCTTGGAGAGGGTACGGCGAAGCCGGGGGAGAGGTCCCTTGGCTTCAGGCGATATTTGGCAACTCAAAAGATGAAAGCACACGATAGCTTAGACTGACGACACAAGTGCGGCACCTGCCATGGATGGTGTTGCGATGGAACAACTTACTCACAATTGCAGAGTGATATTCTTGAATTTCTACGACCGCCGCTGAGCGTAACCCAAATGCGCACTTAAAGCATCAAGCAACACCATCGCCGCTTCTGGAATGACTGTGCCTGGGGGAAACACCGCTGCCGCACCCATCGCCATCAGCTTCGGCACGTCCTTTGGCGGGATGACACCACCGGCCACCACAAGAATGTCGCCGCGACCTTGCGATGACAGCGCTGCTTTCAGTTCCGGCACATGGCTGAGATGCCCCGCCGCGAGCGACGACACACCCACCACATGCACATTGTCAGCGATGGCCTGCGCTGCCACTTCATCAGCCGTTGCAAACAGCGCCCCCACCTTCACATCGAAACCCAAATCTGAAAATGCCGATGCGATCACTTTTTGTCCCCGGTCATGCCCGTCCTGGCCAATCTTTGCCACCAATATGGAGGGCGCGCGGCCATCAGCTTCGGCAAAGGCGGCAACCGCACGCTTCGCGGCACGCACCTGTTCAAGGTCACGCGGTGTTGTTTCATAAACACCTTTGCTCAGTTTTGGCACCGCCTTGTGACGGCCCCAAACCTGTTCCATCGCATGTGTGATTTCGCCGACAGTGGCCATGGCACGTGCCGCTGCAACAGATGCCTCAAGCAGGTTGCCCACACCACTGCGCGCCACTTCGGTCAATGCTGCAAGTGCAGTATCAACAGCCTGCTGGTTCCGCTCTGCCTTCAACCGGCGCAATTCTTCAATCTGCTGTGCCCGTGCCGCTGAGTTGTCGACAACACGCACATCAACAGGCCTGTCATTCTTTACGCGGCAGCAATTGACACCAACCACAATCTGCTCGCCCGCATCAATACGGGCCTGAGTGCGCGCCGCCGCCTCTTCGATGCGCTGCTTTGGAATGCCGGCATCAATCGCCTTCTCCATGCCGCCCAAGGTTTCAATCTCTGCCAGATGAGTCCTGACCAGCGCAATCAGATCATCAGTCAGCTTCTCGACAAAATAAGACCCGCCCCACGGATCAATCACATCGCATGTTTCTGTTTCCTCCTGCAGAAACAGCTGCGTGTTGCGGGCGATGCGCGCCGAAAAATCCGTCGGCAGGGCCAGCGCCTCATCCAGTGCATTGGTGTGCAGCGATTGCGTGCCGCCCTGTGTCGCCGCCATTGCCTCAATGCAGGTGCGCGTCACATTGTTGAACACGTCCTGCGCTGCAAGACTCCAGCCGGATGTCTGGCAATGGGTGCGCAGAACCAGCGAGCGTTCATCCCGTGGATTGAAGCGCTGCATCAACTCGCACCACAACACCCGCGCCGCCCTGAGCTTTGCCACCTCCATGAAAAAGTTCATGCCGATGCCAAAGAAAAACGAAAGGCGCGGCGCGAAAGAGTCGATCGGCAGTCCTGCCTCAACACCTGCTTTCGCATATTCAAATCCATCCGCCAGCGTATAGGCAAGCTCAAGATCAGCGGAAGCACCCGCCTCCTGCATATGATAACCGGAGATGGAGATTGAATTGAACCTTGGCATGTGCGCCGAAGTGTATTTGAGGATGTCGGACACAATCCGCATCGATTGCGCTGGCGGATAGATATAGGTGTTGCGCACCATGAATTCTTTCAGAATATCGTTCTGGATCGTGCCTGAAAGTTTCTCCGGTGGCACGCCTTGTTCCTCACCCGCCACAATAAAAAGCGCCATGATCGGCAGCACGGCGCCATTCATGGTCATTGACACACTCATTTTGCCCAGCGGTATGCCGTCAAACAGCTGCCGCATGTCATAGATCGAATCAATCGCAACACCCGCCATGCCAACGTCTCCTGCAACACGCGGGTGATCGGAGTCGTAACCACGATGCGTGGCCAGATCGAAAGCAACCGAAAGCCCCTTTTGACCACCTGCAAGATTGCGCTGGTAAAACGCGTTCGACTCCCCGGCCGTTGAAAACCCCGCATACTGCCGCACAGTCCAGGGCTGCGAGACATACATGGTGGGGTGGGGCCCACGCCTGAACGGCGCAGAGCCGGGGTATTCGTCGAGATGTTCGGGCGTATCCACTGCATTGTTCCGCGCGTTTACGGCAATGCCTTCGGGCGTCAGCCACGCCGCCACAGGGACCTCTCCCCCGGCTTCGCCAGACCCTCCCCAGAGGGGAGGGACCTGTGGTGCGCCCGCCCTGAACAGTAAAGCGGGAGGTCGTTGCAAAAGGTCCCTCCCCTCCGGGGAGGGTGCCCGAAGGACGGGAGAGGTCCCTTCACTGGACACAATTTCTATCTCAGCCAAAGGCTCAACCGAATGCTGATATTTAGTCACACCAATCACAGGCCGCGCAAATGAAGCGTCCCGATTCCCCGCCGGCCAATTGCCTTTTTCACAATCCTGCATCACAGACCAGGCCCTGTCGCAAATATCCTGCGTCATTTTTTCAAAGGCCCCGGCCCCCGCCGCCGGGTCATCAACGCGCCAGAGATGGGCTTCGTGCAGCAACAACGTCTGTACATTCCGCGCCACGCGCCGTGCAAAAGCATTGGACAGCCCTTGCATGAACGAAAACGGCAACACGCAGATTGAGTCAGCCCCGCCAAGTCCGGCACCAAACACTGCGGCAACGCCGCGCAGGATGTTGGTGTGCGGATCAACGTCAGCCAACATCATCCGCGACGTCTCGCCATGCAGTGCCAACGGCGCATCCGGAAGCTTTGCAACAGTCAGCAGCCGGCCCCACAAAATCCGCGCCGCCCTGAACTTCGCCAACGTGCCAAACATGTCCTGGGTTGCTGCCAGCACCAAGCTCACTGATGACGCCAGTGCAACATCATCAAGAAAATCCAGTTTACGCCAGCAACCAAGCGCAACAGCAAGCGCTGATCCCAACTCCTCCGCATGATCCAGCCCATGCGCATGCCCAACACGCCCATCGGCTTTCATCAGTGGTGAGAGAAACCCGTCGCCGCGAATGGCCTTGGCCAGATCAACATCGTGCAACCCGAAATCGATTTCCATGCGTGAAGGATCAATTGGCAATCGCGCAACAAGTGAGCGCAGGCCTTCAGCGCCGCTGTTGTCTGTCTCATTGCGAATGATGATGTGATGAAGCGGCAGCGCTGCAAATGCACCAAGCACTTCAATCGACGACATGACCAGACCATCAGCACCATTCGCCAAGTCGTCTTCGGCCTGCGCCTGCGCCATTTCCACGTTATCCGCATGATCAATCCGTTGCAGGATTTTCCACACTGCGTGTTCACTCCGAAAAGCGCGCGGGCCAGCAATCCGTCCCTGCAAGGCAGCGTCCGCATTAAAGGTCTTGCCCTTGAGCGTGGCAACACAACGTTCGATCCAATCATTTCGTTTGGTCATGGACAGAAACTAGCGCGCAGGGTGCGTGTACGCAATTCGACGTATGGCATGTGTTTTGAATTCAATCTCACCAAAGTCGTCATGGTCCGCTTCATGCGGACCACCCATGGGTCCTCCGCATGAAGCGGAGGATGACGATTGTTTTTGTCATTGAACTCATAAATCAAGCGGAACAACCGTCTTCATCAAAGATAACCACTGATTCCCGGGATATTGGCAGCGGCAGCACGCAAACGATCCACACCAGCTGTATCCTTGGCGTGCTGCAAGGTCATGGTTGCAACAGTCTTGATCTGATCCGTGTTGAGGCCAGCGCCTTGCAGCTTGGCAAACACAACAAGCGGCCCGCCCATCATGCCACCTGCCATTTTGCCCATCAATCCGCCGCCATCGCCACCCCCATGCTTGGTGGCAAGATCGTGAGCTCCTGGCATGGCCGCGAAAAGGTCCTGCACTTTTGGCTTGTCGCCCTGGCTTGCCAGTAGGTTCAACAAAATGCCCACGGCAAGCTCTGCCTTCTGCGGCACAAGGCCCGTTTCCGCCACAATTTTTGTTATGAGGTCTTGCATGAAAGTCCATTTGGATTTGCGGGGCATGCCGCTATAAGCGCGGGCCAAATCAAGGATAGCTGGACATGGCTGAAGAATCAATTTTTCTGGGCAAAAGCGACAAGCGCGAAGAGCTTTTTCTCAAACTCGCCAACCGCCACGGGCTGGTGACAGGTGCCACAGGCACGGGCAAAACCGTGACCCTTCAAATCATGGCCGAAGGCTTCTGCGCTGCGGGCGTTCCGGTTTTCGCGGCAGACGTGAAGGGCGATCTTGCCGGCATTGCCATGAAGGGTGAGCCCAAGGACTTTTTGCTCGAACGCGCCAAACAAATCGGCTTCGACGACTATGGTTTTGAAGCTGTCCCCACCGTGTTCTGGGATCTGTTCGGCGAGCAGGGCCACCCCATCCGCACCACTGTCTCCGAAATGGGGCCACTCATGTTGTCGCGCCTCATGGGTCTGACAGAGGCGCAGGAAGGTGCCCTCAACATCGCGTTCAAAATTGCCGACGAAGAAGGCCTCGCCATTCTCGACCTCAAGGATTTGCGCGCGCTTTTGAAAGACCTCAGCGAGCGCGGCAAGGAAATCACCACCGACTACGGCAACATCAACGACCAGACCATCGGTGCCATCCAGCGCCGCCTGATCGTGATTGATGAGCAGGGCGGTGACAAGTTCTTCGGCGAACCCGCCCTCGACATCAAGGACATCATGCGCACCACGCGCGATGGCAAAGGCATCATGAATGTGCTCGCCGCCGACAAGCTGATCACAAGCCCCATGCTCTATTCCACATTCCTGCTGTGGCTGCTCTCCGAACTCTTCGAAGAACTTCCCGAAGTCGGTGACCCAGACAAGCCCAAGCTCGTCTTCTTCTTCGACGAAGCGCATCTGCTGTTCGCCGAAGCGCCTCCCGGATTGCTCCAGAAAATCGAGCAGACCGTGAAGCTCATCCGCTCCAAAGGTGTTGGCGTTTATTTCGTCACGCAAAATCCATTGGACATTCCAGAGGGCGTTCTCGCTCAAATGGGCAACCGTGTACAACACGCCTTGCGCGCTTATACACCCCGCGAACAAAAGGCGGTGCAAACCGCCGCCTCCACCTTCCGCCCCAACCCCAAATTCAAAACCGAAACCGCGATCACCGAACTCGGCAAGGGCGAAGCGCTCGTTTCCGTGCTTGATCCCAAAGGTGTGCCCACCATGGTGGAACGCACCCTGATCCGCCCGCCCTCATCACGCCTCGGCCCCGTAACGCCTGCTGAACGCGAAAAGCTGATCAAAGCCTCCCCCGTCTACGGTCAGTACGAAGAAACCGTGGACAGAGAATCGGCCTACGAAAAACTCTCCAAAACCGCCCAAAAACGCGCCGCCGCCCGCGAAGAAGAAGTTGAAGCCAAAGCCGAAGCCAAAACCGCAAAAACCCAAGCCACAGCCGCTCGCCGCGCTCCCCAATCCGCCACCGACCGCTTCGTCAAAGGTGTCGCCGGCTCAGTAGGCCGCACATTAGGCAACCAAGTCGCAAGGTCCATCGGCAATGCGTTGGTGAGGGGGTTATTGGGTGGGTTGACGCGGCGATAGGGAGGCGATTGAAGGGAAACCAACCATTGCTTTCTTGCCGCCCGTGAACGTGAAGCCAATTTGAATCTGCCTTCAAAATCGCGGACCCAAATGAAATCACGAAACGTCATTTATCTCATCCGTGCCTCACCTGCTGCGTGCGGCAAAAAATCGACCTCCACTTGTTTGAACGTGGTCGCAACTTTCTCTGGTTATCGCTGCCCTGCCACGAAAGCATTGGCACGATCAATGGCGTTTTTTCGGATGCTGGCGTAAAACAGATTGTAATCATGGTTGTGGAAGCTGCCAAGTTTGGAAAGGGGATCAATAAAACCCTTTCGTTTGCCCGGTGATAGTCTGACAACCAAGCGCCCGCGTGAACATTCAGCCCCTGTGACGCGGGACACCACTGCCGGCAGTTCTGCCGTATTGGCAACGGAAGGTAGCGCACCGCGGTTCAATGAAGCGGCTGCAACACCTTTGGCACGCCACGTCAGCGGATTGATACACAGCCACGTTTTTGAACCTACTGTTTCATACTTGCCGTTTCCAAATGTCATCATAATGCCACGACCGATGGCAAGGGGCACGAAGGGTGCTGTGCTGTTCCAGTTCACGATGCATCGTGTCTGCTTGCTTGTGTTACAGGCGGGCAAGCCCGTGTACTCCATGTTTTGGGGTAGAGAGGCACCAACCACATAGGCTGCGACCAAGTTTTGTTTCAAATTCTTGCTGGCGATAATTCGCGCTTGCAGCAATCTTGTGGCATGAAGAGAACCTTGGCTGTGGCTGGCGAGTATGAAAGGCCGCCCTTGGTTCTGATGTGCGATGTAGTAGTCAAAGGCCCGTTCAACATCGCCATAAGCTAAATCGAATGCGGAAGAACTGTCATTGCCGGGTTTTAAAAACGCGCTGATGGTTGCCTGTCGATACCGTGGGGCAAAGATTCGGCAGCACCCGTTGAACACACTCGTCTGATAACGCAACACACCCATTTCCAACTGCAAGCCAGTCGCACCACCTTCGTCGAATTTCGCATTCCATGTGGCATTTGAGAGATAGGTCGTGGGATGGATGAAAAAAACATCGACTGCTGGATTTCCGTTGATCGTTCCGGAAATTCCCTTGGGAATGATGTTGGCGGAACTGGACTTGCCCGGCCACACGGCCCAGGCGTTGGCACTGCTGTAATCCGGCGCGGGCGGCTTTGGACTTTCAGCAAATGAAATGGTTGGTGTCCCGAAGTCTGCTGCGTGAAGCACGCCCCCGCTCGCCAGCAATACAAGGCAAGCAACAATCACTCGACCAAAAAAACTCATGGACTTGAACTCCAAAGTGTTGAACGCAATTCAGATCATAAAGTTTTTTCCGGCATTGACACTGTATTATTTGACGCAGCTGCAACAAGGCTTGAAGCCTCCGCCGTGATGTGATCACGCTGTCGTGTGAGAATGTGTAGCGCCATGTGCCTCGAAATATCGTAAATAGACTATAAGGAGTTCCATAATGCTGCGCTCATTGCTTGCCTCATCCGTCCTCGCCACCGCCTTCCTCGCCGCCCCCGGCGTCAAAGCCGCCGATGAAACCGCCATCTTTGCCGGTGGCTGCTTTTGGTGCGTTGAAAAAGACATGGACCACGTCAGGGGCGTGAAATCCACTGTCTCTGGCTATGCCGGAGGCATCAGCAAGGACCCAAGTTACAAAAGCCACGAAGGCTACACTGAAGGCGTGAAAATCGTTTTCGACAACAGCGTCATTTCATACGACAGCCTCGTCGCCCATTTCCTGCGCACCATTGATGTAACAGATGGTGGCGGCCAGTTCTGTGACCGTGGGCCGAGCTACATCGCCGCCCTGTTTCCAATCGGCGACGCACAAACCAAATCCGCCAAAGCCGCACTGAAAGACGTTGAATCTGCACTTGGCCAGAAGCACAAAGTGTTGCTGGGTGACAATCCAAGCTTCGGTGAGGCCGAAGATTATCATCAGAACTATTACCTCGGCGAAAACACTGTCCTCTCGCGTTTCGGCCTCGTCAAACAATCCGAAGCCTACAAAGGTTACCGCAAAGGCTGCGGCCGCGATGCGCGGGTCAAAGAAGTTTGGGGCGACGCAGCGTTTTCATTTCCGGCGGGTGGTGGGGAGAGCTAAAGCGGTTCCGCGTTAGTCTGAGTCTTCACCAACCAGCAAAAATTCGTCCTGGTCCGCTTCATGCGGACCACCCATGGGTCCTCCGCATGAAGCGGAGGATGACGGAAATCTGGAATTGTACCAACTAACACGGAACCGCTCTAAATAATCTCGTCTTCATCCGGCACGGCCTGCGCTGGCATTTTCGCCCGAGTCTTGATCCGTGCCACATGGAACAGAGCGTCGCCGCGATTGACAATCGGCAAATTCGTCCGTCCAATGATGATGCCATCGTCTTCGGAAAACACTGGCACCGTCACTGTGCCAAGCGGATCAGTGATGATGCCGATGGGTTCTTTCAATCCCACCTTGTCGCCGACACGCCGCACTGAATGTAAAATGCCGCCTTCCGGTGCCCGCACCCAATTTGAGGACGCCGACAGCGTGACGCTGGCATGCGGGGCAGGAGTAGGTGCCGCCGCAATCATCCCCAACATCTTCATCACCCGCAGAACACCTTTCACACCCGCTTCAATCGCCACTTCATCAAAGCGCAACGCTTCACCACCTTCATAAAGCAGCACATGCACACCAATTTCTTTCGCATGCAGCCGCAATGATCCCTCACGCAATTTCGAAGTCATGATCACCGGCGGTGCAAAGGCTTCCGCCATTTTCATCAACACAGGTTCGCCAGGTGCGAGGCGCACCTGCGGCAGGTTCGTGCGGTGAAGTGCCGCCGTGTGCAGATCGATGCCATACTGCGAACGTTTCACCACCTCGCGGAAAAACAAATCCGCCAGTAAACTCGACAATGATCCTTGATCAGACCCCGGAAACGAGCGGTTGAGGTCACGCCTGTCCGGCATATAACGCGAGTGGTTGAGAAACCCGAAAGCATTGACAATCGGCACTGCCAGCAATGTGCCCCTGATCGCCTTCAAAGCATCATGCGCCAAAACCCGCCGCACGATTTCGAGCCCCTGAATCTCATCGCCATGCACAACACCGGAAATAAACATCACAGGTCCGGCCTCGGCCCCGTGCACCACTTCAACCGGCAAATTCATCCGCGTGGCATTGGCAAGAGTCGAGACCTCAAGATGAACCGTAGCCCGCGTGCCCGCGTCGACAAAAATGTCACCGATCGTAAACCCAGTCATCCCAATCCCACCTTCAAACGGCCCACTAAACGACCGTCATGGTCCGCTTCAGGCGGACCACCCACTGGCTTTTTCAACGCGGCACAAATCCAGAGGATCCTCCGCATGAAGCGGAGGAAGACGGATGCAGGGATTGGCCTCATCCCTTGCCCCGCGTCTTAGTCTTACCCGGCTTCGCATGCTTCTCCATGAAGCTGATAATCTCCCCCGCCACATCTTTCGACGAAGCACCCTCAATGCCTTCCAGCCCCGGCGATGAATTCACCTCCATCACGACAGGTCCATGCTTGGAGCGCAACATGTCCACACCCGCCACATTCAAACCCATGCTGCGTGTAGCCTTCAAAGCGGTTGTACGTTCAAGCGGCGTCAATTCGACAGCAGCAGCTTTACCACCTCGATGTAAATTGGACCGGAAATCCCCATCCGGCCCCGTTCGCTCCATCGCTGCAACAATTTTCCGACCCACCACAAAAACCCGGATGTCCCTGCCCTCGGACTCCTTGATGAATTCCTGCACCAGCACGTTCACATCAGCACCATCAAACGCCTCAAGCACGGACTTGGCAGACTTGTAGGTTTCGCCCAAAACCACGCCGATGCCTTGTGTGCCCTCCAGCAACTTGATCACAACAGGCGCTCCACCCACCATCTGCAAAATATCATCCGACTTGTCGTATGAATTTGCGAAAGCCGTCACCGGCAATCCCACACCATCGCGCGCCAACAACTGCAAACACCTGAGCTTGTCGCGTGACCGCCCGATCGCGACTGACTCATTGACCGGATAAACCCCCATCATCTCAAACTGCCGGAGCACCGCGAGACCATAAAACGTATGCGACGCGGCAATACGCGGGATCACCGCATCAAAGCCTGTGAGTTTCTCGCCCATGTAGCGAAGCTCAGGTTTGCGCGACGTGATGTTCATGTAGCAACGCAGATAATCCACCGGCACAATCTCGTGCCCCCGCGCCTGTGCGGTCTCAATCAGCCGCCTGTGCGAATAGAGTTTCGGATTGCGGGTCATCAACGCAATTTTCATGTCGAGATTTTCCTCTTGCGGCTCAGCAAAAATGACTTGGCGGGGTTCACCAGAAACTTGCCCGTGATGGTGGCCCGGCCCAGCAACATCGGCACACCCATGTCAGACCTTTTTGTCAAAGACACGTCAGCCTTGAACAGCGTTTGCCCCAATTGCAGCGTTGCACGAATAACGGGCCTTAGTTCACTGATTCCATTGGAACTTTTAACCTTCTTGTGACCCACCAGTGGTGCAGCACAGCGCTTGCCATCAACACGAAAGCGCACCCGTTTGCCACTCACTTCAATGTCATCCGCATGCAGCGCCGCAGAGCGTGCACCCGTATCAATCTTCGCCACCAGCGGGCCAAGCCTGAGTTTCGGGAGGCGCACATATTCCTTCCAGCCAATCACGGGTGTCTGCGGCAACATCGGGCGGATCATCATCTAATGTTTTGCCCAAAGAGGCACGTATCGCGCATTCCGTTTACCCTGCATGTCGTCGGCTGGTGCAATGGTGCCGAAGCGGATTGCGTCACTGATAACCGACGAAACGGCTTGATAGTCATCTTTGTCCAGCGAGAAACGATCTCTCAGTGAGCTGTTGTTCATGTAATCGCTTTTGAGATAAGCCAATACGCAGTGTTGGTAGCAAGTTCGTTGTTTTTCTTCTCGCGAAAGCTCGCGGAATTTTTTTGCTCCAAAAAGCGTGACGATAAATCCGTTGCTTGCTGATCGGAAGGACGGAGAAGGAAGGTAGATTCCATCATCGATCGCGACAGCTTCAATGGCTGACAGCGCCTTGTCGATGCCCTTGCCTCGTTCTTCGCAAAGCCCCAGAAATCGCATGCTGCGTGCGAGGAGTTCATTTCTGGAACGTGGTGCGTCATCAATTATCCGCGCAATGTCGCCCAAGGGAATTCCCGGATTGGATACTTCAATCCTGTTGTCATAAATCTCAATGATGGGTCCGCCTCCCGTTGCTGACAGGTCTTGGTGAATCAGGGCGTTCGCAATGATTTCACGGATGGAGATTGCGGGAATGAGCGGTTTGGTCTGTCTTACACCTGAAGAATAATTCTCCCTTTGGATTGAGCGTGTGAGGACAAACTCCACCAAATTTTCAAAGCCTACTGCGTAACCCCGCCTCCCCTCAATTTCGCGTTCAGAATTTTGCGGGTCATTACCGATGTACTTTACAACGCGGACAGTCTTTCTTGAGACGGAAGCAAACTCTCCTATGTCGTTGGCAAATAGTATCGCACCCAGGTTGGTGACGGCGTATGAGCCGTCCATCTCGTCTGACAGATAGTTTTGACCCAATAAAATTCTGATTATTTCCTCATTGTTTTCAGGCTCTGGCTGCGCGGTCAAACGGTAGTAGTCTCGCCAGCTCAAGAGTCGAAGGACTTCAGCAATGGAAGCGTTGGATATTGCAATTGCATTCTCAAATCGTCTTTTTCCCGTTGACAACCATAAGCTCCGCTCGTGCTCAGGGTGTTCGGCAAGTTTTTTGCGGTGTTCGCCGATGCGGATATATGCATGACCGTTGAACTTGACAGGTCTGTGATAGCTGGGTTCAATTTCAAAGATCGTGAATGCTTTGCCGTTGCAGACAAACTCCGACACATCAAATTTCACTTGCGGATCAAGTTTGCGAATGAGCCAGTTTAGAAGTCCTTCATTTCCAATACGCGAATTATGGGGTTTGAAACTGGTACCGATTTTTTGAAGTGATTGATCTTCAATGCCATAGACTATGAATGCCTTTTCAACACCCTGCAGCAGTGCGGTGTTGGAAAGGGCCGCGATATTGCATCCCAGTTCGTCAGGATCTGCATTGCTGCTTTTGAATTCCAGCCAAGGCTTCTCTCGCCCCTCACTGAGCAATCTTTCAAGTTTGGCGCAAGCAGATGCCGTCTCCATAGCCTATAATTACGGTTTTATCCCCCTTATATCAAGTTGCTGCACATGTTTGGGGAAACTAAAAAAGACTCATTTAATTCAATGGGTTAGATGTTTTTCTTGGATCCCGTTATGCGGTGACATGCGAAGTCGGAAAGGAAACCACCACTAAAATCGCGTGATCACCCTGATCCCCGTCCCCACAAATTCATCCATCGCCATCAATGCCGCCGGTGCGTCATCCAGCGCAATCTCGCGCCCCACCAATTTGTCTGGCCGCAACAGCCCGCGCGAGATCATGCGAAACATCGCAGGGTAGCGGTGCGCCTGCATGCCGTGGCTGCCTTTGATTTCCAGTTCCTTCGAAATCACCAGATCCATCGGCATCGCCGCACGCGCATGTTCCGCCAGCATCAGGCCCACCTGAATGTGCCGCCCGCGTTTGCGCAAACACCTGACAGAATTCATCGCCGTTGCAGAGTGTCCCAGCGCATCAATCGAGAGATGCACACCGCCACCAGAAAGATCGCGGATCGCATCCACGACCTTCACCTTCGATCCATTGACGACAGCCGAGGCACCAAAGGATTTCGCAAACGCCAATTTCTCATCCGTGAGATCTATCGCAATCACATTCGCCCCCAGCGACGCCGCAATCATGATGGCAGACAAACCAACTCCGCCACAGCCATGCACCGCCACCCATTCACCGGGCAAACACCGCCCCTTGTCGATGACCGCGCTGAACGACGTGACGAAGCGACAGCCCAACCCCGCAGCTGTGACGAAAGACATAGCTTCCGGTACGCGCACCAAATTCAAGTCAGCATATTCCAGCGCCACAAATTCTGCGAAAGACCCCCAGCACGTAAATCCCGGCTGCACCTGGTTGTCGCAGATATGCTGATGCCCCGTGGCGCACTCATCACAATGGCCGCAGCCCGAAACAAACGGCACCGTCACCCGGTCCCCCAGCTTCCAGTTTTTGACATCACGGCCAGCGGCTACAATCACGCCAGCCAATTCATGGCCCGGCACATGCGGCAACACGATGTCAGGATCATGCCCCATCCACCCATGCCAATCCGAACGACAAAGCCCCGTGGCTTCAACCTTCACCACCACACCGGTGTGTGATGGCGTGGGGTCCGGCAGATTGGCAATCCGGGGTGGCTTCAAGTACTCTTCATAATAAACAGCGCGCATGGAACACCTTTCACCTTGATCATGCTGCGCTGAAACCATTTGTGCAACCACTCACACAAAACCTAGCCGCCCCACGTCAACCGCAACACCCGCATCCAGTTCCGCCACGCGATCTTCTCAATCAGTGCCGCACCATATCCCGCTTTCTCCATCGCAGCCACCAGTGCCAACAATCCTGTTGCGTCCTTGATAAACCCCGGAATCCGTGCGCCGTCAAAATCACTGCCGAGGCCCACGCAATCCTCGCCAGCACACGCAATCATGTGGTCGAGATGGCGGATCATCACGTCGGCCGGAGTATCGCTCGTCCACCGCCCATCAGCACGCAAAAACCCTGTGGCGAAATTCAGCCCCACCATGCCGCCACTGGCACCAATCGCCTTCAACTGTTCATCGGTCAGATTGCGCGATGACGTGGACACAAAATGTGCGTTGGAATGTGTGGCAACAATGGGCGCATTGGACACCCGCACCACATCCCAAAACCCGCGCTCCGTGAGATGCGAACAATCCACCATGATGCGCATGCGGTTGCATTCGCGCACCAGCGTCTCGCCCTCTGTCGTAAGTCCACGCCCCGTATCCGGCGAAGATGGAAAGCGGAAAGGCACGCCAACGCCAAACACATTCGGACGCGACCA
This sequence comes from Hyphomicrobiales bacterium, assembly GCA_031430795.1. Classification (GTDB taxonomy): domain Bacteria; phylum Pseudomonadota; class Alphaproteobacteria; order Rhizobiales; family Aestuariivirgaceae; genus Aestuariivirga. Next base: position 22,739 of record JANPCE010000086.1, read on the forward strand.
GACAAGGCCGAGCGAACGTAAACTGCGGTCATAAAAATTCTGCAAGTTGGAAAGATCAGGCTTGATGGCTTCTGCGCCTTCAATATGCGTGATTACCGCCAGCGATTGCTTTGCAATTGCCGTTTCGATGTCGCCGACACTTGTGCAAAGCGACACCGCACCCTGCGCCCGCACCACAATCGCATCGCGCAAATCCAACATGCCATTCGCTGAACGCGCCGCTTTGCCTTGCGACAAAGCCCCCGCATAGGGCGGGTTCATATCCTCGTCGTCATGCGGGTCATCGGGTTCCGGCGGCGAGAAAATGGCAAAGAAACCGCCTGCCATTCCACCGACGCGCATGCGCGGCAAATCCAGATGCCCCTCACCATCGCCATCGACAAAATCAACGGCACCTGTGGCTGTCTTTTTCAACCACAGGCGCAAGAAAACGTCATTGTGCCCGTCGAAAATGGGCGTCATCGAATTTTACGCCTTGGCGTGCATCTCCGCGACAAAATCCCAGTTCACCAGGCTATCCACAAACGCTTCCAGATATTTCTGCCGTGCGTTGCGATAGTCGATGTAATAGCTGTGTTCCCACACATCGCAGCCGAGGATCGGTGATGCGCCATGCATCAGCGGGTTTTCACCGTTGGGTGTTTTGGAAATCGCAAGTTTGCCGTCTTTCACGGAAATCCAGCACCAGCCGGAGCCAAACTGCGTGAGGCCGGCCTGCACAAAATCAGCGCGCATCTTGTCATAACCGCCAAGATCAGACTCAATCGCCTTTTCAAGCGCACCCGGAATCTTCTTGCCACCGCCGTTTGGCTTCATCCAGTTCCAGAAGTGGTTGTGGTTGTAATGCTGGCCCACATTGTTGATCAGGCCTTGTTGCTTTTCAGCGAAAGCCGCCTTGCAGATGTTTTCAATCGAAGCGGAGGCGAGCGGCGAATCCTTCAGCAGATTGTTGCCGTTGGTGACGTAAGCCATGTGGTGCTTGTCATGGTGAAACTCGAGGGTTTCCTTTGACATGAAAGGGCCGAGTGCATCGTATGCGTAGGGAAGGGCGGGCAATTCCAGGGCCATGGGGCATCTCCAGTTGGTGCATGTGGACTGTCGCCTTATGTAGTCGCTCATGCCCCAAGGTGCAAGGAAGTGAACAGCTGCAAAAAAAGCCCATGACTCACTGATTTTCGTGTATGCGCCTCTAGGTCGTGATTTGCGCGACAGGGGGCAATAGGTTTGAATACTGCTACAAACGCACAGAATCCGGCAGAATTGCGCGGATTGGTCATCGCACTTTACAGCCATTGCCGCAATTTCACCGACGCAAATGATGTCAGGGCGTGGTGGCAGGTGTTTTCGACTGCGGCACTGTTGCTGCCCTTGATGGCACTCATGTTTTGGTTGTCGCCTGTGGACAATCCGCCTGCTTTACTGCTTGCCATTCCCGCCGGCGGATTGTTGACACGCCTGTTTGCGCTTCAACATGACTGCGGCCATGGATCATTCTTTTCGCAAAAACGGACGAATGAGTGGGTCGGCCAAATCATCAGTATGCTGACGTTTACGCCCTACGACCATTGGCGCCGCTCACACGCCACCCACCATGCAGGCTCCGGCCACCTCGACCGCCGCGGCATTGGTGACGTTGAAACCTTGACAGTTGAAGAATACCGCAGCCTCACATCTGGCGAACAATGGCGCTATCGCATCATGCGCCATCCGCTCATTGCCTTGTTCATTGGCCCTCCACTTTATTTTCTGGTGATGCAACGTCTGCCCCTGAACACAAAGCTCGGCCTGCGCGAAAGTCTGTCCGGCATCATGGCGCACAATCTGGCGCTGGTTGTTTTTTACGGTGCGTTCTGTTGGTGGCTCGGCACTGTCAATGTGTTGTCAGTTGTTGTCCCCACAGCCGTTGTGGGCGCATGGATTGGCGGCTTCCTGTTTTTCGTCCAGCATCAATTCGAGGAAACCATTTGGGAAGGCGCTGACTCCTGGGACGTGAAAGTTGCGGCCATCAAGGGTTCATCACACTTGCAGCTTCCGGCGATCCTGAACTGGCTGACGTGCGACATTGGCCTGCACCACATCCACCATCTGCTCAGCCGCATTCCCAACTATCGCTTGCGCGATTGCATGGCGGCCAGCCCGGAATTGCAGAGCATTGCGCCAAAGCTTTCATTGTGGGGCGCACTTTCAACCATTCATCTCGGCTTGTGGGATGCGAAAGAGCGCCGCTTGATTTCCTTCGGTGCGTTCAACAAAGCCTACGCCTGAATAACGAAAGATTCCGCCCAGCCCTTTTCCCCGCCTGGAGCGGACCATGACGGAATTTGGGGACCGCAATTCAAACTAACCCGGAACCGCTCTAACAGGACGGGGCTGGGGGTGGGTGGAGGCCAAAGATTCCACTCTCAGAACACCAGCCTCTATCCCCATTAAGCCAACAGAACAGAAAATCGAATTCGTTGCAGGCACACGAAACTCAAGCCTTGAACAGCGGCACACCCGCAACGGCGACTGCAAAAGTGCCAACTGTGAAAAGCGCGCAAAGCACCGCCGCGCACCACACCACGTCACGCCGCCCACTCAGTGCCGCAAGCGGAACGATCTGCGCCGCATGTAACCCGACAAAATGCGCGATGCGCAGATCGCCACCTGTTGTGGACCAGTTGAAGAAACCAGTGCCCGTGGCATCAGACAAATCACCGCCGACACTGTGACCCGTTTGCGAACTGAGATAAGCGCCAGCGACAGTGCCCAGCACTGCACCCGCCATCAGCCCAAGTGCCGCCGCTTCGGTCCAAAGTCCATCGTGCCTTTTACGCCACAGCCGCCAACCGATGTATGCCGCCGTAACTGTCAGCGTCACGGCCCCCACACCCATGATGGCGTAGAGCAGTGCTGCATCGGGGGTTACCGTATTGAAGTGCGAGCCTTCTGCGCGTGATGCGCGAAACAGGATGTAGACCATCTCGGTCCATCCCGCCGCAACCATTGCTGCAATCGACCAGCGCACACCACGTTCCCGTGTGGGCAAAAATTGCAGTGCCCAGGCCACCGTGGCGAACTGGATGGCGAGGGAGGCAAAAAATTTCGCGGGCTTCATCCAGACGTTGACGCCATTGATCAGCCGCGGATCAAGCTGTTGCACCACAGTACAAATCACAGCGCCGAAGCCCATGGCAACAATCGTCCACCACAAGGCCGGAGAAGCTGCGCGCATGGAGTGCAGCAGATGTTGGCCGACAGTTTTTTCAGTCAATGCAAGCTGCGTCATCTCAAACCTCCGCAACGGCTGGTGCTGCAAGCGCAGACACCACGGCGTAGCCAAGTAATCCGGCTGGCCCGAACATGAACGTCGCCGGCAGCAGCGGCACCAGCCACAACCGGTTTATGCCAGCCTCCATCACCCGCCGCGCGATCCACGCCCCGATGAACAGGTCAAACGCAAGGTAATGCACCCATCCAGCCAAAGCCACCCAATCCGACGTGAACAGCATTTTGACATTGGAAAGCGAATCGAACCCACCCTCTGCCTTGCCAAAAAATAAGACAATCAGCGAAAAATAGAGTACAGATAGCAAAATCGGCCACCAGAAACCCGCAACCGAGTCGCGCAACAAGTGATTTCCACGGAAAACAGCAAAAATCAGAACCAGCCATCCCGCGAGTGCGAATGGGTTTGCGATTGAAAAGATAAAACCTGCCGTCATTGTGTTCTCCTAAGTTGACAATGGAAACATCATAGGATGCATATTTCCGCTGTCAACATATATTTCCATTGTAAAGATATGACGACTCAGATACGCAGTGAGAATGCTCCTGGCAGAGAAAAAACCTTATCATCACGGCGATTTACGCGAAGCACTGCTGAACGCCGCAGAGCAGGCACTGGCAGAAACCCCTTTGGAGCAAGTGTCGCTGCGCGAAATCGCCCGCCGTGCCGGCGTCTCCCATGCGGCACCCAAACACCATTTCGGCAGCCTTGGCGGCCTTTTCGCCGAAGTTGCTGCCCGTGGTTTTCAGCGATTCAACGCAGAGATGATCGCCGCCAGCGCCCGCATTCATGACGATGCACCTGAAGCCCATCTCCGCGCCGCCATCCGCGCCTACCTGCGCTTCGCCGCCAACAACCGCCCCGCCTATGGTTTGATGTTCGGCAAGCGCGCCGAAATGGAAAATTCCCCGGCTTTGATGGCCGCAGGCGCAGAAGCGTGGACCAGACTGGAAAATGATGCCGCGAAAATCGTCGGCACCATCCGTGCACCCGCTGCCGCACTAATGATCTGGTCCTGCAGCCACGGCCTCGCCATGCTCATCCTCGATGCAAGTTTACCGCCGCATCTCAACGTCGACGCCTCCATCGAATCCATTGCCACAATGGTCATCGCCGGGTTGAAAGCTGAGGTGTGATGGAAGTCGAACTCACTGTACTGGCACTGCTTGCAGCCGTTGGTTTTGTCGCAGGTTTTGTCGATTCAATCGCGGGCGGAGGCGGACTTCTGGCCCTGCCGTCACTTCTGCTCGCAGGTCTTGATCCGGTGTCTGCACTTGCGACTAACAAGCTCCAAGGCACTTTCGGCACAGCCTCCGCCTCACATACGTTCTGGAGAAAGGGGCTATTGAACCCGGGCCGGCACATCCTGGAAATCATCAGTGTACTGATCGGATCGGCGATTGGCGTTTTGGCCGTCCGGTTCATGTCAACCGATATCCTCAAAATAGCAATGCCAATGGTGCTGATCGCCGTCGCACTCTATTTCGCGCTGACACCAAATCTTTCCAACCTTGCGAAGCCCGCAGTTCTTCCGCTGGCAGCTTTCAGTTTCTGCCTCGCCCCCGCCATCGGTTTTTACGACGGCATCTTCGGCCCCGGCACCGGATCCTTTTTCATGCTGGCATTGGTGGCGCTGTTCGGCCTCGGCCTCGTCGAAGCCACCGGGCGCACCAAGCTGTTGAACTTCACCTCAAACTTCGCAGCCCTTGCCATGTTCGCCCTCGGCGGCAAAATCATCTGGACCGTTGGTCTCACCATGGGTGTGGCCCAACTCGCCGGTGCACAGTTGGGGGCCCGTGTCGCCATTGCCAATGGCGTAAAAATCATCCGCCCCCTGCTGGTGGTGATGTGCATTGCCATGGCCATTCGTTTGATGTGGAATTTCTTTTGAAAGCAGATCACATGGACTACGAACCAATTCCCTTGCGAGTCTATGCCACAATAACAGCCGCGGAAATGTTGCAACGCGCCACCGCGTTCAGGGACATGATCAGCACCCGCCGTTCATTGCGTGAATTTTCGTCCAAGCCTGTGGCGCGCGACGTGATCGAAACCTGTTTACAAGCCGCCATCACTGCCCCGTCGGGCGCAAATCTTCAGCCCTGGCATTTCGCTGTCATCGGTGATCCCGCACTCAAATCACGCATCCGCCATGAAGCAGAAGCAGAAGAACGTGCATTTTATAAAGGCAAAGCCGGTGAAGAATGGTTGGGCGCTTTGAAACCGCTCGGCACCGACCCCGAAAAACCCTTCCTTGAAATCGCACCTTGGCTGATCTGCATATTCGGTGCCCGAAAATCACGCTGCGCCGACGGCGTCATTCGCAAAAATTATTACGTGCCGGAATCCGTTTCCATCGCCACAGGTTTCCTCATCGCAGCACTGCACAATGCTGGATTGGCAACGCTCACCCACACGCCCAGCCCCATGGGTTTTCTCAACGACATCTGCAAAAGACCAGTTGATGAAAAACCATATCTGCTATTGGTGACTGGCCACCCTGCAGAGAACGCAACCATTCCCCGTTTCGCAACCATCAAGAAATCTTTGTCAGAAGTAACGTCATTTCTTTGACGTCACATGAAGGCCTGAATGCCCGTCTGTGCCCGGCCCAAAATCAACGCATGCACATCATGTGTGCCCTCATAAGTGTTGACCGTTTCCAAATTCACCATGTGGCGTATCACGTGATATTCATCAGAAATGCCGTTGCCGCCATGCATGTCCCGCGCCATGCGGGCAATGTCCAGCGCCTTGCCGCAGTTGTTGCGCTTCATCAATGAGATCGCAGGTGGTGCAACGGTGCCACGCTCAAGCCCGCGCCCCAGTGACATGCAACCATGCAGGCCGAGTGCGATTTCCGTTTGCATGTCCGCAAGCTTCTTCTGCACCAATTGATTGGCGGCCAGTGGTTTGCCAAACTGTTTGCGGTCAAGTGTGTAAGCCCTCGCCCGGTGCCAGCAATCTTCCGCAGCCCCCATCACGCCCCAGGCAATGCCGAAGCGCGCCTTGTTGAGGCAGGAGAACGGCCCGCCAAGGCCCTTGGCTTTCGGCAGCATGTTGTCGGCGGGAATTTCTACATTGTTGAACGCGAGCTCGCCCGTGATCGAAGCACGCAAACTGATCTTGCCTTTGATTTCCGGTGTGGAAAAACCTTTCATGCCCCGCTCAACAATGAAGCCACGGATGTCGCCCGCGTCATCTTTGCCCCACACCACGGCAATGTCCGCTATGGGAGAATTTGAAATCCACATTTTCGAGCCATTGACAACAAAGCCACCGCCCGATTTTTTCACCGTGGTCTTCATGCCGCCTGGGTCGGAACCCGCATCCGCTTCCGTCAATCCAAAACACCCCACCATCTCGCCCGTGGCAAGTTTCGGTAGATATTTTTTCTTCTGCTCCTCCGTGCCAAATTCCTCGATCGGGTGCATCACAAGCGAGTTCTGCACACTCATCGCCGAACGATAGCCGGAGTCCACGCGCTCCACTTCCCGCGCCACCAAGCCATAGGCCACATAGCCAAGCCCTGAACCGCCATAGGCTTCGGACGTCATCACCCCCAGAAAGCCCATGGCCCCAAGTTCATTCATGATCTCACGGTCAAACCGCTCCTCACGAAACGCCGACTTCACCCGGGGCATCAATTTGTCTTGCGCAAAAGCCCGCGCCGAATCGCGGATCATCCGTTCCTCTTCGGTGAGAAGGCTTTCAAGGTCGAGCGGGTCTTCCCAGTTGAAGGCGGTGGTTTTGGCCATGGTGGTTCCTTCCGTTATTTCGGGTCAAATGACTTTGCAGAACTTGTCAAGTCAGTCATTTGTCTTGAATTTCAGTTTGATTTTGTTCTTTTGCGACCGCCAAGCTGTCCGACTGGGTACGCGACATAAAGGGTTTTGGTTGGTGTCTTTACAGGCGTTACAAATTCCATCTTCGCCAACTGCTCCAGGTCGGTTTTGGCGGTTGGAAACGATACACCGCAAAGTTCTTGCGCATCTGAAACACTCATGACCGGGATTTCAAAAAGCTTGTCAATGATCGTCAAGAGGCGATGGTTTGTGTTTTCCTCACGTGCGCGCTGCTTCATGGAGTGTTGGAGGGCAATGATCTCGTCAGCCAGTTGAATTGCGTCGACGCAGCTTTTTTGAACAATTTCGAGGAAAAATGTGATCCACGGTTCCCAGTTTCCGTGTGTCGAAACGCGGAAGAGGTTTTCAGTGTATACATCCTTTCGACCATCAGTTTCGATGGCAGCGCTTACATGCAGCAGCGGCAATTGCATGAGTTTCATCTGTTGCGCCATGAGTGTGATGAGCAATCGTCCAATTCTGCCATTGCCGTCATTGAATGGGTGTATGGCCTCAAACTGGTAATGGACGAGCGCAAGTTCTATGAGTTCCGTTCCTGTGCGGTCAGTATCTCTGTTGATGTAAGCTTCGAGAGCATCCATGCAAGATTGTGTTTCCGTGGGAGGCGGTGGGACATAGCGTGCAGTGGCTTCATTGTCGCCGCTCTTGCCAATCGCATTCTGTGTCGTTTTGTATTCTCCTGGTCTTTTGGCTGCGCCACGACCAGACGGCAAGCCGGACAGCAGTGTTGCATGGGCCGCTTTTATTACGCGGTGCGAGATTGGCAAGTTTTTGAGAAGTTGCTGTGATTGCGAAAGTGCCACCATGTAATTGTTGGCTTCCCGGGCATTTTCGTCCCGTCGAATGTCCGGTTCTGCAGATTGCAATAGCATGTTGTCGATTGTGGTGATGGTTCCTTCAATAGCGGAGGTCGTCAGTGCCTCGCGCCTGATGAGCTGACTGACCAGCATGTAAGGGTTGCCCAGACGTCGCGCAGCCCCATTGAGTTCGCCCAGCGCACGTTCGGCAGTTGAAAGTTTAGTCGCGATCTTGCCTAAATCAATTTGAGGTGGCAACGGAGGCGGCACAAACGCGTATGATCCCCCTGTAGTGTTTACGAGGTGTTTCCGTTGCTCCAGCGCAAAGTCTTCAGGGATCATGGTAAAGTTTTGGCATGGTTTCTTTAATCGATCAAGCCTCGATTAAAGAAAACACGCAAAAATTTTAATCGGAAAGGGTTCTTCTAAAGAAAGCTGTGCGAATCTTTAATTCACCTGATCAACCCGCTCAACCCCTTGAACACCGCCGTCCCGGACTTCTCCAGCAGCTCAAACACCACCATTTCCGTGTTCACCACCTGCACACCCGCATGCCGCATCCGCTCAAACGCCAGCGCCGCTGACTCCGGCTTTCGTGACGACATCGCGTCCGCCACAGCAAAAACCGCAAACCCTGCCTGCGCCATGTCGATACAGGTTTGCAGCACACACACATGCGCTTCAATGCCAGCAACAATCACCTGCGGGCGACCGTCATCGTGCAGTTTAATGAAGTGGTTTTTGAGTGCATCATCGCGCCAGCAAGAGAAGGAAAGTTTTTCGAAAACCGTTGCGTCGTTGGTCGCAAGCTCAGGTACAGTGTGACCAAGGCCCTTGGGATACTGCTCTGATACCGCAACTGGCAGTCCAAGTTCCCGCGCTGCCTTCAGCAAGATTTCTGTCTTCGCAACCACGCGGGCACCGTTATCCATTGCAGGCAGCAGACGGTCTTGAATATCAATCAAGAGGAGAGAAGATCTGATTTGGGAAGTCAACATTCAATGCGCCGGATACGTCTGTTCGCGCTGATGTCGGATGGAAAGAACCACAATGTCCCCGTTGTCGTCCACGCGATACAGAGCCAAAAAACCATATGTCCCAAAAGGAATGACAAGCTCCCGAACGTTGAGATCGCCCTCGAAAGGTCTGCCAATGCGCGGGTTTGGCAATAGACGCGAAAGTGATCTGTAGACGTCCTGCACGGCCCGCTTTGCAACGAGAACATCGCGCTCAGCATAGTACTGCCAGATTTGAATGATTTTCATTCGTGCGTTATCGGTGACGATCAGACGTGGCACTTGGGGAACTCACCGGACGGATTCTCAACCCATTTCTCAAGTTCCTCTTGCGTCACATGCAGCCCGGTTTCTTTATAGTGACGCCAGGACGCTTCCGCCTCCTCAAGAAAATCCCGTCGCCACTCCATCTCATCCAGGAATTCAGACAGTGCAACGCGCATCAAAGAGTGGGTCGAACGCTTAGTGGATTTTGCAAGTTCTGACCACCTCGCCCGCTCTGCCTCGGACAGTTTGATAGATACGGCGCTCGTGCTCATCTCACGTCCCTTTAACACTTGGTATTACCTTTCTATACCTGACTGGGACAACCGTCAAACCATCCCACTTACCTTCATCCCAAACGCATAAACTTCCGCCACCTCTTTCAGCCTGTCAAACCGTCCGGATGCACCACCGTGGCCGGCGCCCATGTTGATCTTGAGCAGCAGAAGATTGTCCGAAGTGTTCAGTGTACGGAGCTTCGCGATCCACTTCGCGGGTTCCCAATAGGTCACGCGAGGGTCTGTGAGCCCGCCAAGTGCAAAGAGGTGGGGGTAGGGCAGGGCCGCAACATTCTCGTAAGGCGCATAGGAGGCCATGGTTTCGTAGGCTGACTGGCTTTCAATCGGATTTCCCCACTCCGGCCATTCCGGCGGTGTCAGTGGCAGCGTGTCATCCAGCATGGTGGTGAGGGCATCGACGAATGGCACTTCCGCGACAATGCCTTTGAACAAATCCGGCACCATGTTGGCGACGGCACCCATCAGCAATCCGCCCGCACTTCCGCCTTGGGCCACGATGTTGCCGCGTGTCGTCAAGCCTTCGCGTACCAGATGTTCACCGCATGAAATGAAATCAAGGAACGTGTTCACTTTCTTGTCGAGCTTGCCGTTCTTGTACCAGCGTCGCCCTTTTTCCTGCCCGCCGCGCACATGTGCTGTGGCGTAAATGAAACCGCGGTTCACCAGTGACAAAATGTTGGTGTTGAATCCAGCAGACAATGAAATGCCGTATGACCCATAGCCATAGAGCCATACTGGCGCTGTTCCATCCAGCTTCGTGTCCTTGTGATAGAGCAACGTCACCGGAATCTGTTCACCATCACGGGCCGGTGCCAACAAACGCCGCGCCACATACTGCGATGCATCGTGCCCGGATGGCACCACCTGCGTTTTCCGCAATACGCGGTCCCGCGATTTCATGTTGTAGTCAAACACCTGTGCAGGTGTTGTGGGTGAAGAATAGGAGAAGCGCAAAGTATCGGTTTCAAATTCACGCATGTCGCCAAAGCCAAGGGAATACGCCTCTTCGTCAAAGGCAATCACATGTTCTTCGCCATCCACCATGCTGCGCACGACAATGCGGGGTAACGCATTTTCCCGCTCCAATCGCACCAGCCAATCCTTGAACACAGCAAACGAGACGATGAAAATGCCTGGCCGGTGCGGCACCAGATCAACCCAGTTTTCAGGTGAGGGATCATCAATGGGCGCTGAGATGATCTTGTAGTCCTCAGCACCACCAATGTTGGTTTTCATGATGAAATGCTCGTTGTGGTGTTCAACGTCATACTCGATGCCAGCCACGCGGGGCGCAATGCAGCGTGGTTGTTCAAGCGGCTTTCCAGTATCAATCAACCAGCATTCCGATGTGTCATGGTCATGCACACTGAGAATGATGAAACGCCCAGACAGTGTTTCATCAATACCCGTGAACATGCCCGTGTCTTGTTCCTCGAATATCAGAACATCATCACTTTGGAGTGTACCCATCTGATGACGGAAGGAGCGCAGCGGCCGGTGGTTTTCGTCTTGCTCGGTGTAGAAAATAAATTGTCCGTCTGCTGACCATGTGGCGCTACCTCCTGTGCGTTCCAACCTGTCGGGCATGTCAACATCAGTCGCAAGGTCACGCACCATCAGCGTGTAAAATTCCGAACCCTTGTCGTCATAGGACCAGGCGGCACGCATGTGGTCCGGCGAGCGCGCAAGATCGCCAAAGCTGAAATAGTCTTTACCCTGCGCCAGCGCGTTGCAATCAAACATCACCTGCTCTTCACCACCGACAAGTGGTGTCCGCTTGAACAATGGATATTGCCCGCCCGTGACAAAGGCCGTGGCGTAAACGAAAGGCCCGTCGGGCGTGGGAACTGATTGATCGTCCTCCTTGATGCGTCCCTTGATCTCCTTGAACAAAACATCTTGCAGCGCTTCTGTGTCTGCCATCTCCTGTTTCGTGTAGGCGTTTTCTGCTTCGAGATGTTTCCGGATATCCTGTGCCAGCAGCGCAGGGTCTTGCATCACCGCCTGCCAGTTCTCGGCCTTCAGCCATTTGTAGTCGTCATGCTTCACATGACCATGCCAGGTTTCAGCGACGGGCCGTTTGTCGGCAATCGGCGGAGACAGTTTTTCTGTTTTCATGACAACTCAGTCTTCCGGCTTGAACTTGAGCGCCACGCCGTTTATGCAATAGCGCAAACCCGTGGGCTTGGGTCCATCTGGAAACACATGTCCGAGATGCGCCTCACATGTCGCACAATGCACCTCTGTGCGTCGCATGAATAGGCCGCGATCTTCAGTGGTGCCCACATTTTCAGGTGCCGTGGGCTGATAAAAACTGGGCCAGCCTGTGCCGGAATCAAATTTTGCATCTGCGTTGAACACGTGCTTGCCGCAACACACGCAGGCAAACACGCCCTCACGCTTTTCGTCATTGAGAGGGCTGGTGAACGCCCGTTCCGTCCCGTGTTTGCGGGCGACATGGTAGGCTTCAGGGGAAAGTTGAGATTTCCATTCTGCGTCGGTCTTTTTCATCGGTGTCTCCTGCACATCTACGTAAGGACGAAGGCGACGGCTGCCAAGTACATATTATATTTACCAAAGCACATCCTGCGATGGTCCCACGTTAATCCGGTGTTAACCATGTCTGCAAAGCTTTGCCCGCCGACACGCACCGATTGAAATCATTAAGCAAACCTACAGCAGTGCCGACTTAACGTGACATGGGGATTTAGAGGGATACGATTGTCAACATGATAGAGGCAACGGCCAATGGCTCGACTGGCGACCAAGCAGCCTTTGCCATGGCGGCAAAGCCACGCGTTTCCGCATCCTCCTTCAAGGACCTGACCGCACGCCTCCGCAAAGCCGAAATCCCGGTTCTGACGCCCGTGGTGCCACCGCCACCCGTTGTGCCAACAATTGTGGCAATCCAGGCACCGCTTTCGCCTTATGTGGCGCCGACACAGTTTGTGCCACCGCCAATGCTGTCATCACCGCCTGTCGTGTTGGAAACACATCGCTTGCCGGAGCAGGAACCGGTCTGGACACCTGCTGTTCCGCCGCCTGTTGTTTTGGCGCCACTGCCGGAACCCGAACCCGAACTTGCCGTCGAACCGCCTGTCATTGAGATCGATGCTGCGGAATTGGTGGCGAAAGATGACGCTGCCAACGAGGCTTTGAAGGAACTGGCGAAATCCCGCCAGCATCAGCTTGAGCTTGAAAGCATCTGGCGCATGCTGTTGGCCACGCCCTCTGGCGAAGAGCGCGTTGTGTACCTGCGCGAAGCAGGCGAAATCATGGGCATTGAGGTCGCCGAGCTGCCGCCATCGCTCCCGGAATTCGATCTTTCTGTCATCGCACCCGCTGAAGAAATGGAATCGCCCTCGCAGCCGGAAACGCTGGAGCTGGATGCTGCACCTGAACCACAGGTGGTTCTTTTGCAGGACGACGATCCGGCATCAATTGACAACGCAGACCTTGCGCGTTCGCTGCTTGACATGATGGCCTCTGGTGCCAGCAGTGGTTTACCCCAGGAACGGGCATTGGCTGCCGACACGCTGCTGCGTCTCATTCCGCGTCTTGACCTGAAATCACTGGTGATGCTGTCCCAGCGCGTTGCGCGCATGGATGATCCGCCTTCGCTTCTGGTGGGCAAGCTGCTGCGCGATGCCCGCGTCGAAGTGTCTGGACCACTGCTCGCGGATTGCCAGCAAATCACCGACCGTGATTTGGAAAACGTCATTGCCGAAAATGACATGGCGCGCATGCGCATGATCGCGCGCCGCCGCAGGTTGACCCATTCCATCACCGATGCCTTGGTGAATTGTGGCGATCCGTCCGTGCAACTCACCCTCGTTCGAAACGCGGAAGCTGAGATTTCCCAGGAGGGGTTTTTGCAGTTGATTGCCGCGGCAGGTTCCAACATCGACCTCCTGGCACCGCTTTGCACGCGTGCCGACATGTCGGCACCCATGGCCTTTGAATTGTTTTGGTACGCGCCCGCCCAACTCCGCCGCTTCATTCTCTCGCGCTTCCTGACCGACTCGGAAACACTGACCAAAATTCTGCGCATCACTATGTCAACCAACGAACTGGACCAACTGAACGAGCAGGAAGGTTCCATGCAGCATACGGTGGTGGAAGCGCTGGAACGTGCGGCACGCGGTAAAATCGACATTGCGGCGGACGAGCTTGCAGGCGTTCTCAAGGTCGACAGCAAAACCGTCCGGCGCATTTTGAAAGATGACCAGGGTGAACCCCTTGTCGTCATGTTGAAAGTGGCGGGCTATCCGCGTCAGGCCCTTTCCGGATTGCTCAACCGTTTCCGCGATGTGGACATCGGCCTCGTCAATGCCGCGCGCGAAGCTGAAGAGTTGGTTTCGATCTTTGAAACCTTGTCCTTCAACAAGGCGCGCATTCTCCTGACCTATTGGGACTGGTCACAGCGCAAGACCGGGCCATACGCGCCATTGCACTGAGCGGCACGGCCGCCAAAAAGAATCTTTCACCTGACTCTTGCGGATCATCAAATCTCGATTCATACACTGGTCACGGCAGTACAGCGGCGTAAGATCACGACAAGTTTGGGGCGGCATGTGAAGAGATCACCAGGGGGCAAGGCCTTCCGGGCGCAACTTGTTGTGCCTGAGCAAAGGCAACTATTCGATTATTGGTTTGAGATCGCCGGCGAGGATCGCCTTCCGGCGCGCGCCAGCATCAATCCGGCTCGCATCGCACGGCTTCTGCCAGGTATCAGCCTGATCGACGTCTGTGATCCATTGGAACAGTCGCGCATCCGGCTGGCGGGAACCCGCCTGCGCGAGGTCTATGACCGCGAAATGACAGGCCTTGCCGTTAGTGATCTCGGCTGGGGTGAGCGGCGGGAATACTGGTTGAAAGCCTATGTCCGAACCGTACAGCAGGCCGAACCATCACAAGGCATCCTGCAAGGCCCCGTGCTCGGCAAGGAACACATGGTGCAGTACTGGCTGAAGCTGCCATTGCGAACCACCAACGACGCGGTGTCCATGATCCTGAGCTATGACTACTTCATCCCCGCTTCAGAAACCCGCCACGCCAGGGCAATCGCTTGAAGCCCAAAGACCTCTCCCGCCCTTCGGGCACCCTCCTCGGAGGACTACCGCATTCACACATCGTTTTTGATCATGTTCTTGCCAGAGTAAAAACTCTGGTTTTCCGCCAAAAACCGTCATCCCGGCGAAGGCCGGGACCAGGCTTTTTTGCACACTAACTCAGGTAAGCCTTGTCCCGGCCTTCGCCGGGATGACGGAATCATGAATTGAAACAATCGTTTGTGGGAAATGAATAAGCCGATTTTCAATCGCGATTGTGTCACTAAAAGATGTGTGAATCTTGTAGCCCGGAGGGGAGGGACCCGTAATGCGTGCACCCTGAAAATCAAAACGGGAGGTATCACCACGAGTCCCTCTCCTCTTTGGAGAGGGTCCGCGAAGCGGGAGAGAGGTCCCTTGGGCTGCAAGCGCTTGTCTCTCCCAAATAGGCATTGATTCAATATTCGAAATCTGCTAGGCGTATTGTCTTATGGAGGACGATTATGTCGGAATATTCAGAAGAAGTTCAATCTATTCAGGAACATAAAACGAACGAAAGCCCGCTTTTGCGACTTGCCACACGGCCCGAGTCGAATGGAAAGCCCTACATCGACGCCGAGCAGTTCGCCGCAGGTGAACTTTTGCGCCGGGATTTTGAATGGGCGCAACTCGCCCCCAGGGTCACGATGTCCTATGAAAGGGTCGACACTAGAGGCGACCGCCATTGGCAAATGAGCGACAATGCCATTGAACGGCTGGGCCACCGTGCCATTGCGGCGCGCCAACGCGTCTTTGCTGCCTTTGATGCGGTGGGGCCTGAATTGTCAGGCATCATGTATCACGTTTGCTGCCTGGCGGGTGGCGTGGAGGCGGCTGAACGCCACCTCACTTTGCCACGCCGTGCGGGCAGGGCTGTGTTGGCCATGGCATTGACGCGACTGGCCCGCCATTACTGCATCAAGAAACCGGCGCGCCAGTCCGGCACCGGCCCAATGGGCCACTGGGCTGTTGCAGACTACAAGCCTGTGATCATGCCGATGCCAGCGCCACAGCCGCATCAGCCTTGATGCGTTTGACCATAGACGCAAGCCCGTTGGAACGCTGCGGCGTCAAATGCTCGGAAAGCCCAAGCTCGCCAAAAAACGCGGCGGCATCCTGTTTGACGACACCATCAACAGTGAGGGGTTCAAAGATCGCAAAGGCGATGGCAATCAGGCCCTTCACAATCAACGCATCACTGTCGCCCACCAGCGCCAGTTTGCGCCCCTCCGGCGTGTCTATCACGCGGGAATGGATCCAAACCTGGCTGGCACAACCATTCACTTTGGTGGAGGCCGTCTTCAACGCATCTGGCATGACAGGCAATGCGCGGCCGAGTTCGATCACATGCTTGTAACGGTCTTCCCAATCTTCGAGATAGGAAAAATCATCGGCAATCTGTTGAACGCTTTGCACCATGGGTGGCGCATAGAGGAATTCAGCTGAGAGTTGAAGCGTTGTTGGTGCCGGAGTTGTCGCATGTGGCAAAGAAAGGACCTCTCCCCCGGCTTCGCCGTACCCTCCCCAGAGGGGAGGGACTCGTGGTGCGGATGCTC
>JANPCE010000087.1:0-3010 GCA_031430795.1 Hyphomicrobiales bacterium
AACGATTGTTATTCAATATCTTAGACAACGCAGGAAAATGGATGTTCGCTCTTCGTCTATCCTCAAAAAAAGTGATTTTTCTGCACTTTTATCGCAACTCATTGAAAGTATTGGGAAAGATGTGTGAATCCCGTAGCCCCTTCGGAGAGGGTACGGCGAAGCCGGGGGAGAGGTCCCTCGGCTGCAAGCGATGACTGGTCGGTCACCGTTTGATTGAGGGAGGTTGACGTTGTCACAACTGCAAAGCCAGACTTGGCATCACGCTATCGCGGCGCAAAACCTTGCCGAACTTTTTCAATCGCGCACCGATCCTTCCCACGTCTTCGCGGCCTGTGACGACGGGCGCGTCTTCACCTATGGCCAATTCTGGACCCTGGCTGGTCGGTTTGCATCTGCACTGAAAAACACTGGTGCAAAACCCGGTGACCGCATTGCCGTGCAGGTCGACAAAAGCATCGAAGCATTGACCCTGTTCTGGGCCTGTGTACGCGGTGGATTCGTGTTCCTGCCGCTCAACACGGCTTACACCCGGTGGGAAGTCACATATTTTCTGGAAGATTCCGGAGCCAAGTTGTTCATCTGCACGCCTGCGCGCGAGACCGAAATGGGGGGTCTGGCACAGTTGCTCACACTCGACGACGGTGGTGGCGGCTCTTTGATGGCCGTGGATCATCCGTGGACGGAGGATATTCAAAGTGACTGGGATGATCTAGCCGCCATCCTCTACACCTCCGGCACCACAGGCCGCTCCAAGGGTGCCATGCTCACCCATGGCAATCTCGCTTCGAACGCTCTTGCGCTGATTGATATCTGGCAGTTCACCCCACGCGATGTGCTGCTGCATGCACTTCCCGTCCACCACACCCACGGCTTGTTCGTCGGCATGAACACCATTGCGCTGTCCGGCGGCCAACTCATCTTCCACCGTAAATTCAATGCGGATGCCGTGATGAAAGACTTGCCACGTGCCACCTGCATGATGGGTGTGCCGACATTCTATACGCGGCTGTTGCAACACGCAGACGTCACGCGTGAAACAACGCGGCACATCCGCGTTTTCATCTCAGGGTCTGCACCACTCCTTGCCGAAACGCACCGCGCTTTTGAAGACAAAACTGGCCACGCCATTCTCGAACGCTATGGCATGACAGAAACCAACATGATCGCGTCGAACCCGTTTGATGGTGCGCGCCGTGCGGGCACCGTGGGCTTTCCGTTGCCACATGTTTCTGTGCGCATCACTGATCCAGCAACAGGCGCTTCATTGCCTGATGGCACCGACGGCATGATTGAAGTCAAAGGCCCCAACCTGTTCCAGGCTTATTGGAACAAGCCCGACAAAACCGCCGAGGACATTCGCGCCGATGGCTTCTTCATCACCGGTGACTTGGGCCGCATTGATGCCGAGGGCTATCTTATTATTTCAGGCCGCGCCAAGGACTTGATCATCACGGGCGGCTTCAATGTGTACCCGAAAGAAATTGAAGAGGTTCTTGACACTCTTCTCGGTGTCACCGAATCGGCTGTCATTGGTCTGCCCCATGATGATTTTGGCGAAGCGGTGACGGCGGTGGTGGCCACGTCACAAACCTTGGATGAAGCAAAGCTCATTGCTGCCCTTAAAACCCAACTCGGTGCCTTCAAGGTGCCAAAGCGGGTGCTGTTCGTGGCCGAATTACCGCGCAATGCCATGGGTAAAGTGCAGAAAGCGGAATTGCGGAGAATCCACGCCAGCCTTTACCGCCCGGTGTGAATGCCGAAAAGATTGACCAGATGCACCAGCGCCAACAATGCCACAATTCCTGAAAACAGCATCACAGGCACGGGCGGGATCATGCTGGGGGTGAGGGAATCCCTGGGGCGTTGCTCTTTCCAGATGACGAATCCGGCAGTCCCGCATGCCGTTAGAAATACCGCTAAGGTGATGATAAAATTTGGGTTTTTAAATATTTCAGAGAGTGACATGAGAAGTTTACGGGCGTTGGTTGACAGGGCTGGGACGCCCCGCTAGGAGACGGCCAACAGTTTGATCGGGCTTCGCCCATATAGGAACTCATATGAAAGTCCGCAATTCTCTCAAGGGCCTGATGAAGCGCCACCGCGACAACAAGATCATCCGTCGCAAGGGCCGGGTTTACATCATCAACAAGACCAACCCCCGCTTCAAGGCGCGTCAGGGTTAATTACACCATTCAAGGATTTTTGTGCCGCACTGGAGCCGCTTCAACGCGGTTGCCGTTTTTTTGCCATGGCTTTTGTGCCATGATGTCATGATGCGCTACACCCTTTTCCTCGCCCTCCTGCTGATTGCCACGCCAGCCCTCGCAAAAAGCGAGGTCATATCCAATACGGCGACGGCAACCGTGAAACTTGCGCCTGTGGACCCCGCGAAGCGCATCGCACAGGAACTCGACAAACTGCTGGGCGAATTGCAAGCCGAATTCCCGCGCGATGCCGATGCAACCGCCAAGAAAATATGGGCGATGTGGATGAGCAATGCTTCACCCACGGCTGAACTGTTGTTGAAACAGGCGGTGAAAGCCAAAAGCGACGGCGCGCTTGATTCTTCGGAAAAGATTTTGAGTGCACTCATTGGTGTGCAGCCGGAATTCGCTGAGGCCCTCAACAAGCGGGCCGCACTTTATTACACACAGAAGCGCTACGACGAAGCGCTGGCCGATCTTGATGCCGCGCTCGAAATAGAACCCCGCCACTTCGGTGCACTCGCCGGCAAGGCCCTCGTGTATCATGCGCAAGGCAAGTTCGCGCTGGCGACAGATTTCCTGAAACAAGCGCTTGCCATCAACCCCCATGATGCGGTGGCAAAGGAAGCGTTGAAGGGGATCGAGAACCAGACGCCGGGGATTTGACGGGGCAATCGCGCGGAGCAAAGGGACCTCCCCCCCGGCTTCGCCGGACCCTCGCCGAAGGGGGGAGGGACAGGGGGGGCGCGCGCCCAGATACGGACAAGTGGAGGGCGCACCACGAGTCCCTCTCCCCGTAGGAGAGG
>JANPCE010000088.1:0-31504 GCA_031430795.1 Hyphomicrobiales bacterium
CCCCCCCCCCCGCGGCCGGATTTTGGATCGATGGCCCGGTAGCCTTGCATGGCTGGCGTGAAGCTTGATCAGATCCGGCTTCTTCATCTGGCCCGGATGGTTGACTGAACTTCGGGTTCGTTTCCACAAGCAAGGGTCGACGAAGATGAGCAAGACTAACACACTCCAAACGACAGGCCAACAGACTGGCCAACACGGCATCCAAATCTGCGCTGGCATTGATGTCAGCAAGGCTTGGCTCGATCTGGCCGTGATCAAGACCAACGGCGTGAGCCGTTTTGACAATACCAAGGATGGCCATGCCAAGTTGATCGAGGTATGCCGCACACACACCGTCACGCGCGTGGGGCTTGAGGCCACGGGCGGCTATGAGCAGGATGTGGTTGCGGCACTGCGTGGTGCCGACATCGCAGTGCATGTGTTCCAGCCCCGACAGGTCAAGGCCTATGCCGCCTACCGGCTGCAGCGCGCCAAGACCGACCGCATCGATGCGCAGTTGATTGCCCTTTGCACGGCTGGTCTTGAGGACGTGAGACCCCCGCCAGATGCCCGTTTACAAGGGTTTTCGGCGCATCTCACCCTGATCGACCAGATGCGCGAGGACATCACCCGGGTCAAGACCAGGTCCGAACATGTCAAAGACCCCGGGATCAGGGCCTATCATGCGGGAGAACTCAAACGCTTGCGCGCCGCCATGCGCGAAGCCCATGCTCGTCTTACCAGCCTGGTCAAAGCCCATGATGATCTCAAAACCAAACTCGCGTTGATCGAAAGTGTTGCAGGCATCGGCCCGCCCACGGCACTGGCCCTGCTGATCCGCATGCCGGAGCTTGGCAGCATCAGCCGTGAACAGGCGGCCCATCTGATCGGCCTTGCACCGGTCACGCGCGAGTCCGGTACATCGTCCAAAGAGAGCCACATCGAAGGTGGACGCAGGCGCATCCGCACCGCACTCTTTGCCTGCACGCAAGCCGCCATCAAATGGAACCCCGAACTCAAGCTGTTCTATGCGCGCCTGATCAGCAAAGGCAACCACCACCGAAAGGCCATCGTCGCCTGTGCGCGCAAGCTCACAATCTACGTCAACACCGTTCTCAAAAGGCAAACCCCATGGAAATCAAAACCTCAACTCCAAACAGAAACATGATGGTTGCTTCATGCGGGCCGCCCATGGGTCTGCGCTTTCGGGTGCGATCCAGTGGGTCCTCCGCATGAAGCGGAGGATGACGATTGCTGAAGTGAGTTCAGTATTTTCAACATGACTGAACCCTTCCTCAACGTCACGCGCTCTGCCAAAGGCCAGCGCTGGCAGGCGCGGCTTGAAAACACGCGCCTTGCTGAAACCATCGCTCAACGTTTTGACCTGCCGGACATTCTTTGCCGTGTTCTTGCCGCGCGTGGTGTTGAACTGGAGCAGGCCGAAACGTTTTTGAACCCGACCTTGCGCGGTCTTATGCCACCGCCATCAGCCTTGCGTGATTTGGAAAAGGCAGCGGATCGTTTGGCCGCAGCCATCATCGCGCAAGAAAAAATCGGCATCATCACCGACTACGATGTTGATGGTGTTTCGTCTGGCGCACTCATGCTGCGCTTTCTCCGGGCTGTCGGATCAGATGCTGCGATCTACATTCCAGATCGCGTCACCGAAGGCTATGGCCCCAGCCAGACCGCTGTTCAAAATCTGAAAGAGCAGGGCACTCAGCTCATGTTGACGCTCGATTGCGGCGTACAGTCACACGATCCGCTCGCCCACGCCGCCGCACTGGGCATGGCCGCCATCATCGTCGATCACCACCAGGCTTCAGCTGAACTTCCTGAGGCCTATGCCGTCATCAATCCAAACCGCCAGGACGACACATCAGGTCTCGGTCATCTCTGCGCGGCGGGTGTCACTTTCATGCTCGTCGCGGCAACGAGCAAGGCGTTGCGCGGCAAAGGCCATTATGGTGAAGCAAAAGCCGAACCCAATCTCCTGCAATGGCTTGAACTCGTGGCACTCGCCACGGTTTGCGATGTGGTGCCAATGAAAGGTCTCAACCGTGCATTCGTCACCCAAGGCCTGAAAGTCATGTCGCGCCGCGAAAATGCAGGCCTCGCAGCATTGGCCGATGTGGCAGGCCTCAAGCGCCGCCCCGATGCTTATGCGCTTGGCTTCATGCTGGGCCCCCGCCTCAACGCTGCAGGCCGTGTCGGCCATGCAGATGAAGCGCTGGCCTTGCTGATGGAAAACGAGCGGGGGCAGGCGATGCACCTCGCGCAAGAACTCGACACGCTCAACCGTCAACGCCAAACAATTGAAATGCGTGTTGTTGATGAAGCCAAGATTCAAGCCGAGCGTTCTCTCGGTGAAAAACGCAATGCGTCCGTCATTGTGGCGGCCGCCGAAAACTGGCACCCCGGCGTCGTCGGCCTTGCCGCTGCGCGCCTCAAAGAACACTTCCGGCTTCCATCTTTCGCGCTGGCCATCAACAAGAAAACCGGAGTGGCAACTGGCTCAGGCCGGTCGATTTCCGGCGTTGACATCGGGTCTGCTGTTCGTCGCTCACTCGAGCAAGGCATCATCGAAAAGGGCGGTGGTCATGCCATGGCGGCAGGCCTCACCGTGAAAATTGAACGCCTGTCGGATCTCAGGCAATTCTTCGAGGATGATTTGAGCAAGGCAGTGGATTCGGTCCGCGACGAAGCGCTCCTCGTTGATGGCGCTCTCACAGCGTCTGGTGCCACACTCGATTTGATCGAACTTCTGGATCAGGCCGGCCCCTATGGTTCAGGTCATCCCTCTCCGCTTTTTGTCTTTCCCGCCCACCGTGTGATGTATGCAGACAAAGCTGGCACTGATCACATCCGCTGCACACTTGCGTCATCCGACGGCACCAGAATCAAAGCCATTGCTTTCCGGGCCATGGGAACCGAACTCGGAGAATTACTGCTGTCTGAACGCCAAATGCCGCTGCACATTGCCGGTCGTCTGGTGGCCGATGAATGGGGATCAAAACGCCAGCCATCGGTGCAGATTGAGGATGTGGCGGTGGTGAAATGAGCCGCTTGCCAATCCGGATTTCCCCACCTATAGAAGCGGCGCGCTGAGCCGTTTTACGGCCCGGTCAGCAAGTGCGCCCTTCGTCTATCGGTTAGGACGACAGCCTTTCACGTTGTAAAGACGGGTTCGACTCCCGTAGGGCGCACCATTTTCTCCCCAAGTGTTGGAGACGTTGATGTTCAATGACCTCAAAGGCAAAACTGTTGTCGTCACGGGTGGTGTCACGGGAATTGGCGGCGCTGCATCTCTCGGTTTTGCCAATGCGGGTGCCAAGGTGTTGGCGCAATTTCTTGGCGGCGGGCCGGAACTGAAAGACATGGAAGCCGCTGGCATTCAAACACTTCAGTTGGATCTGACGCAGGCAGGCGCGCCGGAAAAACTATTGGCCCACGCGGCAAAATTTTTCGGCCGCGTCGATATCATCATCAACAACGCAGGCAGCCTCGTGGCGCGCACGCCGTTGACGGATTTGAAAGATGATTTCATCGACAGGGTTTTCGATCTCAACTGCCGCCAACTCATTCATTGCTGTCGCCTTGCCGCTGAAGTGATGGTGAAACAGGGGTCTGGCAACATCATCAACGTCACGTCTATCGCCGCCCGCAATGGTGCCAGCCCCGGCGGCAGCGTTTACGCGGGTGCGAAAGGTTTCGTGTCGGCCTTCACAAAGAGTTTGGCGCGTGAACTGGTGGACCAGAACATCCGCGTCAACTGCGTGTCGCCCGGCACCATTCACACCGCATTTCATGACCGATTTTCGACTGCGGAAAAACGCGCGGCCACGGCCAAGACCATTCCAATGCAGCGCCTCGGTCTGGCCGATGATTGCACGGGCGCATTCCTCTATCTCGCGTCGGATGATGCCAGCCGCTATGTCACAGGCCAGGTGATTGAGGTGAACGGCGGACAGTTGATGGCATGATCACAGTCAGAGCTTTGCCTGAAGCTTTCGACGTCCTCGCACCCGACGGTTCTGAAGTGCGTCTGCTTGCATCCGGGCGTTATGGCTCCATGGCTCATTTCAAATTGCATCCTGGACAAATTTCACAAGCCGTTGCCCACCGCACTGTCGAAGAACTTTGGTATGTCACCTCGGGCGAAGGTCGCATGTGGATGTATATCGGAGAATCCGAAGACACCGTTGCTTTGCATGCAGGTGTTTCCCTCGCCATTCCAATCGGCGCACATTTTCAATTCCGTTGTGATGGTGAAACGCCGTTGGAAGCTGTGGGTGTCACCATGCCGCCTTGGCCCGGCATGGCTGAAGCTTATGTCGTCAAAGGCAAATGGTAGTCACCACACGCCGGTGTTCGGCATGGAAGCCCAAGGTTCTTGTGACGGCAGCGCATCGCCCTTCTGCAATATCTCGATGGAGATGTTGTCAGGCGTGCGCACAAACGCCATGCGCCCGTCGCGCGGTGGGCGGTTGATTACAACCCCCGCGTTTTGCAGTTTCGCGCAATAATCATAGACATGATCGACGCCAATGGCGAGATGGCCGAAATTGCGACCTCCGGCGTATTCCTCCGGGTCCCAATTATAGGTGAGTTCCACGGGTGCGTCGGGGCTTTCGGGTGCGGCAACAAACACCAACGTAAATCGTCCCTTCTCATTCTCGTAGCGACGCTGTTCGACAAAGCCCAACGTGTTGAGGAAAAAATCAAGCGACTTTTCAAGATTGCTGACGCGGATCATGGTGTGCAGATATTTCATTGAGTGCTCCTGGTTGGCTTTTGCAAGGTCTCACCACACGAATCATAATTCAAGGATTTGCCGATTCTGGTGGATTCAAAGTGGATTAATGGAATGCCGGGTGAATTCATCATCTGCTAGCATCATGTTGAAGCCATCACACGACTGCAAGTCAAATCCATATAACAAACAGCTAATTTCAATTTTCCGCAGATATGGACAGTCAGTCCCCACAACATATTGGCGGTTCCCCTTGCACACCGTTTACAAACGTTAATTTTTGGCGGTACATACCGCAAAGACAGTAAGAGGCTTGCTGTCGGGGCAGGGTGAGTTATGGCGGCTAGGGAATTTGATGCGGCGCCTGATGGTGTGCAACCTCAACACGAGGTGCAAGGTGCAGTGAATATCATACGTATTGACGGGCTGGTGAAGTGGTTTGATGTGGGCCGTGGTTATGGCTTTATTATTCCTGACAATGGTCTGCCGGACATTCTGCTCCATCTCTCGTGCTTGAAGCGTGATGGCTTTGATGCACCGCTGGAAGGTACGCGTGTGGCCTGCGAAGTGGTGGCGCGCCAGAAGGGCTATCAGTGCCTTAAAGTGTTGGCGGTGGATCATTCAACAGCGATCCATCCCGTCACGCGCAAAGCCCGGACCCACACGGATGTGACGCCATCCACGGGTTGGGTGCGCGCCAAGGTGAAGTGGTTCAACCGCGCCCGCGGCTTTGGTTTTGCAACCGAAGGCGAAGGGCTGGGTGACATTTTCATCCACATGGAAGTCATGCGGAAAACGGCCGTCGCGGAATTGATTCCGGATCAATGGGTGTATGTACGGTATGGTGACGCCGGCAAGGGCAAGATGGCCTCTGAAGTGCGCATCACCCTCGACAACGGCATGCCGCAAACCAACTGACGCGACGGCGTCATTTTTCTGCTGCAATCACATTGGAGATGTGCTGGCATGCAATTGCTCAGAACAATCCTTCTAGTTGTCGCGACGGTTTGGTTTGCAATGCCTGTGGCCAGTGCACAAGATATTGCAAAGCTGGAACCCGTGTCCATCATCACCGAACAGTCCGCGAATCTGTTTATTGCAGAGATTGCCGACACACCTGATTTGCGTGCCCGCGGCCTGATGTTCCGCCACGTGCTGCCCGGCGACCGCGCCATGGTCTTCGATTTCGAAAACCCGCGCCCGGCCTCCATGTGGATGAAGAACACATATATTTCGCTGGACATGCTGTTCGTGCGCGAAGATGGAACCATTGCGGCGATTGCGGAAAACACCGAGCCCCTGTCGCTTCAAACCATCAGTGTCAATGAGCCAATCAAGGGCGTCATAGAGCTTGCGGCTGGCACCGCGAAGAAGCTGGGCATCCAACGCGGAGACAAGGTCTACCACCGGATTTTCAAAACGGCGGAGCAGTAAGTTTTTTTTTCATCCTTCCCTGTGCTCGCAGTGTTATCGCACATGGCACCGAAGGGACCTCATCCGGCGCTTCGCGCCACCTTCTCCAAGGAGAAGGGACAACTTCAAAAACTGTCGCTTCTCTTTGGAGAAGCTGGCACGGCGTAGCGAAGCGCAGCCGTGACTGATGAGGTCCCTTCGCGGCCTATTTGCGCTATCTAAACCTTTGCGATGAAGGTACTCCCCAACTGACGCCTGCGGCGTCGTCTTCCCCGTAGAGGGAAAGAGTAGGGACTTCACTCTTTGCTTGCAGTTTTCATCCCAAGCCGTTATCCACCGCGCTGCAAAGGTAAGTCGGGGTGTAGCGCAGTCTGGTAGCGCACCTGCCTTGGGCGCAGGGGGTCGCGAGTTCGAATCCCGCCGCCCCGACCACCTTTGCCAGCCATCGGCTCAACCCTGAGGACATCATGCCCGCCCGTATTTTCAAGCCATCCCGCAGCGCCATGCAGTCTGGTCAGGGCAAGAGCCAGGATTGGGTGTTGGAACATGAGGTCGAAGAAGCGCGCACCCCGGATCCCCTGATGGGATGGACCTCGAGTGCTAATACCGCTCAGCAGGTCAAACTCAAGTTTGCCACGCTGGCTGAAGCCGAAGCCTATGCCAGGCGCAAGGGCATTGCCTACACCGTGCAGCCGGAATCTCCGGTGAAGACCCGGAAAAAGTCTTACTCCGATAATTTCAAGTTCGGTCGCACCGAAAACTGGACTCACTAGTCCGCAACAGCGATACTTCAAGCGCGGACTCCGTAGCTCAGCTGGACTAGAGCAAGCGCCTTCTAAGCGCTAGGTCGTTGGTTCGAATCCAACCGGGGTCGCCATTTATTGCGATATAAAATCTCCGCACTTTGGCGCCGGCGCTGTGCCCCACGGCATGATGGGGACAGAGGAATTGCTGTTTTGCGGGCTGCCTTCGATGATGCGGTCAGTGTAAGTCAAATAGACCAAGACATTGCGCTTCGCATCGCAGCCCCGCACGATTTGCATCTTCTTGAAAAACAGGGAGCGGCGTTGGCGGTAAATCTCGTGTCCCTGTTCAAATTTTTCCTTGAAAGAAATCGGGCCAACCTGCCGACAGGAAATCGATGTCTCTGAACGCTCTTCAGCCCATCCCGCCCAGCCGGACCAACCGCCGATTTCCGGAACAGTGAAGTAGCAGGCCACACCAGCAACACCTGGATCATCGATGGCATAGGTCGAGAGCTTGGCGTCGGGTGACAACAAACGCCAGACCGTGGTTTTCTGGAAAATCAATTCAGGGTCATCCGCTTCTTGTGCGGCAACCGGTGCAACAAGGCAAACAAGTGAGAGAAGGGCAGCGGCAAGTTTCTTCATGGTGACTCCCGTTGTGACAGATCAACAGATGGTGGTTCACCTGGATTTTCGCAAGCGCTCAAAACCGTCGTCCAAGTCGCGGATCAGGTCATCGGGGTGTTCAAGTCCGATGTGCAACCGCAACGCGGGTCCCGGCGCAGTCCAGGTTGTGGCCGTGCGGATGGGTTTGAACGGAACAATCAGACTTTCAAACCCGCCCCATGAATAACCCATGGAAAACAGTTCGAGATCATCCAGCATGGCCGCGATGGCTTGGTCAGAAGCGGGTTTCAAAACGATGGAGAAAAGGCCTGAAGCGCCTGTGAAATCACGCTTCCAAACATCATGCCCCGGCGCATTGCTGAGGGCGGGGTGAAGCACGGTTTCCACTTCGTCACGTCCGCGCAGCCACTCCGCCACGGTGATGGCCGATTGCATATGGCGCTGCATGCGCACGTCAATGGTGCGAAGCCCACGCAAGCCAAGATACATGTCATCGGGGCCAGCGAAGAGACCCAGCGTTTCAAAAGCCTCCATGAACTGCGGCCATGTCTCCTTGTTGCAGACAACGGTGCCCAGCATCGCATCCGAATGGCCGACGATGTATTTTGTTGCGGCTTGGATCGAGATGTCGCAGCCGTGCTCGAACGCCTTGAAAAAGTGCCCGCCGCTCCACGTGTTGTCCGTCATCACAACAGCACCCGAGGCTTTGGCAATGGACGCAATGGTAGCAACGTCCTGCATCTCCATGGTCTGTGACCCCGGACATTCGCAATAGACAACCCGCGTGTTTGATTGGATCAGGTGCTTGATTCCGCTGCCCAGCAAAGGATCGTAGTAGGTCGTCTCAACACCCAATCGCTTGAGCAGCGTGTCACAAAAATGCCGTGCAGGCCAATAAACCGTATCGACCATCAGCAGATGATCGCCTGACTTCAAGAACGCAAGAAGTGCGGCAGTGATGGCAGCGAGTCCCGACGGAGCTGCCTTGCAATCATGCCCGCCCTCAAGTTCGGCCACCGCTGTTTCAAAGGCCCGCGATGTTGGCGTGCCTTTCCTTCCGTAGGTGTATGTTTGGTTGCGGTTATGAAGCGTTGCCACATCGGGAAAAGTGATGGTCGAGGCACGATATACAGCAGGGTTTACGGCCCCATGTTCGTTGTATTCCCGCGCTGCCGTTGCGATCCTTGTCGTGGGCTTGAGACGGTTGCGGTCTTTTATTGGTTTGGCCATGGTCAGTTCTTCGCTATGAACAGGCTTTATGACGTATCAGGGGGAAAATGCCCATGGCCGAAATGTCGCCGCTCGCCAAGGTATTGATGACAATTCTGCAAAAGGGCGCGTGGGCCGCTGCTGCATTGATCACATTGTTTGCAGGTATCCTGCTTTGCCAACGCTACACGCCTGACGGCTTTGTGTTCCAGAAAGGGGATTTCGGCTTTTTGGGCCTGCTCGTCGTCATGTTGCTCATGGCGGTGTATCTGGTGCGGGGTATCAAGAAAGAAATTGAAACCTCAGGGGTTGATCGCTCCCCGCCAAACGCATAATCCCAGCCGTAGTCCGGCCTGCGTCGGAGTGAGGAATTTGGGTGTTTGAAATGATGGAATCCGCAAAGCGCATTGCCGACAAGAAGGACTGGATCAAGGGAGCCACCGGTGATTGGGAAATCATCATTGGACTTGAGGTTCATGCGCAAGTGCAGTCCAAGGCCAAACTGTTTTCGGGCGCATCGGCTGAATTTGGCGGTGCCCCCAATGATCACGTGTCCATCATTGATGCGGCGATGCCTGGCATGTTGCCCGTCATCAACAAGTTTTGTGTGGAACAAGCTGTCCGCACAGGCTTGGGTTTGAAAGCTGAAATCAACAACTACTCGGTTTTTGACCGCAAGAATTATTTCTACCCTGATTTGCCGCAGGGGTATCAGATTTCCCAGTTCAAGCAGCCAGTGGTTGGAGAAGGCAAGGTTGTGGTTGATCTCGATGATGGTCATTCCATCGTGGTTGGCATCGAGCGCCTGCATCTCGAACAGGACGCCGGCAAATCTTTGCATGATCAGCATCCGTCAATGTCGTTCGTGGATTTAAACCGTTCGGGCTGTGCTCTGATGGAAATCGTGTCGAAGCCTGACATGCGCTCCGCTGACGAAGCCAAAGCTTATGTGACAAAGCTGCGCCAGATCATGCGTTACCTCGGGACTTGCGATGGAAACATGGAGCAGGGGTCATTGCGGGCTGACGTCAATGTGTCTGTCCGTCGGCCCGGTGAGGCGTTTGGCACACGTTGCGAAATCAAGAACGTCAACTCCATCCGTTTCATGGGCCAGGCGATCGAATACGAGTCCCGCCGTCAGATGGAAATTTTGGAAGACGGTGGCAGCATCGCCCAGGAAACCCGTCTTTACGATCCAAAGAAAGGCGAAACCCGTTCCATGCGTTCAAAGGAAGAAGCGCATGACTATCGTTATTTCCCAGATCCGGATTTGTTGCCGCTGGTTTTTGAACAGAGCTGGGTTGACGGCATCAAAGCGACATTGCCAGAGCTGCCTGATGAAAAGCGCGCCCGCTTCATGCAAGTCTATGGCCTCAGTGCCTATGATGCGTCGGTGTTGGCCATGGAACGCGCTTCCTCTGACTATTTCGAATTGGTTGCCGATGGACGGGATGGTAAAATCGCTGCCAACTGGGTCATTAACGAACTTTTTGGCCGCCTTAACAAGGAAGGTAAAACCGTTGAAACATCGCCGGTGTCAGCTGGCCAACTGGGCAGTATTGTTGACCTCATCACCTCCAACACCATCTCTGGCAAGATCGCCAAGGACGTGTTCGAAATCATCTGGAGTGAAGGTGGCGACCCCGCCGCAATTGTCGAGGCACGTGGCCTGAAACAGGTGACAGACACAGGTGCCATCGAAAAAGCCGTCGATGACATCATCGCCGCAAACCCCGACAAGGTGGAGCAGGTCAAAGCCAAACCTACGATGCTGGGATGGTTTGTGGGGCAGGTGATGAAATCAACAGGCGGCAAGGCCAATCCGCAAGTCTTGAACGATATTCTCCGTAAGAAGATCGGAATAGCATAGGCATTTCAACGCTTTACTCAAATCCTTGCCTTTCCTGCCGCCTCTGCTATGATCCGTGTGCTGAGCGTTTTTCGGATGGGGCAGGGGTATTTCAGCCTGTAGGGCTTCCGGGATCATCAAAATCGGCAACCACATGCGTTCCGCTCCCACCTCGGCAGCGGCTTGTGGTATTTGTGTGTTAACAGGAGACGACAGATGGCAAAGCCATCCAAAAAACCGGCGAAAGTGATTGCGAAGGCAAAGCCATCGCCGAAGAAAGCATCAAAACCTGTGGTCAAGGCTGCGAAAGGCCCGTCGGCTGCTGAGAAGAACCGGTTCACGTTGTATGGCTTCGCCGGTTCAACCAACACCTACGCACCAGCCCTGATGCTGTCGCTGTGCAAACACCCATTTTCATACATTCACGTGTCGATGCGGGATGGCGCACATAAGCAACCGGATTATCTGGTGAAAAACCGATACGGCCAGGTTCCGGCACTGCGTGACGGCCAAGCCTATTACGTTCAGTCTGCCGCGATTCTGCTCCATCTTGCGGAAGCCTTGCAGAAGTTTGATGGCAAGTCCGCAGTTGAGAAAGCCCGCGTGCTGGAATGGCTGTTCTGGCAGTGGGACAAGTTGGCTTTGCCGATCTACCGTTTGCGCGCCCGCAACAAGGGCATCCGGCAGTTCGGCGATGAAGTGCGCGTGATGTATGATACCGAGGCCAAGGCCGCCATCGCCGTGCTGGAGCAAGACTTGCAGCGCAATGAATGGATTGCGGGCAAAAAGCCGACGGTCGCTGACATCGGTATTTTTGGGGTGCTGCGCTACTGCCATGATGCCAACATCGACATCAACCACTACCCCCATGTGGTGAAGTGGAAGCAGCGTTTCGAAACCTTGCCCGGTTTTGCCACGCCTGAACAGCTTTTGCCCATGGAGAGCCGCTTGGTGTAAAGGGAAGCGAATCTCCCTTCACATGAGCGCCAAGTGAAAAAATTCAGTTCAGAAGACATTGTTGATCTTGAGGTCAAAGACCCCGACGATAAACCGTCGGGCAAGCTCAGGCGCAAACATCGTCAGTGGGGCGGTGCGTCTTTTGGATTGCTGGCAGGCATGGCGGGCTTGCTGGGCGGCCGGCTTGGCTACCTGTACCCGGCTTTTGATGTGATCGCGCAATTCGGCATGCAATTCACCCTGATGGTCATTGGCTTTGCACTCGCCATTTTCATGCCCCGCTTCAAAGCGATTTTTGGTTTCGCCTTTACAGCGGCATTGATCGCGGGCTACGGCGCGTGGCCTCATCTTAACGCCACCGATTTGTCCCGAGGACCCTTTCCGGTGACAGCGGGAGAGGTTGTTTTTCGCGTCGCACAGTTCAACGTTTTTGCCGAGAATGCTGACAATGCCGCAATCGCCAAGGAAGTAGAGCGGCTTGACGCAGATGTTGTGACGCTCGTTGAGTTTGACCGGTCCAAAGGCCCGATCCTGCAGCTGCTGGCGCGACAATATCCATTCACTCATGCTTATTATGATGAGGATTATCGCAACTTTGCGATTCTCTCCAAATTTCCCATTGAAGCCATTCAAGGCAAGGCCATTTGGGAAGGCCCGCCCTATGCGGGTGCTTTGCTGGGTGGAAAACTTGGAGGGCTCTGGGTCTATGCCATTCACACCACCCGCTTTCCCTATTCACGGGCGCAATTGAATCAGTTCAAGGGCCTGGTCAAAAAACTGGAGTCCCGTGCTGGCCCAACGCTGATGATGGGCGATTTCAATACGACGCCATTTTCACGGCTGCCGGGCCTGATTGAAGATGGCCTCGGCTTGCGCCGAGTCACCCATATGCCCACTTGGCCCGCAAGGCTGGGCCTGCCGCAATTGGCCATTGACCATATCTTCATCAGCGATGAACTGCGCGTGGTGGCCGAACAGCAGATCGGCAACAATGCGGGGTCCGACCATTATCCCATCACCATGACCCTCGCCTTCAAACCACGGTGAACGCCAAGTGAATCCGGGACGGTAAATGCCATCTGAAGAAACTGCCAAAGCATTGATTTGAATTGCAGTTTTCTGGCGCGTTCAGCTTTGCGCAAGGTTTTGTTCACACCCACTTAAGCCTGCCGCTTAAGCCCCGGTTCGAACTTCCCGTCCATATTCGTCCCAACGAACGCCACCGAAGAATCGGCGACGCAATACAGGGGAATGAACATGATTTGGGATACATTCGAAACAGCAGCCAACGACATTTCAGCAGTCACTGCATCAGCAGATGCCTGCTTGGCATTGGGCATGAAGTATTGCATCGGCCACGGTGTTGCCGCCAACAATGTGGAAGCCCACAAATGGTTTAACCTTGCCGCCATGAAAGGCAGCGAAAAAGCAAAAAGCTACCGCCTCGAACTGGCCCGTGAAATGTCAGCCCTTGAAGTGGCTGAAGCACAACGCCAGGCCCGCGCATTGTTGACACTGCATTGAGGTCATCTCTTGCAGTTAAAGGACCTCTCCCGCGCTTCGCGGGACCCTCTCCGAAGGGAAGAGGGACTCGTGGTGTTTGCACCCTGAACAGTGAAATGGGAGGTGGTTGATCGAGTCCCTCTCCCCTTCGGAGAGGGTCCGGCGAAGCCGGGGGAGAGGTCCCTTGGCGACGCAATCAGCTTCAATAATCGATCTGGCTGTCGGCGCCCGTGCTTTCCGCATCGGAAAAAAACTGCCGCAGGCGGCTGTCTGATTCGACAGCTTCGCGGCCATCGAAATAGATCTCGGTTTCATGTTCATCCGCACGCTGGCGGATTTCGCCTTCTTCCGTGCCCAACTCCGTGAGCTCGCCCACTTCCGTGGAATAGCCGGTCCCCAGCGGAATGAAATTTTCATAGGCAAGGGCAGGGGCCATAAATCCGGTGACAGCCAAAAGACCAAACATGAACGTGCGCATCATCATGAACTCACTTTGCCATAGTATGGCGCGGAAGGCCACAAGAAATGGTAAACCATAAGTAGGCCTTTCACTCAATCATTGTACCCCACGTCGGCCACAATCTGCGCGGCCAGTTTCATGTTCTTGGCGATCTCTTCGACATTGACACTGTCCGGCGTCAGCAAGCCCCAAGAGGCAACAAGCGTATCAGGCGCTACTGCCGGATTGGCGGGATGCTCAAAATTGGCCGCCGCATACATGGCCTGCGCCTCGTCACTGACGAGGAATTCCTCCAGCTTCACCGCATTGTCGCGGTTGGGTGCATGCTTGGTAATCAACGCACCGGTAATGTTGACGTGTGTACCCATGGTGGCGGAGGCGGGAAAGATCACCTTGGTGGCCCTGGCCCAATCCTGTTGTTCCACCTCTTTGGTGTTATGGGTCATCAGGCCCATGTAATACGAGTTTGCAACGCCCACATCACATTCCCCGGCGAAAATACCTTTGGCCACGGCCCGGTCATTGGCCACGGGCTTTCCAGCGAGATTGGCTTTCAAGCCTTGAACCCAGGTCCGGGTTTCCGCTTCGCCTTTTTTCGCAATCATCGCCGCGATGAGGCCGAGATTATAGGGGTGGTCGCCTGGGCGCGTGCAAACCCTGCCTTTGTATTTTGGGTCTGCGAGGTCTTCATAGGACATCGTATTCTGTGCCACGCGATCCTTCGACGCATAGATGACGCGGGCCCGCAACGTCAGCGCCGTCCACTCGTTTTTGGGTGAGCGCAATCCAGCCGGGATTTTCTCTCGCACCACAGCCGAGTCAACGGCCTGCGCCAAGCCTTTGTCTGCCGCTTCAACCAGGCGCCCCACATCTGCCGTCATCAACACATCGGCGGGGCTCAGCGAGCCTTCTTGCTCCAGCCGCTCGATCAAGCCTTTTTCAGCAAACACCATCTTCACTTCAATGCCAGTCTTGGCGGTAAAGGCCTTGAACAAGGGTTCAACCAACTGTGGCTGGCGGTAAGAGTAGACGTTGACAACGTCGTCCGCCTTTGCGGGTAAAGCGGTGGTGAGGGCCAGCATCGAAAGAGCGGCAAGCAGCGTTGTCTTGAACATGATAAGTCTCCGAGTGAATTTGTCGGATAAAGGGTAGCGAGGTTTGAAGACGGCGTCAATATACCCGAGTAAAAAATTCGGCTAATGAAAAATACTGGGCAGCGCTTGCATGACACCTCAAATCGCGGCATGAACGCGTCACCGGAGACGTGGCCGAGTGGCTGAAGGCAACGGTTTGCTAAATCGTCATACGTTGCAAAGCGTATCGAGGGTTCGAATCCCTCCGTCTCCGCCATTTTTCATTTGGGCATCGCTTGCAGTCAAGGGACCTCTCCCCCGCTTCGCGGACCCTCTCCGAAGGGGAGAGGGACCTCTTTGCAGCGACCTCCCCTTTTACTCATCAGGGCACTCGCACCACGAGTCCCTCTCCCCTTCGGAGAGGGTCCGCGAAGCGGGGGAGAGGTTCCTTGGCTGCAAGCGATTTGGGTGTGACTCTGCCTTCATGGGTGCCGCTCCGAACGGACCCGGTTTCCTGTTGTGATCCCCGGAAACAAAGGGAAGCGTGAGCGCTGCTCGACGCGGATTGGGACTGGCTTAAAGTCCCGGTGGTATGCGCTTTGCAGCGCTCACCCTGGCAGGATGATCGTTTCCGTGCGTCTCAGTCAGGCCACCGTTCTTCGGTCTTCCGCACAAGGCCGCCCTGATGCTGGTGCCACCCTCTAGGGAGCAAGCCCGTGAAAGCTCGCCGGCACGCCCCGGAACGTCTGTCAACGGAACTCACAATAAGCCCCACCGCCAGACCTGCCTTGGCCCCCATCCGGATCACTGTCATGACCAAGACCCCAAGTGGGAACCAATGGAACGTAGATAGAACGACAGGAATGGGTTGTCAAGGGCTTAATGCATATTTTTCACAAAAAAGCATAATTATTCCCATCCTCCCTGCCGCAGTACGCGGTGGGGAGGTGGCGCCGGAGGCCTGTGTCGGCTTGCCCCGAACCCCGTGGACACACTCCCTCTCCCCTTCGGCGGCACTCCCTCACGCGTTCGCGCAAGGGAGAGGCGATGTCAGAACCTTGCTGACAGGACTGTGCGGATGGTCTGGACGTAGCTGTCGGTTTCAAAACCGGTGTCCAGCAGGTCTTGTGTTTCATAGCCTGTCAACCGGTATTCGGTTTTCATGGAAAAGCGGTCGTTGAGTTTGCCTTCAACCCCGACACCGATCGTCAGGCCATCGGAGGTCAGTTTCTCAGCCCCTTCAAACAACACGTTGCCGTCACTGTCAGAAACCTCGGCGCTGCCTTCGAATGTCGTCCGGGTCCAGCCGGCAAGGCCGTACCACAACACGTTGGGACTGGAGAGCCCGCCCGCCCGGCCCAGAATGCTGAAACTGTCGGACGCCTCAAGGCTTGCTTCCAAGGTGCCGCCAATGCCGAACAGAGTGGCGGACACATCAAGGCTTGTCGCCATGGTGCTGCGTGTATAGTCCCCTTGCAGACCCACGATAAAACGTTCGCCAAACTGGTAGTCCACACCAGCTTCGATGCTGCCAAAGTAGCCCTTGCCGCCAAGACCACTCAGGCTGCCACCGCCGAAATCCGTGTCACCGCTCAGATCATGCAGTATGATCCCGGCACCTCCGCCAACGCCGGCATGAAAACCCGTCCAGTCCGCTTCGGAAAAATCGCCGTCGAACTTGTGGACGCCACCCGTACGATAAGACAGGACAGCGCGCACAGTTTGGATGTCAGATTTTGCCGAAACGCGCAGCAAGTCGGGAATTTCCGCTACGTCGATGGCGTTGTAGCGGGTGTAGCGATACTCGATTTTGGCCGTCAGGTTGTCGGTAAGTGCCGTTTCAACGCCGCTGCCCAGTGTGAAGCCCGAAAGGTTGAAGCCATAGGACGCGTCGCCAAGTCCTGAAACTTCGGCATTCATGGTGGTGCGTGTCCAGCCGCCGATCATGTACATCAAGGTGGAATCGTCGACCAACCGCCCGCCGCGCACCAAGACGTTGAAGGTGTCGGTGGCTTCGAGGTTGTAGGCGCCACTCTCACCGAGATCGAATTTGGTTGCGATGCCAGAGCGGGTGTAATCGGCTTGCAGTCCCGCCAGATAATTGCCGGTGAACTGATAATCAAAGCCCGCTTCAATGGAGACCAGCCCGCCAGCGCCGCCGATGCCGTCGTAACCAATGGAAGCCGCGACTTCCCCGAGAAATGGCACGGGGCCGATACCTTCAAATTCTTCAATTGCAATGTCTGCCGCCAGTTCATGGTCAACCATGCCGTAGCCAGCTCCTACACCGAGATGGAAACCCGTCCAATTGGACAAAGGCGCCTCAACATCGGCGGCAAACGACGACGCGCCCATGGTGGCGAACATGGCGAGTGAACAAGCGCCAGCAACAATTGATTTCATTCCAATCACCCCAAGAGCCTTGATGACTCGTTCACCCCGGCACTTGTCCTAAATGGCTGCACCGACTTGCGCAATAGCTTTGCGGTGGAGTTTTCGCAGCGCAACGACACACCCCTCCGCCCCTTCGGGGCACCTCCCCGGCGCTTCGCGCCAAGGAGGTTAAGGGAAAGGTTATTGCGCGCCCACCAGTCTTTCCACCAGCGGCTGCATCAGTGTGTCGTCCACGTTGGCGAAGGCGAAGCGCAGGTATTTCTCTTGCTCCGGCCCGAAAATGCTGCCGGGTAAACACAGCACGTCGTGGTCTTGGGCGAGGCGCATGGCCACGGTTTTTGAGGCTTCGCCTGTGAAGGGGTGTTCGACATAGGCGAAATAGGCGCCGCTGCTGATGAGTTTGAATTTCAAATCATCCCGCGTGAAAGCCCCGCGGATGGTGGCGAGGCGCTTTGCCATGATGTTGAGTTTGCTTTGCTTCCATTGCGCGAGTTCGGCCAGCGCATAGACCACGCCCAGCTGTGTGATGTGGGGCGGGCAGATGGTCATGCAATCCAAAATCTTTGCGGCTTCGTGCAGCAACTTTGGTCCGGCGATCATCGCACCCAGGCGATAGCCTGCAAGTGCATAGACTTTTGAAAAGCTGTAGAGCTGGATCAGGGTTTCATCCCAGCCCGTGACGTTGAAGAGGTCATGTGCGGGCGCAGGGTCAGGGCGGAAGTCCTTATAGGTTTCATCGAGGATCAAGGCCAGCCCGCGTTGGCGTGCGAGATCAAAAAACGCCGCGAGCACCTCTGGCGGATAGATGGCACCGGTGGGATTGTTCGGTGTGCATAAAACGATGGCGCGGGTGTCGGCATCGATGGCCGCTGCGGCGTCTGCGATGCTGGGATGGTTCACGCCGTCGCGGAACGCCGGAATGACGTTGATGCCGATCCCCAGCATCGTCAGCCACATCTGGTGATTGAAGTAATAGGGGGCTGGCATCACCACATTGTCGCCCGCCTTGGCGATGGCCATGACGGCGGCGGCGAAGCCTTGATTGCAGCCTGTGGTGATGGCCACCTGTTCGGATGCGATGGTTGCGCCGTAGTCTTTGCCCATGCTTTGCGCATGTGCGGCACGCAAGCTCTCAATGCCGAAGATGTTGGTGTAACCGCCCGTGCCCGGCAATCTTGCGAGACGTGCCAATTCCGCTTGCAACGCTTCAGCGGGCGGATAGCTCGGCACCGCCTGGCACATGTTGATGAGTTCACGGTTGCTTCCATCATGTCTTGGCCCATTGCGCACCCAGCTCATGGCCTCGGCAATCGGTGGGAATTCAACCCGCGAAACCAGCGGTGAAAGGGGGCGAGACATGGGCTGAACCTGTGTGTAAATATGACTCGAGAAAACAAGCATGCCATGAACCCAGCCTCCATTGAAGCCCTGTTGACCGCCCGCCATGCATGGCTGAAGGGCGATTCCGGAGACATGGACGAAGCGCTGTCGCGGGCGGATGTCACGCGCTTCATTGGCAATAACTACAGCCTGTTCGAACAGGTGCGCGACCGCATCTTCCGCGCCACAGAAAGTTTCATGCGCCATGTGGAAGTGGTGCCGGAATCATTGACGCCGGACGGCCATCAACTGGTGCGCATGCTGTTGCAACATCATTTGGTGATTCATGATGACGAGCAGGGCCATGACATCTGCGAAGTGCGGGGCAGGCGCTACATGTCCGGTGGCTGGCTGGAAGAGCTGGCCTGGCTTGCAGCCATGGATTGTGGTGCCGAGGAAGCGTTCTATGGCCAGGTCATTGGCTGGTCGGTCAAGGGATTCCATGGCGAAAACGAAATTGACCTGATCATGCGCCGGGGCGGCACGCTGGGTTTCGTGTCGTGCAAGGCGTTGCGGTCGGTGTTTGATTCCACGGACAAGAAACACCGCAACCGTTTGATGGACGCCGTGCATGAGGCGGACAATCTGCTGGATCATTTCGGCAAACCGGGGGAACGCGTGGCGGTGTTGGTGACCACGGATTTGTTTGATGAGTTGAAGGGCACCCCCCGCTACATGGCGTTGGCGGGCAAGGCTGCTGTGCTGGATGTGCGCATCATCGCGCTGGAAGAATTGGCATATGGTAAACTGGTCGCCGCATTGGCCAGCATGTGGGAGGAGAGAACAGAATGAAAGCGATCAGATTTTCGGAGACAGGTGGGCCTGAGGTTCTGCGTTGGGAAGACGTGAGCTTGGGCGATTGCGCCGCGGGCGAAGTGCGCATCAGGCAGAAGGCTGTGGGACTGAATTATATCGATACCTACCACCGCTCCGGGCTTTATCCGGTGCCAATGCCCTCCGGCATTGGGCTTGAAGGGGCTGGGGTGATTGAGGCGATTGCGCCAGGGGTGAAGGGCTTCAAGATCGGCGACCGCGTGGCCTATGGCACGGGGCCGCTGGGGGCATATGCCGAGGTGCGGAACTTCCCGGCCAACCGGTTGGTCAAACTCCCCAAGGCGATAGCGGACGAAACAGCGGCGGGGATGATGTTGAAGGGCATGACGGTGCGCTATCTGCTGCGCGCCACCTACAAGGTGAAGCGCGGCGAAACCATTCTGCTGCATGCGGCGGCAGGGGGCGTGGGGCTGATCCTGTCGCAATGGGCTAAAGCATTGGGTGTGAAGGTGATCGGCACAGTCGGCGATGATGCCAAGAAGGCTGTGGCAATGGCCCATGGCTGTGCCCATGTCATCAATTCGCGGGATGAAGATGTGGCGGCGCGGGTGCGCGAGATCACAGGCGGTGCCGGCGTGCCGGTGGTTTATGACGGCGTGGGGCAGGCGACGTTGACGGCCTCGCTGAAATCACTGCGTCCGCGCGGGCTACTCGTCAGCTTCGGTAATGCCTCGGGGCCGGTGAAGAATTTTGATGTCGGGCAATTGTCCGCACACGGATCATTGTATCTGACACGGCCCACACTGTTCTCTTATACCTCAACCGACGCCGATTTCCGCGAGACGGCAGATGATCTGGTGGAGATGGTCAAAAGCGGGAAGGTCAAAATCCCGGTGAACCAGCGCTATGCGTTGAAGGATGCAGGCGACGCCCACCGGGATTTGGAGGGGCGCAAGACCAGCGGATCAACGGTGTTGCTGCCGTAAGCGAAGGGACCTCTCCCGCCCTTCGGGCACCCTCTCCGAAGAGGAGAGGGACCTCTTGCAGCGACCTCCCCTTTGACTTTTCAGGGCGCTCGCACCACGAGTCCCTCCCCTCTGGGGAGGGTGCCCGAAGGGCGGGAGAGGTCCCTACGCCCCGCCGCAATCATCCGTGGATGTTCTGGCAATCGCCGCCCAGCCGGCGGAACACTGGGTGTTGGCGCATAAAAATTCCGCCAATGCCGTGGCGGGAATGGCGTGTGCCAAGTTGATGGAGCGGCCTGAGGCATCTGACAATGTGCTCACCACCATGCCGACGAGTTTGCCATTGCCGTCAAACAGCGGCCCGCCCGATTCGCCCTTTTGTGTGCCCATGCGTAAAACCAAAGCATCGGGATAACCGAATTTGCCATAGGCGACAGCGCGGCCAAAATGGCGCGCCTCCAGCGCACCCACGCGCGCTGTGTCACCTTGCGCATGGGGGCGGCCAAGGGTGTAGACGAGGTCGCCCTTCGACACACAGCCAGGGGCGGCGGGTGTGACCGCCGTGCCACCAAAATTCGTGAGCTTGATGATGGCCATGTCATTGGCCTTGTTGATGGCCACAACTTTACCCGAATAAACCCGGCCATTGGCCGCCTTGGCATTGATGGCATTGCCTTTTTCCACAGCCACATGGGCCGCCGTCATGATGTAGCCGGCACCACTGTCGACGACATAGCCTGAGCCGGAGGTGATGGCAGATTTGCGGCCCCTGGCACTGTTGTCAAAGCGATCCTGCTCTGTGACGTTCAACGTCACATAGGTTGGCCCCGTCTGCGGCAAAAGATGCGAAACCGAAGCCGCAGCCGTGCCCGCGCCAGACGTGGGGATGGCGTTTTCGGTCACAGCAAAGTCACGGCTCTCAATGCCGACAGGCGGCGCGGAGCCGACACAGGCGGAGAGGGTGAGTGCCGATGCTAAGAGTATTGGAAAGTGAAAATTCATCATGTTACCAACTGGGACATAGCGAAAACCTATGAACCTAGCAAGGCGAGCGAGGGGCAATTTTGAGGCGTTGGGCGAAGGGTTTGGAACGACAGGATTTGCCCCACAACTTCGACCGTGCAGCCCACATTTTGACGGTTTTGGTTGATTCTCCATTCATGCGTTCCTTTGCGCACCGGGTGAAATGAACTATTGTGGAAAAGTCAGATCGGTTGTAGCATCAACATGTGAGGTTTGATCGGCGTTAAAGGAGAAAGTGATGGCTTATCCGATATCAGAGAGCAGTTCGCCACTGTTGCCAGTCGCCAATCAAAAAATCCTCAGCGCGGAAGAAGTAATCAGAAATATTAGAGCCCAAATTGAGGCGTCACTTTGGGAAAGTTTGGCCAGCCGCGCGGATCCGGTTATCAATCAATTTGGCTTAGTTGCTGATGCTGCAACGGATTTGTTGTTTACCAGTACTGACGCTTTAGTGGATTTCAAGACGGATTATTCGCACGTAGATGAAGCAAACAGGTCATCTGGGCTGAGTCACTCCGAAGACTCTGGATACAGTACAGCCAGTGGTAATGCTTTGGTTTTAGCTTCACGCGAACCAGAACCTGTTGATCCCGAAGTGCTTGATCAACATCGATATGAATCTGATGCAATTGACCCGCCTCCTCTTTCAGGGGAGTTGCCTCATAGGCATAATCATCACAACAGTGCCGCTGCGTTTTCGGACTTTGAACTGTTCTGATCCGGTGAGATACCAGCAGCTATCCCGACGCTACATCGTACTTGAATTATACGGCGTTTCTGTGGGGAGTGGACATCAATGCGGTCATGGTAAAAATCCTAACCCTATCGCGGCTGAAGATTTTTGAGTGTCTTGACAAGGTTGACTAGGTCATCGACATAAGGTTCAAGTCGGTATCGTTGATCTGGTCCAGCATTCTGCAATCTGAGATGGCCCCGTTTGCTGGGGTCAGGCTGGCAAGCTGTTTTGAAAATGTCAAAGAGCGCACGCGCTTGAGGCTGGAAGTCCCTTGGAACCTTTCGATTGATGCTTTCGCCAAGTATCGCACATGCATCTTTGAACCCTTTGGCGGCATGTTTCTCTAGGTCGGGTGCGCGGGAGTTGTTTCTCATTTCTAATGCGGCACGGTCCGAAAATAGGTCCCCCAGAATGACCCGCATTGGATTTGAGCAGACTATGGCTTGATAAATAAGACTTCCAAATTGAAACAATTCAGTGGCCAGTACTTTTTGCCAACGTGACGTCCAGTCAAACCATATGAATCGTTCAGGCGGCGAAAGTGCGTATGGCGCAGCAAACTTTACTTCATCAATTGGCGACGGGTGATGCAACCAATATGCATGTCCAAGATCACAAATGATGCTGCGTGTGCGACTTTTGGAAAGAAGAATATTCGACGGTTTTACATCGCGATGAACAATCCCCGTCCTATGAAGGCCTGCCAGAGCGAAACCTGTCTGCATCATATGTGCGCTGAACCACCACAAGATGTCTGGAGGCATCAGTTCAAATCGGATGTCCGCATCTTCCTCAGCGAGTTCCATCACTATGAAATTGAACGATCTGCCAAGAGAGTCTTTCAACTGTCCGTGGTCCAACAAATTTGTTATGCCGTGAAGCTTAATTTTTCTGCAATGTTCAAGCACGTCAACTTCGCGTTCATGCCGCCCACTGCGCAACTTCATGGTGGGATGTGTTTCTACGCTGGAGGTCCAAGGTACCTTCATGAAGGCTTTGCGGTGCGACTCATCTTGGACAATAAATAATGATGTTCCAGCAACTGTTGCTTTAAGCTCGTTGGGACCAATGACAGTCCAGCGCTGGGAAATAGCTTGTCCAGAATCAAGCAAGGCAGCAGTTTGGTTTTCTGTGTCCAAATCCGGCCTCCTGTTGCCCCGTGAACTCATCCCAGAAACTAAAAAATTGGGTCAAAAAGAAACGGCCCGCCAAAGCGGGCCGTCCATTTCAAGTATTTAATAAATTAGAACTTGAACACTGTCACAAGAGCAGCTGTCACAGTGTCTGTTTCATAACCACCGTCGTCCAGGTTGACCCAGCTGGCTTCAGCACCAATCAGGAGCTTGTCAACTGGAGCCCAATAGAGGCCACCAGCTACACCAGTTTTCGTAACGTCAACGCCAAACTCATCTTCGTCCTGAATGCCGACGCCGATTTCAGCGCTAACGCTGTCTGACAGCGAGGCACGTGCGAACAAGCTGGCCATCCAATAGTCATGGTTGTCAGTAAATTGACCAACGCCACCATTTGCCGACAGGGTGAACATGTCCATCGTGAACGTTGCACCAGCACCAACCTGCCATACTTCTGTGTTGTCGTCTTTCTCACCAAAGAAACCAGCGACTTCAGCCGATACGCTGTCGCCTGCCCATTTGACTTCAGCATTGACCACGTAGTCCGAATCAGAAGGGCCAAGGCCTGCTGTGTCGTCGTAATCGCCAATAGTGACAGCGGCTTCAATTGGTCCCGAGGCGTAGCGCAGTTCGAACTGAGCCGAATCGCCCGAGCTGCCAGCAATGCCGACGAACGAGTTAAAGTAGCAGTTGCAAAGATCGCTGCCGTGGCCGATGCCGCCGATTGAATCCTTGTAACCAGCCTTCATTGACAATTCCGGGGTCATTTTCCACCAGCCATAATAACGGCTGATCGATCCACCATCGTTCAAGTCACCAAGAGAAGAAGCCTTAAAGCGTGTGAAGAAACCAACTTCACCGACAGCAGTGTCAGTTGTCGCGGTCAGATTGATTTCGACGTTTGCCGTGATGTGGGTTTCGTTTGTATCGAAGAAATCGTTATCTTCGTCAACAGATCCGTACACAAACGCAGCAGCAACACGTCCACCCCACTGTATGCTCGTTGAAGCTGGTACATCTGCCGTTGGCAAAATACCGATAGTGCTTGCCAAGGCCAAGTCGCCTGACTCAAGCTTTTCGCCTGGGGCGAGAATGCGTGGGGCCTTCGAGAATGTCATCAGGTTATAACCAGCTGGAACTGACGGAGCAGCTTCGAGCGTGGCGATGCGTGAGTTCAGGGCTTCGATCTGGGCCTTCAGGTCCGAGAGATCGTTGGCGTTTGCGCCGAGTGAAGCAGCCGCGAGAGCAGCCGTTCCGAGGAGCGCGAGTTTCATTACCTTCATTGGTATTCTCCCAATTTATTTGGAGTTGAGTAGGATGCCCCCCGATCCCCTGCAAATGTTGAAAGGGAAGGCGATGCGGTGACCGAGTCACTGCGTCGGGAGCCGTTCTCGCCGCGATCCGTGTTAAGGTCAACCATAGACACCATGTGGAAACCACAATCCCGCCACATGTGGCAGATGTGCAACGCTGCACGAAGGGGTTGAGTGGTGTGATAGCAGGGCCATCGCATGTGGCCAAGGGACCTCTCCCCCGGCTTCGCCGGACCCTCTCCGAAGTGGAGAGGGACTTGTGGTGGGGGCGGCCTGAACAGAATAACGGGAGGTCTTTGCAAGAGGTCCCTCTCCACTTCGGAGAGGGTGCCCGAAGGGCGGGAGAGGTCCCTTGGCTGCATCCGATGGCCTAGCCAAGTGCAGCGGCCTCTTAAAATGGATTCGTTCTAATTAACTCTATGATTTCAATCATTATTTCGTCATCCCGGCTTGCGCAGGGATGACGATTTTTGTGGGAAAATCGTTGGGTTTTAGAACTTGAACACCGTGACCAGATCCGCCTTCATGCCTTCGGCGATGGTGATGTCGGCGACGGACTCAGACTTCCACGAGCCTTCGGCACCGATGGTCAACTTGTCCGCTGGTGACCAGTAGACGCCGCCTGCAACGCCCATAACGGTCCAGTCAGCCAAATCCGAGGCCTTTGAATAGCCTGCACCCGCTTCGGCGCTGATTGAGTCGGACAGGGCGACGCTGGCGAGCACACTGCTTTCCCAATAGCCAAAGCCTTCCACTTCGCCATATCCAGCAGCAGCCGAGATCGTGAAGGCGTCAAGTCCGAAGCTTGCGCCTGCACCGATCTGCCACACGTCAACGGCGGTGTCATAATAGGTGTCCACGTCGCCCGTGTAGAGAAGTGATGGTGCAACAGGCGCAGTTGCGGCTGTGTCGACGGGCATTTCGCCCCAATAGCCGGACACTTCTGCCGACACCGAATCGCCGGACCACTTGGCTTCCGCTGCCATCAGGTAGGTTTGGCCGTAACCTACGTAGTCATTGACATCACCAACTCTCTTCACATTATCTTCGAAATCGC
Source organism: Hyphomicrobiales bacterium (assembly GCA_031430795.1). Classification (GTDB taxonomy): domain Bacteria; phylum Pseudomonadota; class Alphaproteobacteria; order Rhizobiales; family Aestuariivirgaceae; genus Aestuariivirga. Next base: position 25,345 of record JANPCE010000088.1, read on the forward strand.
GATGCTCAAGCGCCACCGCCAATTCCATTGGCCCCGATGCATAGCGAATTTCAAACTGCGTGGCATCATCTTCCAGACCGCCAACAACGCCTGCAATGTCGGTATAATGGCATTCACACTTGTCCATGCCATGGCCAACGCCGCCGATCGAGTTTTTGTAGCCCGCTTTCAACGTCATTTCCGGTGTCATTTTCCACCAGCCATAGGCCCGGTCAATGCCACCATCTGAAAGGCTGTGGCCATCGGCTTCGGCGGCAAAGCGCACGTGCACCCCAACTTCGCCCACAGCCGTGTCATTGATGGCCTTGAGGTTGAGTTCAGCGTTGCTGACGATATGGGTGCTGTCCGTGCTGGTGCTGCCGATTTCAAAACTTTGGTAGACAAGTGCCGCTTTCACATGACCTGTCCACTGTGCCGCTGCGGACGAGGGCACACCGGGTTCGCCGCCGTCAACGATATCGGCCGTCGGCAAAATGCTGATGGTGTTGGCCATGGCTGCATCGCTGGGTCTCAGCTTTTCGCCTGGAGCCAGGATTTGCGGGGCCTTGGCCATTGTCATTGCTGACGGAACATTGGCCGACGGTGCCTTGGCGGTGGTCGCATTTTCTTCATATTGTGACAGGCGCAACTCCAGCGCCTCAAGCTTGGCATTCAACGCATCCACGTCTTCCGCCCTTGCATTCAGCGTCACCGCTGCGAGGGCAACACCGCCCAAAAGGGCATATTTCACAAACGTCATTGGTCTCTCCCAATTCATCTAAAGGAACAACTCACCCCCCGATCCCCCTGCAACGATGAATTGGGGAAGGCCTGTTGCGGTGCGAGGCACCACAATCAGACGTGTTATGAGGGGATTAACCTTAACACCCGGCTAACACCGCAGAGGTTGCAGGTGTCACGATGGGACAGCGTTGTAAATCCGACACAGGAATCTCGGGCAATGGCAAATCATCCAGCGCTTTCCAGTGCATAGATGCCAGTGGTTGTAGAATCACCGTAGCCAAGCGCTCTGGCAGATGCTAACAATCCGTTAACTTGGGGCGTGTTGAGCAAATCACGAACTTGGGAGTGGCGCGTGAACGCGGGTTCGCGCGCAGCAAAAGCGTGCAATGCGCGAGGGGAGAGTTACAATGTCGAGATGCCGTCCGTCGAAGTGGGTTCCGTGGGCTTTATTGGGTGTGGGCCTGCCCGTTTTGGGCGCGTACCTGTTCAGCAGCGGCGGTTTGCAATCGCGTGTGGCGGAAGCCGCAAAATCCACACTGGGCGCAAGCGACATCACCAAATGGGCGGATGTGGATGTGTCTGGCCGTGACGTCACGATCAAAGGTGAATCCCTCACCCAAAGCGCCATTGATGACGCCGTGAAGGCGGTTGCCGGCACCATGGGCGTGCGCACCGTCAACGCAGCAGGCACAACACTCGCCGCACTGACGGCACCAACCATCGAATCAATCTCGACCGCAAGCACCACGCCCGAACTCAAGGGCACCTGGCAGGAAGGTGTGGCCACCACACTCGCCGTCACTTTGGCAGGCGTCACATATAAGCTGGGCGAGGCGAAAGAGCTGACGTCATCCGCAGGCAACTGGTTGCTCAAGCTGACGCAACCCATCGCTGAAGGCAGTTTTGATGCCACAGTCGAATCATCAGACGGTGCCGCCCGCATGACCGCCGCACCGGCACCCGCCAAAATCATTATTGATGCCACCCCACCCGTCCTGGCAGTGCCATCCATCCCGTCAGGCCCATGGCCTTACGTGATCACGGGGACCTGGGCGGAAGAACCCGGTGCCAAGTTGCAGGCCGAAGTCGCAGGCGTCACCTATGCGCTGGGCGGCAGCCCGATGTTGACGTCCGACGGCGCTGGCAACTACGCCTTTGCGCCAACCGACATTACCTCGCCTGGCAGTTACGATGTCAAACTCACATCGAGTGACGCGGTAGGCAACGTCACCACAACCATTCTGCCTGCGGGCATCATGATTCCGGCGGTGGCTGCGGCGGAACCAGCAGTCGAACCTGTCATGGAAGCGCCCCTTCGCCTGACGGCTGCGGCACCCGAGGGTGCGACATGGCCCTACGCCATCACCGGTTCATTCACCGAAGAACCCGGCAGCAAACTGAAAGCACGTTTTGCAGGCCGCAGCTATGAACTGGGCCGCGGTGCCGCCCTGACATCCGACGGCAAGGGCACATTCACCTTTGCCCCCGTCGCCAAAAATCTTGGCGGTGGCACCTACACCGCTTGGTTCACGGCCACATCGGCCAAGGGCGTCAAGGCCGTGACCAGCGCCAATGTCACGGTACCAGAACCGATGAAGGCCGCCGAAGTTGTTGCCCCAAAGCCCGAACTGGCTGTCCCGACAGTGGACATGCAACTGGCCTTGAGTGGCGCGCCGATCATCAAGGGCACCTGGCCACAAGGCCAGGCCGACATGTTAAAGGTGACCGTTGCGGGCCGCGCCTATGAGCTTGGCATCGACGCCAACCTGTCATCGAAAGATGGCAAATGGTCACTTTTCCCCGCGTCTTCGCTGAAAGACGGCTATTACGATGTCGTCGCTGATATTGCAGACGATGCAGGCCAAACCCGCCGTGACACGACGGTAGCGGAACTGGAAGTGGACGGCGATCAGCCCGTCACGCCAACGCTCGCTGTTTATTCCGGTGCAGGTTCGCCCACAGCGCTGACCGGCACATGGGATGAAAAACAGGCCAAAACCCTGGCTGTCGCCTTGCCCGCTGCCAACATTGCGGCAACGCTTGGCACCGAAGGCAGTCCCTTGACGTCGGATGGCGGCGGCAACTGGTCACTGGCACTTGCCAATCCTTTGCCCGTCGGTTCCTATGATGTCGAAGTGACCACCACTGACGTGCACGGACGCATCCAGACCGTCACTGCTGCGGCAGGCATTGTCGTGGCGGAAGCACCGGCACCTGTTGTCGAAGTTTTTGTACCGCCGACACCACCCGTTCCAAAGATTGGTCTCTATGCAGCACCTTGTGCCGCTGATGCCGCATGGCCACGGGAAATCAAGGGCCGCTGGTCAGAAGGCACGGCCGTCAACCTCAAGGCCAAGCTGGCGGGACGCACTTATGTCTTGGGCCAAGGCTCTGCCCTCACATCAAATGGCAGCGGTGAGTTTACGTTTGCACCACGCGCTGGCGGCTTGAAGCCGGGCGCACATACCATCTGGTTTACCTCCAAGGGACCGGGCGGCGATGTGCGGGTGGCGAAGTGCGATATCACGGTGCCCGCACCTGTGATGGCGGCTGCACCTGCACCTGCACCTGAACCAACTCCGGTGGCCGAACCAGCTCCAGCTCCAGCTCCAGCTCCAGCTGAGGTGTTCGTGCCGCCTACACCGCCCGTCCCCAAAATTGGCCTCTACGCGGCACCATGCGCCGCAGATGCCGCTTGGCCGCGTGAGATCAAGGGCCGCTGGTCTGAAGGCACGGCTTTGAACCTCAAGGCCAAGCTGGCAGGACGCACCTATGTGCTGGGCCAGGGCTCTGCCCTCACATCAAATGGCAGCGGTGAATTCACTTTCTCACCACGCGCTGGTGGATTGAGGCCGGGCGCTCACACCATCTGGTTCACCTCCAAGGGGCCGGGCGGAGATGTGCGCGTGGCGAAATGCGACATCACGGTGCCAGCACCTGTGATGGTGGCCGCAGCTGAGCCTGCACCTGCACCAGCACCCGTTGAAGTGTTCGTTCCACCCACACCACCTGTTCCAAAAATCGGACTCTATGCAGCACCTTGCGCAGCAGACGCAACATGGCCGCGTGAGATCAAGGGCCGCTGGTCTGAAGGCACGGCTTTGAACCTCAAGGCCAAGCTGGCAGGACGCACTTATGTGCTGGGCCAAGGCTCTGCCCTCACATCAAATGGCAGTGGCGCGTTTACCTTTGCTCCACGTGCTGGCGGCTTGAAGCCCGGCGCACATACCATCTGGTTCACCTCCAAGGGACCCGGCGGAGATGTGCGGGTGGCGAAGTGTGACATCACGGTCGCTGCACCCGTCATGGTGGCTGCAGCGGAGCCGCCAATGGTTCCTGAAATTGTCATTCCTGCCCGGCCATTTGATTGTGTGGCCACGCTGTCCCGCCTCAACCAAATCTTCCCGATCCGGTTTGAATTCGACCGGACGGAACTGCAGGGGATTTCAAGCTTGTCGCTTTCGCAATATGCGGCCCTGCTGAAGGATCCGCGCTGCGCTGGCCTGAAAGTTGAAATCAACGGCCACGCCGACTTCAAAGGCACGGTCATCTATAACCAGGGCCTCAGCGAACAGCGTGCAAGCGTTGTGCTTTCAGCATTGAAGGATGCAGGTGTGGGTACGTCGCGGCTGTCGCCGAAAGGCTTCAGCGAGTTGGTGCCCTTTGATCCGGCAACAACCGATGAAGCCCGCGAAAAGAACCGCCGCGTCGATTTCACCGTGGCCAAGAACTAAAGCACTCAGGGGAGCGATCAATCATGGATTTCTGGAATTGGCACGACACGATGTTTCTGGTGAAGGATCATTTCTTTCCCTGGATTCTGGGCGCATTTGTGATCGGGTGTATTGTGGGTTGGATGACCTGCGACACCTCGCGTAACGCGAACTGAGCGGGCAGGGGAACAACATGTCTCACTACATCCTCGAACTTCTGTTCTGGTCGCTTCTGGCCTATGTGCTAGGTTGCCTGATTGGCTGTCTGGCGCGCAAATTGTTTGGCGCTGAAGAAGCCTTGCCTGCGGCAACCCTGCCGCCGGTGCGTGTGCCGTCACCTCCTGTGCCGGCAGCACCGCGTGTCGTTGTTCCCGCTGCACCTGTGGTTGCCGCAGCTGCGGTTGCTGCTGCCGCACCCGTTGTTGCCGGCTTGATGAAGCCGCGTGGCATTGGTGCCGCACGTGGCGGCAAAGCCGATGATCTGTTGCGGATCAGCGGTGTTGGCCCCGTCAACCAGAATATCCTGCACAGTCTCGGCATCTATCATTTCGACCAGATCGCCGCTTGGAACAAAGGCGAAGTGGACTGGGTCGATGATCACCTGAAGTTCAATGGCCGCATCACCCGCGAAGAATGGATCAACCAGGCGCGTCTGCTGGCGGCTGGCAATGAGGCCGAATTCTCAAGGCTTTATGGCTCGGGCGGCGAAGGCAACAAGCAATCCGGCGATCGCACGGTGCGTGGACCACGCGAACAAGCGGCGACAACCGCCGCAACTGTCATGTCATCGGCTGATGAAGGCGATGGCGGCGGCAAGCTGGAGCGTCCAAAGGGCATCGCAAAAGCCCGTGGCGGCAAGGCGGATGACCTACAACGCATCAGCGGTGTTGGTCCGAAGAACGAAAAAATCCTGCACGGATTGGGCTTCTTCCACTTCGACCAGATCGCCGCCTGGACGGCGAAGGAAGTCAACTGGGTGGATGACCATCTCCGTTTCGGTGGCCGCATCCGCCGCGAAGAATGGATCAGGCAGTCACGCCTGCTCGCCGAAGGCAAGGACGAAGAATTCGCAAAGCTTTACGGCACGGGCGGATTGCGCAACAAAGCTGGCGAGAAATTGTCGGGAAGCAAGACACGCCGTACCTAGAGCGGTTCCGGTTTTCTTGGAATCGCTTTCACACTTAAATTTCGTCATGGCCCGCTTCAGGCGGGCCACCCATGGATGTTCAGTCATGGGGATTGGTGCGCCAAGCCATCACGTGGGAGATCAAATCCAATATTTCTCCATCGGCGGCTTTGAGCCGCCGAACCAGACTGTGGGTGGTTCTGGGGTGGCGGGTCAAGCCCGCCTCTGGAGGACAAATGGGAAATCGTGAATACAGTTGAGCGCCCGATGCTCCAGCTGCGAGAGAATTGACTTACTTATGGAATCCATGGGTGGTCCGCATGAAGCGGATCATGGCGAGTTGTTCTTGGTAGATAATGCTTCAAACAAACCCGGAATCGCATGTGACACGCAGTGTGGTAACGAAATCACGGGCCGGTGGAAACACCGGCCTTTTTTGGTTTGGGAAGGGCGATCACTTGAAGCCAAGGGACCTCTTGTATCTGGACAGTTGGGTTGCAATCGTTGCAGTTTGAAACCTGCGCGGGGGCTGGTTGCAACCAGCCCCCGCGCGCGGCGATGTCGCCCGGGACCTCTCAGGTTTTGCAACCGTGGGGGA
>JANPCE010000089.1:0-83403 GCA_031430795.1 Hyphomicrobiales bacterium
AACGATTGTTATTCAATATCTTAGACAACGCAGGAAAATGGATGTTCGCTCTTCGTCTATCCTCAAAAAAAGTGATTTTTCTGCACTTTTATCGCAACTCATTGAAAGTATTGGGAAAGATGTGTGAATCCCGTAGCCCCTCTGGGGAGGGTACGGCGAAGCCGGGGGAGAGGTCCCTGCCCCCGCTCACAGTGCAAGCGCCATGGTAACAGCATCCACCGCACCTGACTTTCGCGCATAATATCCCTTGCGCACTCCTGTTTCCAAAAACCCATGGCGCTGGTAGAGCGCGATGGCTGCCGTATTGTCAGCGGCGACTTCGAGGTACAGCCGGATCGTGTTCATGTGTTTCAGTTGCGAGATCAGCGCCTCCATCAAAGCCCGGCCAAAGCCTTGGCCGCGGTAGATCGGCAGCACGCACAAAGTGTTGATTTCCGCCTCACCCGCCACCCATTGGTATTGCACAAAGCCGTAAACACTGTTGGCCAGTTCAACAACGATGGCGCCTGCACCGGGCAACGGCAGTGAGGACGCAATCATATCCTCCGTCCACGGATGATCAAAACTCTCCGCGTGAAGCCGCGCCAGCAAAAGCACATCGCCAAGGGTTGCCGGCCGGGTGACCATGGTCGAGAACGCAGCAGGGGCAGAGGGCTTGGCATCGGCCCCGCGTAAATAAAGCGGTTGGGGAGATTGTTCGGGTGTTGGCAAGGCCAGTGCATGAGCACCGAATTCTGCGGCATCGGGCACTCCGGTGTTAATCAGTTTTGCTCCAGTGCTCCATTCATCCAAGGTTGCGTCGTCGATCAAGGCGGGTTGATGGATGAGAGCAAGTGACGCACCATCCAACTTCGCCGCAAAATGCAAGCCCGCCCCCCCTGCCTTGTGGGCAACCACAATTCGTTCCGCTTCACCGCGGTGGGGAACAGCAATCGCCGAAAAACTATCAACGCCAATCACTGGAATGGACAGTGCAAGACCCAGCCCCTTGGCATAGGACAATCCAATGCGCAGCCCCGTAAACGTCCCCGGCCCCCGCGTCACCGCCACCCGCGTGAGTTCAGAAGGTTTGACACCCGCCTCCCGAAACAGCTCATCCACCATCATTGGCAATCGCTCCGCATGGCCACGGTTCATGGTCTCAAACGCCCGCGCCAAGACGTGACGCCCATCCGCAGCAAAGAGTGCCGCCGAACAGCCGTCAAAACACGTATCGAGAGCGATCATCACCATGGAGGGGGCTTTAGCGCAGCCGCACCAAGAATCAAATCTGCGGCGCTCCTGCACTTGACCCTTGACCATCGCCCTGCCAAACGCCGCGCATGATCGAACTCTCGCACATCCGCAATTTCTCCATTGTCGCCCACATTGACCACGGCAAGTCCACGCTGGCAGACCGGCTGATCCAGCTTTGTGGCGCCGTGTCTGACCGCGAAATGGTGGACCAGATCCTTGATTCCATGGACCTTGAGCGCGAGCGCGGCATCACCATCAAGGCCAACACGGTGCGGCTGGATTATACGGCCAAGGATGGCCAGAAATACGTGCTGAACCTGATTGATACGCCGGGCCACGTGGACTTTGCCTATGAAGTCTCACGCTCACTTGCTGCGTGTGAAGGTGCCCTGCTGGTGGTGGACGCAAGCCAAGGGGTGGAAGCGCAAACCCTTGCCAACGTGTATCAGGCCATCAACGCCAATCTCGAAATTGTGCCCGTGCTCAACAAGGTCGATCTTCCCGCCGCTGAACCAGACCGGATCAAGCAGCAGATTGAAGACGTGATCGGCATTGATGCGTCAGAGTCAGTGTTGATTTCCGCGAAAACAGGCCTCGGTGTTCCCGACGTGCTCGAAGCCATCATCCACCGCCTGCCCGCCCCCAGGGGAGACCGTAATGCGCCATTGAAGGCGCTGCTGGTGGACTCCTGGTATGACCCCTATCTCGGCGTTGTCGTTCTCGTGCGCATCAAGGATGGCGTGCTGAAGAAGGGCATGAAAGTCCGCATGATGGGCAGCGGCGGCCTTTACAACATCGAACGTGTCGGCGTGTCCCGCCCCAAGAAGGTGGTGGTTGATGAGTTGGGACCAGGCGAAATCGGTTTCTTCACCGGTGCCATCAAGGAAGTGGCTGATACCCGTGTGGGTGACACCATAACCGACGAGAGGAACCCGACAGCGAAAGCCCTGCCTGACTTCAAGGAAGCGCAATCCGTCGTCTTTGCCGGCTTCTTCCCTGTTGATGCCTCGGAATTCGAAGACTTGCGCGATGCCATGGGAAAGCTCCGCCTCAATGACGCGAGTTTCACCTATGAAATGGAAACCTCAGCGGCACTTGGATTCGGCTTCCGCTGCGGGTTCCTGGGGCTTTTGCACCTCGAAATCATCCGTGAACGGATCGAACGGGAATTCAACGTCGAGATCATCACCACCGCACCAAGCGTCATCTACAAGATCAACCTGCGCGACGGCACCGACATGGACATGCACAACCCGGCAGACATGCCGGATGTATCGCAAATCCTGTCGATGAACGAACCCTGGATCGAGGCCACGATTTTTGTGCCCGATGATTATCTGGGTTCCGTGCTCAAACTCTGCGAAGACCGCCGGGGCCGCCAGAAGCAACTCACCTATGCAGGTTCCCGCGCCATGGTGGTGTATGATTTACCGCTCAACGAAGTGGTGTTCGATTTCTACGACCGCTTGAAGTCCGTGTCGAAAGGCTACGCGTCATTTGACTACAAGATGACGGAGTATCTGCAGGCCGATCTTGTGAAACTCACAATCCTCGTCAACGAAGAAGCCGTCGATGCGCTTTCGATGGTCGTGCACCGCACCCGCGCCGAGCAACGTGGACGTGTGATGTGCGAAAAACTGAAAGACCTGATCCCCCGCCACATGTTCAAAATCCCGATCCAGGCCTCGATCGGCGGCAAGGTGGTTGCGCGCGAAACCTTGTCTGCCATGCGCAAAGACGTGACCGCCAAGTGCTACGGCGGCGACATTTCCCGTAAGCGCAAACTTCTGGACAAGCAGAAGGAAGGCAAAAAGAAAATGCGCCAGTTCGGCAAAGTCGACATCCCGCAGGAAGCGTTCATTGCGGCGTTGAAGATGGATGAGAATTGACGCGGTTCTTTTCTACTCAAATACATCCCCTGTCGGCAGTTACTTTCAAGAGGCTCTTCCGGCCTTAGGTGAACCCGCCAATCCCAGAAACACCAGCATGGCTTGGTTGAGGCGCAAGATATCGCTGTCATCCAGCCTGCCGACCAAGGCTCCGACTTTCAGTTTTGGGACTGTCGTGATTTTGTCTACCATCAGGCGGCAACTGGTGCGCAAGCCATTCCTTTGATTTGACTGAACCAGCAACCGGAACAGTGGCGCGTCAGTTTCATCGGTGGTGAAGGCACAGATGGTGATTGACCCTGTGCTGTCGAAACTGTCGTCCTGCACGATCACAACCGGGCGCGGCTTGCCAGCGTAGTTTTTGCCGCCCGATACAGTCCAGATTTCGCCCCGCTTCATGCATCGCCGCCTGCATCGCCGCATGCGTCGAAAGCAAAGGCAGACACAGCGTCTATGAAAGTCTGATCTACAGAAGCATGGGAACTGGCGGCAACAGCCAGTGACTGGCGATGCGCCTCTGACCGGAAGGCGGGCGCGCGAACATCTGGCACCCAGATTTGGATGGGGCGCAGGCCCTGACCGCGCAACTTCTCGCGATGCGCACGCACTTTCAGGCGAGACGGCTTGGGGTTTGATACAGAAGGCATGAAAACATCTCTACGACAAGGTTACATGTAACCTATCACGACAGAGGCCTTTTGGCCAGCTATTTCCGCCGCGTGGTATGCGAAAAGCTGAAAGACCTGATCCCCCGCCACTTGCTAGAGATTTCCACCCCACTTTCCATGGGCGGGCTTGACCCGCCCACCCAGCGAGGCCGAAACACTGGGTCGGCGGGTCAAGCCCGCCGATGGAGGAAGAGAAGAAAATGCCACGCATCACCGAACGCTTTTCCAACCGACACTTCGCCGATCTTGACGAGCAGGAAATTCTCGCCCTTGCCATTGCCTCGGAAGAAGAGGACGCGCGGGGCTATGCGACGTTTGCCAATGCATTGATCTCCAACTACCCGGATTCCGCCAAAGTGTTCCTTGAGATGGCTGAGGAGGAAAATGAACATCGCGACCGTCTCAAAACGCTTTACCAAAAAAAGTTTGGCGATTTCATTCCGCTGATCCGGCGCGCTGACATTGAAGGCTTTGTGCGGCACAAGCCGGTGTGGACGATCACCGGGCTTGGCATTGATGCCATGCGCCGCCATGCGGAACTGGTGGAGGCAGAGAACCACCGTTTCTACAACAGCGCATCGACGCAAGCAGAGGACCCTGCCATCAAGAAACTGCTCGCTCACCTTGCGGCCGCAGAGAAGGCACATTCTTCATTGGCGTTACGTCTGGGCCTGGAACATGTGAACGCAGATGTGGCGGCCACTGAAAAAGAAGCTGAACGCCGGCTCTTCCTTGTGCAGGTTATACAGCCCGGCCTTGTGGGTCTGATGGATGGATCGGTTTCAACCCTCGCCCCATTGTTCGCAGCAGCCTTTGCCACGGGTGATACGTGGGACACATTTCTGGTGGGTGTTGCCGCATCAGTGGGGGCTGGCATTTCCATGGGCTTTGCCGAAGGTCTGTCAGATGACGGAAAACTCACAGGTCGTGGCCATCCGCTGATCCGAGGGCTTGCCGCCGGCATCATGACGGCAGTGGGGGGACTTGGCCATACGTTGCCCTATCTTATTCCGGATTTTCAGATTGCGACGTGGGTTGCGATTGCTGTGGTGATTGTTGAACTCGCTGTCATCTCGTGGATCCGTTGGAAATACATGGATACGCCGTTTTTGAAAGCAGCATTCCAGATTGCGGTTGGTGGATTTCTGGTGTTTGCGACGGGGATATTGATCGGGAGCGCATAGCCCTTTTCCTCCATGGGCGGACTTGATCCGCCCAACCAGAAAACTGGGTCGGCGGGTCAAGCCCGCCGATGGAGATAAAGTCAGTAAACGCCAATCAGCTTCAGCCCTGCAATCACCAACACAACTCCAAGTGCGCGCAGCAAATGCTCCCTCGCAAATCTATAAATGCCAACTTGCGTGCCGACGACAGCACCCAGCATGACGGCTGCCACGTATACCGGCAATTCAGGCGGAAGTGATTGCAGCGAAGCATAGTTGCCGAGCAGCCCTGCAACCGAATTACAGAGAATGAAAACAACGGAAATGCCCGATGCGGTTTTGGTTTCCGACCAGGCCATGAAAAGTATGAGGGGAGTCAGAAATATGCCACCCCCTGTTCCGGTGAGTCCCGACAGCAATCCAATCACCGCACCCGCAGGAATTGCGAATGCGATGGGCGGGTCGTTCCACCCACTCAAAACCGCCAAAGGCTTCGGCCATAACAGCCGCGCTGCCGCAATCAGCAACACCACACCGATGATGGTTTTGTGAATGTGGCCGGGGAGTTGCAACCAGCCACCGAGGAACGCCATCGGTATCGCACCGATGAGAAACGGCCAAAGCCCGCGCCAGCGAAACAGCCCTGCCTTGATGAAACGGAAGGCACCAAAGCTGGCAACAAAAACATTGAGCACCAATGCCGTGGGCCGCATTGTGGCTGTCGGTACGCTGAACAAAGCCATGGCCGCAATGTAAGCGGAAGCGCCTGCGTGCCCAACGGACGTGTAGAGCATGGCACCAAAGAAGAGGCAGAGGGGGAGGAGGAATGGCGTGGAGAGCAGATCAGGCATTGTCTTTCTTCCTTTGCCTCATGGTCGTGCAGCGCCCTGTCGCCAAGGGACCTCTCCCCCGGCTTCGCCGGACCCTCCCCGGAGGGGAGGGACTCGTGGTGAGCGCGCCCTGAACAGTAAAACGGGAGGTCGCAGCAAGAGGTCCCTCCCCTCCGGGGAGGGTGCCCGAAGGGCGGGAGAGGTCCCTTGAGCTGCGCGCGAAAACTTCAGGCAATCACAAACTCACCATCACGCATCAGTGCCTCGCGCTTGCCATCTTGCGTCATGCCATCGACATTGAGCGCGCCTGACCCGATCATCCAGTCCACATGCACCATGGATGTGTTCATGCCGGCTGCCAGTTTTTGTTCTGCGCTGAGTGAAGCCGAGTCTTTCAAGTTTTGTCCATAGGCCTGCCCGATGGCAATATGACTCGCGGCGTTTTCGTCAAAGAGGGTTTCATTGAAAACAATGCCAGAGGCGGAGATCGGCGAAGAATGCGGTACCAGTGCCACTTCGCCCAGACGTGCCGCACCTTCATCGGTGGCGATCAGTTTCTTGAACACGTCGTTGCCGGTTTTGGCAGAGCCCTCGACAATGCGGCCCGCCTCGAACCGCACTTCGATGCCGTCAATCATCACACCTTGATGCGACAAGGGCTTGGTTGAGCGCACCACGCCATCCACGCGTTCCCGGTGCGGCATGCAGAAGACTTCTTCCGTGGGGATGTTGGGATTGCACAGGATGCCGTTGCGCGCCATCGATGCGCCCCCGGCCCAGACGTGGTCCTCAACAAGGCCAAGCGTGAAGTCTGTGCCCGGCCCCTCATACTTCAACGCCGTGTAGCGCTTCGCATTCAAAAGCTTCACGCGGGCGTGCAGGGCGGCATTGTGGGCCGTCCAAGCCGCGATGGGATCGGCAAGGTCGGCGCGGGTGCACTTGAAAATCGCATCCCAGAGTTTTGCCAACGCCATGTCTTCGGCCATTTCTGGAAACACGTTCTTGGCATGGGACATGGTCGCCGCCGAGATAATGCACCAGTTGGTGTTAAACGACGTGATGTGCTCGATGACGGGTTTATACGCCTTGGAGCGCGCGCGGTTGGCACGTGAGGTTTTGTCCACATCTTGTCCAGCCAGCAATGCAGGGTCTTCGCCAATCACCGCGAGCCGGGCGGCACTGCCATCCTTGAAGGCGTCGGCCATGCCGTTGAACAGCCAGCCGGGGGCCGCGTCAAACGAGGCGTCTTGTCCGTGTTCATAACGCATCAAGGTCGTGGCTTCGTCGTTGTAAAGCGTCGTCACCAATGTCGCCCCCGCCTTGTAGGCATGATGCGTCAAGCGCCGCACCAACTCCACCGCTTCAAGTGGTGCCGTGAGAACAACCTGTTGCCCCGCCCGCACATTGAGGCCGGAACGGATGGTGAGTTCAGCGTACTTGTCGAGGAGGGTGTCGTGTGTCGTCATAGCGATTGATACCGCGCAATCGCCGAACGCTCAATCGCGGCTGTGGTGAGTTTGTCGAGTTCCAGTGCATCACGCAGGATGGCAAGGAAGCGCAACTCCTCGCGGCCCACGATCAGATCAACCGCCGCCACCTCGACGGCAAGCGCGTAGGCGGTTTCGCGCAGGCGAATCGGCAACTGGTCTTTTGCCAGCGCCAGCACGGTTTTGAGGCCTTCCTTCTCTTGCAGCATGTCGCCGCATTCCTGCGCCACGGTGGCAAGGCGTGTGCGGTCAAAATGCCGGAACACCGGCAGCGTGCGCACCAAGAGTTCGAGCTCCGCCAATTCCTCCGGTTTGATTTTGCCTTCCACACCCGTCATCATCACCATGACATAAATGAGGGCCTGTTCGGTTGAGATGGTGCCAGACATGTTTCACTTCCATTGGTTCGTCATCCCGGCGAAAGCCGGGACCTACCGCATGTAGCAGGTCCCGGCTTTCGCCGGGATGACAGTTTGAGGTTGGAAAAGAGATTACTTCATCTCCACTGATTTGCAAAAACTTCCCACCGCCTCTATCGCTTCCACCAGCCCCATGCGCTCAATCGCAACACCCGGTGGAAACGCCGTTGCGAAGCGCGAAGCGAGACGGGAATCGAGAATGACAAAACAACCACGGTCGTCTTTGGTGCGAATGAGCCGCCCAAAGGCTTGGCGCAGCCGCAAGCGTACCGTCATGTCCACATAAGTCTTCGGTCCGAAGGCCTCCTTGCGCGCAGTTTCCAGAATTGTGGGTGTGGCCCAGGGTACGCGGTCCATGACGATCAGCCGCAATGAATCACCCGGCACATCCACACCATCGCGCACCGCGTCAGTGCCCAGCAAACAGGCATCTTTCTCGGCACGAAACAGATCAACCAGCGTGGCGGTGTCCATCGGGTCCACATGCTGCGCATAAAGTGTGAGGCCCCTTTCGCCCAATGGTTTTGAAATCCGACGTGCCACGGCGCGCAAACGTGAGATGGCTGTAAACAATCCAAGCGCACCACCACGCGATGCAAAGAAAAGTTCACGATACGCCGCAGCCAATCCATCCATGCTTTCGCGGGACACATCTGTCACAACGATGACGCGGGCATTTTTGGGATAGTCAAACGGCGAAGCAAAGTGCTCGCGCTTCACCGGGTATGGCAAATGCGCCGCACCCGTGCGCGTTTCGGCTGACTGCCAATCCTCCGGCACATCGGGTGGCGTGTCCTTCAATGTCGCCGACGTGATGATCACGCCATCCGCAGGCCGCAGCACGGCAAGGGCGAGTGGTTCCGTCGGATCCAGCCAGTGTGAATGCAGGCCCACATCACGTTCGCGTCCAAAACTTTCCTCCAGTGCAAACCATTCGACCAGCAAGGGGTCAGCTTGGCCGTTGAGGCGCGACAGCATGGCCGTCCATGATCCCACCATCAATTCCCCGCGCCGCCGCAGTGAACGTGACAGGGCCTCTATGCGCCCGCGTTCGCTGGTGTTGAGTTCCGCCGCCTCATCGTCCAAACGCTGCGCAAGGGCCTTGGCGAGACGCATCATGGGTTTGCGCAGGGCGTCCAGGCTTGCGCGAAAGCCATCGGTTGCCAGATCAAGCCCTTCAATCAGCGGCAGACACGACGTCTCGCGGCCGAAGCCTGTCTCTTCGCTGTCCCGCGCCAAAACCTGTTGCCGCACTTTCGCAAAAAATTCTTCCGCCTTGCCTTGCGGGCGTCCCTCGCCGATGCGGCGCAAATAGCCAGCAGACGGCAAGGCTGACGCGGCGCGCAGGATTTCATCCAACATCGCATCTGAGCCATCATCCGACACCAGATCGCCCAAACGATCAGCAAGCCCCCGCCCACGCCGCCGCTCAGTCTCTGGTCCGCGCAACCAGCGCCGCAGCTCTGCTGCTTCGGCTGCCGTGAGGTGAGACGAAAACGCGCCATCCGCTGCGTCAAACAGGTGGTGTCCCTCATCAAACACAATGCGCTTTAATCCGCCCGGTGCCGCTTCTTCTTCTTCCGTTGTCGCCACACCCAGCGCATGATCCACCGCCGCCTGATGCAGCACCAGCGCATGATTGGCGATGACCAGCGAAGCATGGCGCGCCGCACGTTGGCTTTTTTCGATGAAGCAACGCCTGTAATGCTGGCACGCCACATAAATGCATTCGCCGCGCCGGTCCGTGAGGCCCATGGATTGCGGGGACGGAAAACGGGTTTCGCCAGTGAGATCGGTTTCGGGAAACAGCGCAAAAATCCACGACGGAAAATCACCGCCCACCAAATCGCCGTCACGCGAAACCCTGGCCCAGCGCGCCATCAATACCGCAAGCAGACTCCCACGCGGTCCCTGCGCTTGAAGCCGCCCCATGGTCTCCTGCATGTTGAGCAGGCAGAGATAATTCTCGCGTCCCTTTCGGACAACGATCTTGGATTGCCGCTCCACTGGATCAGCAACCAGCCGCGTGGTTTCCTGATCGAGCTGGCGCTGCAAATTCTTGGTGTAGGTCGAAAGCCAAACCGGCTTCTTGTTTTTCTGCGCCCACACCCAGGCTGGAGCGAGATAGCCCAACGTTTTGCCAAGACCCGTGCCCGCTTCCGCCAGAAGAATATTATTGAAGGCGGGAGATTCACGCGGCGCAAAACCATGCAAGGCCGCAACCGCATAATCCCGTTGCGAAGGCCGCGCTTCGGCATCAGCACTCAATGCCTCCCGCAACGCCGTCAGCGCCTCAACTTCTGTGACCTCCTGATGATCACCTTTGGGCGGCGGTGCCTGTTCCTCCCACTCATCAATGCGGTCCCAGACATTCAGGCCCGAAACAAAACTACCCACATTCATGGTGGGATTGGCCTTCAGCAAAGCCTCCATCACCAACTTTGCCCACGGCCAGTGCGCACGCGCCAGATAGGTCGCGTGTTCAGCGGTTTCACGCAGCAGGGATTGCTTCGGGTTTTCGAGGCGGCGCAACAACGCGTCTGCAACCAGCGTCAAAGCCTCATCGTCATTGCGCGCCGTCACACCAACGGCCCGCGCCATTCCCTTTGGCGTCGGCACGGCACTCTGGGCCGGGTGCACAAAGGCAAACAACTCCGACACATCCAAATGCGGCTGGTCGAAAGCCTTGCCCGCTTCGTTGCGGTCGGCATCGGCCAGTTGTTGCAGCCGCAGAATCAGAAAACCCTGATGGCACAGAAGGTGAGGCGTCACCGTCAACCGCTTCAACGCCGCACGCGCCCCCAGGGGTGCACCATCAATGGCGGCACCTTGTCCGAGGGCATAGGCTTTGGGCAGGTCACGAAACATTGTCATCCGTTTGCCTGATTCATCAGTAGAATGGAAATGCCGTTGCATTGAGGGAGATAGAACCGTGGACCAGAAGATCATCACGCTTTTCGACACCTACACCCATGGCGGCATGTCGCGCCGCAGCTTTTTGGACAAGCTCACTATGATGACCGGTTCTGCAGCCGCCGCCACAGCACTTCTGCCCGTCCTCGAAAACAACTACGCCTTCGCCGCCATCGTTCCTGAAAACGATCCGCGCCTGATCCTGACCGAGGGCGAAATCGCCCCCGGCATCACGGGCCTGCTCGCCATTCCAAAAGACGCCACGGGCAAATTGCCGGGCGTGTTGGTCATTCACGAGAACCGTGGCCTCAATCCCCATATCAAGGACGTGACCCGCCGCATGGCGCTGGAAGGTTTTGTCGCCTTTGGTGCAGACTATCTTGCACCAGCGGGCGGCACACCCGCTGATGAGGAAGTCGCCCGCGACATGATCGGTAAACTCGATGCGGCAGCCAATGTGGCCTATTCACAAGCCGCCATCAAAGTCTTGGCCGCCCACACCCAAAGCACGGGCAAGGCCGGAGCCGTGGGCTTTTGCTGGGGTGGTGGTGCCGTGAACGCGCTGGCCGTCGCCGACCCAACCCTCGCAGGTGGAGTCGCCTACTACGGCCGCCAAGCTGCCGCCGCAGACGTTGCCAAGATCGCGTCGCCCCTGATGTTGCATTACGCCTCCCTCGACGAACGCGTCAACGCAGGCATTGCCGAATACGAAACCGCCCTCAAGGCCGCAGGAAAATCATTCGAACTCCACATGTATGAAGGCGCCAACCACGCCTTCAACAACGACACCAACGCGGCGAGATACAACAAGGAAGCAGCGGATTTGGCGTGGGGGCGGACAGTGGCGTTTTTGAAGAAGCATGCGGGAGGGTGAAGTAGACGCTTGACAAGCGATGTCAAATTTGACAACACATAGAGATGCTTCTGCGGGAAATCTCCTGGGTCAGATCGGCCCGGAAGGAGTTCTTGACATTCCCGCCCGGGGTTCAAGAGAGGGGTGCGTTGTCTCTTTCGATTGCTGCGGAAGGCGGCATGCCGGAAAATGCAAAGCCGCTGCAGGGATTGGGGAGTGGCGTCTTTGAGATCGTGTTGAATGATCGAGGCGGCACCTTCCGCGTGGTCTACGCAGTGCAAATTGGTTTGAAACTATGGGTCGTGCATGCCTTCCAGAAAAAGTCAAAAACCGGAATCAAAACTGCGCAACATGACATCAATCTTGTCAGGCATCGGTTGAAGCAATTAAGGGATGAAGCGCAATGAAAAAGCTTGAAGTGGTGCATGGCTCAGCCAATGTCTTCCGAGACCTCGGAATGGCAGATGCCGACACGTTGCAGTTAAAGGCAATATTGGCAGCCCAAATCATCAAGACCCTTGATGCACGCAAATTTTCTGTCCGCGCAGCTGCAGAACATACTGGATTTGCCGCCGCAGATTTCTCCCGCATTCGCAACGTCAGACTCATGCGGTTTACTGTTGACCGCCTGATGGCAGTTTTGGGGAAATTGGACCAAAGCGTCGAAGTGGCAGTCACAGTCAGGCCAAAGACTGGTAAACTTCTCGCAGTGGTGTGATTGACGCCGGACATTGGCGTCCATAAAGAGCGACAAACACCATTGGATTTGCACATGCCCCCCTCTCCCGCCCTCCGTTCCGCCGCCCTTGATTCCCGTGCCTGGCCTTTTGAGGAGGCGCGGAAAATTCTCAGGCGGGTCGAAAAGTCTGGCAAGAAATCTGTGCTGTTTGAAACGGGTTACGGCCCCTCGGGCCTGCCGCATATCGGCACCTTTGGCGAAGTGGCGCGCACAACAATGGTGCGAAAAGCATTCTCGCTGATGTCGGATTTGCCCACGCGTCTGTTGTGTTTTTCCGATGACATGGACGGGATGCGGAAGATTCCGGAAAATGTGCCGGACAAGTCCTTCCTGGAGCCGCATCTGCATAAGCCATTGACTGTTGTGCCCAATCCGTTTGGTGGCGAGTATGAAAGTTTCGGCCATCACAACAATGCGATGCTGCGCCGCTTCCTTGACACCTACAAATTCGACTACGAATTTGCCTCTGCCACCGAATATTACAAATCCGGCAAGTTCGATGACGCGCTCATTCACGCTCTCGAAAAGTTTGACGAGATCATGGCGGTGATGTTGCCCACACTGGGTGCTGAACGCCAAGCCACCTATTCGCCGTTCCTGCCGATCTCGCCGATTTCAGGCCGCGTGCTTTACGTGCCGATGAAGTCCATCGACGCGAAGCAAGGCACCATCACCTTCGCCGATGAAGACGGCACTGACGTGACACTGGATGTGCGCGGCGGGCGCACCAAGCTGCAATGGAAGCCGGATTTCGGCATGCGCTGGGCGGCCCTTGATGTTGACTTCGAAATGTTCGGCAAAGACCACCAGACCAACGCCCCGATCTATGACAAGATCTGTGAAGTGCTGGGCGGCACCGCACCAGAACACTATGTCTATGAACTTTTCCTCGATGATGGGGGTCAGAAGATTTCGAAGTCGAAGGGCAACGGTCTCACCATTGATGAATGGCTGACCTACGCCGACACAGAGTCGCTCGCCCTCTTCATGTACAACAAGCCGCGTGAAGCCAAGCGGCTTTACTTCGATGTCATCCCCCGCGCTGTCGATGAATATGCGCAGTTCCTGAATGCCTATCCCAAGCAGGCCACCGAAAAAGATCAGTTGATGAACCCGGTCTGGCACATCCACCAGGGTAATCCACCCACGCCAGAGTCAGGTGGTGTCAGCTTTGCGCTTCTGCTCAATCTCGCAACCGTGGCCAACACCGAAGACAAAGCCGTGATGTGGGCGTTCCTGAACCGCTACATGCCCGCCCTGACTCCCGCCACGCATCCGCGCCTCGATGCACTGGCGGGCTTCGCCATCCGCTACTACCAGGATTTCGTCAAGCCCGCGAAAAAATATCGTCCGCCTACGGACGAAGAGAAGGTGGCGCTCGCCGATCTCGCTGCCGCCATTGCCGCATTGCCGGAGGGTTCAACCCCCGAAGCCATCCAGACGGAAGTCTACAGCGTGGGCCGCAGGGAGCCCTATACCACGACCCAAAAGGACGGCTCAGTCGGCGTGGCGCAAAGCTGGTTCAACATGTTGTATCAAGTCCTCTTGGGCGAAGAACGGGGCCCACGTTTCGGGAGTTTTGCAGCACTGTATGGCGTGGCGAACACGCAAGCGCTGATCAGCAAGGCGTTGAAGGGCGAATTGGCGAACTAAAAAATCCCTCTCCCTCACGCCTTCGGCGCAAAGGAGATGTCTACACCTTCAACACTTGCGCAAATCCTTCCGCCTCCACGCGCCGCAACATCAGCGCATAGTCATCGTAGCGGGCGTGCTGTTCACCCACCACTCCCACAAATGGCGGCTCTTTCAGTGATGCCATGGGTATCATCGCCACAGGCATTGTCACTGGCAACAACGATGCGCCCTTGTCCTGCTGCAGGGTGAGCAAAATTCCGAACATCTCTCCCGTCAGTGTTTTCCGCTGCATGATCATCAGGCGGTGCTGGCCGTGGCGGTTGGTGGTGAAATAGATGTGGCCGGTCTGGTGTGGCAACGCCACATCACCTTTCTGGGCGTAGGCCCGGTCCAGCCTTGCGCGTTCTTCGAACACAAGACACGCACGTTTTTCATTCCAGTCCACAATGGTGGTGTAGGTGAAAAGCCCGCCTTGTTTGCGTGATGCGGGACGTATGGTGAGGTAATTGCCTTCAAGCCACGACACTGTGGCGCGGGCATAGCCGCCGAGTTCGTCGGGAGCCGTGGATAATTGGCCCTCCCGCAATGAAACACCCAGCACCGCTTCAAGCCGGATCACGGAACTGACTGAGAGTGGCCGCTGTCCCGACAGTCCTTTCTCCAGCGCAGAGAGACTGATTTTCGCCTTGTCGGCCAAAGCAGCGCGTGACATGCGGTGACGCGCCAATGCCTCTTTGACCATCACAGCAACAGGAGAGGTTTCACGGAGCGCCATGACCGCTTTCATTTCAGATTCAAGTTCATCAAGCAAGGACATGGGTGCTCCGTGGTTAGTTTTGGGCCATTGCCGCATCACGCAATGTCCAAGACTGCCAGTCAGACTGGTGCCAGGGACCGGTGCGATCGAGATTGTAGATCACCAGTGCAATGCGTCGGCTCTCCGCCAGAATGGGCAACGAGGCTTGTAGCGTCGAGTTGGGGTGATGTTGGCTTGCCAAAAAGGATTGATAGCGACGGAGTGCCGGCAAGGCATTGGTTGAAAGTTCATTGACGTAGCTGCTGTCCAGCATCGGCGCTGCTTCCCCCATCGCACGAGCCACATTCCTTTCAATGATGTACCCTTGCATGTCCCAAAGACTAAAACCCACAAGCATCACCGTCGCCGCGAATATATTGGTATTCACCAGCCAGCGGCTGTCACGGTTTTTTGCCACCCTCCAAAAGATGGTGAGAAGCCCAAAAAACACCAGCGCCATCCAGGCAAGGCCAGACACACGCCATTCGGTCCAGCCATAGGCGTCAATGTACAGCAGCGTCCGCTGCGCGGATGACGCGACAAGCAGCAAATTCTGGGCGGCAAAACCATAGACCAACAGCCGCACCAGCGGCGACGCTTCAGTCGCAGTGCCTTTGCGCAAGGCTGTCAGCATCAACAGGCCGGCAAGGGCCGCCGTGAAAATCAACGTGTAAGCACCGCGATGCACGTATTCTGGATGGCTGTAGCTTCCAACAACTCGTGGGTCGAGCCAGAGGTGTTGGATGTCGAGACTGTTCTCAATCGCAAACATCAGGTTCAACAGCACCAGGGTCGTTGCCACGGCGAGGGGTTTGAAAAATGTGACGTGCCACAGGGGCGCTTGCGCAGTGTCATCAAGAACAGTGGTGCGCGCGGCATTTTTTCCGTGCAGGACAGGCCACAACATCAAAAGCGTTGGCAGGAAGATGAAACTTTCAAAAGTGAAGAGCAGCGCTGCAAGGTGATCCAGCCATGCAAGTGGATTGCCAAAATCGAGGGATGACAGCAGGTCTTCAAACCTGGGATTCGCTGCCGCCAGCAGTGGCGCAAAAACCAGAACCGCGAGGACCGGCAATACAAGCGACGTAAACGGAATGCGGCTGATGTGGCTTGCCTTCACAGGCAGGCGGAGTGCCGCTGTTGCGGACGCAAACAAGACGCCAAAGGGCGAAACCGCAATGGCCCAGGCCACCGCACGCAGGCCAGCAAGTGCCGCATGGGTGCCCTCGCTTCGTGCTTCAATCGCAAGCCCCACCACCAGCAACCAGGAAACCGTGAGGTTGAGCCAGCCCGGCTCCAGTGCCACGCCGAGCAGGGCGCCTGCCGCCATCAAGGTTTGAAACTGCACCCGCAATTCCCGGCGGCGCGGCCAAAGATCGCGGAGCGGAAGCGCCAGCGGCAGGAGGAAGCACAGGACGATGATGGACCCCGGCCTTGATGCGCTGGCAATGATACTGGCGAGGATGCAGGGCAGAATAAGAAACAACGCTTGCAACGTGCGCGCAAGTGGGAGCTTTGGGAATTCCAGTCCTGTGTCTGTCGCTGTTGCCGTCATGGATTGATCCTCCGTCATGTTTCCCATGACAGACAGATAACCAATCTAGGTTCTGGTTCCTATCGGCAAGATTTGCAACTCCCGCCACAAACTTTGCACAAAACCACACAGGTCTGTGTGGTAAATTGGTCGCTTGATCCCAGGGACCTCTCCCGCCCTTCGGGCACCCTCTCCGAAGAGGAGAGGGACTCGTGGTAAGATCTCCCGTTTTACTGTTCAGGGCGCTCGCACCACGAGTCCCTCTCCGCTTCGGAGAGGGTCCGGCAAAGCCGGGGGAGAGGTCCCTCGGCTGCAGGCGAATACCCTTACTGGCTCGACCAGACGATCCGGGCGATCCAGTCCACGTTCTTGGCTTCCAGTGTCTTCACGGGGTGCTCAGGATTGAGCGATTCGAGTTCCACAGTGCGCGCCGACTGGCGCAGCAGCACCTTTGCCATGACCTGGCCGTCGGAGGTGCGGACCACCACGCGGTCGCCCTTCCTTACGGTGGCGGCTGGCGAGATGATGATGGTGTCGCCTTCACGGTACACCGGCATCATCGAGTCGCCGGTGATTTCCAGCGCATAGGCTGTGGTGTCTGTCACACCGGGCACCTCAACTTCGTCCCAGCCTTGCCCCACAGGAAAACCTGAATCGTCAAAGAAGCCACCCTTGCCAGCCTTGGCAAAACCCAACATGGGCAACGTGCGGATTTTAGGAGGCGCACCTTTTTTGCCCGTAAGCAGTTCCATGAATTCATCAACAGGAGCGCCAGACGCATTCAAGACGCGGGAGATCGATTCAGTTGTGGGCCAGCGCGGGCGGCCATCGGGGCCGTGGCGCTTCGACGGGTTGAAGGACGTGGGATCAAGGCCAGACTTCTTGGCCAGGCCAGACGCCGAAAAACCATAACGTTCTGCGATCACGTCAATCGCGTTCCAAACCTGCTTGTGTGAAAACATGGGACACTCCTTTTGTGTTTGTAGGACGAAATACCTCCAATTACCCGCGTTGTCCAGCATCTTTTTTCTGCTACAGGAGTTTCCGACATGACCCCGATTTACAAAATTCTCAGCAGAAACGTCTGGACCACAGCGACGCTCGAAGGCCGCTTTGCCGGCTCAGGCATTGACCTTGCGGATGGCTACATCCATCTCTCCGACGCATCGCAAGTTGAAGAAACCGCACAGAAATATTTTGCCGGACAGTTGGACCTCGTGCTGGTGGCCTTCGATGCTGATCTGTTGCAACCGTCACCAGTGTGGGAAGCGTCACGGGGCGGAGCGTTGTTTCCGCATGTTTATGGCACGATCAATCCCGCAGCTGCACTTTGGACCAAGCCTTTGCCGTGGAACGGTGCGGCGCATGATTTTCCGCAGGGCTGGCGCGGCTGATGCTGCGCGACGCGCTGTTCCGGCTTGGAAAGCCGCTGCTGCACGGCATGGATGGCGAAACCGCGCATGGGCTGACACTGAAGGCTTTGCAACTCATGCCATGCGGTGTGCCGCCATCAGGCGATCCGGTTTTGCGGCAAGAGCTTTTTGGTCTCAATTTTTCGAATCCACTCGGTCTCGCTCCCGGCTTTGACAAAAACGCCGAGGTGCCAAACCAGATGCTATCACTTGGTTTCAGCCATGTCGAAATCGGCACGGTCACGCCACGCGCACAGGCGGGAAATCCGAAGCCCCGTCTGTTCCGGCTGGTCGAAGACGATGCGGTGATCAACCGGATGGGGTTCAACAATCAGGGCCACGGCCCGGTGTTCACGCGGCTGCGCGACCGCAAGAGAACAGGCATTGTCGGCGTCAACATCGGGGCCAACAAGGATTCGGAAGACCGCATCGCGGATTACGTGGCGGGCATTCTGGTGTTCGCGGAATTGGCCGACTACATCACCATCAACATTTCGTCCCCCAACACACCAGGGCTTCGCGGGCTTCAATCTGCGCGTGAACTGCAAACCCTGCTGACACGCCTCAATGCAGCGCGGGTCACGTTGCCCCGCAAACTTCCCATGCTGCTCAAAATCGCACCTGATCTTTCAGAAGCAGAAATGCGGGACATCGCGGGGTGCTGCAAGGATGGCGCTGTCGATGGCGTCATCATTTCCAACACCACGTTGTCCCGCCCTGCCCTGTCTTCGCGCCATGCAAACGAAACCGGTGGCCTCTCCGGCCTGCCCTTGCGGCAGCTTGCCACGCGGAGGCTTGCGCAGTTTCATCAGTATACGGAGGGTTCCATTCCCTTGATCGGCGTGGGCGGCATTGGCGACGCCGCTTCCGCCTTTGAGCGCATTCTTGCAGGCGCATCATTGTTGCAGGTCTATTCGGCGCTGGTCTATCGGGGCCCGCAATTGGTGCAGGAGATTGTCGACGGCCTGCCGCAACTGTTACGGCAATCAGGCTATGGCACCCTCACCCAGGCCTGTGGTGCTGAAGCGAAGCGGCTGGCTACCACAGCGCCATCGGCAGGTAGCTGGTAAAGACGCGGGCGGTTTCGCCCCTTTCCTCCAGCCCATCGAGGGCGGCATCAAAGCCATCGCGCAAATCCCCGGCGTCCTTGCGCACCGAAAAGAACAGTCCGCGGGAAAAACTGTCGCGGTCCACAAAGGCCTTGCCCAGGGCCTGGCAACAGTTGCGCGCACTGCTGCCCGAGAGCCAAAAGGCGAGGGCAGTGGCATCGCCGAAGCCGGCATCAATGGCACCTGTGCGCAGCGCTTCCTGCACGGACGCCAGCCGATCATAGGCGGTGAGTGTGGCGCGGGCGAAGTGCTTTTGCAAAAACACGCCGTGGGCAGAGTTGCGGACATAACCAACACGCTTGCCCTCCAAGGCACGCGGGTCACTTGAAGGCAGTGACGTGCCTTGCCTTGTGACAAAGCGCCCCAGCGACAGGAAATAGGGACGGGTCGGCAGGCTCTCGTCCAGCAAAGAGGTTTCAGCCCGTAAACCCGAAATGATGACGTCACCTTCGCCCTTCGCCAGTGCGGCGCGCAAACTTTCGAAGGGCAAAGCTTTCAGGCCGCAAATAAGGCCCAGATCCGAGCAGGCCTTGAAAGCAAGATCAACAGATACACCCTGCATGCGTCCGTCAGAACCGACAAAACTCCAAGGCGCGAAATCCTGGTCCGTGAGCAGGGTTACCGTGCGGTTGCTCATATCAGGAGGTTGTGCCTGATCGGGGTCGGATTGCCGGAATTGCGGAAAGCCAAAGCCCGGTTCTGGCAATTGCGTTGCATCCTGGGCGTGGACGGGGACCAACGATGCTGCAATCCACAGTATTATCGTCACCATGAGTTTCGCGCCCTGATAAGTTGTCAGCCTTAATTTATCGCCGCTTACTGTGGCCAGGGGGAGCGTCAAAAAAAACAATACCCGCTTTCCTGTGGTTGGGAGTCTGTTGGTTCGTGGGGCGCGTGCGTGAGGCAACATCGTTTGGCGTGGCAAAGGGCTTTCTTGAACCCAGCCTAGACCATCCTTGCTTTGATGTCTTGCCCTTCGTGCCGTTGGCCTGGCTTGATGACGCTATGCAGCGGCTGGCGGGTTGCGACCTTGAATTGGTGCTGCGGCAGAAAATCGTGCCGGTGTCATGGATTCCCACCATGACGATGTATGCGGTGATGACGCCAGCCGCTTTACGCCTCGCTGATGCACAGGGCCTCAAGGTCGTGGCCCGCGTCCGGCCCGAGGATTACCGCGCCATCATCCGCCGCAGGTTGGGTACGCGCATCCTTGACAAGGCTGTGTTTGGTCTGTCCCGCCGCGAGCCTTTGCTTTCAGCGCGCTCACGCCTCATGCCGGGCCAATTGCTTTGGCTGACCATCGCCGTTGCCGCAATGCTTGCAGGCATCATGGCAACATCCCTCGCCAATGTGCTTTTGGGCTTCAGCCTTGCAGCCAGCTTCTTCTTTGCCATTGTCGTGTCGTTGCGGCTCTATTGCTTGCTGCCGGCGGACAGGCCGCAGGAGCATCGCCGATTGAAACTTCCAACACAAGACTTGCCTGTCTACACGGTGTTGGTGCCACTGTTCCGCGAGACGGCAGTCCTCGACCAGCTGCTGACCGCGCTATCAGCACTCGATTATCCGGAAGAGAAGCTCGACATCAAACTCATCCTTGAGGAGGATGATTTGACCATGCAACATGCCTTGGCACGCTACAGCCTGCCTGACCATTTTGACGTGATCATTGTGCCCGCAGGAAAGCCGCAGACCAAGCCTCGGGCCCTCAATTACGCGATTGGCTTTGCGCGCGGCTCACTGATCACCATTTATGACTGCGAAGACCTGCCGCGGCCGCAGCAACTGCAACTGGCGGCGGCGCATTTTGCCGAGGCCCCAGATGATCTTGCCTGCCTGCAGGCCGCCCTGGTGTTTTACAATGCGCAGGAGAATTGGCTGACGCGGCATTTCGCGGCGGAATATGCGGCACTGTTCAAGGTGGTGCTGCCCGCCCTTGCCGAACGCCGCATGCCGCTGTTGCTGGGGGGCACGTCCAACCATTTCCGCATGACTGCACTGGAAGCCGTCGGTGGCTGGGACCCTTTCAATGTGACGGAAGATGCCGATCTCGGCATCCGGCTGGCGCGCATGGGTTTTGTCACAGATGTCATCGACAGCGAAACCTTCGAAGAGGCCAACACGGCATTCTTCAACTGGATGAAGCAACGTCGGCGCTGGCTCAAAGGCTTCCTGCAAACCTGGCTTGTGCACATGCGGCAGCCCGTCGTGCTGTTCCGCGAACTGGGCCTGCATGGCTTTGTTGTGGTGCAATGCATGACCATCGGGATTTTCGCGTCGGCGCTGTTGCATCCTCTGCTGCTTGCCTATAGCCTGTGGACGCTGGCCCCCTCGCGGTTGCAGGTGTCGCTTGATGCACCAGTCACAGCGCTGCTGGCCGGCAGCACGGCGACATTTCTGTTTCTGGGTTACGGTGTCGCGATGGCAGCCTCGGCCCAGGGTTTGAAGCGCCTGGGCACACCGGTCAGGATGTCAACGCTACTCAGTCTTCCCGTCTATTGGCTGATGATGTCGGCGGCGGCCTGGTTGGCACTTTGGGATTTCATTGTGCGGCCCTTCCATTGGCACAAGACCCAGCACGGGATTTCGAAATTCGCGGTGCAAAGGCAAACGGCACCGTGATCGGTGCCGTTCGGATTTTTTTCACTCTGCCTGTGAAGTCTATTTCGCGCCGGTGACAAGGATGGCCGATGGACCAAGGATGACCACAAAAATCACAGGCAGGAAGAACAGGATCATTGGAACTGTCAACTTGGGAGGCAATGCCGCAGCCTTGCGCTCTGCTTCCGCCATGCGGGCGTCACGGTTTTCCT
Organism: Hyphomicrobiales bacterium; assembly: GCA_031430795.1. Lineage (GTDB taxonomy): Bacteria > Pseudomonadota > Alphaproteobacteria > Rhizobiales > Aestuariivirgaceae > Aestuariivirga. The sequence goes on from JANPCE010000089.1 coordinate 21,494, forward strand.
GGGCCAACACGCGCAGAGCCGTGCCCAAGGGGGTGCCGTATTTTTCCGACTGCACAAGGCTTGTGACGACAGAGCGCACGGTTTCAAGTCCGACGCGCTTGCCAAGATTGTCGAGTGCCTTGCGGCGGTCTTGCAGGTAGGACAATTCTGCAACCGTCAGTGACAGTTCTTCGGCGAGCGGTATGGACGCCGTGCCAATTTCCTTGGCCACGCGCGCCAAGGCCGGTTCCAGCGCCATACCCGCTTCCACGCAGATCAACAAAAGGTCAAGCGCGTCTGACCAGGCGCGCTTGATGGAGAGCTGGCGCTTCATCACAATGTTCTTGAGGCCAATGTTCGGAAGATAGAAGCCGAAAACCATGGCAATCATGGCCACGCCAATGCGCATGGGTGGTGAGACCTTGTCGGCGAAGACGGTGGAAGAGTAGACGAAGGCAATGACGCCCAGCAACACGGGCACAATTGCGCGCAGCGCCAGAAATGTCATCAGGTGTTTTTCCGAGCGCAGGCCCGCCTGGCGCAGTTTGTTCCGCGAGGCATCGGCGCTCAGGAGATTGCGCAAGTTGAGCGCCTCAACGATCTGGGCATAGAGATTGGGCTTGGCCCTTTCGCGCAGGCGGGACTCGCTGCCTTGCAGCAGGGCGCGCTGATTTGCACGCAATCGTTCCTTTTCGTCCATCACGCTTTTCATGCGTGACTTGAGCTTGTCGCCGTCAAAGAAAGGCGAGGCGACGGTGACCACGGTGCCAAAGGCTGCCAACCCCACAAAGAGCACCAACAGCGTTTCGATGGTCAGGATCGAAGAAATGAATTGCATCGTGTGGCCCCGCCTCTGGCGTCAGATTTGGAAATTGATCATCTTGCGCATGACAAGCACGCCAAGACCCATCCACATGCCCGAACCCACGATCAGCATGTTGCCGAGCGACGTGTTGAACATGGGGTTGAGGTAGTTCGGATTCAGAATGAGCAGCGCGCCCGTGATGATGAAGGGCAGCGAACCGATGATGGCCGCCGAAGACTTGGCTTCCTGGGACACCGAGCGGATCTTGGCTTTCATCTTCTTGCGTTCGCGCAACACTTTTGAAAGGTTGCCGAGGGCTTCCGAAAGGTTGCCACCTGTCTTGGCCTGGATCGCCATGACGATGCCGAGGAAATTGACTTCTGACAGCGGCATGCGTTCAAACATGCGTTCGATGCCCTGGTCAAGCGAGATGCCGATCTTCTGGCCATCCACCACTTCCAGAAATTCAGGCCCCACAGGAGGCCCTGATTCAGAGGCAATGATTTTCATGGCTTCAGAAACCGGAAGACCAGCCTTGAGACCACGCACCATCACGTCAATGGCGTCAGCGAAATCAGTCAAGAACCGGTTCTGGCGGCGGTTGCGCAAAAAGCCCAGAAACCAGCGTGGCAATCCAAGAAACCCGACGAAACCCATGAGCCCTGCCACAATGACATTCACGCCCAAAAACAGGGGCACACCCAGCAGCATGATTCCGGAAACCACGGAGATCACCCAGAAGGCCCTGACCGACATGTCAAGCCCCGCCTGTGAAATCAGTGCGCGCAGTGTCAGTCGCTTCTTTTTCTTGCGCAGGCTTTCTTCATCGTTGAGCTGCTTGTTCAGGCTGTCCTGGATTTGGCGGCGACGCGTGTCCTTCGAATCTTCCTGAAAGCGCGCGCGAAACGACGCGCGCTCTTCCTTTTTGCCAGAGGTGATGGCGCTGACGCGCTTGTCCGACGTCGACGTGCTGATCATCGGATAAATGACAGCGAGTGCCATCCCCCCGACGGCCAACGCCACCATGACCATCAAAGCAATTTCAGAAATGCCGTCGCCGAATTCCATGCCCAATGCTCCCCAGCGACCGATCAGGCCTGTCCCTCGTTGCGGGCTTCGGCCTTTTCGAGGGCTTCGGCCAGACGACGTTCTTCGTTGTAGTAGCGGGCGCGGTCCCAAAAATGCGGACGTGCAATGCCTGTTGAGCGGTGACGGCCCATGATCTTGCCCGCCGCGTCTTCACCGATGATTTCATAGACGAAAAGGTCTTGCGTGATGATGACGTCGCCTTCCATGCCCACCACTTCCGTGATGTGGGTGATTTTGCGGGTACCATCGCGCAGGCGCGAGGCCTGGACGACCACGTCAATCGAACCGCAGATCATTTCCTTGATGGTTTTGGACGGCAGCGAGAAGCCGCCCATGGTGATCATGGATTCAAGCCGCGAGATGGCTTCGCGGGGGCTGTTGGCGTGGAGGGTTCCCATGGAGCCGTCGTGGCCGGTGTTCATGGCCTGCAGAAGGTCGAAGGCCTCGGGACCGCGGACTTCGCCGACGATGATGCGTTCAGGGCGCATACGCAGGCAGTTCTTCACCAAGTCGCGCATGGTGATCGCACCTTCGCCTTCAAGGTTCGGCGGGCGGGTTTCCAGGCGCACCACGTGCGGCTGCTGCAATTGAAGTTCGGCGGCGTCTTCGCAGGTGATGATGCGTTCATCCTGGTCAATGTAGCCGGTGAGGCAGTTCAGCAATGTGGTCTTGCCAGAACCGGTACCGCCGGAAATCAGTGTGTTGCAGCGCACCCGGCCGATGATTTCAAGCAATGTCGCCCCTTCAGGCGTGATCGATTTGAAGCGGACGAGATCGGGCAAACGCAGACGGTCTTTTTTGAATTTACGAATGGTGAGGGCGCAGCCGTCAATCGCCAGTGGAGGTGCGATGACGTTGACGCGGCTGCCGTCCATCAAGCGGGCGTCGCAGATGGGGGAGGCTTCGTCGACACGGCGGCCAACCTGACTGACGATGCGCTGGCAGATGTTGAGGAGCTGGGCGTTGTCGCGGAAGCGAACGCCGGTCTTTTGCATTTTGCCATCGACTTCGATGAACACGACACCGGAGCCGTTCACCATGATATCGGCGATGTCGTCGCGGGCGAGGAGTGGTTCGAGGGGACCGTAGCCCAGAACGTCGTTGCAGATGTCTTCGAGCAGTTCTTCCTGCTCGGCAATTGACATCACCACATCTTTGAGTGCGATGATTTCGTTGACGATGTCGCGGATTTCGTCGCGGGCGGCGTCCCGGTCGAGCTGCGACAGCTGGGTCAGGTCAATGGCATCAATGAGCGCGTTGAAAATCGTGCTTTTGATATCGTAGTAATTTTCAGATTTGCGGCTGTGGTCCGGACCAGAACTCCGGGGCGCGGCCGGGGCCGCCTGTGCCTTGACCTGGCCCTGGGCGGCCTGCACTTTCATGTCCGGAACAAATTTGGCCTGGGCAGCGGCAGGCTGGCCATGGGCGGGCGGCAGGGCTGGAACAGCGCCAGCTTGCGTGCCATTTTCGGTTCTTTTGCCAAACATCAGATGTTCCTTACGTGCTTCACAAGCGGCTCAAGGTGCCATGCACCTGCAACAGCTTCATTTTTTCTTTTTGTTGAGGAGACCTGAGAAAAGGCCGCGCTTGGCCTTGGGCTCAGCGTCGAGTTTCTGGTGGCCTGAAACATGGGCGGCAATGGCATTCATAATTTCTGTTGCCTTGGCTTTGGGTGCCACTTCAAACAGCATCTGGCCATTGCCTTGGGCGACGCCGAATGACTGAGGATCATGGGGAATGACGGCCATGGGCTCAACACCAACCGCCTTGCCAAAATCCGCAACCGAGATTTCGGGGCGCTTGGGCATGCCCATCTGGTTGAGGATGACACGTGGTGGTGCGTCATTCGGACGGGACAGCTTCAACAGGTCAATGAGGCTTTTGGCATTGCGCAAGCTCGGCAATTCGGGTGTTGCGGTGATGATGATTTCATCAGAATTCAACAGGGTGTGCTTGATCCACGGTGCCCACATATTTGGAACATCCACGATGATCAAAGGTGCAGATCCACGCACCGTGTTGAGAATGCTCTCAATCGCATGGGCTTCAATGACGTAGTCGCGCTCGACATTGCCGGGACCAGTCAGCAGTGAGAGCTTGTCTCCGAGTTTGGTCATCAGACGTTCAACGAGTGTGGAGTCAACGCGGTCTGGCGCGCCCAGCGCTTCAAGAATGCCGCCGGACCCGTCCTGGTTGAAATTGAGGGCGGCGGTGCCGAAGGCAAGGTCAAGGTCTGTGATGATGGTGTCGATGTTGCGCTGGTGTGAGGTTGCCCAGGCGACGTTGTGGGCAATGGTCGATGATCCGACACCACCCTTGGCGCCAACGAAAGACACGATGCGGCCCAGAGGTGCCGATTTTGCATCGGTGTAGAGATTGGCAATCGCATCGATGAAGCCCACCGGTGAAATCGGGGCGACGATGTAATCGCTGATGCCGGCCTTGAGGAGTTCGCGGTAGAGCAACACGTCATTGATGTGGCCGAGGATTACGACCTTGGTGTTGGCACCACAAACATCGGCCAGGGTTCCCAGTTCAGCCAGGATCTGGTCGCGGCCGGAATGGGTTTCGACGACCAGCACGTTGGGTGTGGGCTGGGTCTGGTAGAACTGCACCGCAGCCGGAATGCCACCCAGCTGGATCGAAACATGGGCGCGGGACATGCGCCGGTCTGCGGCGGAGACTTGCAGCAATTGTCCGGTCTGCTGGTTGTCGCAGAACACATGCAGTTCAATGCGCGGCACCAGAACCACATGTTGCGATCCGTGATCCGACATCAGGTTTGGTTCAATCATTGCACTTTGCATGGTGTGTATCCTGGAGTTTCTTGCTCAAATTGTCTTGCCAGACCTTTGGCTGTCGCCAGCCGATCTGGAATTTTATCAGTTTTTGGGTGGGGCTTTGAGATTCTGGATTGCATTGGACGCGATGTCACCGTCAGGGGGTGGGAGCTGCCTGTTGCCTCCTGCCAGGTCTTCGGCATAAGCGGCTTGAGCGGCTATATTGTTTTGCACGGCGCAACCGTGGTTTGGTGCGAATGTGTTCTGTTCCGTGCTCGCCAGATTTTCGCTCCAGTCACCGCACTCAGCCACGCTCGCCTTGCCGTTCCTGATCACAATGGGGTGCTGCTTCGAGCCGCCAAAGGGCTTAAGCGTCGCCACATCCGACCCATCGTCAGAAACACAGCCAGAAAGTGACACGCACAGGATACCGATCACGCCAGTTGCGAGAAGTTTTCCTGAAACCCCTGGGAATTTTACACTCTTCATTTCCACACCTTCTCACTTACTGTACGATGAAACCGACATTGCCATTGTATTGGCCGGCACCCGCGCCGTTGCCGTAGACCTTGTTGATGCGGCCCATGAAAACGGCTTCAGCGTCGCCTGGAGGAATGTAGCCCTTGTCAGGCGTGTTCAACTGCGATTGCGTCGTTGGGCGTACCAAAATTGGAGTGACGATAATGACCAATTCGGTTTCGTTGTGCCTAAAATTTGTACTTCTGAACAATGTGCCGAGCACAGGGAGTTTTTTGAGGCCGGGTGTCGCATCCAGATTCTGGCGAACTGATTCCGAAATCAAACCCGCGACCATCATTGAGCCGCCGCTCGGCAGCTCAAGCGTCGTTTTGGTTGCACGCTTGGAGAACGAACCATCACGCGCCGGCTCGCTCACACTCGTGTCGATGTTCAAAACAATGCGATCTTCAGAGAGAACCGTGGGTGTGAATTTCACTTCAACACCATAGGGTTTGTATTTATCTTCACAGACTACGACAACAGGAGGCTTTGTGCAGGTCACGAAAAGAAGTTCGCCGCCTGCGAAGAATTCAGCTGGCTGACCCGTCATCGCCGTCAAATTGGGTTCCGCGAGGGTACGGAGTAACCCGTCGCCTTCCATGGCGCGAATCAGACTCTCAACGCGAACGTTACCGTTTGCGTACGTGGTCTTCTGCCCACTATCTGTATTCAAAGCACTCAAGCCGATCGGGACACTGGCCAAATTCACGGCAAGTTTGCCCAAGCTCAGCATGGCCGAAAAATCGACACCGAACTCCTTCAGCACATTGCGCTGCACCTCGACGACCTTAACCTTGAGCATGACCTGGTCTTCGCCCTCGACGGTCATGGTGTTGAGCACGGTATCCTTGTCTTCGTTTTTTTGCGTCACGCCGTAGGCGAAGGCATTGGCCATTACCACAGCCTTGTTTGCTTCCGACGCATTGCGGGCGACACCGCCAAGCATGATGTTGTTGCCCGCGATATCAACCGTGATGCGGTTTCCCGGCAATGCGCGCGACAGGATTTTCTTGAGCGCCAGGGTGTCAATCGAAACCTCAAGGTCGAGGCTCAGGATCTGGTTGCCGTCGGCATCCAGGAAGAAGATGTTGGTTTGGCCCGTGTTGCGGGCAAAGAGATAGGCCATGTTCTTGCGGCGCACGACCGCGTCGACAATATCTTCGTTGCCGACAATGACGTCGCGGGCCTCGGCCGGCAGCTTGACGACGATGGACTTGTTGAGGCCCATGCGCACGAAGCGGCTTTCGGACACGTCTTCGACCTGCGGATCAAGATCGCCTGCAAAAGCGATCTGCGCTGTCGGCAAGGCTGTGATGAGTGATGTGGCTGCCAGGAGGCAGGCGGCAAACAGGCCGGACTTCATGGTGGAACCCTTTACAGACGAGTGGAACGGGGAAAATTTCATGTTGGCCATCCTCACCGCGATGCGCCGTAGGTTTCGATGCCGAAACGGACGAACAGCGTGTCGCCGGTGGCGGCTGTGCCCGCGGCGCCACCACGGTATTTTTCAGCAAGCTGTGGACCTTCTGCCATTGCCTTGCCATCACCTTCGGCGATGGAGCGCAAAGAGAGGGCGAGTTCTCCCATGGATTCGAGGCGGAACAGGATTTCGGCCTGGTCCGGTTTCAATTCGAGAGTGGCAAATTCACCTTCCTTGATGGCGTTTTCCTCGCCTTCGGGACCCTGTTTGAAGACCTGGTTGATGGCCAGGACGCGCACATTGGTGAGGATGGTTTCACTCTTGTGGACCGTGCCGCCGCCTGCGGGCGAATCGACCTTCTTGATCATGATGACGTCAACGCGGTCATTGGGGAGAATGAAACCGCCGGCACTGGTGCGCGGGCGAATGGCCATGCCAACCGCGCGCATGCCCTGGGGCAACACGGCTCCCATGAAGCCGCCTTCACCGGGATTGACGATTTTCTTGTCCATGATGGTTTCGCCTTCGAACATCTGGACAAGGGCGCGGGTTTCCCCGAACTCGGTTTCAGCCTCAGGCTTTTCTTCGCGGGTGATCATGATGTCGCGCACCATGTCTTTCGGCCACGACTTCCAAATGATGCTGCCGGCGGCCAGTTTCTCGCCGATGGCAATGTCCTTGGCGGCCACCAACACGTCCGTGGTCACTATCTTTGGCGCTTCCACCACTTTCGATTCGGGCTTCTTGCCGACCAGGCCTTTGGCCAGCAAGGCCGCACCGACGGCCGAGCCGATGGCAACGGTGAACATGACAATGCGCATTTTACTCATATCGGATCCTCACTGGCGCGCCTGGCCGGATGACGGCGCAAAGCAAACTGAAAATTGACTTTCGGCTGGAATGACAAAAATATGGTTAATGGTTTGCAAGATTGTTGAATCCCGGTTTCATGCGGCGTGGTTGGCGAGCTGGTTTCCCACTTCCGCCCACCAGGTGACGGGAAAAGCGAGGATGGCGCCTGCCGCCAAAGCGCAGCCATAGGGAAGCTTTGGCGACACACGCCTGAGCCTCTGGCGGAAGGACAGTGTTTCATTGCTGTCCACGTCAATCTTCATCACCGCGATTGCGGTCCAGATCATATAAACGAGAGCCAGGACGCCACCGGCCACCGCTGTCATGACGAGGAACTGCATGGCATCTTTGCTTCCAAACCAGAGGCCGGCCGCCGCCATCAGCTTGGCATCACCGCCGCCAAACAGGCGCATTGTAAAGAGCATGTAGCCGGCAAAAAACAGGATGACACCCGCAATCGCGTGCGAGCCGATCTCGTTGACGGGCATGTTTGTCAGGAAGGCCATGGGGAAAAACAGAACCGCGATCAACGCCGTCAGCCAGTTTGGGATGCGCATGGCAGCCAGATCATTTGCAGCTGCCAGAAGCATGAGCAGTGGAAGGACGAGCAGTGACAGGGCGTTCAGCATGGCGTTGGTCTTTCGGCACTAAAACGGGTTATCGGTGCCACCCTATTTGCGGCACGTCCCGTTCATCCTCACACAATCTGATCTAACGGACGGTTAACCTTGAGACATTCTTTTGGGTGGCGCTGAAAATTTTTCTGAATTGGAGAGAGTCTGTTCATCCGTAACGGATCATTCACCACTGCGATGGCATTATCGGTCACCAAGCTGGCGCAAACGCCGCTGTTTGTAAGGTGGTTAATGATGACATCTCTCTTGAATTGGCACGGTTCACTGGTCAGCACTTGTCTGGGTTCCTGCCTTGCCGGCCTCGCCCTGTTCATCGGTACGGGTTCGGCGTTTGCCGCCCAAAAACTGGAAGTGCAGGTTGACAAATCCCGCATGTTGACAATTTCAGGCGCTCCCGGCGCCATCGTCATCGGCAATCCCTCGATTGCCGATGTCACGACGAATGGTGACAAGGTTTTTGTTCACGGCCGCAACTTCGGCGAAACCAACCTGTTGATACTTGACCTGCAGGGCAACACGATAGCCGAGTTTGACCTAATCACGCGCCACAGCAACGATCCCGCAGTCGCTGTTTACAAGGCCAGTGACAAAAGGGCTGCCAGCCGCGAGAGTTTCAGCTGCTATCCACTCTGCGAATCTGACATGCAGGTCGGCGACGACATTGGATATTTCAAGAGGCTGATCGAAGAGGCCTCAGACAAGACGCAATTTGCAACAGGCTCCGAAACCTCGGAAGCCCAGGCTCCGGCCGCACCGCAATGACACACCTGTAAGTTTACACTTTCTTTACCAAGGGCGGAACTTTGCGGTTCCGCCCTTGGCAATTCACCCGGAAAAAAAAAGACTTCATTCAAATTTTAGACAATTCAGCAAGACTGCTGAAATTGCGGAACCCTAAAATGGGGCTTGAAATCCGACGCGGTATGGAGCGGGACGAGGCGAACATGATCATTGAGAAAATTGCCAAGCTATTGCGGCGCAGTGTGGCCCGGCCCATTGCAAGGAACGAAGACGGTGTGACGGCAATTGAATTTGCCATGATTGCACCGGTGTTCTTCTTTCTCATGGGCAGTCTTATGGAAACCGGCATCATGCTGTTTGCCGAGTATGTGATGCAAACCAGCGTACAGGAAGCGGCCCGCTTCGTGCGCACCGGCCAGGCACAAACAGCAGGCACGACGTCCGCCGCCTTCAAAACCAAGATCTGTGACACTGCGACCGTCATTTCAAATTGCGACGCACGCGTGACAGTCAGCATGATTTCACGTGCAAGTTTCGCGCAACTGGCCACAGCGGTTCCATCATACCTGAATGTCGGCAGCGACTATGGCGCGGGCACCGGCAGCAATGCATCACATTCCTGCGGCAATTCGGAGCAGGCAGTGGCGCTGATTGCCACCTACGACTGGGATTTCACCATGCCCTTGCTCGCGAATCATTTCGGCAACGTTGACGGCGACACAAAGCGCCGGCTCGCCGGCATCTATATGTTCCAGAACGAGCCGTTCCCGACGGGCGGCGCTTGCGGCGCGTGAGGCACAACATGAAAATCATTTCAACGCTCCGCAGATACTGCAAAGCTGAAACCGGTGTTGCCGCGATTGAGTTCGCATTCATTTTACCGTTCATGTTGCTGCTCTATTTCGGCCTTCTGGACTTGACGGGTCTGGTTTCCGCAAACCGCAGGATGACCTCGACGGCCAGCGTTGTCGCCGACCTGGTCGGGCAGAGCAATGCGACAATCACCACCGCCAAAATCAACGACTACATGCTGGTCTCCGGAATGATCAACAATCCGTCGCCAGCATCAGGGGTGAGAGTGCAGGTCACGGATTACCGCCTGTCGGGCGGCGCTGCAACGCAGCAATGGACCCAGTCCAGTTCTGGCGGCCCTGCTTGCGCCGCAGTGAGCACAAGTGGCATGACCGCCCTGATGTCTGCTGGAAATGACATCATTGTAGCCCAGGCGTGCATGACTTATGTACCCTTTATCGCGACGTTTCTGGGAAACAGCATTCTGGGTGCCTCAACCTTCAATGTGCAACAGGATATCATGGTCCGTCCACGTTCCTCTCTCACACTCAATCGCACCTGACCTTCTTCAAGCCGAAACATTCGTTGAGACTTGAGGTTTATGGCCCCGCTGGTCCGCTGGCGGGGCTTTTGCTTTGGGATGGGCCATGGCATGAGGCTTTTTTGCCTTTGCGGGTCTTGCAAACTTGGACAGTTTTGTTTTCACAGCCGTGATCTTCGCCGCAGTCCTGCACGCAGGCTGGAATGTGCTGATCAAAAGCAATCCAGACCGGCTGCTGAGCATGGCGAGCCAACAGGCTTTCTTCGCGCTGATCGGGCTTTGCCTGCTGGTCTTTGCGGGCTGGCCGGGCGTTGCGGCTGTTCCCTATCTGCTTGCATCAGGCATTCTGCATGTGGGCTACAATCTTTTTCTGGTGAGGGCTTACAAGGTCGCAGATTTGAGCCAAGTCTACCCGATCGCACGGGGCACTGCACCGCTGGTTGCGTTGCTGCTGACCGGGCTTTTGTTTGGCGACTGGCCCACTTTGCTGGCAATGTTTGGCATTGCTGTATTGGTGGCCGGGCTGTTGTTGGGCGGGCTCAGCGGCAAGCGCGGCGCCGAGGTCGATCCGCAGGCTGTGGCCTATGCGCTTGCCACGGCGGTGTTTATCGGTTGCTATTCTGTCGTTGATGGCATGGGTGCGCGGATTTCGGATCATGTGCTGGGTTATGTCGGCTTGTCATTTGTGGCCGATGGCGTTTTCACCTTTGCCGCCTGCCAAGCCCTGCGGGGGCGCGGCTTCATTGCTTCGATTCTGCCCTTGTGGCGGGTCGGTTTGCTTGGCGCGGCCGCCTCTGCCGCAGCCTATGGAATCGTGATCTGGGCGATGACGGTGGCCCCCCTTGCCAGTGTCGCCGCGTTGCGCGAAACCAGCATTGTGTTTGCCCTTCTGCTGTCGGCGCGCTTTCTCAAGGAAAGCTTTGGCTGGCAACGTGCTGCGGGTGGGCTGCTTATTCTTGCAGGGGCTGCGCTGTTGCGGCTGGCCTGAGTTTTTCAGAGGAACCATATCATGTTGCACAAGAATCTCATCAATGGCGATTGGGTTGAGGGCGGGGGTAAAGACAACATCAATCCGTCCGATGTGAGTGAGGTTGTTGGCATCTATGCGCAAGCCAGCGCGCAACAGGCGAAGGACGCGATTGACGCCGCCCATGCTGCCTTTCCGGCCTGGAGCCAGACAACGCCGCAGCAGCGGGCGGATGTGTTGGAATTTATCGGTGTTGAACTGCTGATGCGAAAGGACGAGATTGGCAGGCTGTTGTCGCGGGAAGAAGGCAAGCCATTGGCCAATGGCATTGCTGAAACCATGCGGGCCGCGCAGATTTTCAAGTTTTTTGCGCAAGAGGCCCTGCGGCTGGAAGGCGTGGCGCTGGCATCTGTTCGCCCCGGTGTTGACGTCACTGTGACGCGCGAGGCGATTGGCGTGATCGGCCTGATTTGCCCGTGGAACTTCCCGATTGCGATTCCGGCGTGGAAAATGGCTCCGGCGATTGCGTTTGGAAACTGCGTTGTGATGAAGCCCGCTGACCTGGTGCCGGGTTCGGCGTGGGCCTTGGCGGAAATTGTGTCACGCTCTGGTTTGCCAAAAGGCGTGTTCAATCTGGTGATGGGGCGTGGCTCGATTGTGGGGCAGGAGTTGCTCAACAATCCGAAAGTGGCGGCGGTGTCGTTCACAGGTTCTGTCGCCACAGGTGCGAAAGTGGCGCAGGCTTGCGTATCTCGCGGGGCGAAGTTCCAACTGGAGATGGGTGGCAAAAATCCACTGGTTGTATTGGCGGATGCCAATCTGGACGCGGCGGTGGCGGGAGCGGTTGACGGGGCCTTTTTCCAGACCGGGCAACGTTGCACGGCGTCTTCGCGCATCATCGTTGAAGACAAGGTGCATGATGCTTTTGTGGAAAAAGCGGTTGCTGCGATGAAGGCCTTGAAGGTTGACCATGCGCTGAAGGATGGCACGCAAGTTGGCCCCGTCATTGACGAAGCGCAAATGGCGCAGGATGAGAGTTACATCAGGATTGCCCGTGAAGAAGGTGCAAAGCTGGCTTGGGGTGGGGAACGGTTGAACCGGGAAACCAAGGGCTTTTATCTTTCGCCCGCCCTGTTCACGGAGACGGTCAATTCCATGCGCATCAATCAGGAGGAAGTGTTTGGTCCGGTGGCAAGCGTCATTCGTGTCAAAAACTATGACGAAGCGCTGGCGGTGGCCAATGACACGGCGTTTGGTTTGTCATCCGGCATTTACACAAGCTCTCTGAAACACGCGTCGCATTACCGCAAAAACGCGCAAGCCGGCATGGTGATGGTGAATCTGCCGACAGCGGGGGTGGATTACCATGTGCCATTCGGCGGGCGGAAAGGCTCGTCTTATGGTGCGAGGGAACAGGGGCGTTTTGCGGCGGAGTTCTATACGACGGTCAAGACGGCCTACACGTCGGCGGGGTGAATCAGCCACCGACCAAGAGATATCACCAGCAATTCCAAAAGTAATTCCGGGCCGGATTTTCGGGGTGTCGGCTTTCGCCATGTTTTCATGCAGAGCATGTCGTTTCTGGCGTTTCAGCGGACGCTTGGGAAAGGTGTGCGGGCCTGTGACGGAATTTGGAGTGTGAATGAATTTTCAAACACGTGAGTTGGGGACTAACCCAAATTTTCCGGCGCACTTTCCCCGTCAATCTTTGCCGCTGCAATCACCGCCTGGGTGCGGCTGTCCACGTCGAGCTTGAGCAGAATGGCAGACACGTGGGCCTTCACCGTGGCTTCGGTGATGTCAAGTTCATAGGCAATCTGCTTGTTGAGCCTGCCCTCCTTCAACATCATCAGTACACGGAGTTGTTGGGGCGTGAGGGTGGCAAGACGGCGTGTCAGTTTGTCGAGGGTTGCGTCCTCTGCGGTGCTGGCGCCAAGTCCCGGCGGCACCCAAATCTCGCCCGCCAAAATGGCCGCAACGGCGTCACGCATGGTTTCGGCGGGTGTGGATTTCGGGACAAAACCCGAGGCACCCAAAGCAAGGGCGCGGCGGATCACGGCGGGATCTTCAAGGCCGGAAACAATTGCCACCGGCACATCGGGGTAAGACGCCCTGACATAGGCCAACCCGGAAAGACCCTGCACCCCCGGCATTTTCAGATCCAGCAGAACAAGGTCCACAGTGTTGCGCCGGCCAAGCTCGGCTGCCGCCTGGTCCAGACTTCCGGCCTCGGAAATTTTGGGACCGGACTTTGCCGTGGACAGGGCATGACGCAGCGCATCCCGGAACAAGGGGTGGTCGTCAACAATGAGAATGTGGGTTTGGGCCATGGTCAGACCGGAGTGTTAATCAGGGGAATGCGCCGGGGTCAAAGAGTTTTCGTGAGGCCTCTTGCTGTCGCACCACTTTCCCGCTTGAAGCACGCCATGATCAGACAAGCCTTTCCCGAAAATCAACCTTATGCCCGTGGACGGCTGAAGGTCTCTGGCCTGCACGAGATTTATTTTGAGCAATGCGGCAACCCGCAAGGCAAGCCCGTGGTGGTTCTGCATGGCGGGCCGGGTGGCGGGCTTTCGCCCTACTTGCGCCGGCTGCATGACCCGAAAAGCCACCGCATCATTTTGTTTGACCAGCGGGGCTGCGGCCAGTCCACGCCATTCGGTTCACTTCAAGACAACACGACGTGGGATTTGGTGGCTGACATCGAGAAGCTTCGCAAACATCTTGGCGTTGACAGGTGGCAGGTGTTTGGTGGCTCGTGGGGGTCGACACTGGCTTTGGCCTATGCGCAGATGCACCCGGAACACGTCAGCGAACTCATCCTGCGCGGCATCTTCACCGTGCGCGAAAAGGAATTGCGCTGGTTTTACCAGGAGGGTGCGTCCTTCCTGTTTCCGGACGCGTTCCAGAATTACATCGCACCCATTCCAGGCGCCGAACGCGGTAATTTGATTGATGCCTATTACCGCCGCCTGACAGGCCCTGATGAAGCGGCGCGTCTCGCTTGTGCAAAAGCCTGGAGCCAATGGGAAGCGGCGACATTATCGTTGATGCCCGACGACAGGCGTTACAACGCATTCGGCGAAGCCCGCTTTGCCATCGCCTTCGCATCGATTGAATGCCACTACTTCCAACACAAGGGCTTCTTCGCCCATGACGGCGCGTTGCTGGACGGCATGTCCACCATCAGCCACCTGCCCGGGGCCATCATTCAAGGTCGCTATGATGTGGTGACACCGCCCGATACGGCTTACGAATTGGCGGGGCGCTGGCCCAAGGCAAGTTTCGAAATCGTGCAGGCAGCGGGCCATGCCACGTCAGAACCGGGAATCACGGCGGCACTTGTTGACGCCACCAACCGTTTTGCCAAGTGATTGACCGCCACATTTTGTCCCCAAATTACCTCGCAACCGCCTTAAAGCGGTGACCTTGCCGCCCGAATCCGAGGTCACTTTAACACTTGATCCGACGGGGATCAGGTGTGGTCAAAAGCTTTCCAGAGTGGGTGTTTTCCACTGATTCCCGTCAGAACGCGTGTACCGTTTTGGACTCCTGTCGCCGTCCCGAGTCTGAAGCGGAACAGGGAGACCCGTTTGACCCCAGTCGGGTTGGACGGGTCTTTCCCATTTCGAACTGTTCGATTGATGTTCTTGTCGCGCGAATCGGTTAGACTCAACCCCATGACCCTCGACACCACACTCCTCGTCATTGGCGACCGCACCATTTCCCTGTTTGAAATTGTCATGGCGGCGGCGGCCCTCGGCCTCTTGCTGTTGCTCCTCGCCGTGATTCTCTCCTGGCGGGCCGGCCGGGGGCGGTCTTCTGAACGGGAAGACACGGCACGCCGCACCGCTGAACTTGAATATCGCCTCGCTGAACTCTCGGGCGCACTCACGGGCTTTGCCTCGCAATCGCAGGGACAAGCCACACAGCTGCAACAGATGCTGGACCAGAGGCTTGATGCCGTGGGCCAGCGCGTGGGCGTTGGGTTGTCGGAGCAGGGTGAGAAGACAGCGCAATCCCTCAACACACTCGCCGAACGCCTCGCCGTCATTGACGCGGCCCAGCGCAATATCACCACGCTCTCAACAGAAATGGTGAGCCTGAAAGACATTCTTGCCAACAAGCAGACACGCGGTGCCTTTGGACAGGGGCGCATGGAAGCCATCATCAAGGATGGTTTGCACGTGCGGGCCTTTGAATTTCAGGCGGGCCTTTCCAACGGCACACGGCCTGACTGCCTGATCAGTCTGCCGGATTCAAAACTCAAACTGGTGATCGATGCCAAGTTCCCGCTGGAAAGCCACAGCGCCTGGCGTCATGCCGATGATGATGGCTCCCGTAAACTTGCCGAGTCAAAGCTGCGCGGTGACATTGCCAGGCATGTGAAGGACATTTCCGAAAAATACCTTTTGCCCGGTGAAACCCATGAAACCGGCATCATGTTTGTGCCTTCGGAATCAATCTACGCCGACTTGCAGGAATTTTTCGATGACGTGGTGCAGAAAGCGCACCGCGCCCGCGTCATCATCGCCTCGCCCAATGTGTTGATGCTGCTGGTGCAGACCTTGCAGACCATTGTGAAAGACGTGGCCATGCGCGACCAGGCCCATGTCATCAAGCAGGAAGTGTCACGTCTTCTGGAAGATGTGGGCCGCCTGCAAGAGCGCACCCAGGATTTGCGCCGCCACTTTGACATGGCCAACAGCGATCTTGAGAAACTCGGGATCTCCGCAGACCGCATCACCAAACGTGCAGGCAAGATCGAGGCCATGGACATGGAGGATGACACGCCAAAACTTGAAGCACCGCAACGTCCGCGGTTGATCAGCGGCACCTGATAAAAGCACGCCAGGTCAAGGGATGGGTCTCAGCCCTTGTTCTTGAAATACACGTCGAGGAACACGGCGAGCAGCAGCACGGCACCCTTGATCACCTGTTGCCAGTCAATGCCAACACCCATGATGCCCATGCCGTTGTTCATGACACCCATGATAAAGGCCCCGATGACCACACCCGTGATCTTGCCCACACCACCCGTCACGGCACAGCCGCCGATGAAGCATGCGGCGATGACGTCAAGTTCGAGGCCGGAGCCGGCCTTGGGTTGGGCGGAGTTGAGCCTTGCGGCATAAACGAGACCTGCAAAGGCTGAGAGCGCGCCCATGATGGCAAAGATCTGGATGGTGATTTTCTCCGTGTTGATGCCAGAGAGCCGTGTGGCTTTTTCATTGCCGCCCAGCGCATAGACGCGCCTGCCAAAGGTTGTGCGGGAGGTGACAAACATGAAGAGGGCGACAAGCGCAAACATCGTCACCAGCACGTTGGGAAGGCCCCGGTGGTTGGCCATGATCCACGCGAAACCGATGAAGGCGGCGGCGATGAGCGCGTTCCTGCCGTAGAACAGCTGCAAGGGTTCTTCCGCCATGCCATGGGCTTCCTCCAATTGCCGGGCGCGCCAGTTCGACCAGAGGATCAGGGCGGTGATGACAACGCCAACCACAAGCGCAAACATGTTCTTGATGCCGGGGAGCGCCATGAAGGACAGAAAATCCGGAACGTAGCCGTTGGAGAGGGCCTGGAAGGATTCGGGGAAAGGCCCGAGGTTGCGGCCGGACAACATGGCAATCATCAGTCCACGGAAGATCAACATGCCAGCCAGTGTGACAATGAATGCGGGAATCTTGAACTTCGCCACGAACCAGCCTTGCAGCGCCCCAATGGCTGTGCCCGCGAGAAGACAGATGATGACCGCCGGCACCGTTCCCATTTTCAACGCAACTGGCCACATGGGGTTGGTGACCATCAACACGCCCGCGATTGCGCCAATGAAGCCTGAGAGAAAACCGACGGAGAGATCGATGTGCCCGGCGACAATGATCAGCAACATGCCCAGCGCCATGATGACGATATAGCTGTTTTGCAGGATGATGTTGGTCATGTTGAGGGGCGTGAACAGGATGCCCTTGGTGGTAAACTGGAAGAACACCATGATGGCGACAAGTGACAGCAGCAGCGCATAGTCGCGGATGTTGGCCTTGACGAAACCCATGATTGAGGGTTGTTCGGATTTGAGTGCCGTGTCGGTCATTTCACTGTCCCCAGGATTTCATGATGGCGCGCATGATTTTTTCCTGCGTCGCGTCTTTGGCTGGCATTTCATCAACAAATTTGCCTTCATTCATCACATAGATGCGGTCCGAGACGCCGAGCAGTTCCGGCATTTCAGAAGAGATGACGATGACGGCCTTGCCCTCTTCGGCGAGTTTGTTGATGAGGCCATAGATTTCGAACTTGGCACCGACGTCAATGCCGCGTGTGGGTTCATCGAGGATCAGAACCTCGGGGCCGGAGAACAGCCATTTCGACAGCACAACCTTCTGCTGGTTGCCGCCGGAGAGGTTCACCGTGGTCTGATAGATGCCGGACGATCGTATTCCCAATTCCCTGCGGTATTTGCTGGCGATCCTGATTTCTGTCTGGTCGTTGACGATGCCGCGCTCAGCAACACCCCCAAGATTCGCCAGCGAGATGTTGTGCTTGATGTGATCAATGAGCACGAGCCCATAGGTCTTGCGGTCTTCGGTGACGTAAGCCAATCCAGCGTCCATGGCTTTCGGAATTGTCGATACATCCACAGGCCTGCCGCGCATGAGAACGTCACCAGAAATCCGCTTGCCATAAGCGCGGCCAAAGACCGACATGGCGAATTCCGTGCGCCCCGCCCCCATCAGCCCCGCAATGCCGACAACTTCACCCGCCCGCACATGCAGGTTCACATTGCGGATCACGTGCCGGTCCGCGTGTTGGGGATGGTGGACGGACCAGTTCTTCACTTCCAGAAGCGTATCGCCGATCTTTGCGTCACGGGGCGGATAACGTTCTGAGAGGTCACGGCCCACCATGGCCTTGATGATGCGGTCTTCACTCACATCCCCTGCGTTCACATCCATCGTATCAACGGTGAGGCCGTCACGGATGACGGTAATGCGGTCTGCCACCTTCAGCACTTCGTTGAGCTTGTGGGTGATGAGAATGGAGGAAATGCCTTGCGCCTTGAAACTCCGGAGCAAATCCAGCAGCGCGTTTGAATCTTTTTCATTGAGGCTTGACGTCGGCTCATCAAGAATGAGGAGTTTGACCTTCTTGTTCAGCGCCTTGGCGATTTCAACCAGCTGCTGCTTGCCCGTGCCAATGTTGGTGATGAGGGTGTTGGGGTGTTCGTTCAGACCGACTTTTTGCAGCAGTTCCTTGGTGCGCCTGAACGCCTCGTACCAGTTGATGATGCCATGGCTTGCCGTCTCGTGGCCGAGGAACAGGTTCTCGGCGATGGAGAGCAGCGGGATCAGCGCCAGTTCCTGGTGGATGATGATGATGCCGATGTCTTCGGAGTCGGCGATTTTTTTGAAGGAGCGGTCGTGCCCCTCGAATGTGATGACACCATCATAGGTGCCCGCAGGGTAAACGCCGGACAGGACTTTCATGAGGGTGGATTTGCCCGCGCCATTCTCGCCGACAACACCGTGGATCTCGCCCGGCATCACCGCCAGGTTGACATCCGTCAGCGCCTTGACGCCGGGAAACGTCTTGGTGATGGATTGCATTTCGAGAATGGGGTGCATGTGTTGCTTTCAACTCCCTTGCGCCGCAGGCGCGGGGGAGTACCCGCGTAGCGGGGGAGGGGGTGTTCGACATCGAGTCAAGTACCACCACCCCCTCCCGCCCTTCGGGCGTGCTCCCCCACGCGTTCCGCGTGAGGAAGTTGTTTTTACTGCAGATCTTCGGCCTTGATATAGCCTGAACCCACGAGCATCTTTTCAATGTCGCCTGTGCCGACGTCAAATGGCGTCAGCAGATAGGACGGCACCACCTTGACTTCGTTGTTGTAGGTCTTGGTGTCGTTGATTTCAGGCATGCCGCCCGCCATCACGGCGTCCACCATCTTGGCGGTGACCTTTGCGAGTTCGCGCGTGTCCTTGAACACGGTTGAATACTGCTCACCTGCCATCATGGCCTTGACCGACGCCACTTCCGCGTCTTGTCCCGTGACGATTGGCATTTCCGCACCCGGTGCATAGCCAACACCTTTCAGCGACGAGATGATGCCGCGGGAGAGACCATCGTAAGGGGCAAGCACACCATGCACCTTGGCCGAGGAGTAGTTGGCGGAAAGCAGGTTGTCCATGCGGGCCTGTGCGACCGCACCATCCCAACGCAGCGTTCCCACCTTGTCCATGCCCATCTGGCCTGATGGAATGACAATGTCGCCCGACTTGATCATCGGATCGAGAACCGACATGGCACCATCATAGAAATAAAAGGCGTTGGTGTCGTCTGGCGAACCGCCGAAGAGTTCGACGTTCCATGGCTTCACGGACGGGAAGCGCTCTTTCAAGCCCTTGACCAGTGAGTTGGCCTGCAACACGCCCACGCCGAAGTTGTCGAATGTCGTGTAGTAGTCAACGCTGGCCGTCTTGGTGATCAGGCGGTCATAGGCGAAGACCTTTGCACCGGCGGCCTGCGCCTTGCCCAGAATGTCGGACAGGGTGGAGCCGTCAATGGCTGCGACGATCAGAACCTTGGCACCCTTGGTGACCATGTTTTCAATCTGGGCGAGCTGGTTTGGAATGTCGTCTTCGGCAAACTGCAAATCGGTTTCATAGCCGAGTGCAGTGAATTCCTTCACCATGGATTCGCCGTCCGAAATCCAGCGTGTGGATGATTTTGTCGGCATCGAAATGCCAACAATGCCCTTGGCGTGGCTGGCTGCAAATGCGGCAGAGCCAGTGACGGCTGCCACGGCACCGGCAACGGTGGTGACAAGCAGTGTTCTACGATTGATCATAAGTGTAATCCTCCCATTTGATTGGCTGCATCACCCGGACCAACTGGACCCGAAAATGTGTTGAAGCTGGCGGATTTCTTAGTGTGGCGCCATGCCGCGAGCAAGGGAATTATTTGACATTGACAGGCCCTCAGGCGCGGGCCAACTTTCCTTCCGGCAGCACCAGGCCGAGTGCTGGCCGGTAGCAAACCGAAGCCATGCTGCCTTGCGCCGGCATCTCCGTGTTTTCAAAACGGCCAACGCTCAGCGACACGTCTTTCCTGCCCGCCCCCTCCAGGAAGACGTGGCTGACATTGCCCTCAAAGGCGATGGTTTTCACAGTGCTCAAAAATGTGGTGTCCAATCCCCCCTTGCCGAGGGTGAAAGATTCAGGTCGCACAAACAGCATGGCCTTGTCGCCCGCCTGCAAACCCTTGGGGTTATTGCCGCGCAAGGGTCCGAACACCGTTTCGACCACGGCCCCGCTGCTGTCGGCCTTGGTTACACGCCCTGCGAAGCTGTTGTTCTCGCCCACGAAGGAGGCGACGAAGGGTGTTTCCGGCGCGTCATAAATTGCCTTGCTGGTTCCCACCTGCTCAATGACACCGTCAGACATGACGGCGATGCGGTCTGACATGGTGAGCGCTTCGCCCTGGTCGTGGGTGATATAAATGAAGGTGATGCCAACCCGCTGCTGGATCGCGCGGAGTTCATTGCGCATGTGCTGGCGCAGCTTGAGATCAAGCGCCGACAAGGGTTCGTCAAGCAGCAAAACCTTGGGTTCAACGGCCAACGCACGGGCAATCGCCACGCGCTGGCGCTGGCCACCGGACAGTTCGCTGACCAGTTTTTGTCCCTGGCCTTGCAGGGCGATGAGATCGAGCAATTCATCTGCCCGCCGCATACGATCCGGTTTGGAAACGCCGCGCACGCTCAGGCCATAGGCAATGTTTTCAGAGACGGACATATGCGGGAACAGTGCCAGGTTCTGGAAGATGAGGGCTGTTGGCCGCTTGTCGGGGCCGATCCCCACCATATCCTCACCGCCGATTTTCACTTTGCCCCGCGACGGGTCGAGGAAGCCGGAGACCGTGCGCAGGATCGTCGTCTTGCCGCAGCCCGAAGGACCGAGGAACGAAAAGAATTCCCCGCCCTTGATTGACAGACTGACATCATTCACCGCAGTAAAGTTGCCAAACTTCACTGTGACGCTTTCAAGGTCAACACCTGCACTCATGTCAGTCCCATTCCCAACCGGCAACATCGCACGACATTCCCTTTACCACCAACCATTGTCACGGCGAAAGCCGGGACGGCGGTTTTTGTTTGGTGCAACGCGGTTCACAGCTTCCGCAAAAACACGCTGCGCACCTTGTGGTCTTCGCCCTTGCGCAGCACGAGGTCAGCGCGTGGGCGGGTGGGGAGGATGTTTTCGCGCAGGTTCACGAGGTTTATGTTGTTCCAGATGCGTGCCGCAAATTCTTCCGCCTCGTCGTCGGTCAGTGAAGCATAGCGGTGGAAGTAGGATTGGGGATCCTTGAACGCGCCACTGCGCAGTGAGAAAAAGCGTTCGATGTACCAATCCTTCAACTGTTGTTCTTCAGCGTCGATGAAGATCGAGAAATCAAAAAAGTCTGATGTGTTGGGAATGCCGCGGCCATCGCGCGGCGGGCGTCCGGTTTGCAGGACGTTGATGCCTTCGACGATCAGAATATCCGGCTGGTCGATGACCTGGGTCTTGTCCGGCAGCACATCATAGGTGAGGTGCGAATAGAGTGGTGCTTCCACATCGCGTTCACCGGACTTGATGTCGGACATGAAGCGCAGAATGCGGGGAAGATCATAGGATTCCGGAAAGCCCTTGCGGTTCATCAGGCCTTCGCGGTTGAGCACCGCGTTGGGCAGCAGAAATCCGTCGGTCGTCAGGAGATCGACTTTCGGGTGCGACGGCCAGCGCGACAGCAGGCGGCGCAAAATGCGCGCCGATGTGCTTTTGCCCACCGCCACACTGCCTGCAACACCGATGACATAAGGCACTTTCAAATCCTGGCGATGCAGGAACACGTTGGAGGCGTGGAAAAGTTTCTGTGACGCCTGCACATAAAGATTGAGCAGCCGCGACAGCGGCAGATAAATCGCTTCAACTTCATCAAGGTCAACCCGGTCATTCAGCGAACGCACCTCGTTGAGGTCGTCCTGGGTCAGGGTCATTGGCGTGTCGGCGCGAAGCACAGCCCATTCCTCACGGGAAAACCTGCGGAAGGGGGAGACTTCGCGGGCAAAGTCTTCGCCGAAATCAAGCATCTCCACGCGACGCCTTTTCGACCAGGCCACCTACACCTTCGCGTGACTTGAGTTCCGCCATCACGGCTTCAGGTGCTATGCCTGTGGCTTTCAGCAAGACCAGGAGATGGTATAAAACATCTGCGGCTTCCGCTGTCGTATCCTTTTTATCGCCCGCCACGGACGCAAGTGCCAGTTCCACAGCCTCCTCGCCAAATTTCTTGGCGCATTTTACAACACCCTTGGACAAGAGTCTGGCGGTGTATGACGCCTCAGGTGAAGCATCGGCCTTGGCAGCAATGTCTTGATACAATCGGTCCAGCTGTTCAAACCTGCTCATTGCATCCTCACCGGCAGACCAGCATCCGCCATCGCCTGTTTCGCCTGCCCGATGGTATAGGTGCCGAAGTGGAAAATCGAGGCCGCGAGCACGGCTGTTGCGTGTCCGTCCCTGATACCTTCGACAAGGTGGCCGAGGTTTCCGACACCGCCAGAGGCGATGACGGGAATGGTGACAGCATCAGCTATGGCGCGTGTCAGCGCGATGTTGAAGCCCTTGCCGGTGCCGTCGCGGTCCATGGAGGTGAGCAGGATTTCGCCCGCTCCCAATGCTGCAACCTCACGCGCAAAGTCCACTGCATCGATGCCGGTTTCCTTCCGGCCACCATGGGTGAAGATTTCAAATTTTCCCGGCGCTGTTTCCTTGGCATCGATGGCGACGACGATGCACTGGCTGCCAAATTTCTCCGCCGCGTCCTTCACAAACCTGCGGTTGGATACCGCCGCTGAATTGATCGATACCTTGTCAGCCCCTGCCAACAGCAAATTGCGGATGTCTTCCAACGTACGCACACCACCACCAACCGTCAATGGCATGAAGCAGGCCTCAGCCGTCCGCGTCACCACATCCAGCATGATGCCGCGCCCCTCATGTGTCGCCGCAATATCAAGAAAGCAAAGTTCATCCGCCCCCGCAGCGTCATAGGCGCGCGCCGCTTCAACCGGATCGCCCGCGTCACGAAGGTCAACAAAATTGACACCCTTGACGACGCGGCCATCTTTCACGTCAAGGCAGGGAATAACGCGGGCTTTCAGCATCAACGCCCCCCCGCCACACGCAACGTCGTGCCGGTGATGTAGCTCGCCTTGTCGGACAGCAAAAACATGATGGCATGGGCAATCTCTTCCGCTGTGCCGATGCGCTGCATGGGGATGGTCGGGCGGATGCGCTCGACCCGGGAATGATCACCCGTCGAGCGGTCATGAATCTCTGTGTCGGTCATGCCGGGTGTGACGGAGGCCACGCGAATGCCCTCCAGCGCCACTTCTTTGGCAAGGCCGATGGTGAATGAATCAATGCCGCCCTTGGAGGCCGCATACCAGGTGTATTCACCGGGGCTTCCCAAGGTCGCGGCGGCAGACGAAAGATTGACAATCACGCCACCCTTGCCACCATGCCTGGTGGACATGCGGCGCACAGCTTCCTGGCAGGTGAAAATGGCGCCCGTCAGATTGACGGCGATGGTCTCTTCTATGATTTGAGGATCGCAGACATCAAGCCGCGACGAGCGGCCTGTGATGCCCGCCGATGTCACGACATGGGTGATGGGTCCAAATGCAGTTTCGGTTTCCGCAAACATGCGCTTCACATCAGCAAATTTCGAAACATCACCCTGCACGGCAAAAGCAGCGCTGCCGAGTTCAGCAACCAGTAGATCCGCCGCGTGTACGTCACTCACATAATTGATGGCAACCCTGTAACCCTCAGCCACGGCCAGCCGTGCTGTTGCAGCCCCGATGCCGCGTGAACCGCCGGTGATAAGGAGAACTTTGTTCATGTTGCAGCCTTGAGAATGGAAAGTGCTTCCTGCGCATTGATACGCCCATCATAGAGCGCGCGGCCGGTGATGGCACCTTCGAGTTTTTGCGCGTCTGGTCTGGTCATGCGGTGAATGTCGTCAAGTGATGCGAGGCCGCCTGAGGCGATGACGGGAATGGCAACAGCGTCGGCCAAGGCAATCGTCGCATCCCAGTTGATCCCAGCGAGAATGCCGTCCCGGTCAATGTCGGTGTAGATGATGGCGGCAACGCCAGCGCCCTCAAACTTCTTTGCCAATTCAATCACGCCAAGTGATGACGCCTCAGCCCAACCCTCAACCGCAACCTTGCCACCCTTGGCATCAATGCCGACAGCGACTTTGCCGGGGAAGCGTTTGCAGGCTTCTTTCACCAGGTCTGGATTGCGCACCGCCACAGTGCCGAGGATGACACGCGCCAAGCCTTTGGACAGCCAGCTTTCGATGTGAGCGAGTGTGCGAATACCACCGCCCAATTGCACCGGATTTTTGGTTGTCTTGAGTATGGCTTCAACTGTACCACCATTCACCGACTGCCCTTCAAACGCACCATTGAGATCGACAACATGCAGCCACTCAAAGCCCTGCCGCTCAAACGCCAGAGCCTGATCAGCAGGATCATCATTATAAACCGTGGCTTGCGCCATATCGCCCAATTTGAGGCGCACGCATTGGCCGTCTTTCAAGTCGATGGCGGGGAAGAGGATCATGTCAGGTGCTCCACCGCAAAGGGACCTCTCCCCCGGCTTCGCCGTACCCTCCCAGGAGGGGAGGGACTCGTTGATCGACCTCCCTTATTACTGATCAGGGCGCTCCCACCACGAGTCCCTCCCCCCTGGGGAGGGTGCCCGAAGGGCGGGAGAGGTCCCTTGAGTTCAAGCAAAACTCTCACGGCTTCCACCGCAGAAAATTGGCGATGAGCCTGAGGCCGAGGGCCTGGCTCTTTTCGGGGTGGAACTGGGTACCCACCATGTTTTCGTAACCGACAATCGCCGTCACATCGCCAGCATAATCCGTTGTGGCGATCACATCATCAGGCAATGTGGGTTGCATGTGGTAGGAGTGGACGAAATAGGCGTGGAGGCCATCGTCGCCGGTTTCTATTCCGGCGAGCACGGGATGGCTGGAATGCACATTGAGCGTGTTCCAGCCCATGTGGGGAATTTTGAGCGCGGCGGCGGGTTGGATTTTCACCACGTCGCCTGCAATCCATCCGAGACCCGGTGTCACATCATGTTCAAGCCCGCGCGTCGCCATCAGCTGCATACCGACGCAAATCCCAAGAAACGGGAAACCGCCGACAACAACCTTTTTCTGCAAGGCCTCGCGCATGCCATCGATGGCGAGCAGACCATTGCGGCAATCTTTGAACGAACCGACGCCGGGCAGCACGATTCGATCCGCTTTCGCCACAACCTCAACGCGGTTCGACACGATGATCTCGGCCTTGATGTTGTGATCCGTGGCGGCACGTTCAAAAGCCTTGGCAGCCGAATGCAGATTGCCCGACCCGTAGTCGATGATGACGGTTTTCATATCAGCCGCTCAAAGTACCCTTGGTGGAGGGAATCCGGTCTTCTTGTTTCGGATCAATTTCAAGCGCATCCCGAAGGGCCCGCGCCAAGGCCTTAAAACTCGCCTCAGCAATGTGATGCGCATTCTCGCCGTAGCAATTCTCGATGTGAAGTGTAATCCCGGCATTCATGGCAAAGGCCTGGAACCATTCGCGCACCAGCTCTGTGTCAAACGTGCCGATCTTGTCGCGCGGGAAACTGACGTTGAAAGCCATGAAGGCACGGCCAGACACATCAATGGCGCAACGCGACAGGGTTTCGTCCATGGGCAAATCACATGAACCATAGCGGCGGATGCCTTTACGGTCGCCCAGCGCCTTGGCCACGGCCTGTCCCAGTGCGATGCCGCAATCCTCCACCGTGTGGTGATCATCGATGTGGAGATCACCATCGGCTTTCAGCGTGATGTCCATCAGCGAATGCCGCGCCAGCTGTTCCATCATATGGTCAAAGAAGCCAACGCCAGTCTTCACATCATAATGGCCCTCGCCGTCAAGGTTGACGGTGACGGTGACACTGGTTTCTGTGGTCTTGCGGGAGATGGTAGCATTGCGCATGGGTGAGCCTTTCGGAGGCCGCTTAACACAAGCGGCGTGGCCTGCCTATATGGCTTGCGATCAATGCTTTACAGGCCTGCTTTGCATTTTTGTGAAAGCACCCTACATGTGCCTCACGTGGAACATCAAAAGGTTAATCCAATGTCTGAACCCGTCCAATGGCATGGCACAACGATCCTCACCGTTCGCAAGGGCGGCAAAGTGGTAATCGCCGGAGACGGGCAAGTGAGTCTTGGCCAGACCGTGATCAAGGGCAATGCACGCAAAGTGCGACCCTTGGGATCCGGCAGTGTGATTGCGGGGTTTGCCGGTGCGACCGCCGATGCCATGACTTTGTTTGAACGACTGGAAGGCAAACTCGAACAATTCCCGCTGCAACTCACCCGCGCCTGTGTTGAAATGGCAAAGGACTGGCGCACCGACCGTTACCTGCGCCGTCTCGAAGCCATGATGATTGTTGCGGACAAAAAAGTCTCGCTGGTGCTCACAGGCACAGGCGATGTGCTGGAACCCGAAAATGGTGTGATCGCCATCGGCTCTGGTGGCAATTATGCGCTGGCAGCGGCACGGGCACTGTTGGACTCCGACATGGACGCCGAAGCCATCTGCCGCAAAGCCATGAAGATCGCGGCTGAGATTTGCGTTTACACCAACGGCAATCTCACGGTGGAAACACTTGACGCAGAATAAAACAACCCCGTCATCCCGGCGAAAGCCGGAACCAGCAATACGCGCGGCAGGTCCCGGCCTTCGCCGGGATGACGGGCAGATTTATGATCACACTGAAAGACATCATGACCAACTTCTCCCCCCGTGAAATTGTTTCCGAACTCGACCGCTATATCATCGGCCAGCATGATGCGAAACGCGCTGTGGCCATAGCACTTCGCAACCGTTGGCGCAGACAACAGCTGACGGGCCAGATGCGTGAGGAAGTCAGCCCCAAGAACATCTTGATGATCGGCCCCACTGGCGTTGGCAAAACTGAAATCGCGAGACGCCTCGCCAAACTCGCCAATGCGCCGTTCCTGAAAGTGGAGGCCACCAAATTCACTGAGGTGGGCTATGTCGGGCGTGATGTGGACCAGATCATCCGCGATCTTTTGGAAGCCGGTATCGGCATGGTAAAAACCAGCCGCAAAAAAGAAGTGGAGGCGCAGGCCGAACTGGCCGCCGAAGCGCGCGTGCTGGATGCGCTGGTGGGGGTCAATGCGACTGAATCGACGCGGGACGCATTCCGCAAGAAATTGCGCAAGAATGAACTCAACAACAAGGAAATTGAGATCCAGGTCGCTGACATCGGCATGCCCTCTTTTGATATTCCCGGCATGCCCGGAGGCTCGGCATCCGTCATCAATCTCTCGGAGATGATGGGCAAGGCTTTTGGTGGTCGCACCAAAACCCGCAAAGTCACAGTGGCTCAAGCCCACAGCATTCTGCTGGCAGAGGAAAGCGAGAAGCTGCTGGATCAGGAAAAGATCATCGCGGAGGCCATCGAGTCGGTTGAAAACAACGGCATCGTCTTCCTGGATGAGATCGACAAGATCTGTGCCCGCTCCGAGCGCGGTGGCGGTGATGTGTCACGCGAAGGGGTGCAACGCGATCTCTTGCCGCTGATCGAAGGCACGACCGTTTCCACCAAACATGGCCCAGTGAAAACCGATCATGTCCTGTTCATCGCGTCCGGTGCGTTTCACATCGCGAAACCGTCGGACCTCCTGCCGGAATTGCAAGGCCGCCTGCCCATCCGTGTGGAATTGAAAGCCCTGACACAAGACGACTTCCGCCGCATCCTCACCGAACCCGAGGCTTCACTCATCAAGCAATACAAGGCCCTGATGGGCACCGAAGGTGTGATCCTTGATGTGACCGAAGACGGTGTCGCAGAACTCGCCCGCATCGCCGCAGAGATCAACGCGAGCATTGAGAACATCGGTGCGCGCCGCCTTCAAACTGTGATGGAACGCGTGCTGGAAGAGGTGAGTTTCAACGCAGCGGACCGTTCCGGCGAAACCGTCGTGCTCAACGCGGCGTTTGTGGAAAAGAACATTGGTGCGCTGGCGAAGAACATCGATCTGAGCAAGTTTATTTTGTGAGGATTGACGCCTGTCATCCTTCCATTTGAACGTCCTCCAAAATACCGTCATGGCCTGCTTTAGGCAGACCACCCATGGATGTGACCCGCACATCAATTCTTTCGCGATTGTACACAATGCCTGAACACCCACCGGTGGCCCGCCTGAAGCGGGCCAAGACGGTATCGGGTGGAACCTTGATTTCGCATCACACTTTGCTTTGGCAGACGAACTGGCTAAAAGCCCGACAATTCATTCTTAGATCCAGGACAACAGACCAGTGACCACATCCAACTCCGACAAACTCGTCACCGTTTTTGGTGGTTCCGGCTTTATTGGCCGCCAGCTCACGCGCTCCCTTGTCAAGCGTGGCTACCGGGTGCGGGTGGCCTGCCGCAGGCCTGACCTTGCCAGTGCAGTGATTCCACCCGGTCCACCGGGGCAAATCGCCTTCGTGCAGGCCAATGTTCGTTTTCCTGATTCCCTCGTGGCCGCCTGTGATGGCGCATACGCCGTTGTGAACGCCACGGGCACCGATCAATCCCGCGGCAACCAGACCTATGAAGCCGTGATCACCTTTGGCTCGGAAGCCATCGCCAAGTCGGCACGCGGCGCAGGTGCTTCGCTCATGCTCATGCTCTCAGGCATCGGGGCCGGTGCCAATGAAGTGGCACGTGCCGCGCAAGCCAAGGCGGCAGGCGAAGCGGCAACGCAGAAATTTTTTCCCGGCGCCATGATCTTGCGGCCCTCGGTTGTCTTTGGTCCCGATGACCGTTTCTTCAACAAGATGGCATCCATGGCCCGCTTCTCGCCCGTCATGCCGTTGTTTGGTGGTGGCGAGAGTCGTTTCCAACCGGTCTTTGTCGGCGACGTGGCGGAAGCCATGGCGAAGCTGATTGATGGCGGTGTCAACAACGGCAAGATTTACGAGCTTGGCGGACCTGAAGTTGCGACCATGAAAGAACTCACCGCATTCACCCTCGAAGCGGCGCAGCGCAAGCGTCTGTTGGTGCCTGTGCCTTGGGGCATGGCCAAATTCATCGGCACTGTCGCGGGCTTCCTGCCCGGTGCGCCCATTGATGCAGACCAGATTGATTTGATCCGCCCTGACAATATTGTTTCAGCAGAAGCCAGGGGTGAAGGCCGCGACCTGGCCGGGCTTGGTATCACGCCCCGCAGTTTCCGTTCAATTGTGCCGGACTATCTCTACCGCTTCCGTAAAGAGGGTCAGTTCACGGCCCCCAGCGGAAAGCCTGAATAGATCAACGCCAGCAGAATCAGGCCGAGTGCGACACGGTAGAACACGAAGGGCGTGAAAGACACTGTGCGCAGTAAACGCATCAGGAAAGCGATGGCCCCCAAGGCCACGAAAAATGTCAACACACCCGTCATGATGACGGGGCCCGTCAATGATACCCCGGCTGAAACCGCATCGCCAATCACGAGCATCGACGCCGCCGCATTGGCCGGGATCGACAGCAGAAACGAAAACCGCGCGGCTTCGGGGCGTGACATGCCAAGCCCGCGTCCCGCTGTCATGGTCACACCAGACCGGCTGGTGCCGGGTGACAGGGACAGGGCCTGCGCGCCACCAATCATCAGTGCGGATTTCCAGTCGAGGTCGCGCACGGTTTTGCGCAACCCCCCATACTGGTCCGCAAAATACAGCAGCATGCCAAAGACAATGGCATTGACGGCAACCAGGGTTGTGCTGCGGATATGTTGATCCAACCCCGTCATCTTCATGGCAACACCTGCGATCACGATGGGAACAGTGCCGATGGCAATGTTCTGCACCAGGCGGGAGTTATAGGTGGTGCGGCGCTGCACGGTGTCGAGGAGGCCATGGAACATGCCCAGCACGTCACGCCAAAAATAAATGATGACCGCCAGCAAGGAGCCGACATTGGTCACCATGTCCGTGAGCAGTCCCTGGTCCGGCCAGCCCGTGAGGGCGGGCACCAGAATGAGATGGCCAGAGGACGAAATCGGCAGGAATTCGGTGATGCCCTGAATCAAGGCAAGAACGATGATTTGTTCGAGAAACATGTAGACCCCGGATTGCGCCACCCGATTCGAAAGGGTGGCATTCTGCGCCGGGGTCTTATATGTGCCTTAGCAACCGCGCAATGCGGTGGGACAAGACAGTCGTAAAACATGCCAAAACTTCACCACTTCACATTGGACCCCTACGGCCGCCGCCTGCGCCTTGCCCTCGCCGAATATGGTGTGGACGTGAGGCTTGCCGACGAGCGGCCATGGCAACCCTCAGCTCAGCTGTCCGGCCTCAATCCTGCGGGTCTGTCGCCTGTCTATGTGGAAGATTCAGGGATTGCGATTGCCGGACCCGATGCCATTGCCGAATATCTTGAGGAAACCGTTGCCCAGAGCAAGTCGCTGATTCCTGGAAACGCCCTTGCGCGCGCGGAAGTGCGCAGGCTAGTGGGCTGGTTCGACGTGAAATTCTACACGGAAGTGACCGAACCCGTGCTGACTGAAAAAGTCATCCGCCGCTTTGTGCCATCGGGCAACGGATCAAGTGCGCCCAGCATGGCGCGGGTGCGCGACGGGCGCGCCCGATTGGCCACGCATCTGGATTACATCGGTGCCTTGACACAGGAGCGTTCATGGCTTGCAGGGCAAAATCTCTCGCTCGCTGATCTGGCGGCGGCGGCGCATGTCTCGGCCCTGGACTACCTCGGCGATGTTCCGTGGGCGGAGCATCCGGTGGCCCGCGAATGGTATCAAAGGATCAAGTCACGACCCTCGTTCCGGGTCCTGCTCAGCGACACCATCCCCGGCATGGCCCCGGCAACGCATTACGCTGATCTTGATTTCTAGTTCACCAATGAAATCAACATTCCCAAACAGTTCGTCATGGCCCGCTTCAGGCCTACAACATTCACACATCTTTTTTGATCATGTACTTGCAAGAGCAAAACTCCGGTTTTCCCACAGTAACCGTCATCCCGGCGAAGGCCGGGACCAGGCTTTTTGCGCGCGCCGCCTTGAGTTAGCCTTGTCCCGGCCTTCGCCGGGATGACGGGATAATAAATTAAAACAATCGTTTGTGAAGAAATGAAAAGGCCGATTTTCAATCGTGCTTGTGTCACAAAAAGTTGTGTGAATCTTGTAGGCTTCAGGCGGGCCATGATGGATCGTCGACATTTTCGCACCCTTTGCCGGATGCAAACGTCTTAAACAACCATGGGTGGCCCGCCTGAAGCGGGCCATGACGGCTATGTCTATTGTTTCCAAATGAATGTCAGTCACCCCGACGATCCAGCAACTCTGTTGCGTCAGTTGGCAGCGCGAGAAGGCTTGAACAATTTCAAGGTGACGTCAGCGACGCTGGCAACCCATGTCCGCGAGCATCTCGCTTCATTCATTGACCTCTCCCGCCACGGCGACATGCAGTGGCTGGCGGACCGCATGCATGAACGCGCAAACCCCGCACATCTCTGGCCCGATGCCAAGACAGCCATCATCTTTGCCCTGCCCTACGGCCAGGACATCGACCCCATGGCGCGGCTGCAAAACGCTTCGACGGGTGTGATTTCAGTCTATGCCCTGAACCGCGACTACCATGATGTCTTCAAGGGCAAGCTCAAGCGTCTGGCCCGGGATTTCGCGGCGAAAACAAATGCCGATGTGAAAGTGTTTGTGGACACGGCACCGGTTATGGAAAAACCTTTGGCGCGACAAGCTGGCCTCGGCTGGCAGGGGCGGCACACCAACCTGGTGTCGCGCGAACTGGGGTCGTGGTTTTTTCTGGGGGTCATGCTCACCACGGCGGAATTGCCCCATGACACCGCCGAAACCGATCATTGCGGCACATGCCGCGCCTGTCTGGATATTTGTCCGACGAAGGCATTTCCGGCACCCTACCAACTGGATGCACGGCGTTGCATTTCCTACCTCACGATTGAACACAAGGGACATATCGCTGAAGAATTCCGAAAGCCCATGGGCAACCGCATCTACGGCTGCGATGACTGCCTCGCGGTTTGCCCATGGAACAAGTTTGCAAAAGCGGCGTCCGATGCAAAGCTCAAGGCACGTGAAGATTTGATCGCGCCAACGCTGATCGATTTGCTGCAACTGGATGACGCGGCCTTTCGCGCGCTGTTTTCGGGATCGCCTGTGAAACGCATTGGCCGCAACCGCTTTGTGCGCAACGTGCTGATTGCGGCTGGAAACAGTGGCGAGGTGAGTTTGCTGCCCGTCGTTGAAAATTTGTTGGGCGATGCTTCGGCATTGGTGCGCGCCATGGCGGTGTGGGCTTTGGGGCAACTGGATCAAACCCGTGCACGCATGATATGCGGACACCATGTTGCAAATGAAGCCGATGAAGATGTGCGCAGCGAATGGCGTGGGGTGACAGCATGAAAAAACATCTCCTTTGTTTTGGCTTTGGATTTTCCGCTCAAGCCCTGTCGTGGCTGCTGTTGGATAAGTGCACTGTCACCGTTATTGACTGGCGGATCACAGGCACAAGCCGGAGTGATGAGGGTGTTGCCGGGATCAGGGCGCAAGGGTGCGAAGCTGTGCGCTTTGATGGCCTGGACCGGTTGCCGGATGATCTCACGCATGTTGTGACTTCCGTACCGCCGGGAGTGGATGGCGATCCGGTGTTGCAGAAATTCAGTTCTGAACTCATGCGCCTCGCAGGGCAGATTGAATGGTGCGCCTATCTCTCGACAACAGGTGTCTATGGCGATCATGGCGGCGCATGGGTGGATGAGGACACGGCGCTGACACCCAATACAACACGCGGGACAAAACGTGTTGCGGCAGAAGCGGCCTGGCTTCAACTCCACAAACAACACGGCCTGCCCGTTCACATTTTCAGATTGGCCGGGATCTATGGTCCGGGCCGCAATGTGCTGGAAAACCTGAAAGCCGGAACGGCAAAACGTGTCATCAAGCCCGGACAGGTGTTCAGCCGTATTCACGTTGAAGACATAGCAGGCGTGCTGTTCGCCTCCCTGCAAAAGCCAAATCCCGGTGCAGCCTATAACGTCGCCGATGACGAACCCTGTCCGCCGCAGGATGTGGTGAAACATGGGGCAGAACTTTTAGGGATGACACCACCCCCCGAAATACCATTTGGCGAAGCAGAACTCTCAGCCATGGGTGCCAGTTTCTTCGCCGACTCAAAACGCGTGCGCAATGGTAAAGTCAAACGTGAGCTTGGATACGTGTTCAAATATCCAAGTTATCGTGAGGGGTTGAAGGCGTTGCTCGCTGCCATCAACATGACCTGACTCACACCACGTCTCCATCCGCCCGTTCCGCCAGATTGAGCACCGTCTCGCGGATCACCCGAAGTTCCGCTGGTGACGACAGGCGGTGATCACCACCTTTGAGTATGGTGCATGTCACGTCGCCACCCCGCAACGCGTTCAAGGTTTTCAGCGCATGGTCAAACGGAACTTCCCGGTCATCAGCACCTTGCAGGATGCGCACGGGAAAGGGCAGATCCAATCCCTTCGGCAACAGCAGATGCAGCTCGCCATCCTCAATCAGCCTCATGGTGATGGGATAGGGATTGCCATAGTCAGACGGCATGTCCCAAACCCCGTATTCGCTCAAGACCTGCTGCAGTTCTTGCGGGAACATGTCCCACATCAAGGCCCGCGTCATGTCGATGGCGGGTGCAATCAACACCATGCCTGAAATGCGCCTGAACGCAGCCGGTTCTTCTTTTGCCAGCTTGCGCGCCAGCAACAATGCAAGCCATCCCCCCATGGAGGAACCGACGATGATGCGCCTGTTCTTTGTGTGTCTGAGAAACATGTGTGTGGCCTGTTCCAGCCACAACGAAATGCTGCCGTCGGTAAACAGCCCGTCGGACGCGCCGTGGCCGGAATAATCAAAGCGCAAACATGTGCGGCGGGTCGAGCGGGCGAGATCGGCGAGTGTCTCGGCCTTTGTGCCGGTCATGTCGGACATGAAGCCCCCGAGCCAGAAAAAGCCGCAAGGCCCCACCTCTTCCGGCGCGCCGTCGCGCAGGTAAGCCAGTCTGGCTCCAAACACACCGTCATCGAACCTTGTCGCCATCTGTCAATAACCCTTCATTTCCGCTGCAATCCTTGCTATCGACGTGGGGCCGGATTCGCAATTGGCTGATACGGCGTTTCACAACCGGAGAAAGTAACCACTTGAGCATACCGCCCCGCAGGCCTTCGACAAACCGCAGCCTTCCCCCGCCACAACGGGAAGAGGCCCACAAGATCAACAGTAAAATCGATTCGCGCGACGTGCGGCTGATTGGTGCCGATGGTGCCAATGTCGGTGTGGTGCCGACGCGCCAGGCGTTGATCATGGCAGAAGAAGCCGGTCTTGATCTCGTCGAAATTTCCCCCGATGCCCAGCCGCCTGTCGCCAAGATTCTCGACTACGGCAAGTTCAAGTTCCAGGAACAGAAGCGCCTCGCGGAAGCGCGCAAAAAGCAGCGCGTCATTGAAATCAAGGAAATCAAGCTCCGCCCGATGATCGACGACCACGATCTCGAGGTGAAAATGAAAGCCGCACGCCGCTTCTTCGATGAAGGTGACAAGGTCAAGGTCACGCTGCGCTTCCGCGGCCGTGAAATGGACCATCAGGATTTGGGCTACAAGTTGCTGATCAAGGTGAAGGCCGAAATGGCGGAAATTGCCAAGGTTGAGCTGGAACCAAAGTCCGAGGGCCGCCAGATCATCATGATTCTCGCCCCCAAGGCCAAGACCGGCTGAGTTTCCGAGGGTCACTCCCAGGATAGGCCTGGAAGCCTCAAGGATGCCTCAGGAAGGCCCTCGCGGGGGTTTCAGGTAGGGTGGTAGCGGCCAGCATAGGAATCGCTTCTACGGGCTTGGAAATGGCCTAGAAATGGATTTCTATCTAGGGTTTAGTTGATTCGTGTCATTCCTCTCCTGCTTGCAGGCGCGATTGCCGCAGGTGGCCAAGGGACCTCTCCCCCGGCTTCGCCGTACCCTCCCCAGAGGGGAGGGACTCGTAGTGGGAGCGCCCTGAAAAGCAAAAAGGGGAGATTGTTCAACGAGTCCCTCCCCTCCGGGGAGGGTGCCCGAAGGGCGGGAGAAGTCCCTTCAAGCCGCCAGCACCTCAACCGACTTCGGTGTCGAGTTGGCATTGAGTTGATAATACACCGGAACCCCCGTCTCCAGTTCCCGTTTCAAAATCTGTTCCGGCGTCAGTCCCTCAATCGCCATAATGAGGGAGCGCAGTGAATTGCCGTGGGCCGCGACGAGCACAGTCTTTCCGTCCAGCACATGGGGCTGGATCTTGTGCATGTAGTAAGGCAGCGAACGGGCGAGCGTGTCTTTCAGGCTTTCGCCACCGGGGGGCGGCACGTCGTATGAGCGACGCCAGATCAGCACTTGCTCATCGCCCCACCTGGCGCGGGCGTCGTCCTTGTTGAGGCCTGTGAGTTCACCATAGTCGCGCTCGTTCAAGGCCTGGTCGCGTGTCTCCGGCAAACCGGTTTGACCCAGTTCTTCCAGAATCAGGTTCAATGTGTGCTGCGCCCGGGTGAGTGCAGACGTGAAGCAAAGATCAAACTTCAATCCTTTGGCTTTCAGGCGTTGCCCTGCGGCGCGGGCTTCGCCCACGCCCTTTTCCGTGAGATCAGGGTCTTTCCAGCCCGTGAACAGGTTCTTCAAGTTCCATTCGCTCTGGCCGTGACGAACCAGCACCAGTGTTCCACTCATCTATTTCAATCCCAATACATCTTGCATGTCATAGCGCCCGGCGGGCTGGCCCATGGCCCAAAGTGTGGCACGCACGGCACCGCGTGCAAACATTTCCCGGCTCTGGGCCTTGTGGGTGAGTTCGATGCGCTCAGAGTCGCTCGCAAACATAACGGTGTGATCGCCCACAACCGAGCCACCGCGCAGTGTTGCAAAGCCAATGTCGCCGGGTTTACGCGCACCCGTGTGGCCATCGCGTGAGCGCACAGATTTCTTCTCAAGATTGATGCCGCGGCCATCGGCGGCGGATTGGCCCAGCATCAAGGCGGTGCCCGAGGGCGCGTCGATCTTGTGGCGGTGGTGCATTTCCAGGACTTCGATGTCGTAGTCATCCCCCAGAATGGCGGCGGCCCGCTTGATCAGGAGTTGCAGCACATTAATGCCGAGGCTGAAGTTTCCCGTCTTGACGATGCGGGCACCGGCGGCACCTGCCTGGGTGATGGCCTCTTCTCCCCTCGCGTCAACGCCCGTGGTGCCAATGACGTGCACCTTGCCAAAGGCCGATGTGTAACGGATGAGATCGAGTGTTGCCGGTGGCACGGTGAAATCAATGACGCCATCCACGGCGCGCATCACTGATTCCGGATTGTCCGTGATCTTGAGGCCGAGATTGGTCACACCAAAGAGCACCCCGAAATCCATGCCGACATAGGCCGAACCTTTGGCTTCAAGCCCGCCTGCGAGAACGCAGCCCGGTGTGGCATGGACGATGCGGGCAAGTTCCCGGCCCATGCGGCCGCCGGCTCCGGCGATGGCGATTTTCATATGCGTATCAGACATGGCCGCGCTCTTAGCGCGTGACTTGTCGCAATGGAAGCTGTCAAACAGCGGTAAGCTTACCGTCGATTGCGATGGTGATATGTCGGGCCATGATCAATGCCTTGTAATCGGTTTCGGCAACAGCGATCACCGGGCAGTCCACCCTGTAAAGTGTCGTCGCCACCGCAGCGCCAACTGCCAAGTTAATATCCGGCGTGATCAGGATAATGCCGAGTGGCCCGGTGCGGCGGCGGATGGATTCAGCAATGCCTCCCGGTGTGCCGCCGGAGCCCCGTGTTTCAGGCAGCAATAAAATGTGTCCGCCAAGTTTTGCACCACACTGCGGATGATGCACGTCGACGATTTGACCTTCACGCGGATCAAAGGCACCCCAGAAGCTGACAGGCTCGGTGAGCACAAGTGTTGGGCCGGATGCCTTTCCGGGGTGCAGGATGGTGCCTTGGGTGATCATCGCCCTAGTGATCTTCTCAATTGACCCAAAAAGCAAACACCCCCAGTTCCGTCTTGGCCTGAAGCGGGCCATCACGGCAAATTTTGGATGTATTGCAAAAATTGAAACACCCGCAAACAGCTTTACTCCGCCGCTTTGCCCTGCACCGCAAGCTGCGCCATCAATGCCCTGAGTTGCGCGGGCTTTACGGGTTTGCGCAGATAATGCACACCCGCCGCTTCGGCTTCGCCCCGCAATTTCGCTGAAGGGTCTGCGGTGATCAGGATGGCGGGCACGGTGTCTTTCCACAGATCCCGCAATTCCTGGATCAATGCCAGGCCGTCATCGTGGTTGATGTGATAGTCAGCAATGATGATGTCTGGTTTGCGGTCCGCAACCATGGCCTCAACCGGGTTCAAGGCTTTGCTGACATCAAGTCCCCAACCGCCCAGTAAAGCGGCCAGGCCATCAACAATCGACTGTTCATTGTCGATGGCCAAAACATGCAAGCCGCTGAGGGCGCCGGACAAGCGGGAGTTGGCTGGTCTTTTGGCAACGGGCTCTGCGACTGACTCTTCGCTGATGGGCACCATCACAGAAAACAGGCTGCCTTGGCCCACATGGCTTTGCAAAGCCATGGGATGCCCCAAAAGGCGGGTCAGCCGTTCCACAATCGAAAGTCCAAGGCCAAGACCAGGTGCTCCTCCCTTTTCGGGTGAGGCCCCATGGGACAACCGCTCAAATTCGTGGAATATGATCCCGTGTTTTGATTGTGGAATGCCAGGCCCGGTGTCGTGCACACGAATCTGCACGTGGTCCCCGTTTCGTTTGAGGCCCACCAGCACGCGGCCTTTGCTGGTGTATGTGATGGCGTTGGACATCAGGTTCTGCAGGATGCGGCGCAAGAGTTTGCGGTCACTGCGCAACACGAGGCTTGAACCCACCACCACAAGGGAAAGACCCTTTGCCTGTGCCAAAGGCGCAAACTCCTGTTGCAGGGGTTTGAGGATGTCTGAAGCGCGAAAGCTGCTGATCTCCGGTTTCACGGCACCGGCGTCAAAACGGGAGATGTCCAAAACCGTCGCCAGAATATCCTCAACCGCTTCGAGTGACTGGTCGACGTTGCGCGCGAGTTGGCCCTGCTGGCCTTTGGCTTTTTGTTCGACGAGCGTTGAGGTGAAAAGCCGCGCCGCATTGAGGGGTTGAAGAATGTCGTGGCTGGCGGCGGCGATGAAACGGGTCTTGCCGATATTGGCCTGCTCGGCCTCGGCCTTGGCAATGGCAAGGGCGGCGTTCAGTGTGGTGAGTTCGGCGGTACGCTCTTTCACGCGCCGTTCCAGCGTTTCGTTGGCAAGGCGCAAGACTTCCGCCGCCTCAACGTTTTCACTGACATCAATGAAGGTGAGGACCAGCCCGCCGTCGGGAAGAGTACCGCTTTGCACATCAACGACACGACTTGTGGCAAAGATTTTCTCACGCAACACAGCATGGTCGCCGGTGACGTGTTCCAAAGCTGCGCTGAGACGAGAGCCGAGATCAGATACCGGACCTGTCTGTTCCATCACTTGGGCCAGGATGCCGTGCAGCGGCGAGCCGACCCGTGCCATGGAATCAGGAATGTTGAGCAACGCACAAAACGGCGGGTTCCAACAGATGAGCTCATTGTTGCGGGTGAACACCGCAATGCCTTGCGGCACGTTGTCGATGGCTGATTGCAAAAGTTCGCGGCTGTGCTGCACGGCCGTTGACGCGTCATCCAGCAATTGCGTGGCAACACGCGAGCCCTTGGCATGACGCTCCAACAGCAGCGCCATGACGAGGCGCGAAGAGGCAGGGCCAACCGCACTGGCAATCAGGTTTTCGGCGTGGGTCAAGCTCACGATATCAGCTTCAATCAATGGGTCGTCTGCAAGTTCGCGGCGCGTTGCAAGATCGGCAAAGGCGGCGCGTGCAGGTTCGCGGCCCAGGTAGCGGGCGACAACATCTTCAACCGCACCCATGGCAACCGTGGAGCGCCACAACCTGTATCCGGAATTTCCACCACGCTGCAAATCAGCTGAGATGAAAGCCTGCGCCTGCAGTTGTTCGACGCGTGATGGTGCCTTCATCAGGGAGAAGCCGATGTAACAGGCAATGTTGAAGGCAAGACTCCAGAACACGCCGTGGGGCAAGGGATCAAAGGCAAGACCAAAGAGCTGGCGTGGCTTCAAGGCGGCAATGCCGAGCAGGCCTTCGTCCAAAAACG
The DNA here is from genome assembly GCA_031430795.1 of Hyphomicrobiales bacterium. GTDB lineage: Bacteria > Pseudomonadota > Alphaproteobacteria > Rhizobiales > Aestuariivirgaceae > Aestuariivirga. Next base: position 60,986 of record JANPCE010000089.1, read on the forward strand.
ATTTGCTGATCCAGCCGGAATCAATGAAGGAGGGAATGAGCAAAGTGTAGGCCCACACTGTAAAGCCTGCGAGAATGCCGGCCATGGCACCGCGTGCCGTGGCCCGATGCCAGATCAACCCGCCGAAAAACGCAGGGGCCAACTGCGTCAAGGCGGCAAAGGAGATGAGCCCGGTTTGCGCGATGGCGGCAGAGTTGCCAGCCGCGGCGAAATAGGCATAGGACAAAACCAGGATGACACAGATGATGACGCGGCGGATGGTAATGAGTGCGGGACTGCGGCTTTCTCTCGACTTGACCTGAAACATGTTCTGCTCGCCCTGCAGCAGCAAAACCAGAGGCACCACAAGATTGTTGGACACCATGATCGCGAGCGCCACACACTCCACAATCACCATGGCGGTTGCCGCTGAAATGCCGCCAATGAATGCGATCAGTGCAACACCCCGCGCATCACTGGCCACGGGAAGTGCAAGCACGTAAGTGTCGGCGTCAACGTTTGGCAGAATGGTCAACCCCACGATGGCAATGGGCAGGACAAAAAGATTGATCAAAACCAGATAGAGCGGAAACAGCCACGCCGCGCGGCGCACATCCGTCACATGGGCATTTTCCACCACAGCGACATGGAATTGGCGCGGCAAAAGAATGATGCTGCACGCCGACAGCAGCGTGACGGTGAGCCAGTAGCTGCCATCGGGCGCCCGTGAAAAAATTTCAGTGGCCGCAGGTGATGCCGCAACAAGTGCCGTAATCCCGGACGGACCGCCAGCCACTGCAAATGTCACAAAGAGGCCGACGGTGACAAAGGCCCCGAGTTTCACCAATGATTCGACTGCGATGGCTGACATCAAGCCATCCTGGTGTTCAGTCGCATCCACATGGCGGGTGCCGAAGAGGACAGCAAAAGCGGCCAGCGCCATGGTGATGAAAAAGGCCAGGCTGCCTCCGGTGGTGGAAGCGACTGTTGTCGGCCCGATCATGGTTTGCAGCGAGAAGGACAGTGCCTTCAGCTGGATGGAAATGTAAGGAACGATGCCGATGACAGCGATCAACGCAACAATTGCACCCAAAGCTTCGTTCTTGCCATAGCGTGCGGCAAGAAAGTCAGCGATGGACGCAATGTTCTGGCGCTTGGCGATGGCCACGATGCGGGCGATCAAAGGATAGCCAAGCGCAAACATCAGGATGGGACCGAGATAGACGGGCACGAAATCATAGCCCGTGCGCGACGCAACACCGACAGACCCGAAATATGTCCAAGAGGTGCAATAGACCGCGAGTGAAAGTGCATACACCAGGGGGCGCGGGCGGCGCTGGCCCTTGGCTTCACCAAAGCGGCGGTCCCCCCACCAGGCCACGCCAAACAGCAGGCCGATATAGGCAAGCGCCACCAGCACTATGGTCCAACCCTGAAAGGCCATCTCAACTCCCCGAACGGGATTAAGCCGCAACGCCGGGTTCTTCGCAAGCCATTGCCCATGTTTTGGGCGAAAGCCTTTTTGCTTTCCAATTTGGTAAAGTTTGCGTTAAAAGCCGCCCCGGGCCGGGAAGGGCCCACAACTTATGATCCGAAGGGGGATATACTATGTGGAATGAATTCAAAAACTTCGCGTTCAAGGGCAACGCGTTCGACCTCGCCATCGGCGTCATCCTGGGTGGCGCTTTCGGCAAGATCGTCAGCTCAATGGTTGACGACCTGATCATGCCAATCGTTGGCATGGCCACCGGCGGCGTTGATTTTTCAAACAAGTTTGTGCAGCTTGCCGGCGGTGCACCGAAAGATGCAACCTTGGCAGCTGCCAAGGAAGCTGGTGCCACATTTGCCTATGGCAACTTTGTCACCATCGTCATCGGTTTTCTGATCCTTGCTTTCATCCTGATGCAACTGGTGAAGATATCGAACCGCATGAAGAAGGCTGAGCCAGCTCCGCCACCAGCGGCACCTTCGGCTTCCGAAGTGCTGCTCGCGCAGATCCGCGACTCGCTGGCCAAGCGCTAAGCTGACGTTGATTTAATGAAGGCCCGGGTGCTTGACGCCCGGGCCTTTTCATTTGAAGGGTAGGGCATGAACACTGAATCATTGATTGCTGGCCTCACTCCTCCCGCCCAGACCGAGCCCGACAGCGGAATCGTCAATGTAGTCATGTATGGCATGGCAAAACCCGGAACCATCGGTTTCTGGTCGGGTCAGGGAAATCTGCCGACGCCCGAAGCGTTTTATCGTCCTGTGTCCGAAAGCCTGCAGCAGGGCGAGACCTTTTACACGTGGCAGCTTGGCATTCCGGAATTGCGCCAGGCACTGGCCGACTATCACACCCGGCATTTTGACCGTGTCTTCGATGCCGAAAACTTCTGTGTCACCGGCGGCGGCATGCAGGCGATACAAATTGCTTTGCAGATGATTGCGGGTGCTGGCGATGAGATCATCATCCCTGCTCCGGCCTGGCCGAACTACGCAGGGCCGATGCGATTGATGGGTGTCAGACCTGTTGAAGTGCCAATGCTGTTTGAAAACAACAGGTGGTCACTTGATCTGGACCGCCTGTTTGCCGCAGCAAGCCCGCACACCAAAGCCATCTGCATCAATTCGCCGTCCAACCCCATCGGCTGGACCGCAGCACGCGAAGACCTGATCGCGATACGCGATTTTGCCCGGGCCCGTGATATCTGGATTCTGGCCGATGAAGTCTATTCGCAGTTTTATTTTGGCGCCGATGGTGCCAAACGCGCGCCTTCATTTCTGGATGTCTGTGACACCGAAGAGAAACTCATTCTCTGCAACACCTTCTCAAAGAACTGGGCCATGACGGGTTGGCGGCAGGGCTGGATCCAGGTGCCAAAAGCGCTGGCCCCGGTGGCCGAGCGATTCATCCAATACCACTCTTCAGGCTCTCCCGTGTTCCTGCAACGGGGCTGCGCGACGGCGTTGAACACAGGTGATGGCTTCATTGCCGAACAGGTGGCAACGGCGCGGCGCAACCGGGACATTGTTGCGGAAGCATTCAGACCTTTCAATTCAATCGACTTCCAGATGCCCGATGGCGCGTTCTATTTCTTCTTCCGCATGCGCGGTGTGACGAATTCACTTTCGGTGGCAAAACAAATCATCGACGATGTTGGCGTGGGTTTTGCACCCGGTGCGGCCTTTGGTGCCGCAGGTGAAGGCTTCATGCGCATGTGCTATCTCAAGGACGAAGCCGTGCTGCGTGAAGGCTTGGCGCGGTTTTCCGGGTGGTTGCGCAAAAGGGAGGCGTAATAGGCGGGAAAGCAAAATTAATGGTGTGGACTTTGGCTGAAGCCGGACCCTTTCAGGTGAGGGCCTGCACGCCATCAATGACAAACTGTACGGCCAGTGCAGCGAGAATGATGCCCAACAGACGGGTGACAACGGCGCGCCCGGTTATGCCGAGGACCGCCGAAATGCGTTCTGCCGCAAGAAAACACAGGTAGCACGCCAGCATGACAAGAGCTGTGACAGTGTAAAGCGCGCCGAGCCTTGTCCAATCACCTTCGGCGCGGCCAGCCAGCAGGATCATCGCCGTGATGGCGCCAGGGCCTGCCATCAAGGGAATGGCCAGCGGAAAGGCGGCAATGTTGCGGACGTGGTCAATGGTGACAGCAGCGGTGGCGAGGTCCTGCTGGCGTTGGTTGCGCCAGTCAAAAACCATCTGGGCCGCCGTCGTCATCAGCAGCAGGCCACCGGCGATCCGGAACGCCGAAAGTGAAATGCCCAGAAGCTCCAGGAGTTTTGCGCCACCGAGGCCCGCACCCAGAAGTATGCAGAATGCGATGATCGATCCCCGCAAGGCTACTTCCCGCCGGTGGCCTCGAGACATGTTCTGTGTAAGACCGAGAAACAGCGCACTCAGGAATATGGGGTCGGCCACAACCAAGAGTGTGGCGAGTGCTGATGTCACGTAGGCTTGCATCAACTCACACTATTCGGCAACTCTTCCCCGCGCCGCGCAATGAAATCGCGCAAGCCCTCGGCGATGCCTTCATCCATTTTTGGGGCTTCATAAGCCGCCAGCATGGCCTTGGCTTTTTCGCGTCCCCGTGTGTCATGGTCCTTGGCACCTTCCGATGACCACTGTTCAAACGAATTGAAATCCATGATTGTCGGCATGAAGAAGGCCTTCTCGAAATTCTCCAGCGTGTGGGCCGTGCCCAAAAAGTGCCCTGCAGGCCCCACTTCGCGGATGGCGGCCATGGCCTCCTGGAAATCATCGAATTTGATGCCTTGGGCGTATTTATACCAGCCCACCAATTGTTCGGCGTCGGTCACGAATTTCGAGTAGCCACACGACAAGCCTGCTTCGAGCCAGCCCGCAACGTGCCACACATAATTTGCTCCTGAAAGAATCGCCGCATGCATCAGCATGTTGGCCTCATAGCCGGCCTGCGCGTCGTTGAGTTTTGAGCCGACGTGGAAACCGGAGGTGCGCCACGGCAGTTTGTATTTGCGTGCCAGCTGCCCCATCACATACATCATCTGCGCGGCTTCTGGCGTGCCGCCCATAGGAGCGCCCGTCTTCATGTCCACGGCCACCATGAACTGCCCATAGATCACGGGTGCGCCTTTGCGCACCAGTTGCGTGTAGGCAACGCCTGCAAGGGCTTCGGCATTGACCTGTGCGACTGAGCCAATCGATGATGCGGTTGTTGAAGCTCCACACAACGCGAAAGGTGCGCAGATCACGGGTTGGTTGCTGGCGGCATAGACCCGCATGGCGTCGAGCATGGTTTGATCCCACACCAACGGCGAATTGCAGTTGGTGATGGAGACGACGACGGTGTTGTCCTTGACGAATTCATGGCCGAACACGATGCCCGCCATCGCCATCACATCTTCAGCCCGCTCCTTGGCAGTGACGATTCCCATGAAGGGCTTGTCACCCATGGTCATGGCGGACTGCATGATGTGGAGGTGGCGCTTGGGTACCGCGATTTCCATCGGCTCGCAGATGATGGAGGACATGGAATGCAGCGACGGCGACATTTGCGCCAGGCGGTGGAAGTTATTGAGGTCCTCGAGCGAGCCATAGCGGCGCTTGCCTTCAAGGTCGCGCACGAAGGGTGCGCCGTACATGGGAACAAACACAGTGTTCTTGCCACCAACCTTGACGGTGCGCTCCGGATTTCGCGCGTGCCAGGTGAATTCTGATGGTGCTGTGGAAATCAGTTGCATCAGCAAGGCACGGTCAATGTGAACGCGGGTCCCCTTGACGTCAGCACCCGCCGCCTTCCATTGCGCCGGCGCCTGGTCATCGCGGAACTCGCAACCGACTTCCTCCAGGATTTTCAGTGACTCCTCATGCACCAGCTCAACCGCCTCATCCGGCAGGATGTCGTAAGTCGGGATGTTGCGCACCAGCGTGGGGAACGAGATTTGAGGTGCTGCACGAAGTGCGCGGCGGCCATCGCGGCCACCGGGGCGGCGGGTTTGGGATATCTCGATCATGATCCCATCATGCCCGGAAGATGTGCGGCGTCCAGTATATTTGCGCCATCTCGCAGACAAATGAGACGCCAGCTTTGTATTGCATTGCAACAAACACAACCGTCGAACCGTTGACCTCGGCCCGACTTTCTTCCACTATGGTCGCAGGGGACTATCGGGCGGATGGGATAAAAAACAACCAGCGCGCGGGGGCTTTATCAACTCACATCAAAAACGCAGCTTGCCCCACAAGCGGCGGGGAGCGCCATTATGGCTGACAACAAAAATATCAATGAGGACGAAAAAGTCCTCCACAGCATGGGCTATGCGCAGGAACTTTCACGGCGCATGGGTCCTTTCCAGAGCTTTGCAATTTCTTTCGCCATCATCTGCATCATTTCCGGCGGCTTCGGGTCGTTTCCAATCGCGCTGTCTTCCGGCGGTCCATTTTCGCTGACGCTCGGCTGGATCATCGGCGGCGTCTACGCCCTGATCGTTGCGGCATCACTCGGGCAGATCGCCTCGGCCTATCCGACAGCGGGCAGCCTCTATCACTGGTCATCCATTCTGGGTGGCCGTTTTTGGGGCTGGGCCACAGCCTACACCAACTTGCTGGGCCTGCTGTTCGTTGTCCCCGCTGTCAACGTGTTCCTGTATTTCATCACCAAGGACCTGTTCTGTGCCGGCCTCTTGGGCTGGGATGTTTCAGGTTGGGGAACCTGGACGCAGATCTGGTTTGTTGTCGCGTTGACGGCCGCCCAATGCGCGCTCAACCATTTCGGCATTGGTCTCACGACCAAACTGACGGACCTTGCCGGCTACCTCATTCTGGCTGTCACAGCGATTCTGATCATCATGTTTGCCATGGGTGCTGCTGACTTCAATGTGGCCCGCGCCTTTGAATTCCAGAATAATACCGGTGCGGCTGGCGGTGGCGTAGTTCCGGAATCGAGCGCTCTCATGGCCTTCATCATCGGCCTGCTCTATCCATTGTTCACCATTACAGGATTTGATGCATCGGCCCACACATCGGAAGAAACCCTTGATGCCCGCAATACCGTGCACAAGGGCATGATCCAGTCGGTGCTCTGGTCGTTGATTTTCGGTTTCGTGCTGATCCTGCTCATGGTCCTCAGCATTCCCGACACCAAGGCCGCTGCCGCTGAAGGCTGGGGCTCGTTCAACAATCTTTTCACCCGCGTCATCATGGGATCCTTCATCGGAAAGCTCATGCTGATAGGTGTCTTGATCGCGAACTTCCTTTGCGCCCTCGCCGCAGTCACTTCTACATCGCGCATGATCTACGCTTTCGCCCGCGATGGCGGACTGCCGTTCTCAAATCTTCTGGGATCGGTCAGCAAAACTCACCGCACACCAAACGCTGCCATCTGGTCCGTGTTTGTGCTGTGCTCCATCCTGGTGATGATCACCACACCGTTGGGCGCGTTCGCGGCACTTTCGACGGGTTGTGCCATGTATCTCTATATTTCCTACGCCATGCCGGTGGTGGCCGGCCTGTTTGCCGAAGGAAAAACATGGACAGAATTCGGCAACTTCCGCCTCGGTGGATTGTCGAAACTGTTTGCCGTCATCGTAGGCATCGGTGCCGTGTTGGTTACCATAGCTGGCCATGCCTTCGTCATCTCTATTCCGGGCGATGCCGCAGCAGGCACCAGCTTCGTGCCGGGCCTTTGGTATTATTCCCTCGGCTTTGCCATCATTCTGGCAGTGCTTTGGTTTGCCAGCGAAAACAAGCGCTTCAAGGGACCGCCGATGGGCGAAGAGATCAAGCGCCGCCAAGCCGAGATCGCAAAGAAGGAAGCAGCACTCGGCAAATAGGCAAAACACTGTTTTGACGAGGGCGGCTTTCGGGCCGCCCTTTTTATTTGTCCCCAACCCTCCATCGGCGGCCTTGAGCCGCCGAACCAGCCTTTCCGCAGCTCTGGGTCGGCGGGTCAGGCCCGCCGATGGAGGAATGGGGAGATCAAGGCTTTAAGACGAAGCGGTTGATCAGCCAGAAATAAGCGCGGTAGGGTAAAATGCGCGCGAATTTCAAGATGGCAACGAAGGGTGTGGGATAAGCCACCTCGAATTTTCCCTTGGCGAGGCCTTCAATGGTTTTGCGCGCTGCGTCTTTCACTTCCATCAGAAACGGCATGTCAAAATCATTCTGGCTGATCATCGGGGTTTTCACGAATCCAGGATTGATGACGCTGACTGTCACACCCTCACGTGCCAGTTCGGGTTTGAGCGATTCTGCCAGGTTGATGAGTGCTGCCTTGGTGGGGCCGTAAGCTGCGGCCTTGGGCAGGCCGCGATAGCCTGAGACGGATGCGATCCACGAGAGGTGGCCTTTCCTCCGTGCACGGAAGCTTGGCAGTGCGGCTGACAGCACATTGATGACGCCGAGGTAGTTGACTTCATACATGCTGCGGAAGGGTTTGGGAGAGAAAGTGTCGAGTGTCACCGGATCGTAGGTGCCGGCGGCGGCGATGATGAGATCGATGGCACCGAGGTCCCGTTCAATTGCAGCAAAGGTTGTGGCAACGGCTTTTTCATCGGTGACGTCGAGGGGATAGGCTTTGATATTCGGATTGGATGCCGCCGCAGTGGCGAGGGCGTCCGCTTTGCGGGCGGAGACGGCGACAGTTACACCTTCCGCCGCGAGTTGGCGCGCAACTTCAGCCCCAATGCCGGTGGAGGCCCCGGTGATCCAGACGATGCGCCAGGGGTGGGTCAAAGGGACCTCATCCGGCGCTTCGCGCCACCTTCTCCAAGGAGAAGGGACAAAAACAAACATCGTCCCCTCTCCTTGGAGAGGGTGGATCGCGCGTCAGCGCGAGACGGGCGAGGTCCCTTCGGCAGGTGCTCACACCCCGACAAACGGCTGCGCCAGTCTGGCCCAAAAGGAACGATATTTCGCTGGCGCTTCAGTGGCGATGAGGCAGATGCAGTCGATGTCTGAATCGACAATGGGCTGGTGTTCGATGTCTTCATCGAGATCGGCGATGTCACCGCGCTGGTATTTGCCCGTTTTGTCAGAATAGGAACCACGCAGAATCAGCGTCAGCTCTTCGCCGCCATGGGTGTGCTCCGGAATTTTTTTGCCAGAGGCCACTTTGATCAATTGCAGTTTGGTCTTGCCGCCGGGTGACAATGGAATGTCAAACACAGCAAAGCCCGGTGCCCTGGTTTTCCATTTCAACTGGTCAAGGGGAACATTGTTGATCATGTTGCAAATGGGTTTGGGCACTTCACCCATGGCCGTAGCAGGGGGGCGTTTGGCGATGGTCAAGCCATCGAGGCTGGCGAGTGTGGCACTGCGGCAGGCGTTTGACACGGGCTGCTCGTCTTCGACCAACACGTGGCCTCCAACCAGTTCGGCGGCACGCACATCAGCACGGCATTCCGAACAGAAGGCGAGATGGCTGGCGACAGCGATGCTCAAGCCTTCGCCGAGGGTTCCCGCAGCGTAGGCGATGACGGTGGCTTCATCCAGATGGTGGCGGATGGTCACGAGATTTGCTCCAACAATTTGCGCATGCGCCGGTAAGCCAGCCGCATGCGGGATTTGACAGTGCCCAAGGGTATCTTCAACCGCATCGCAATTTCGCTTTGCGGCAAGTCTTCGACGTAACTCATCAGCAACAATTCCCGCTGTTCAACGGGGATCTGCGCCAAGGCCTTCGCCACATATCCATCCTCCTGCAACCTCGAGAGGGCGTCGTCCTGGGCCGCATCCAGGGACTCGGCGTCATAGTCGTCGATATCCGTGAACTGGTTGGACTTCTCCCGGCGCAGGCGGTCGATACGCAGGTTGCGGGCGATGGTGAAAATCCATGTGGCAACGCCGCCACGCTCGGGCACATAGAGCCTGGCTTTGGTCCACACGGCAATCATGGCTTCCTGCACCAAGTCTTCGGCCTGTTCGGGGGTTGCCCCTTTGCGCATCATGAAAGCTTTTACACGGGGGCCATAGGCATCGAACAGGTCCGCAAACGCAAATCTGTCCTGGGATGCCGCAATGCGTTGAAGCAATGCGATATCCCCGGTCTGTTTCGACGGGATGTTTCGTCCAACCATCAAATCAACCGCCAAAGCCATTGGCAACCGTTCCTGTTCTTATACACGATGTTACGGCCCTGTAACATGAATTGGATCACTGCAGGCGTCGTTCAATCTCTTCGTTGAACTCACGTGCAAAAATCTGCTTCTTGCCCTCGAAGGCGACAATCTTGCCCCAGACGATCCAGTGGGTCTTGGTTGCTGTCAGGCGGCCATAGGTTTCGGTGCGTATCTCCCATTTGCCGCGCTTGCGATATTCTGTCCAATGGGTTTCCATTTTGGCCGAGAGTGGATCGGCGGGCAGGATTTCGTAAGTTTCGCGTCCCACACCTGAAATGATCATGCCGTGGGGCTTGAGCTCCTGCTTGCCGAAGTCATCGATGATCTCTAGGCGTGTCACTCCCGTCTTTTTGTCCACTGAGACTTTGCGGGAGTTTGATGGCTTGGAGATTTCTTTCTGTTTGATGGGTTCTGCGGCCTCGGCACTTGCGAAGCTGACAGGTTTTTCGGTGATGCCTTTTTTGCGGATGGGCAGGGTGACCGTTGATGCACCGGCATATACGGTGAGTTTCACCGGCTCTGGCGCCGGCCACATCATCGGGAAGTAACTTGTCGAGATGGCGACGCGGAGCTTGTGTCCCTTCGGGATTTTCCAGGCGATGTCGTCCAGTTTGATTTTCATTTTATAGCGCTTGTAGGCTTCAAGCGGTGTTGGGTATTCGCGGCTGTCGCGCATGCAGAGGTTTTGCAGATGATAGGTGATGCGCGAAACTTTGCCGTCCGGCCAGACATCATTGAGGCGCAATGCAATGTGCGCCACAGGCTTGTCCACCATCAAAGACAGTTCAATCGCCGGCGCGCCCACAAGTTCCATGTCGTCGGAAAGTTCAGGCGAATCGAAGGTGATTGAGCCTTGGTCGTCCTTGACCTGATCGCCGGGGAATTCCTGACCCAGCCAGATGATGCAGTATTCGCCGCCGTCAAAACCGATGTTCTGTGACGATGTTATGGAGAGGCCTTCCTCCTTGCCCGCGTCAGCTGTGATGCCTTGCTTTGAGAGATGCCATGTCTTGTTTTCAAGATTGCCGTGGCCCCAATAGCTCTCGGCAATCCAGCGGCCACCAATGTGTTTGGGGAATGAGCCGGGCTTATAGGCATCCATGACATAGACGCGGTAGTCGGGATCATTGTTGACACCCGTGTTGATGCCCTTGATGTGGAAATCCCACCAGCGCAGCATTTCCTGCAAGAATCCGATGCGGGGTGTGGGAACAGCAAAATGCGGATACTTGTGTGCCCAGGGGCCGATGATGGCTTTGCGCGGCACCCGCAGGTTTTTCATGAGCCTTGGAATGGCGTTTGAATACGCATCGTTCCAGCCGCCGACACACAGCACCGGGCATTTGATCTTGCCCCAATCCTCGCACACCGAACCATGCTTCCAATAGGCATCACGGTGCGGGTGTTTGAGCCAGTCGATCAGGAGGAAGGGTTCGTTCTCCAGCCGCTCCATCCACATCTTCTTCCATTTCGCGCCGACGATCTTGGGATCAGGGGGCCGCGAGGAATAGGCCAGCATGGTGGCGGCCCATCCCAAATTCTCGTTGAGCAGTGTGCCACCCTTGTAGTGGATGTCGTCTTCGTAGCGGTCGTCTGTGGAGCAGATGGTGACGATGGCTTTCAGGGCTTGGGGTTCCCGCGCCGCCACCTGCAGGGCGTTGAAGCCACCCCAGGAAATGCCGAACATGCCGACTTTGCCATCGCACCATTTTTGCTCAGCCAACCAAGCGATGACTTCGATGGCGTCGTCCTGTTCCAGCTTGGTGTACTCATCGCGCATTAACCCTTCGCTGTCGCCTGAGCCCCGCATGTCCACGCGGATGCAGGCATAGCCGTGGCCCGCCATGTAGGGATGGGTCAGGGCATCGCGCACCACCGTGCCATCACGCTTGCGATAAGGGAGATATTCAAGAAGCGCTGGCACCGGCTTTTTTGCCGCATCAACCGGCAGCCACATGCGGGCGGCAAGTCTGGTGCCGTCTTTCAGGGTGATGAAGAGATTTTCAATCTCCTTCACCTTGCGGGGAAAGGTGGTGATGGTCTTGATGTCGTTTTTCATGCTGTGGGGGGTTATGCCGCAAATCCCCTGATCGCCGCAATGATGGCGGCGAAACTTTTTGCGGCGGGTTTGGACATATGGCGGGCGCGCAGGAAGGCGTGGACGAGTTGGGGTTCGGAGCGGACGGTGGCTTGGATGCCGTTGGCTTTCAGTTTTTCGGCATAATCGGCGCAGTCGTCGTGGAGCGGATCGAGGCCTGCGGCGATCATGAAAGCGGGCGGCAGATTGGCATGTGATGCGGCATTCAAGGGTTCGGCATAGGCGTTGCCGCCTTTGTAGACATCGCGGTAATACAACACATCGGCTGTTGTGAGGCCGGGGGCGTTGGCTTGAGTGATGTAGCTGCCTTTTGAAATGTCACCGCCGAGGCCGGGGTAGATCAGAACCTGGCCTTTGATTTGGACGTCTGGGGCAAGGTCGCGGGCTTTGAGGCACAAGGCTGCCGCAAGGTTGCCACCTGCACTGTCTCCGGCGGTGATGACGGGGCCATCGATGCTTTTCAGAACAGCGAAACAATCGTCAAGTGCTGCGGGGAACGGGTGTTCGGGGGCGAGGCGGTAAGCGACGGCAATCACCGGGCATTGCGATGCGGAAGCGAGTTCGGCGCAAATGTCATCGTGGCTTTCAAGGCCGCCGAGGATGAAGCCACCGCCATGGAGATAGAGGACTGTGGTGTCGCTGTGGTTTGGTGGCGTGTAGAGGCGGCAGGAAATCTCGCCGAGGGTGAAGTCTGCGGCCTTCAGGCCAAGAGGGCGGGGCTTTCTGAAATGGGCGGCATAGCGGTTATAGAAATCGCGTTGTTCAGAAATTGAAAAATTCACGGCACCGGGTGGATAGAATCGCTCTCCGGCCACCATAAAGGCGCGGATTCCTTCATCTTCGAGATCGGCATATTTGGTTTCGATGGCTTCCATTTCACAGTTTATCCCATAAATTCATGGATTTAACCAGAATCTCCAAATTCCTCGAATCTGAACGGAAGATAAATTTGCTGCTCAGCATCGGTTCAGGGTGCTTCCCCTATTTTCGCATCATCAAACGAATGCAACGAGGGATCAACAAAATGAACATGCTCTTCAAAATCGCCGCCGCCGCCACACTCGCCGCAGGCCTTTTCGCCACCACCGCCGCCGCTGGCGAAGTTGATATGTATGGCGATCTGGTCATCACCCCTGCCTCTTACAGCATCAACGCCGAAGTGGACGCGAAGGCGACTTTCCCTGCTCTGAAGCGCGGTAAGATCGTTTCTTTCAAAACATCGAAAGCCAAGGGTTCGGTGATCATCAACACCAAGACCAACGAACTCCACTACGTCCTCGGTTTCGGCAAAGCCGTGAAATACCGCGTTGCCACCGCCAAGAAGGGCTTTGAGTGGAAAGGCGTGAACAAAGTCAGCCGCATGGTGAAATGGCCAGACTGGCGCCCACCAACGGAAATGCGCAAGCGCCATCCTGAACTGCCTGCCTATATGGCCGGCGGCCTCGAAAATCCGCTTGGCGCACGCGCCATGTATCTCGGCGGCACGATCTACCGTATCCACGGCACCAACACGCCATCTTCCATCGGCAAGTCTGCCTCTTCGGGATGCATCCGCATGCTGAACGATGATGTGACCGAACTCTACAAGCTGGTCAAAGTGGGCGCTGAGGTGACGGTTTTGTGATCATTCCTAGGCAGGGAAAATACCGCTTGACACCGCGCTGTGGAGGGGGTAGATTGTCGGATAATCCAGAAGTGGGTGAGCGCTCGGGCTGCAAAAGTCTGCGCGAAGGCGAGACTCAAGCAGTTCGAAAGTGAACTGGACCGGCGATTTTGAAGGCCCATAGTGTGCGGCAGTTAGTCGCATTTGTTCGGTGAAAGTTCCTCTTTTGCCCTCGAATCAATTTACCTCGCGTTAAATCAAGGTTAACCATTTTTTTTGAGGGACATTTACCATTGACTCACTACATTTCAAAGGGTAGCGGCCCGCATTTTGTGAGTCGTTTGGTGGCAATGAGTATGGAGGCGAACCGTGAAACAACGTGATGGTCTGATCTCGATCCTTAGGCGGCATGGAATTGGAAGTGCTTACGAGGTTTTGGAAAAAAACGGCGACCAAGCGAGCGTTGGGCCATCTGACGCTCCTGACGTCAGAGTTCGGGGAAGCATTCACTTGATGAAACAAAGAAAAGTCACTCGCCAGGAAGTCTCCGAAGGTTTCAAGAGGCTGAAGTATCTATAAGCCAGTCCATAAAATTTGAGCGCGGTGAATTATGGCTAAGGCGACGCCTTTGTTGATTGATGACGTTTTAACATTTTACCGCGACGAAGTGGTACCTGCTTTAGCAGCGGCGCTCACAATTGATGACCAGTTTCCAGAAGAAGTTTTAAACGAAATCCGTAATGCATTTACGCATCTTGCCGCTGCTCATGCCGAAAGCGACAAATCGGAGAAACAGCACAAAGAGCTCACCGCATCACTTCGTCACCTGCGGCGTTCGTGCGTAGATTGTCTGAAGGTCTGTATTTTCACGCTTGCGAAGAGATCAGAGAATGCAATTGATGCGCTAACTGAAGATTTGCAGTTGCCCGATAACGTTTATCGACGGATGTCCGAACTGCGCCACAAAAGAATGGCCCTATCTGCAGGAGAGGGAACTCGTTCGCTGGACGACGCGCTTGGTGACTACAAGTCGTTGGCAAATGAGTATGACGAATTCTATGTTTCCCTTGATGACCAGTTTTCGGGGCAGACGGCAAGCGGACGCAGAGACGCTCGACTGAGACGCGAAAATATGCGGGCATGGCGTGGTCACTTCATAGGTTTTGTACTTGGAGTGGTTGGTAGTTTGCTTGTCGCCGTCGGTTGGTTCTTTATAATTGGCTGAAAGTAATCAACACCCGAAGCAACCATCCAAAACTCACTTGCAAATCCGTGTTGTTGCCTTGACTTCTTCAACGCCAAAGCGTTCGCTTGTGCGGCGCATGGTGGTTCTAAAAGGCGCCGAACTCTACAAGCTGGTCAAAGTGGGCGCTGAGGTGACGGTTTTGTGATCATTCCTAGGCAGGGAAAATACCGCTTGACACCGCGCTGTGGAGGGGGTAGATTGTCGGATAATCCAGAAGTGGATCGAAAGTTTTGAACTCCGGCTGAAAAGCCGGGGTTTTGCTTTGGGTGTAACTTCCTCGGCGAGGAACGCGACGGGGGAGTACGGCGAAGCCGGGAGGGGGTGTTTCAGCGGGTGCGGATCGCGCTTGTGGACACACCCCCTCCCCCCTTCGGGGTACTCCCCCACGCGTGGCGTGAGGGAGTTAAAGTGAGAAATAGTTGTCCAGAATTCTGCGGTAGATTCTTGTTGTGGCTTTCAGCTCTTCCACGCCGATGCGTTCGTCGGTTTGGTGGATCGTGGCGTTGAGCGGGCCGAACTCCAGAACCGGGCAATGGTCCTTGATGAAACGGGCGTCTGATGTGCCGCCGGCGGTGTTGAGTTTGGGGATAACTCCGGTTTCTTCGGTGATGGCTTCCTCGACGATGCCCACGAAGGGGCCGGGTTCTGTCATGAAGGCTTCAGCGCCTTCTTGATGCACGACGTGCCAGCGGCCACCGATTTCACTTGTGATCTGATCAATGTGGGATTGCACCAGGGTTTTGAGCGATGCGAAGTTTTGTTCGGTGGAATAGCGGATATTGAATTTCAGCGTGGCTTTGGAGGGGATGACGTTGCCCGCCGGATTGCCGACGTCGAATGAAGTGAAAGCCAGTGAGGAGGGATCGAAATGTTGATTGCCATTGTCCAATGGATTTGCGCCCAGGCGCTCTATCAGGCGCGCAAGTTTTGGAATCGGGTTGTCGGCTTTGTGGGGGTAAGCGGCGTGGCCTTGCTTGCCGTCAACAGTGACGATGAAAGAAAGCGAACCTCTGCGGCCTATTTTTATGCCATCGCCAAGTTTGTCAACGCTTGTCGGTTCGCCGACAAGGCAATGGTCGGGAATGTGGTGGTGGGCTTTCATCCACTCCAGCACTTTCACCGTGCCGTTGACGGCCGGGCCTTCTTCGTCTCCGGTGATGAGAAAGGAGATCGAGCCTTTGAACTGCGGGTTCTCGCGCACAAAGTCCAGCGCTGCGGCGGCAAAGGCTGCGACCGAACCCTTCATGTCCGCGGCCCCCCGGCCATAAATGAAACCGTCCTTGATGTCGGCGGCGAAGGGGGGAACGGACCAGATCGATTCATCGCCTTGCGGCACGACATCGGTGTGGCCGGCAAAGCAGAGGTGTGGGGAAGAATTGCCGATGCGGGCAAAGAGATTGTCGACATCGGGCGTGTCGGGAGCGGAGAAGATGAGGCGTTCGGATTTGAAGCCAGACTCCATCAGCCATTGCTGCACGGTGGTGAGGGCACCTGCTTCATGCGGGGTGACGGACGCGCAGCGGATCAGCTGCTGCAACATGGATACGGTGTCGTGGGGCGTGTTTTTCATGGTTTGGGTTCGTTGTTGGGGATACACCCCCTCCCCCCTTCGGGGTACTCCCCCGCCGCTTCGCGGCAAGGGAGTTGCTCTTAATCCGCAATCGGATCTGGGCCAAACCTGTTCGGGCCATCGGTGCCGCGCAGGAAGCCGAGTTCGACCAGCATCCAGATGCCGCCGATGATGGGGATCAGCAGGATCAATGACCACCAGCCGGATTTGTCGCGGTCATGCCAGCGTTTGGCATAGAGGCAGATGGTGGGCCAGAGGGTGAGGAGAAGGACGATGCCCAAGGGAATCATCATGCCGCTCATCTGCTGCATGGCTTGTTCCGGCGTGGCATTTGGATCGCCCATCATGCTGATGCCAAAGGCGGCAAAGGCGATGAACTGCAAAATCCAGGAGATGATCAGCAGGACGAGAAAGCCCAGCCAGAAGCCCTTGCGGGGGATGCGCCCGTCAAGGCTGGTGAAGGTGGAAAGGTTCATGTGTGGTCTCCGCTCTGAGTTGCCCCCGCCGCCATTTTAGCGAAAGGGGTCAATCACGCAACAGTTCGTTGATGGAGGTTTTGGAGCGGGTTTTTTCGTCCACGCGTTTGACGATCACGGCGCAGTAGAGGGAGGGCGAGGGGCTGCCGTCGGCAAAAGGCTTTTGCGGGAGGGAGCCGGAGACGACGACGGAGTAGGGCGGGACTTTGCCCATGTGGACTTCGCCTGTGCTGCGGTCGACGATCTTGGTGGATTGGCCGATGAACACGCCCATGGAGATGACGCTGCCTTCGCCTACAATGACACCTTCAACGACTTCGGAACGGGCACCGATGAAACAGTTGTCTTCGATGATGGTGGGGCCTGCCTGCATCGGTTCGAGAACGCCGCCGATTCCCACACCACCGGAGAGATGCACGTTCTTGCCGATCTGGGCGCAGGAGCCGACGGTGACCCAGGTGTCGACCATGGTGCCGGTGTCGACGTAGGCGCCGAGGTTGACGAATGACGGCATCAGAATGGCGCCGGGGGCGATGTAGGCGGATTTTCTGACGATGCAGTTGGGCACGGCGCGGAAACCTGCGTCGCGGAATTTCTTCGCCGTCCAGCCTTCAAATTTTGACGGCACCTTGTCCCACCATTTGGAAGTGCCGGGGCCGTTCTTGATCAGCTCCATGTCGTTGAGGCGGAAGGAGAGGAGGACGGCTTTTTTGAGCCATTGGTTGACCTGCCATTCGCCATTGGCTTTTTCGGCGACACGAGCTTTGCCGGAGTCGAGTTCGTTCAGTGCAAAGTCCACGGCCTTGCGGATGCTGCCCTTGGTTTTGAGGGAAACGTTTGCGCGGTCTTCCCAGGCGGCTTCAATGATGGATTGGGCGTTTTTCATGGGGTGGCTCCGGTGATTGTTGTAGCGAAGGGACCTCTCCCGCCCTTCGGGCACCCTCCCCGGAGGGGAGGGACTCGTGGGTAGAGCGCCCTGGTTGCGATGAAAGGAGGTCGTTGACACAGGTCCCTCCCCTCCGGGGAGGGTCCGGCGAAGCCGGGGGAGAGGTCCCTTAGGGCTTGGTGATGCTTTCCAAAAAAGTGGCGAGGTTGTTGGTCCTGTGATGCACATAATCCAAAGGCCCATCCCCGTTCAACTGCAACGCATCATCATTTTCATCATCGGTGACGAGGACTGTGGCCATGCCCATGCTGTGAGGGACTTCGAGGTTGCGGGCGATGTCTTCGAAGAAGGCGGAAGTTTTTGCGTTAGTGGCGTGGTCTTTGAGAAACTGGTCGTAGGGTGCTCGGTTGGGTTTTGGAATGTATTGGGCGTCGACGATGTCGTAGATGGCTTCGAAGTGGTGGGTGATGCCCAGACGTTTCAGCACGCGGGTGGCATGGGGGTTGGTGCCTGCGGTGAAGACGAGTTTGCGACCCGGTAAATTGGCGAGTGCTGCATCGAGGGCGGGGCTTGGCGGCACGGACGCGTAGTCAATGTCGTGGACGTAATCCAGAAATCCTTCGGGCGCGTGGCCGTGTTCAACCATGAGGCCACGCAATGTGGTGCCGTGTTTGTGGAACAGGGTTTTCTGGATGCGCTTGGCTTCGGCGTATTCAACGTCGAAGAGGCGGGATACATATTCGCCCATTTTCACATGCATCTGGTCAAAGAGGCGGCACGACGCGGGGTACAGCGTGTTGTCGAGATCGAAGATCCAGGTATCGACGTGTTTCATACGCCCGCGCGCGAAATACGGGTGCCGACACCGTGTGGTGTGAGAAGTTCGAGCAGCACGGAATGGGGCACACGGCCATCGAGGATGATGACGCCTTCAACGCCTGACTCGACGACGGACACCGCACTTTCAACTTTCGGAATCATGCCGCCGGTGATGGTGCCTTCGGCGATGAGGCCGGGCACGTCTCCGGTTTTCAATTCGCTGATCAGGTTTTTGTTTCTGTCGAGAACGCCTGCAACGTCTGTGAGCAACAGCAGGCGCTTGGCATTGGTGGCAGACGCAATGGCACCTGCGGCGGTGTCTGCATTCACATTGTAGGTATCGCCGTCCCAGCCGATGCCGACGGGAGCGACCACGGGAATGGCATCACTTTTCATGATGGTGTGGAGGATTTCGGCGTTGACGCGGGCGGGGTCTCCCACTTGTCCGAAGTCGATCACTTCGGCCTTGCCTGTTTCTGCGTTGATTTTCGTCTTGGTGATTTTTTCTGCGATGAGGAGGTTTCCGTCCTTGCCGGAAATGCCGATGGCGCGCCCGCCGGCTTTCTGGATGGAAGCGACGATGGCTTTGTTGATGGAGCCGGAGAGCACCATCTCCACTATGCTCATGGTTTCAGCATCGGTGACGCGGAGGCCATCGCGGAATTCGGGCTTGACTTGCAGCTTGTCCAGCATCTTGTTGATCTGCGGGCCACCGCCATGGACGACGATGGGATTGAGGCCGCAGACTTTCAACATCACCATGTCTCTTGCGAATTGCTGCGCCAGTTTTTCATCCACCATGGCATGGCCGCCGAACTTCACCACGATGACCTGGTCGTCATAGCGTTGCAGGAAGGGCAAAGCCTCCGTGAGAATGCGGGCGGTTTCGTTGACGGGGATGTCGGTCATGCAGGTGTTCCCGGAAAGTACAGTGGGCTTATAGGGGAAATTCGGGAGGAGGGAAGAGGCGCTGTCCAATCAACATTTGCTTCTATTCTTTCAACAGGCAAACGCCCCCAACTCGTCATCCTCCGCTTCATGCGGAGGACCCATGGGTGGTCCGCCTGAAGCGGACCATGACGGTGTTTTTTTTGAATCGCCTACTTCAACATCGCCGCGATTTCGGCCCTGAGTTCCGGCATGCCTGTGGCTTTGTCGGATGATGTGACGTGGAACACCGGCATGGCGGCGGCGCGGGTTTTGATGATGGCGGAGGTGGCGTCGATGACGGTTGCGAGTTCGGCTGGCTTGATCTTGTCGATCTTGGTGAGGACCAGCTGATAGGCGACGGCACTCTCATCAAGGAGGTCAAACATTTCGAGGTCTTCGGGTTTGATGCCGTGGCGTGAATCGATGAGGACGAAGCAGCGGGACAAGCCCGGGCGTCCGCGCAGATATCCGCGCAGCACCGCCTGCCATTTTTTCACTTCGTGCTTGGGGGCTTCGGCGTAACCGTAGCCTGGCATGTCAACGACGGTGATGCGGTTGTCGACATCGAAGTAATTGAGTTCTCTTGTGCGGCCCGGCGTGTTCGAAGCGCGGGCGAGTCCTCTCACACCGGTGAGGGCGTTGATGAGGGAGGACTTGCCGACGTTGGAACGTCCGGCGAAGGCGATTTCAATGCCGCGTGAAGGTGGCAGTTGTTCAAGCTGTGCCACGCCCATGCGAAAGGCTGCGGGTGCTGAGAAGAGTTGCCGCCCGGCTTTCAATTCGTCGGCGTTGAAATCCCGCTGTTTCACGCGGGCTTCTTTTTCAGCCAGGGAATGGAGTCGCGGATATTGCCCAGAATATTCACGTCAACACCGTTGCGTTTCATGATGAAGCTCTGCTGCAGGATCGAGAGTGAGTTGCTCCAGGTCCAGTAGATGACAAGGCCTGCGGGCATCGACGCCAGCATGAAGGTGAAGATCAGCGGCATCCAGTTGAACATCGAGGCCTGGATCGGATCGGCGGGGGCGGGGTTCAATCGCATCTGCACCCACATGGTGATGCCCATCAGGATGGGCCAAACACCGAGCATGAGGATCTGTGGCGGCTGGAATGGAATCAGGCCAAAGAGATTGAACAGGCTTGTGGGGTCTGGGGCCGAGAGATCGTGGATCCAGCCGTAGAAGGGCGCATGGCGGAGTTCGATTGTTGTGAGAATGACTTTGTAGAGGGCGAAGAAAATCGGGATTTGCACAAAGATGGGAAGGCAGCCGGAGACGGGCGACACCTTTTCCTTCTTGTACATTTCCATGATCGCCTGCTGCTGCTTGACGCGGTCATCAGGATATTCGGCCTTGATGCGCTCCATTTCGGGCTGGAGCTTTTTCATTTTACTCATCGAGGCATAGGATTTGTTGGCGAGCGGAAACACCGCGAGCTTGACGATGACGGTCACCAGAAGAATAGCGAGGCCGAAGTTGCCCATGATGCCCTTGGCCCATTCAATCAGGTAGAACATCGGCTTGGTCAGGAACTTGAACCAGCCCCAGTCGATCATCAGGTCAAACTTGTCGATGCCGAGGCGGGTGCCGACTCTTTCAACGGTGCCGACGATCTTGGCGCCGGCGAAAAGATTGTCTTCGAAAATGCCGGTGGATCCTGCGGCGATGGTGATGGGGTCCTTGGCGAGGTAATCAGCCTGGTAGGCGTCGCGGGTGCCCATCTTGAAATGTTGGTATGTGGCCTTGTTGGCAAGCTTTTGATCTGGGATCAGGGCTGTTGCCCAGTATTTGTCGGTGAAGCCAAGCCAGCCGCCATTTGAATCAATTTCAACTTTGCCATCGTCGTCGGCAACGGCTGTATATTTCACTTCCTGCAGTTTGCCGTTCTGCACGCCCAGCAAACCTTCGAAGAAGGAGAAATAGCCTGCAACCAGTGGCGTGTCCTGGCGTTGCACACGGGCGTAGGGAATCAGGGATACGGCGTTGGCAGATTTGTTTTCGACAACCTGTTTGACGTTGAAGACATAGTCGTCGGTGATGGAAATTTCGCGCTTGAAGATGAGGCCTTCACCATTGTCCCAGGTCAGCACCACAGGCTTGTCGGCGCTGAGTGTTGCACCTTGTGGTGCCGACCACAGGGTCTTGGCATCGGGCAGTTTGAGGTTTTGGCCGGCTGCGGCGATCACACCCTGTTCGGCGAAATAGGCGTTGGCCGTGCCGGAGGGCGAGAGAAACGTGATGATGGGGCTCGACTTGTCGGCCTTCTCGTGCAGGTTCTTGAGCTTGAGGTCATCAAACTGGGCACCTGTGAGATTGATGGAACCCATGAGCTCTGTCGTGTCGATGGGCAGCCGCGGTGCCGCTGCAATGGCCACATCGCGGGCGGCGATGCCACCTTCAGCGGCGGGGGTTCCTGGCACCTGCGCGGTTTGCGCGGGTTGTGCCACTTGTTCTGTGGCCGGTGGTGTGGGCTGCAACGCCGCTGGCGCAAAGAACATCTGCCAGCCAAAGATGATCGCCATCGACAGCACGATGGCCAGAATGAAATTCTTCTGGTCCGGCATGGCGGGTTTCTGGTTCATCACAATGTGGCGTCCTTTTTCGGGGTGTGCGGCGCGTGCAGTTTGGCCAGCGCCCCTATAATGTCTTTCTTCAGGGCTTCAAAGTCCCGTGTCAGGGCACCAACGCGGCCGATGAGCACATAATCATGGCCGGGTTTCGCCACAAGCGGCATCACGAGCCTTGCGGCTTCTTTCATGCGGCGGCGGACGCGGTTTCGAACCACTGCATTGCCCAGTTTCTTGGTACAGGTAAAACCGACGCGGGCGGGGTTTTCGTCTGCTCGGTCCCGCATTTGCAAGACGAGGCTGGAACCGGGTTGGTAACGCGCTTTGGCCGCCGCGAGGAAATCACGGCGGTGCAGCAGGCGTTCCATCAATGTTGGATCAGGCCGAAAGCTTTTTGCGGCCCTTGGCGCGGCGGCGCATCAGCACATTGCGGCCACCGACGGTTGCCATGCGGGCCCGAAAGCCATGGCGGCGCTTGCGGACAAGATTGGATGGCTGGAAAGTGCGTTTCACGATAAACTCCGTAGTTTCAGGCCATTAAGCCCGCCTCTGGCTGGCTTCGAGGCAATTCAATCAAGTGGGTTGGCGGGCTTATGGCGGGGACAGGGGGTAAAGTCAAATCATGGCGGGGTCATCGCTTGGTGCCAAGGGACCTCT
>JANPCE010000090.1:0-25610 GCA_031430795.1 Hyphomicrobiales bacterium
ATCCCGGCATCCAATTCCATTCCACCATCAATGACTGGCACACCTGCAAGGCGAGCGGCGACATCCGCGCCTCGAACCCCTGCTCCGAATACATGTTCCTGGATGACACCGCCTGCAACCTTGCATCATTGAACCTCATCCAGTTCAAACGCGCCGACGGTTCGTTCGACATCGAGTCCTACGAACATGCTGTTCGCATGTGGACCATCGTGCTCGAAATCTCCGTCATGATGGCGCAATTTCCGTCAAAGGAAATCGCCCGTCTCTCCTATGACTACCGCACATTGGGATTGGGCTTCGCCAATATCGGTGGCTTGCTGATGACCTCCGGCATTCCTTATGACAGCCATGAAGGCCGCAGCATCTGTGCTGCCATCTCCGCCATCATGACCGGCATTGCCTACGCAACATCAGCCGAAATGGCCAAGGAACTTGGTCCCTTCGCGGGCTTCGCCAAGAACCGCGATCACATGCTGCGCGTCATGCGCAACCACCGCCGCGCCGCGTATGGTGCCGCTGTTGGATATGAAGGCCTTGCAACGGCCCCCGTGCCGCTGGATGAGAACGACCTCAAGGACAAGTCTCTCGCCGCCGCATCACGCAAAGCCTGGGACAAAGCCGTTGAACTTGGCGAAGCCCATGGCTTCCGCAATGCCCAAGCCACTGTTGTTGCACCCACCGGCACCATCGGCCTCGTCATGGATTGCGACACCACGGGCATCGAACCAGACTTCGCGCTGGTGAAATTCAAGAAGCTCGCCGGTGGCGGCTACTTCAAGATCATCAACCAGGCGGTGCCGGAAGCGCTTCGCTTCCTCGGCTACAAGCCAGAGCAGATCGAAGCCATCATCAACTATGCCGTAGGCCACGGCACACTGGCCGATGCGCCGGCGCTGAACCACGTCGCGCTGAAATCCAAAGGCTTCGGCGATGAGCAGATCACCAAGATTGAAGCCGGCCTGGCGTCGGCCTTCGACATCAAGTTCGTCTTCAACAAGTGGACGCTGGGTGAAGACTTCTGCCGCAATGTGCTGAAGATCACAGACGAACAGTTGAACGATTTCGGCTTTGATCTCTTGGCCCACATCGGCTTTTCCAAGTCTGACATCGACAAGGCCAACATCCACGTCTGCGGTGCGATGACTCTGGAACATGCACCGGGCCTCAAGGACGAGCATCTCCCCGTCTTCGATTGCGCCAATCCGTGTGGCCGCATCGGTAAGCGTTACCTGAATGTCGAAAGCCACATCCGCATGATGGCGGCATCGCAGCCCTTCATTTCGGGTGCGATTTCCAAAACCATCAACATGCCGAATGATGCCACCGTGGAAGAATGCACGGCGTCCTACATGCTGTCATGGAAACTCGGCATCAAGGCCAATGCGCTCTACCGCGATGGCTCCAAGCTCTCGCAGCCGCTGTCCTCGCAGCTCATCGCCGATGAGGATGACATGGAAGACGTGGGCGAAATGCTCGCCGCAAAATCCATGCCTTCACGTGTCGAAACCGTGGTGGAACGGATCGTCGAGCGCGTCATCGAACGCCAGTTCGAGCGCGAACGCCTGCCCGGCCGCCGCAAAGGCTACACCCAGAAAGCCGTCGTCGGCGGCCACAAGGTTTATCTCCGCACCGGTGAATATGAGAGCGGCAAGCTCGGCGAAATCTTCATCGACATGCACAAGGAAGGTGCGGCCCTTCGCGCCATGATGAACAACTTCGCCATCGCGATTTCCGTGGGCCTGCAATATGGTGTGCCACTGGAAGAATTCGTGGATGCCTTCACCTTCACCAAATTCGAACCGGCGGGGATGGTGCAGGGCAACGACTCCATCAAGAACGCCACATCGATCCTCGACTACGTGTTCCGCGAACTGGCCGTGTCTTATCTCGGCCGCAACGACCTTGCCCATGTTGAACCCTCCGAGTTGGGCTTTGATGCGTTGGGCAGAGGTGTTGACGAGGGTGCCAAGCCCGCCAAGCAATTCGTCTCGACAGGCTTCGTCCGCAAGAGCAACCTCGGCAACGTGGTGATGATCCCGCAAAGTGCAGCAGTGGCAACATCAGCCGCCCATGCCCTGCAAATGCGGGCAGCAGAATCAATCAGTGCCGTGGCCATCCAAGCCACCGTGGCGATGACCGAACCCATGGTCATGAAACAAATGGACCGCCGCACCGAAGCCAAACTCAAAGGCTACGAAGGCGATTGCTGCGGCGAATGCGGGAATTACACCATGGTGCGGAATGGCACGTGCATGAAGTGTGACACGTGCGGGTCAACGAGCGGGTGTTCGTGAGGCTTTTCTCCCTTGCGCTGAAGGCGTGAGGGAGTACGGCGGAGCCGGGAGGGAGTGGGTCGGCTGCGACAGGTGCCCGGAACAACCACTCCTCCGGCGCTCCGCGCCACCTCCTCACCGCGTGCCGCGGCAAGGAGGAAAGCCTTCTCCCTTGCGCCGCAGGCGTGAGGGAGTGGCCGACAGGCCGAGGGAGTGGGTCCGCTGGGACAGGTCACTGGAACAACCACTCCTCCGGCGCTTCGCGCCACCTCCTCACCGCGTGTCGCGGCAAGGAGGAACGTTTTTCTCCCTTGCGCCGCAGGCGTGAGGGAGTACGGCGGAGCCGGGAGGGAGTGGGTCAGCGGGTCGGTTGCTTCAACGCCAACACGATGCGCTCCACCACGTCCTCAATGTCTGCATAAATCTCTTCATTCAAGAATCTGATCACCCGAAATCCCCTACCTTCCAAAAACACTGTCCGGCGCGCATCATAGCCAACAGCATCCACATGCAGCGCACCATCCACCTCAACAATCAACTTCTTCTCCCGACAGAGAAAATCCACAATATAGGGGCCAAACTCCGCCTGTCGATGAAACAGAAACCCCTCGACCTGCCGACGCCTGAGCCGTACCCAAAGATAAACTTCCGCCCGAGTCATGGTTTTGCGCAGAGTTCTGGCATAGTCGCGGTGGATGTCGGTTTGCATTTGTGCCTCCTCACATAAGACGTTTTGGAAGCGCGAATCCGTCGCTCTCTTCAGACTATTTTTGTGGACACTCTCCTCCGGCGCTCCGCGCCACCTCCTCACCGCTGCGCGGCAAGGAGGAAAGTTTTTCTCTCTTGCGCCATAAGTGTGAGGGTGAAAAAAAGGGCCACCTCGCGGCAGCCCCTTCAGTTCAGCCGATGTTCAGTCCGTCACTGATACACGTAAATCTTCGCGCCCGTTTTCACCCGGCCATACAGATCAATCACGTCAGCGTTCATCATGCGTATGCAGCCTGAGGACACCGCACCACCGATGGATGCTTCATTGTTGGTGCCGTGGATGCGGTAAATTGAGCCACCGATGTAGAGTGCGCGCGCACCCAGTGGATTGCCGGGGCCACCTTCCATGAAGTCAGGGATGAAGTGGCCCTTCTCGGCTTCGCGTTCGATCATTTCCTGCGGCGGTGTCCATGACGGCCATTCGGCCTTGCGGGAAATGCGGTTCACGCCTGACCATTGCATTCCCTCACGTCCCACACCGATAGAGTAACGCAAGGCTTTGCCACCGGGCTGCACGAAATAAAGGGCGCGTTCCGGGGTTCTGACAATCAATGTGCCTGGCGCATATTTGCTTTCTGTCCATGTCACGGTTTGGCGTGTCTTGCGGGAAAACACGTTGCGCGTACCGGCCAGCGACGCGGTTTGAATGCGCGGATCGCGCTTGATGCGGACTCCGCGCTTGGTGCCGAACACGCAGCCCATAAAGCCTTTGCACTTTGTCCCCGAAACAGCGCGGTCATTGAAGGCCAGCTGCTGTTGCCTGGCTTGTTTCTTCAAGACAGCAAGTCGTTTTGCCTTTGCTGTGTCGTTGGCCTTGTCCGCTGATGCTTCCTTTGCAAGCGTGTCACGGCACTTCACAATGGCCGCCTTGCGCACGTCAGGTGTCACCTTGGATTTCCATTTCAGTGCGTTGGTGACGCACTCCTGCCGGGGCGACGCCGCCGAGGCTGTGCCTGACGCCAGACCAAAACCAACAAACAAAACAACGGCCGCCGCAAATGCGTGTCGCAAAATCATGATCACCTCGAAATGGAACGGACTGAGTTTAGCCCAAGACCCCATGATTCATCAACGGGGTTAATTCTTGGTTTCCACCACGTTCAAACGAATGTGAAGTTCACGCAATTGCTTCTGGGAAGGAGCCGACGGAGCCCCCATCAGCAAATCCTGCGCCTGCTGGTTCATCGGGAACAGTGTGATTTCGCGCAAGTTGCTGGCCCCCACCACAAGCATCACGATCCGGTCCACACCAAAAGCCATGCCGCCGTGGGGGGGTGCGCCATACTGGAATGCCCGGTACATCCCGCCGAATCGCTCTTCCACCACAGCTTTGGACATGCCTGCGATTTCGAACGCTTTCACCATGGTCTCAGGCAAATGGTTGCGGATGGACCCAGACGCAATTTCGAAGCCATTGCACACCATATCAAATTGATAGGCCTTGATGGTGAGCGGGTCCTGGTTGTTCAACGCATCAATGCCACCCTGCGGCATGGAGAATGGGTTGTGGCAGAAGCCCACGTGCTTTTCCTCTTCGTCCCATTCATAAAACGGGAAGTCGACGATCCAGGCGAGCGCAAATGCGTTCTCGTCAATCAAACTGAGTTCCTTGCCGATACGCGCGCGCGCATCGCCAGCGAACTTCACGAATTTCTCCGGCCGGCCTGATGCAAAGAAACACGCATCACCAACGCCCAAGCCCATTTGACTGCGAATAGCGTCTGTGCGCTCTGGCCCGATGTTCTTGGCAATCGGCCCCGCCCCACCCTCTTCACCTTCACGCCAGAAAACATAACCAAGTCCCGGCTGGCCCTCGCCTTGTGCCCATGCATTCATGCGGTCGCAAAATGCGCGGGAGCCACCCTTGGGTGCGGGAATTGCCCACACTTCAATTTTCGGATCAGCGGCAATCATGCCTGCAAACACCTTGAAGCCAGAGCCTGCAAAATGTTGCGTCACATTCTGCATCTCAATCGGGTTGCGAAGATCAGGCTTGTCTGTGCCGTATTTCCGCATCGAAACCTCATGCGCGATGCGCGGCACATCGCGGCGCACGTTTTTGCCATTGGCAAATTTCTCGAACGTCTCAAGAATCACTGGCACCATCGTCGCAAACAAATCGTCCTGCGTGACAAAGCTCATTTCCAGATCGAGCTGGTAGAACTCGCCCGGCAAACGATCCGCACGCGGATCTTCATCGCGGAAGCATGGCGCAATCTGAAAGTAACGGTCAAACCCCGCCACCATCAACAGCTGCTTGTACTGCTGTGGTGCCTGGGGGAGCGCAAAGAACGTGCCGGGATGAATGCGCGACGGCACGAGGAAGTCCCGCGCACCTTCAGGCGAAGATGCCGTCAAAATCGGTGTCGAGAATTCGTTGAAACCAATCTCAGCCATTGAATTGCGAAGCGACGTCACAACCTTCGTGCGCGTCATGATGTTCTTGTGCAAAGTCTCACGGCGCAAATCCAGGAAGCGGTACTTGAGACGGATATCCTCGGGGTAATCCGGCTCGCCAAACACGGGCAGCGGCAACTCAGCAGCTTGCGACAGCACCTCAATCTCAGTGGCGTAAACTTCGATCTGGCCGGTTGGCATGTCAGCGTTTTCTGTGCCCGAAAGCCTTGCCCGCACCTGGCCGTCAATGCGGATCACCCATTCCGAACGCACTTTTTCCGTCATCTTGAAAGCCGGAGACGCGGGGTCCGCCACCACTTGCGTCATGCCGTAATGGTCGCGCACATCGATGAACAACACGCCGCCATGGTCACGTACCCGGTGCACCCAGCCGGAAAGGCGGGTTTCAGTGCCAATGTGTTCAGGCCGAAGTGCGCCACAGGTGTGGCTGCGGTAACGATGCAAAGTCATGAGAAAATCCTGCGTATTTTCGCGCTAAAGCGCATGAGGCATTCGATTTGTCAAGGCAGGCGCAAATTGATTGTGAGGCATTCGCTCGTAGCCAAGGGACCTCTCCCCCGGCTTCGCCGGACCCTCCCCGGAGGGGAGGGACTTGTGGTCAGACTTCCACTTTTACTGATCAGGGCGCTCTCAGCACGAGTCCCTCCTCATTGGGGAGGGTACGGCGAAGCCGGGGGAGAGGTCCCTTGGCTTTAAGCGATGGCCTTCGAACGCCTCAACCGTTGGAAGCCGTCTTCGCGACAGGTGGCTTCGGACAAACTTTCTTGCCATCCTTCACCGGACATTTAGCGTCAACCACCTTTTTCGCTTTGTCGTCCGTTTTCTTGGCAGCAACCACAACCTTCTTCACCTTCTCGTCAGGCTTCTTTGCGACCGCAACGATCTTCTTGTCCTTGGCATCTGGTCTCTTGGCCGAAACGCGCTTATCGCTTGTTTTCACCTTGTTGGCAGCAACCTTCTTCACAACCTTCTTCGGCTTGCTGCTTCCGAAAAATGAAAAGCTCGAAGGCTTCCGCTTCTTGGCGATGGTTTTGTCTATGTCGTTCCCCACATCGGCAAAGCTGCGCTTCGGTGAATAGCCAAAATCAAAGAAACCGCCTTTGACGACGACGCGGGTGTTGCCAAGCCCTGCTTCCTGCACGAGATCAAACAACAGGGCCGCATTGTCGGGATGCAACCGCACACAACCGTGCGACACCGGGCGGCCAAGGCTGTTGACTGAAAAACTTCCGTGAATGGCGTGGCCCCGTTCCGTAAAAAAAATTGCATTGGGCATCGGCGCATCATCCCACTCTTTGGAGAAGTGGTCTTTCTCAAGCCGGAATGGCTTGAAGGAACCGCTTGGCGTGGTGTAACCGCGGGCACCGGACGAGATGGCCCACACATATTCCGTGCGCCCGTCCACCCGCACCGTCATTTTCTGCCCCACCTTGTTGATGGTGATTTCAACCAGCTTTGCCTCGGCGGGCGCAATCACACCAAACGAAACAAACATCAGAACAAGGACTGCAAAAAAAGAACGTATCATGTGGGGAACCATGTTTCAGTTAACCTTTCATAAACCATAACCCAGCGGCCGACGAGGGTCGAGGGGTACGAGGGTTAATGGGCTTGCCAGAGTGCAGCACACCCCTCTAGTTTCAGCTCATGCCTTGGATCAACCGTGCTGACAAATCAATTTTTGCTTACAACTTCAGAGCGCAGCCCTATTGGTGGGAAGCCTACAAGCCCATGGCATTGCAGGAAATTTTGCTACCCACAGAAATCGATACTGTCATTGTGGGCGCGGGCTATGCGGGCTTGAATACTGCAATTGAGTTCGCCAAGAACGGCCACGCCTGCATTGTGCTGGATGCCGCAGAACCGGGATTCGGTGGTTCCACCCGCAACGGCGGGCAGGTTTCGGGCGGCGTCAACGTCGGAAAACGAATCATCAACCGTGCGCTGAGTCCTGAAGAAGCCAAGCCCTTTCTCAACGGCGCAATGGATGCTTTCACCCACATCGAAAACGTCATCACAGAAAACAACATCGATTGCAGTTGGGCCAAAACTGGATATTTCCTCGGCGCGTGGAGCAAGGGCCACTTCGACGCCATGGCAAAGAAGATTCATCATTTGAATGAAGAAGCACATTCCGATGCCTTCATCGTGCCGCGTGACAGACAACGGGAAGAGATCGGTTCAGACTATTACCAAGGCGGCATGGTGGTGTCGCGCGCCGCCCATCTCCACCCTGCCCTGTATTTCAAGGGCCTGCTTGATCTCGCGCAAAAAACCAACGTGCCCATCGCATCAAAAACACCTGTCATGAAACTCACTCAGGAGAACGCAGGCACGTGGCGCGTGGAAACCCCACGCGGCACCATACGCGCAAAAGACGTCGTCATCGCCACCAATGGCTACACCGGAGACGTGACGCCGGATTTGAAACGCCGCGTCGTTCCCGTCGGCTCCTACATCATCGCAACGGAAGAATTGCCGGAGGGCCTCGCAAAAAGCCTCAGCCCCAAGAACCGCAGCTTTGCCGATACGCGCCGCGTACTGACCTATTATCGCCTTTCGCCAGACGGCAAACGCCTGATCTTCGGTGGCCGCGCCAAATTTGGATTTACCGATCCCGTTGAAACCGCCCCCATGCTGCACCGCTTCATGCTGGATCGATTCCCGCAACTCAAGGGCATCAAAATCACCCACGCCTGGACTGGCAACGTCGCCTTCGCGATGGATGAACTGCCTCACATGGGCAAGCGACAAGGCATGCATTTTGCCCTCGGTTGCAACGGCTCCGGTATCGCCATGATGAGTTACCTCGGCCACGAAACCGCGCGCAAGGTCATGGGGATGCAAAACCGCAATATCGCCTTTGACCGTGAAGACTTCCCCACTCTGCCGTTTTACAACGGCAATCCATGGTTCCTGCCCCTTGTTGGAGCAACCTTCCGGGCAGCGGATTGGTGGGACCGCCGTTTTCGTTGACATCTGCTGGTGACGCAATGTTAGCTTCATCAAAAGGAGTGGACACGCGTGACTTTGGATTTTTCATCGCCGACGAACATTTTCGTCTTTCTGTTCCATCTATCGAACCTGATGGCGTTTCTGGCGCTTCTGCTGCGCGATCAACTGCACTTGCGCTTGCTCATGGCGGTCAGTTTATTTTTGCAAGGGCTCTATTACTACGCCATTCCGGGTGGACCACTGTTCGATCCGCTGTTTTGGAAGATTGTGTCATTCCTCGCCAACTTTGCGATGATCGTGTTGGTGTTTGGCGGCAAACTCGATTTCGGCATCCCGCAGGATTTGCGCGGCCTGTTCAAGAAAATCAGTGTGCTGTCGCCAGGGCAGTTTCGTAAGCTGATCAAGACAACACGCCGCACAAAAGCTGGCAATGCACCATTGCTGGTAGACGGCGAAAAGCCTGCCCAACTCCATTACCTGCTGAAAGGCGAGGCGGTGATCATCAAGGGCGGAACACGAGTACCCATCCAACCGGATGTTTTTCTGGGCGAAATTGCTTTTCTCAACAGCAGCGCTGCATCGGCCACCGTTCATCTGCTTGACGCAGCTGAATGCATTTCGTGGAATTCAGATCACTTGCGCAAACTCATGCGCAACGACAAATCCATCGACATCGCCATGCGCGGAATCTTCAACCATGACCTCGCGGCCAAGGTGGCGAGGAGTGTGCCCATTGCGAGGGAGCGATGAAGGTTCAGAATGACTTTGGCAGCCCTGCCCGCTTTAAAATTGCGTTGGCAGTATGGCGCGATGTGATTCCGGCATCTACAGTGATGTTCAACTTGCTGACGGGACTGTGCCAGATTTCATGATCACCCTTACCTTGACGGACAACATAGCAGCCATTTTCGCGTAAGAGTTTTTTGAGGTCCCTGTCCAAGTCAGGCATTTTGACGTCTCCGATTTGGACGTGATAACAAAAACTTACAAACGTGGAGGCTTGGAGAGGTTAACTCAGGCTGCGCGCGGATTTTCGAGCCTATCCGTGCTGTGCGCGACGATGTGAACAGGAATTTCTCCTGGCTTGAAATCCAGTTGACTGACTTCAATCAAGTCCTCAATCATCGCCAGAATTTTAAGTCGCAGCATTTCCATGCTCGAGGCTTCAGCCACAAGACCGGGCACGTCTTCGCTTGTTGCCACCCAGACTGCGGCCTCAGGGTCCCACTCGGCTTTTACAACAATACTGTTCATGTGGCCAAGATTGCACAATCTGCCTACAGCGTCAAAGTGCCGTCAAATTCTTGCCGATGATCTGCCCTTCCCACGACGAACCCGCCGCCAGAATGCAACTGATGCCCGTGGGTTGGCTCGACACGACAGTCCAGGTTCCCTTGTCAGACACGAACACCTCAACGAGATGCCCGACGGCGGTCACCCCCGTATTGGCAACCTTCTCACTGTATTTCGCACCCAACAACTTGATCAAATCCTCACGCTTGGCACATGGCACTTGCATGATGCCGTTGGCTTTGGCGGGGGCGGCTGCACCGAGCACGCCCAACAGGCATGCGGCTATACATATCTCATTGAATTTCAACATGGCGGGTCCTCCTGGACAAAGCTCCAGAGGCCGCCTGGAACTACGCTTTGGCGGTCCCTGGAGCAGTACTATCAACACAATCAGTCATTACTGCTCCAAACTACTGATGGGAGAATGCTACGCCTGATATGTGAATGAAATGCAAAGGCGTGGACTGCAATGCGGTTCAACTATCGCGCGATGGCCGCCGGAGCCGCGGGCCCACGCATCTTCAACAATTGCCAGACGATAAAAACCCCAACAGCCTTGCTGGCCACTTCCATAGTGAAAGCGGCTGGCGACAGGTAACCTGCGAGGTACTGAAACAGAAATGTGTCGAGCGGCACGGCAATCAGACTTGACACAAGAATGCGCTGTTGCAACGATTTTTTCCAGAACGAAAACACGCCCCAATCCGCCGTTTCAGACGCGGCAAACGCAATCAAGCTGGCGATGGCGATCACCGGATCAACCATCAGATAAGTCAGCCCGCCTGCAAGCAGTGTCGCCAGTAAAATGCGATGGCCGATTTCCCGTTGTGCATAGTCGCGCAAAACAAACACGGCTCCGACAACAAGATTGGCGAGGAATATATCACCCCACGGTGTCGCCCAAATGGTGACTCCGGGGATGATTTGCTCAGGTGCGAACAACCAGTTCACCGCCAGAATGCTGGCGATGTAACTGGCTGTCCAAAACGCGGCGCGTGGCAGCGGTGACATCAACCGACGATTTCCGTCGCTTTGAAGTTCTGCCTGATTTCCTTCTTGGCGTTTTCCGCCGAGTCAGAGCCGTGCACGGAATTTGCATCGATGGATTCGGCAAACTCGGCACGGATGGTGCCCTTTTCGGCGTCCTTCGGATTGGTGGCCCCCATGACGGCACGGTACTTCTTGACAGCACCATTGCCTTCCAGCACCTGCACAACAACTGGTCCCGAAGCCATGAATTTCACCAGGTCCTTGAAGAACGGACGCTTGGCATGAACGGCGTAAAATTTCTTGGCATCCGCCAATTTCCACTTCACACGCTTCTGCGCGATGATGCGAAGCCCGGCAGCTTCAATCTTCGCATTAATGGCACCCGTCAGGTTGCGGCGTGTCGCGTCTGGCTTGATGATGGAGAAAGTACGTTCGATGGCCATGTTGGTCCTCTTGAAATGGAATGGCCCGCTCTCTAGCGGGCCATATGTTGCGATGCAAGAGAAAGCAGGAAAGATCAATCTTCCGCTTCACCGATAACCGATGTCGCACGACTGATCGATACGCGGCGGTTCTCTGGTTCCTGTTCAGCGGTTGGAATTTTGAGATAGCGTTCGCCGAGGCCAACCGTCTTCAGATTCTTTCCGGGAATGATATAGAACGATGTCAGCGCCTTCTTCACCGCTTCAGCACGGTCCTTTGACAGCCCGATGTTATAACCATCAGAGCCCACTGCATCCGTATGGCCTTCGATGAGGAATGTTTCGCGCGGATATTTTTTCAAGACACGTTCGATCACGAGGGCGATTTCATCCAGATTCTGGATTTCCTCTTCCCTCACAAAAGCCTCGTTGAAACCAAAGCGGATGGTGTCAATTTCGATGCGCCGCAGCGAATTGCGGATTTCCGGCTTGTCTGCGAGTTCTTCAACCCGCGCAACACGGCGCACCTTCTTTTTCGGCGGCGCCAAAATCACCCGTTCAATGTCCTCGTCATCAACTTCGGCGGCGAATACGTCATCTTCGTAACGCTCACTGTCGTCGAACTCTTCGTCATCAATTTCAATGCGCCGGATGTTGGAACGCTTGCTCTCAAGTTCAACGCGACGGATGTTGCGGTCCTCGACCATGCGGTTGCGCAGCCGTTCGCGGTCCTGCCGCACCGTACGCTTCCAATAGCCGCGTTGCTCATCGTCGAAATCTTCATAGGAGTCATCACGTTCGAAATCGAGATAGACCTGGATGCGGATGCGCAGTTCACTTTCATCCAATTCCTCTGATCGGCGGCGGTCTGCCAAAATCCGGCGACGCGGCGTTTCTGGCGTGATGATGATGTTGGGCTTTTTACCCGAATCTTCGGTGGCCTCAGGTTTTTTGCCTTCAGCAGCAGCCTGCTCCTGCTTTTTCTTTTCTTCTACCGCCGCAGCCGCCGCGGCCGCTTTTGCTTCTTCCGCAGCCTTCACCTGGGTTATGCGTTCGCGCAAGACCAGGCGGTCGTCACGCAACTTGCGGCGCAACAGCCGTTCAGTTTTCACTGACAGCGCATTTTGCTGCATCAGGTCACGCATGGCCTCTAGGCGCTGGCGCAACTGGTCATCGCTGAGCTGGCTTGCAGGCGTTGCGTCATCAAGGAAGGCTTTGGCCTCGGCCTCAACTTCAGGTTTTCCAACATTGCCATCCAGTTCCTGTGCCTGCTGCTTGTCAGCAGGTGCGGCGGGCGGTTGGGCTTCCTGCTGAGGTGGCTCGGCGGGTTTTTCTTCCACAGGTTTTTCGGCGGCAGGTTGTTCGACCGGCTTTTCTTCAACGGGCTTGGTCTTGGCCTGCTCGCGGCTTTGCAATTCCTTGCGCGCCGCACGCGCCATGAGCGCCAAGTCGCGGCGCATCTTCTTCGATAAATTTTCGTCCTGGGCAAATTTACGGGCCAACTGCGCCCGCGCCTGCAATTCTTCCGGCGTCATTGCTGCAAGATCGCGGGTGTCATTCAGAAGGTCCGAAACTTCTGTGGGCACCATGGGCTTTGGCGGCGGATTGTCGGGTTGTGCTGCCGGCTCTTCCGCCTTTTGCTCGACAGGAGCTGGTTCTTCCGTCTTGGCAGGCTCCTCAACCTTCACAGGCTCTTCGGCTTTGACAGGCTCTTCGGCTTTCTGCTCAGCAGGCTTTTCGGCAGCGGCGCCCCGGGCGGCAATTTCCGACATGTCGGCTGCGGCAATGGCCTGCAATTGCTCACGAATGTCCGGCGTGAGCCCCTTGTCACGGCTTGCACGGCGGGCGGCGCGGGCGCGTTGCTTCAATTCATCATCCGAAAGTTCGCTTGCGGCACGCCGGTCATTGATCAGGGTGAGTACATCGTCTGGAACTGCAGGCGCTGCCACATCCACAGCTGGGTCAACGGCTGGCGTTTCCACATTGTCTTCCGCCATGACTGGCCCTGCAAAAAGCGCCAATACCAAAAAGCTTGCAGCTGTTGTCTTCATGTTCATGTCAATCTCCGACTCGCATTTCTTTGCATCTTATTGCATTTCACTGGGGCAAAACTATGTGGCCTTCGCGGCCAAGCCGCCACATTGATGAACCGGAGATGAACCGATGTTGCACTGACGGCCCGTTCGGGGCATGACGCGTTATGCCTGCAGGCCCCATCACCATCGCTGCATTCTATCGTTTTCATCCCCAGTCCGACCCGGCGAGGGTGCGCAAAGGTCTATTGTCAGCTTTAACGGCGCTGGGCTGCAAAGGTTCCATCCTGCTGGCACATGAAGGCGTCAATGGCACCATCGCCGCCGAACCGGACAAAATCGAAGCGGCCCTGGCTGCAATCCGTGAAGCTTGCTCCCTTCCCACACTTGACGTGAAATATGCCCACACCGGCCACTTGCCATTCATGCGCATGAAGGTCCGTGTCAAAAAGGAAATCGTTACCATCGGCGATGTCCGCGCCAATCCGAATGAGGCGGTCGGACAATACGTCGACCCAGGAGACTGGAACGCCTTGATCAGTGATCCCGACGTCATCATCGTGGACACACGCAACGCATATGAATGCAGCATCGGCACCTTCCGCAATGCCATTGATCCGGGCACAGAGAGTTTTTCAGAATTTCCGGATTGGGTGCGCAAGAATCTGCACAATCTGAAGGGCAAAAAAATTGCAACTTTTTGCACCGGCGGCATCCGCTGCGAAAAAGCCACCAGCTTCATGAAACTTGAAGGTTTCGAGAATGTCTACCATCTCCAAGGCGGCATTCTCAAATATCTGGAAACGGTGCCGGAAGCTGAGAGCCTCTGGGACGGGGCTTGCTTTGTTTTTGATGAACGCGTGGCAGTGGAACACAGATTGAAGCAATCAGACTTCACAACTTGCCACGGTTGTCTTCTGCCTGTTTCCGCCAAGCACCGCGCATCTCCACTCTACGAAGAAGGCGTCTGCTGCCCGGCGTGCGCGACAAGCCTCCGTGAAGAGCAGAAATCATCAAACCGCGAACGGCAAAAGCAGTTCGTCCTTGCCAACGCCTGCGGCAAAAAACATCTCGGACCAAAGGAAAACTGATCATGCTCCACTATGTAACGCTCGGCACCAATGACGCCGTCCGCGCCAAAACTTTCTACGACCCCTTGATGGCCACCATCGGCATGGTTTGTTCTGTGTCAGATGAAAACGAAATCGGCTACGGCCTTGCCACGCCCGAGCCGGGCCAGCGCCCGCGCTTTTTCTACGTCACCAAGCCGTATCTTGAATATGCCGCCACATGGGGCAACGGAACCATGGTGGCCTTCACCGCTCCCTCACGTGCAGCCGTGGACGCGTTCCACGTCACAGCGATCGCCAAAGGCGGCAAAGATGATGGCGCACCTGGCCTCAGGCCATATCACGCCAGCTTCTATGCTTGCTACGTGCGAGACCCCGACGGAAACAAGCTCAGCGCCGTCTGCGAAACCTAACCCGTCCAACCCAACCCCGCCGCGACACAGTTCATCGTCGCCAGCAGCGGCATGTTCTGGGCGTCACGCCCCTTTTGCTCCCGCGATTCCCGCAGCAATTGCACCTGCCAACGGTTGGTCTGGTCCACCATCGGCCGCACCCGGTCAAACCTGCGGCGGAAACCGGCGAAGCGTTCGCACAACATTTTGGAGTCTGCCAATTCCATCATCACTTTCGCTGTGCGCTTGTGCTCGTGTTGGATCAGCGCAAACAAACGCTCTGCATCATTGCGGTCCGGTACCAGTGCCGCATAACGTTCGGCCACATTCATATCCGCGAGATAAAGCGACTTCTCAACTTCATCACATGCCAAGCGAAATCCCGGCGATTTCTGGAACATGCCGCGCAGCAGCTTCAATGCACCATCGCCACGCGACGAGAGGAAATCATCAATGGCATAACCCAGCCCATACCAACCCGTCAGCAAATGGCGATTCTGGCTCCAGGCAAACACCCAGGGGATGGCACGCAAATCCGAAAGCCCCTTGGCCCCAAAACGCCGCGCCGGGCGCGAACCTATTTTCAACAAGGCCAATTCCTCAACCGGGCTGGCATACTGGAAATAACTCAACAGCGCCGGGTCTTCCGCCAATTTGCGGTAAGCTTTGAACGATAGCCGCGCGACTTCATGCACAGCATCTTGGTGCTCCGTCAGCACTTTTTGCTCCGGTTCATTCACACTGCGCAAGGTGTGCAACAACACACTCGCCGTCAACACTTCCAGATTGTTTTGCGCAGTACCGCGGTTTGCAAACTTAAGCGAAACAACTTCACCCTGCTCCGTCACCCGCATGCGCCCACCAATTGAACCCACAGGTTGGGCCGCAATGGCCCGACCGGTTGGCGCACCACCACGCGACACAGAGCCGCCACGGCCATGGAAGAACCGCAGGGGCACACCCATTTCGCGGCCTGCGCGAATGAGCCCGCGCTGGGCTTCAAACAATTCAAAGCTTGCACAGAAAAATCCGCCATCCTTGTTGGAGTCGGAATAGCCCAACATGATTTCCTGGGCACAGCCGGTTGCGGCAACGGAAGACTTCACCATGTCCCGCGCCAACAACACCCGCATGATGTCTGGCCCCGCCCGCAAATCTTCAATGGTTTCAAACAGCGGCACGACACGGATGCGGCACGTCTCGCGCGCGTTTGGATCGGCAAACAACCCGCAAAATTTGGCAAGCAGATAAAGTCCCAGAATGTCATCCGCATTTTGCGTCATCGACAAAATGAACGCGCCAATCGCACTCGGGTCTGGCCCATCCAGGGTTTCACGGATGAGATCAAGCAAGCCAAGCAGCTCCGCCGCTTCCTCGCTCATGTTCTGGAAGCGCGGGATAAACCCCAGCGGCTTTTCCAGCTCCGAAGCGATCCACGCCGTCCATGCCGCTGAACCAGGCGAAGGCACTTCATCCGTGGACAGAGGATTAAGCTTCTGCCAGATTTCCCCAAGCACGCGGTTGATGATTGTCGTGTTTTGCCGAAGGTCAAGACTTGCGGTGCGGAAGCCGAAAACTTCCAGTTCCGTGCGCACCGGCCGCACATGGTCAATCGCAATGCCCGAAACTTTCATGGCAATCAGCGCCTGTTCAGAAGCCTTGATCAAGCCGATCAATTCGGTGACAGAAGTGAAGCCTGCGCCTTTTTCCATGGCGTCAAGACGGGAGATCAAGGCAGTGTAGAACTGCCGGAAAGGTTCCGTCGGATTGCGGGCGATGATGTCGGTCTTACTGCCTGTCAACACCAGTTGCTCGTCAAGCAGCCGGTCAAAATCAGCATCAAGTCTGATTTCATAGGCACTCAGCGACACCAGCTGCGCCAGCTCCACCAAACGTTTGCGCACCCGCTCAACAGCTGCCACCCGGTTCTGTGCCAGGGCATTGCGCGTGGTTGCCACCGTCACAAATGGGTTGCCATCCCGGTCCCCGCCAATCCAGGACGAAAACCGGATGGGCGGCTGGAATTCGTCTGACAGTTCAGGATAATGTCGGTGCAGCGCCGCACGCAAATTATCACAGGCCGCAGGTGTCCGGTCAAACAGCGCCTCACGGAAAAAGTGCAGGCCCCAGGCCACTTCACTTTCAACAGTCGGCTTTTCCATGCGGATTTCACCCGTCAGCCACAGCAGATCAATTTCATTTTTCAGAGATTGCAACAGGCCATCACGCTCACGCGGTGTCCAGCGCGGACTTTCAAGATCATAAAGCTTGAGATAGATGCGGCGGTGGATTTCAAGCACCGTCACCCGCTTTGCCTCCGTCGGATGCGCTGTGATCGTCGGCCCCACATTAAGATTGTTCAAAACCGCCGCAACAGTTTCCGGCGGCACATTGGCGGCGGCGGCCTGCGCCAGCGCATGGGAGAACGACCCAATCACCTCGTCCGGCCCGCCGATTTTTTCAATCTCGCGGCGGTTGCGCATGGAAGAGTTCTCTTCCGCGATGTTCATCAATTGCAACCATATGCCGATCACCTGCAATGCATGTTCCACCAGATGCGGCGGAATGCCTGAAGCGGAATCCGGATCGTCAAGGATCGGCAGAACCGAAGGCTCCCGCGCCTTGATCACTTGGCGCAACAAGTCACGCAGCGTTTCCGTAAGCCCGTCGATGTAGCTAGTGTCTTCGAGTATATTGTGCGCGTTGGCGTTCATGATGTGCGTTCCTCATGCCGTTGTGCAATGCAGCATGGCCCATGTCAATGTGTTTGCTGCAATGCGATTGCTGATTGCGGATGAAGCGGCTATCCCGCCCCCATGTTACAGGTTCAAGGACTCACATTCCGCATTGGTACGCGCCTTCTGTTTGACAGCGCGGGCTTCACTATACCCACAGGGCACCGCGCTGGCCTGGTCGGCCGCAATGGCATTGGCAAATCCACATTGTTCAAAATCATCCTCGCCGAACTCTCGCCAGAGTCCGGCACTGTCAACATGCCACGCAACGCGCGCGTCGGCACCGTGGCACAGGAAGCACCAGGTGGCGCCGAAACACTGGTGAACACGGTGTTGGACGGCGATGTGGAACGCACAGCCTTGCTGAATGAAGCGGTCACGGCAACCGACCCCATCCGCATTTCCGATATTCAAACCCGCTTGCAAGACATCGAGGCCCATTCGGCCCCTGCCCGCGCAGCGGCGATTCTGTCCGGCCTCGGTTTCACCGATGACCAAATCAACGGCCCCTGCTCTGCCGTCTCCGGCGGCTGGCGCATGCGTGTGGCCCTCGCCGCCGCCCTGTTCGGCAAGCCCGATGTGTTGCTGCTCGACGAACCCACAAACTACCTCGACCTTGAAGGCGTGATTTGGCTCAAGTCGTTTCTCAAGACTTATCCCTATACCATTGTTTTGATTAGCCATGACCGCGATGTGCTGAACGATGTCGCAACCTGCATCGTCCACATCCATGAACAGAAACTCACGCTTTACCAGGGCAACTTCGACAATTTCGACAACCAACGCCGCGAAAAGCTGATGCTCGATTCCAAGATGCGGAAAAAGCAGGAAGCCCAGCGTGACCACATGCAGGCCTATGTCGATCGCTTTCGCTACAAAGCCTCAAAAGCCCGCCAGGCCCAAAGCCGCTTGAAGGCCCTCGCCCGCATGGAACCAATCGCCGAATCCATTGAACATCGCATAGTGCCTTTCAATTTTCCCAGTCCAGAGAGGCAGTTAGCGCCACCTCTTCTGAGTTTGGACAAAGTCTCTGTGGGCTACGCCGCAGGCAAACCCATTCTCAAAAACCTGACGCTTCGCATTGATCCCGACGACCGCATTGCTTTGCTGGGCGCCAACGGCAACGGCAAATCCACTTTCGCCAAACTCATCAACGGCAAACTGAAACCCATGGCCGGCGACATTGTTGCAGCCCCGCGCATGTCCGTCGGCTTTTTCGCCCAGCACCAAATGGACGATCTGGCCGAAGACCTCACGCCCTTCGACTACATCACAAAACTCATGCCGGGCCGCACCGTTGCCGAAAGACGCGGACGCCTGGGTGCCGCTGGCTTTGGCGCAACGCTTGCCGAATCCAGATGTGAAACCTTGTCAGGCGGTGAAAAAGCCCGGCTGCTGTTTTTGCTTGCCACCTACCACGCCCCTCATGTTTTGATCCTCGACGAACCCACCAACCACTTGGACATGGAATCACGCGACGCATTGATCGTCGCCATCAACGACTATGAAGGGGCTGTTATTCTGGTGGCCCATGACCGCCACATCATCGAAACCTGCGCAGACCGGTTGCTTCTTGTGGACCAGGGCACGATCAAGCAATTTGAAGGCGATCTGGATGACTACACAGATTTCATCCTGTCCCAGCGCAAATCAACGTCTGCAGCGCCCAAAGCACCCGTGCCTGCCGCTGTTGTCAAAGCCGCCAAACCGCCCTCACGCCCCCCCAAACAGCTTCACAAACTGATCGCCGACATCAACGGGCGCATGGCCAAAACAGAACAGAAGATTGGCGTTTTGGATGAAGCCATGTCTGATCCTGCCATCTACAACGAAGCACCACAGAAGGCCGCTGATTTCGCCAAACTCCGCACCAAACTTGCGGATGAACTTGCCCAGGACGAAAACCGCTGGCTTGAATTGAGTGAGGAACTTTCCAATGCTTGATCTCACTCAAAGCTGGTTCGGTTACGCCGCCCTCGCCATCTTTTTTGTTTCATATGTCCTTGTGATTTTCGAAGAAGCCACAGGCATGCGAAAGTCCAAGCCCGTGCTGCTCGCCGCGGGCCTCATCTGGGCCTTGATCGGCTTTGCCTACACTGCCGCAGGCGTGCCCGAAGTGGCGAAAAAAGCCGCCGAACACACCATCTATGAATACGGCGAATTGTTCCTCTTCCTGCTGGTCGCCATCACTTACGTCAATACACTTGAGGAGCGCCGCGTTTTTGAAGTGCTGCGCGCCAAACTCACCTCAAAAGGCCTGAGCTATCGCCAATTATTCTGGCTCACCGGCGTTCTCGCCTTCTTTCTTTCCGGCATCCTCGACAATCTCACTACGGCACTCATCATGGGAAGTGTTGTGCTGGCGGTTGGCGCAAAGTCACCAGCCTTCACGGGCATCGCCTGTATCAGTATCGTTGTAGCCGCAAACGCAGGCGGTGCCTTCACACCGTTCGGCGACATCACCACATTGATGGTCTGGCAAAAAGGCAAGCTCGAGTTCTTTGAGTTTTTTGCGCTCTTTATTCCGTCCCTGGTCAACTGGCTGGTCCCCGCCGCCATCATGCATTTCGGCATTCCCAAGGAAACGCCGGCGCCCGTGGAAGAACGTGTGACCTTGAAGCCCGGCGCCATCGGCGTGATCACGCTCTTTGCACTGACGATTGCCACAGCCGTGTCTTTCAAGAATTTCCTGGGGCTCCAACCCGCCCTCGGCATGATGCTGGGGCTCGGCTACCTGCAAATCTGGTCTTACTTCCTGCAACAAAAAGGCAGGCGCGCCGAAAACACCG
Organism: Hyphomicrobiales bacterium; assembly: GCA_031430795.1. Lineage (GTDB taxonomy): Bacteria > Pseudomonadota > Alphaproteobacteria > Rhizobiales > Aestuariivirgaceae > Aestuariivirga. Next base: position 20,139 of record JANPCE010000090.1, read on the forward strand.
ACATGGTGCTGAACTCCTTCAAGCAGATTGAACGCGTGGAATGGGACACGCTGCTGTTCTTCTTCGGCATCATCTTCGCTGTCGGCGGCCTCGGCGTGTTGGGTTACCTCACAAGCGTCAACCAATATTTCTACGGTGAATGGGGACCAACCACCGCCAACATCATGGTCGGCATCCTCTCGGCCATCGTCGACAACATTCCCATCATGTTCGCCGTTCTCACCATGGACCCCGCCATGAGCCATGGCCAGTGGCTGCTGGTCACCCTGACGGCAGGCGTCGGCGGATCCATGCTCTCCATCGGCTCCGCCGCAGGCGTTGCAATGATGGGCCTGGCCCACGGTAAATACACCTTCTCAAGTCACCTGAAATGGACATGGGCCGTGGCACTCGGATATGCGGCATCGATTGCGGTGCATCTGGTGGTGAATGCGGGGAGGTTTTAGAGCAACATCTTCAAATGATGAATCGTCGGCTCTGCGGGTGGCACCGCATGATTTTTCTGTTTGATGCCCAGCAAAACCGCCGCTTCGACAACAGCTTCTCCCTTTGCACTGATGTCATCAAGATGCTCAAGCCCAGCACTTGTCTGCACAAGATGCTCGCCACTGAGCAATCCTTTGACGATGTGGAAGCCGAGTGCCCGGTAAACTTCAAACTGTTCCTCGCTGAAAAATTGATCGCCTGTCGTTTCATGCGGGAAGCCAGTGTTGCGCCGATTGTATTCTCTCACGTAGTCGTTCTCATCTCCAGACACAGATGATTTGACATAGATCAGAATACCCATTCCGCCATTGTCATAGATAATCTTGCCAACGGCGCAGTGTGGTCCTGTTCTGCTCGGCGATTTGCCAGACATCGCCTCGAGGCTCGTCGAGGCAATCTGCGACCATGACATTTCAATTCTTGCGCCAAGATCAATACGTGCATATCGCTGCAATTGCACAAAGGATGTAAACGCCATGTTTGGGTCAGATTCGGCATCCACCGCGACAATGAATCGGCACCTCCGACGCAAAAGTTCAAATAGGCCGAGGTTTTCAATGTGGCCACCGTCCGTCAGATAAATTTTATCCTGGTTTTCATGAAGGATGCCAAGAGCTTCACTGGCGAGGTACCAAAAACTCGGTTGCAGCATGCTCTGCCCTTTAAGGAGCCTGGGGTTGGGAAACCAATGGCCGAGCCTGACGTTGAGGAATGCCAGAAGTGGAGCCAATGGCTTCATCGACACACTGCCCATGTTGGAGGAAAATGCAGCACCCGAAATGGCTGTTGCCGTGGCGATATCAATGTCACGGCCCGAACTCAGTTGTTCCATCGCCCGGGTCGGCGCATAGCCCGTGGCAACGCTGCCGATACGATAAGGTGTGAAAATGAAAAAGTCAGCCTTGCGGCCCATGCTCTTTACGACTTTTGAGCGCTGCAAATTGATGGCCGCATTGATAATGTGGATGGGCCGATTTTTCTGCAATCGCGAGAGTTTGGTGTCGTGAACCGGCATTTTTTCCATGCCATTTTGGACAAAACAAAAACTCTCTCCCAGACGGTCACGATAAAGCCTGTGCAGGGAATTTGCATTAGGGTGGAGCCAGGTGGTTAGTACAAAAAAAATAAAGCTGCTGAACAGGTATAACCAGCCAATATTTTTCCAGTTTGGGCAATGCAACTGCCAAAAGTCGAAGAGCCGTTGTACTGAAGCGGGAACACTGCGCTCGTAGGTAGCCCCAGCCGCCCCCATGTCGATCCCCCAGTAGACCAAATAAAGATAGAGCACCCAGACCAGAGCCAAAAAGACCAATCCGGCAGCCCAAACCAGAATTCTGCTCGCGTTGCGCTTGATGAACGATGTCCAACCGCTCTGCGTTTCTTCACTTTTGAAGTACTCCCCCAAGGTCTGAGAAAACACAGTCACGAGTGCAAGAAACGGCGCCAATAAATACTTCAGCCAAGCCAAAAGATTTTCCAACGGTCCAGTGGATTGATGTGCTTGACTGTTGGAGGCTACAGTGCCCGCCGCTTTGCAACTCTGTACGATTTGCTCCGGCTTGCAGGTTTGTCCGAGTGCCAACACATTGCCAGCGGCATCCGTGCAATTTGATTGTAGATCGTTCGAATTGCAGCCCGATACGACCGTACTTGGCGTTGCATGGCCAATCATCTTGTGAACAACGAGTGGTTGCAACTCGAGTACAAATGCTACGCCGACAATGGTCAGTAATGCCGCCGCAAACCAAATGAAATCGGATTTTATGCCAGCACTTGCCGGCAAGCGAAAGCTGATCACATTTGCCCAGAAAATAAAGATCAAGACCAGGGCTGCAGCCAATATGCTGGTGATTGAGAGGAATGGAGTCAGCGTCCAAGCTTCAGGAAGTTCCAAACCGAAAAAGTCAGCTGACTGCAGCGATCTGTATGATTTGTTTGAAAGCAAGGTGATGCCCGCCAAAAACAACAAGACAAACGCTGCCATGAAGATATTGACGCTTACCCCGCGCAGGTAAACCACGATGTTGTAAAGCGTCGGGACAAAGCGGCCAAATTTGAGATAGTTGGTCCCGTTTCGGATCGACTTCATCGTTTCCGTGTCTTTGACTTCGCCCATCGGATCCAAAAGGTTGAACCCTTTTCCTGCTGCGGAGTTCAAAGCGACCGTCGCACCGATGTATCCACCACCGCTGACCGTGGAAAGGTAGTCAAAAAGACCGAATGCATTTTCGCTTGCATTGATTTTATGTGCCGCTAATCCTTGCATCGCCCCCGTGCAAAAGGCAGCAGACCGTATTCCACCCCCGGAAAGTGCCAGTCCTGCGGTTGGAAATACACCATCCCCGAGGTAACCCGATGTTGCGGAGGTCCCTGACTTGTCGCCCTCTGGCGGAGTCTCCTGCGGGGCTGAGCGGCCTTCGTCATGACCGCGATCAACAAGCTGCCTTTCACCCTTTGCCCAATCGAAACTTTCCTTGATATCAGTCGCGGACCCACCGGGCGGTGATTTCTCATCACCGTTTTCAAGCTTGAGTTCGTTGTTGCGTTCACTTGCGCGCTTCAACTGGGTCTTGATCAGCCCGCGTTTGCTGCGCAGGTCAAAATCAAAAAGTTCGTCATTGTTTACAGCTGGAGCCAAGTCGGGCAACTCGGTTTCAAGGCCGATCAATTGGCTGTGTTCATGGTGAACCGCTTCGTCAGCACCCGGAAGCTGTCGGTCATTGACTTCAGCGAAGTTTTTCATCGCGCCACCCCTTTTTCAAAAAAGGACACGCCCCCATTACTTTAAAGCTAGCACGACACACCCGCCGCGCCATACCCAGTTCAGGTTGCAGCCATATCCTTCCAGCGTCCGTCATCGTCCTGTTTCCAGTACTTGATCACCGCCCCCTCGCCCTTGAAGCGCTTCCACAGTTCCCGCGCCTGCTGCACACGGGTTTCGTCACGCCCGTCGAACAGGATAATCACACGGTCGTGCTGTGAAATATCCATGGGCATCGTACCGTGGACGTAGAACGCAAAGTGTGCGCTGTTTGCGGCCCGGCCGCTGGCACTGATGACAATGGGTTGCTTGGCAGCCCCCTCTTCACCGTCCAGTCCATGCGCCAAAAATGCCACGTCTTCGTGGCCCCAGATTTTATCTGACAGAAATTTGGCCACAGCCTCATCCGGCACAAAAACCGCCATGCGCAAGCCGCGTTCCATGCCTCTTTGCAAAAGGCCCGGAAGCTCCTGCTCGACGGGCCTAAGCTCCAGATGGTAAAACCAGACCTCAGCCATCAGCTTTCGTAATGCTTCGCCACCAGATGATTGAGCAGCCGCACGCCCCAGCCCGAAGCCCAGCCTTGGCTGATGGGTGTCTTGTTCGAATCCATGGCCGTGCCTGCAATATCCAAATGCGCCCACGGCACGTTATTGACGAAGCGTTGGATGAATTGCGCGGCGGTTATGGAACCACCAAACCGCCCGCCGATGTTTTTCATGTCGGCAACATCATGGTCGATGAGTTTATCGTATTCCGGGGCCAGCGGCATGCGCCAGACTTTTTCGCCCGTCGCATTGCCGGCATCAAACAGGCGCGCCGACAATTCATCATTGTTGGAAAACAGCCCGGCATATTCCTTGCCCAGCGCCACCATGATGGCACCTGTCAACGTCGCAAGGTTCACCATGAACTTGGGCTTGAAGCGGCCCTGGATGTACCAGAGCACATCCGCCAGAACGAGGCGTCCCTCAGCGTCGGTGTTGAGAACGGCAATGGTCTGGCCCGACATGGATTTGACGATGTCACCGGGGCGCTGCGCATTGCCATCGACTGCATTTTCCACAAGGCCAATCGCCCCCACCACATTTACCTTCGCCTTGCGTTTGGCCAGAGCCAGCATCAGGCCTGTGACACACGCCGCACCTGCCATGTCGCCCTTCATGTCTTCCATGCCCGCTGCGGGCTTGATTGAAACACCACCCGTGTCAAACGTCACGCCCTTGCCGACAAACGCGATCGGTTGCGCACCCTTCTTGCCGCCGTCCCAGCGCATCACCACCAAACGTGGCGGATTGGGTGAACCCTGCGCCACCCCCAGCAACGCACCCATGCCCAGCTTCCTCATCTGCGCCGGGTTAAGGATTTCAACCTTCACACCAGCCTTGCCAAGCGTCTTCGCACGTTCGGCAAAAACCGCAGGCGTCAAAACATTGGCCGGTTCATTGACAAGGTCACGGGCAAAGTGATTGCCCTCTGCAATCGCGTCATGAACAGCAAAAGCCTTCTGGGCGGCAGCAGGATTGCCAGTCTGAAACGTTAGCCCGGTTAAGCTGGCCTCGTCCTTTTTCTTGGTTTTGTAGGCGTCGAATCTGTAGGTTCGCAGGCGCGCTCCCGAGGCGAGCAATGCCGCAGCATCGGAGTCCGACACGGTTTTTCCAGCGACAGGCAAGCACCCCACTTGCGCCATCTTGCTTTTGGATGACGCGAGCGCCCCCGCAATGACGCCGCCCAAGAGTTCAATTTCCCGAATCCCCAGATCCGCAGCTTTGCCAATGCCCATGATCATCACAAGATCCAACCCCGCAACCGGTGCGGTCAGCGAAAGTTGCTGGTCTTTTTTCCCCGTGAAATCCTGCGCCTTCATGGCGCGGGACATCTGCCCATGACAGAGCTTGTCAATGGCAGCTGCGGCCCCCGCCAATGTGGCTCCCTCCTCCAAAAACAGCACAAATGCACCCGATTTTGGCGTGGATGGTTTGGCAAAGCTGATTTTCATGGCAAGCGAATCCGTTGACAGGTGAAACAAGTGAGATGGATAGTCTGCACTGTGCCCAGAGCGCAACAGCAAGCCAAGACCACTCACGCAACGATTTGTTTACCACCATACCTGTCGGTCAGAATCACGCCATTTTCCTGCCCACTGGAGGGATCAAGACAGCATTCTCAGAGATCGCGTGAAGCCCAGGGACCTCTTGTATCTGGACAGTTGGGTTGCAATCGTT
>JANPCE010000091.1:0-52016 GCA_031430795.1 Hyphomicrobiales bacterium
GTGGTTCTGGGTCGGCGGGTCAAGCCCGCATATGTTGTACAAATTTAAAATCGGCCTTGTCTTTTCCCACAAACTATTATTACAATTCTTTAGTCCGACAGCCGGGCGATGGCCGGGACGAGGCTATTCTAGGGTGGCGCGTGCAAAAAAGCCTGGTCCCGGCCTTCGCCGGGATGACGGTTATTGTGGGACAGCCGAAGTTTTTGCGCGTGCATGAACATGATCAAAAAAGATGTGTGAATGCAGTAGTCCTTATGGGGAGGGAGTAGGAGAGTCAGAATTTATGTTGTGGAGCGTTTCTTTCCAACCAACCCGAAACCACTTTGGTTGACGCTGCTCACTCCGCCGCTTCACCCACTTCATCATCAGCCATCTTCGGTCTGAGCGCCATTTCCTTCTTGATCTCTTCTGCCACCAGGAAAGACAGTTCAAGCGCCTGCGCCGCGTTCAAACGCGGATCGCAGAAGGTGTGGTAACGGTCATTCAAGTCTTCATCCCGCAGCGCGCGAAGCCCGCCCGTGCATTCCGTCACGTCCTTGCCCGTCATCTCCACATGAATGCCACCAGCATGGGTGCCCTCGGCGCGGTGCACCGCCATGAAGCTGCGCACCTCTTTCAGGATCGCATCAAATGGCCGCGTCTTGTAGCCTGACGATGACTTGATGGTGTTGCCATGCATCGGATCACAAGACCACACCACGACACGTCCTTCGCGCTTCACCGCGCGCACCAGTTCCGGCAAATGCTTGTCCACCTTGTCCGCGCCAAACCGCGCAATCAATGTGAGGCGGCCCGGCTCATTTTCAGGATTCAACGCGTCAATCATCTTGATCAACTCGTCCGCCCGCATCGTCGGCCCACACTTCAACCCGATGGGGTTTTTGATGCCACGGCAGAATTCAACATGGGCGTGATCCGGCTGCCGCGTCCGGTCACCGATCCACAGCATATGGCCAGACGTCGCATACCAATCCCCGCTCGTGGAATCTACCCTCGTCAACGCCTGCTCATAACCCAGCAGCAACGCTTCATGACTGGTATAAAAATCCGTCACCCGCAACTGCGGCGCGGTTTCAGACGTAATCCCCACCGCCTTCATGAAACCCAGCGTTTCAGAAAGCCGATCCGCCAGGTCCTGATATTGCTCATAGGCCGGCGAGTCTTTGAGGAACCCCATCGTCCACTTGTGCACGTTCTCCAAGTTGGCATAGCCACCTTGCGCAAACGCCCGCAGCAAATTCATCGTCGCCGCTGATTGGCGATAGGCCATGATCTGGCGCTCTGGATCAGGCACCCGGCCATCAACCGTTGCCGCAGAGTCATTTACAATGTCACCCCGGTAAATGGGATACTCGACGCCATCAATCACTTCCGTCGGCGAAGAGCGTGGCTTGGCAAACTGCCCGGCAATGCGCCCCACCTTCACCACCGGCTGGCCACCCCCGAACGTCAGGACCACTGCCATTTGCAAAAACACCCGGAAAAAATCCCGGATATTGTCAGCCGAATGCTCGGCGAAACTCTCGGCGCAATCCCCGCCTTGCAACAAAAACCCGCGGCCCTCAGCGACACGCGCCAGCTTTTTCTTCAGCTTCCGGGCCTCACCTGCAAAAACCAGCGGCGGAAACCCGGCCAGGCGCCTTTCCACAACCGCGAGTTTTTCAGCATCCATATAAGCCGGCATTTGCTGCACAGGCAGAGCGCGCCAAGATTCAGGTTTCCAGGATTTCGTGGGCATTTCATTTACTCCAGACAGACTGAAAGCCTTTACTGCACTGCAATAAGCTTGGCTAGCACCTGATTGCCGCAAGCTTTTGTTAACGCCAGCGCGATAAGGTGAGACGGGGTAGCAACTTAAACAAGTATATTGGCCGATCCGGGCGGCGACAGACATGTTGACACTAGACCAAATTCGCAGTGCACGCTGGGCAGAGATTTATCTCTTCCTCACCAATGGCAATCCACCGCTCATTCTCGTTTTGCTCGGTCTCAACACCATTTTCCTGCTGCTGTTCATGGTCCGCCGCGCCACCAAGCGCCACACCATGCGGGCTTCGACGATTTACTTTGTCCAGGGAGTCATGATCGCCACCAATGCTTTTGTCCTCTTCCGCGAAGACATCATCAGGTCCGTAATGATGTTGAAGGGCGTGCTTTAGCGCAAGCCATCAAATTTTCGAGCGCTGGTAGTCCTCAAAGGAAATCAGCGCGGATTTGTATGGGGCCTGCCGCTCCACACTCCAATAACGCAGCGCATCCAGCCGGATCGGATCCGCCGTCACGGCACAACGCACAAACTCCCCCGGCGAAACAATCTCATACTCATGGTCAAGATAACGCAACCTTGCTTCACGGCTGTGCGGAAATATGGGGTCCATGCGGTTCATGCGGCGGGCACTTAGCCAATTTCAAGGTCAAAGAGAAGGGCAATCTGGCCTGGACAACCCAACTCACACCGATGGATAAGCCTTCTTGATGAATGTCTTGTCCATCTTCGAGAGCTGCCGGTTTTCCCGTGTCGGCTTGCCGCCCTTGATCAGCGCGCCGTCAAAGCCGTAGAGCATGATCGAATATTTGTCGAATTTGCTGCCATTGGTTTGCGCGACCGAATACTTGTCCAGCACATTGATCTCGATTTCCTCCTTGCTCCAGTTGTTGGGTTCACCAGAGAAATATGTGTAGACATTCGCCTCATTCCACTTGATCCCACCCTTGGGGTTTTGGTGTTCGTGGATGGCTCCCAGCGCGTGGCCGAATTCATGCACCACCACGCGCTCCCATTCCGCGTCAGCGGAATCGTCACGCAGCCAACCAAAATTCATGGTCGGCTCGCTCTTCTTGATGCTGAGATTGTCGGTGCCAATATAGGACCACGATCCCTCATCGGCGATGAAGGAAACGCGGATTTGCGCATTCGCCTTGCTCGCCGTGAAGTCAAAACCAATGCTGCAATGCGCACTCCACTGCTTGGCAAAGGTCTCCACCTTTTGCCGTTGCAGTTTCGAACCATCCATGAAGTACACGCCAAGCACCCGCCCGGGCTTCCACTTCTTGCCCGTGAGCAGCGATATTTTGCGGGGGCTGAACGGCGAGGATGACCCGAACTTCTTGATCCCGCTCGGCCTGAAGGCATTGGCCGGGTTTTCCTTCACCGCAAGGTCAGCGGCCCCGACTTTTGCCATGCCTGAAATAATACGGTCATGACACATGTGGAACTGGTATTTTTTCGGCTTCGATGTCTTTGCGGGCATGGCTGGGCCTCATTCATGCGCGCCCCCGGAGACCACATCAAACGCCTGATGAATGGATGAGTCAATTGCAGAGCTGCATCAAATCACAGCAATGAACCCTGCCGATCCTTCGCTTTCGCCACTGCGGCCACGTCACCATCCTTGAATTCAATCGAAAGCGCCAAGCCGGGTGAAACCAGTGCGGCAGAGTGCAATGGCCTGCCGCTGCCATCCCGCACCACCGCAAACCCTCGAGACAGCACCGATTTGTAACCCAGCGACAACAGCAACTTCGCCTCGCCCGCAAACCGCTCGGCCCGTCGCGCCAGTAAAGTCTTCAATGCCCGTGCGCCCCGCGCCCTCATATCCGCCAACCTTCGCGCATGCTCCGCCACCCGCTGCTGCAATCCCTTCGCAGAAAGCCGCCCCGTCGTCCGCGCCAGCACCAGGCCATGCCGCTGCACATTGGCCCGAAGCGACGCAGGCAAGCGTTGCGACAGGCTGTCAAAGCGCTGCCGCGCAATGGCCAACATGTCCTCTGGCTTCGGAATCGCCCGCGACGCCGATTGCAACCGCAAGCGCCGCTCCTGCATCACCCGCGCAATCCCCCGCCTTTGCCGCGCCAGCAACGACGCCGTCTCCGCCAACAAATCAGCCCTGACTGGCACCGCACGTTCCGCCGCAGCCGTCGGTGTTGGCGCCCGCCAGTCCGCCACATGGTCAATCAAGGTCGTATCCGTCTCATGCCCAATCGCCGAAATGATGGGGATTTCAGACGCCGCCACCGCCCGCACAATCGCCTCGTCATTGAACGGCCAAAGATCCTCAAGCGAACCACCACCCCGCGCCACTATGATCACATCGGGCCGCTCCGCCATGGCGTTAAACCCCTTGATCGCCGCCACAACTTCAGCCGCCGCTGTCTCTCCCTGCACCCGCACCGGCCACACCAAAACATGCCGTGGAAAACGGTCACGCAACCGATGCAGAATATCCCGGATCACAGCCCCCGTCGGCGACGTCACAATCCCGATCCGCTCCGGCAGATAAGGCAACGGTTTTTTGCGATCCGCATCAAACAACCCCTCCGCGCTGAGCTTCTTCTTCCGCTCCTCCAACAGCGCCATCAACGCGCCAACACCCGCTGGCTCAACATTCTCAATGATGATCTGGTAAGACGACTTCCCGGGATAAGACGTGAGCTTCCCCGAAGCGATCACCTCCAACCCCTCCTGCATTTTGGAGCGCACCCGCGAGAACACCCCCCGCCAGATCACCGCATCAATTTTCGCGCCCTCATCTTTCAACGAAAAATAACAATGCCCTGAAGAATGCGGCCCGCGAAAACCAGAAATTTCCCCTCGCACCCTCACAAACCCAAAGCGGTCCTCAATCGTCCGCTTCAACGCGTGCGAAATCTCGGTGACCGTGAACTCCCCCAGGTTGCTGGCCTCATCCCGGAATTCGCCCGTCTCAGGATCATATGAAATCTCTGTTGGCATCTCGACCTTTTTTACTTGAATCACCACCATTACATGCCACAAGCCAAATTCAATCAAGCACCAAAGGGACCTCTCCCGCCCTTCGGGCACCCTCCCCGGAGGGGAGGGACCTCTTGCAGCGACCTCCCATTTTACTGTTCAGGGCGCTCGCACCACGAGTCCCTCCCCTCCGGGGAGGGTCCGCGAAGCGGGGGAGAGGTCCCTTCGAAACCACAAGGACTCTCCATGCGCATCCTCCTCATTGGCTCCGGCGGACGTGAACACGCCCTCGCCTGGAAAATCGCCCAGAGCCCGTTGCTGACCAAACTCTACGCTGCCCCCGGCAACCCTGGCATCACAAAACACGCCGAATGCGTTCCCCTCGACGTTGCCAACCACCCCTCGATCATCTCCTTCTGCCGACACAACCATATCGACTTCATCGTCGTCGGCCCCGAAGCCCCTCTCGTCGCCGGCCTCGTCGATGACCTCAACGCAGCTGGCTTCAAAGCCTTTGGCCCCACCAAATTCGCCGCCCAACTCGAAGGCTCCAAAGGTTTCACCAAGGACATCTGCCGCAAAGTCAACATCCCCAGCGCAGACTACGAACGCTTCACCGCCGAAGCCCCCGCCCTTGCTTACCTCAACGCCAAAGGTGCCCCCATCGTCATCAAGGCCGACGGCCTCGCCGCAGGCAAAGGTGTCACCGTCGCCATGACTCTCGACGAAGCCGAAGCCGCATTGAAAGACATCTTCGCCGGCCGCTTTGGTGGTGCCCAATGCGTCATTGAAGATTTTCTCGAAGGTGAAGAAGCCAGCTTTTTCGTCCTCACCGACGGCACCAACATTCTTCCCCTCACCACAGCCCAAGACCACAAGCGCGTGGGCGAAGGCGACACCGGCCCCAACACTGGCGGCATGGGCGCATATTCCCCTGCCCCCTGCATGACCGATGATCTCATCGCCACCACCATCAAACAGATCATCAAGCCCACAGTCAAAGCCCTGAGCGAAGCAGGTCACCCCTACAAAGGCGTCCTCTACGCCGGCCTCATTCTCACCAAAGACGGCCCCAAGCTCATCGAATACAACGCTCGCTTTGGCGACCCCGAAACCCAGGTTCTGATGCTGCGCATGGAAAGCGACATCCTCCCCCTCCTCATCGCCTGCGCCGAAGGCACCCTCGACCAACACCACGTCGCATGGGTGGCAGACTTCGCCCTCACCGTCGTCCTCGCTGCCGAAGGCTATCCCGGGGATTACAAAAAACACCATCCCATCAACGGCTTGGACCAGTCATTTGACTCAGGCGTTGAAGTCTTCCACGCTGGCACCGCCATGAAAAACCACCAGCTCGTCTCCAACGGCGGCCGCGTCCTCAACGTCACCGCCCGCGCCCCGACAGTCCGCGAGGCCCAAGCCAAAGCCCACGCCGCCGTGGACGCCATAGACTTCCCCAAAAGCTTTCACCGCCGCGACATCGGCTGGAGGGCACTCGAACCCATCCCCCTCCATGGGCGGGCTTGACCCGCCCACCCAGACTGCTCAAACACTGGGTCGGCGGGTCAAGCCGGCCGATGGAGGATAGTTTGGTTTCAATCGGACTCGCCCTCGGCGGCGGCGGTGCCCGTGGCTTCGCCCACGTGCCGCTGCTCGAAGCCATCGACGAAATGGGGCTCACCCCCGCCATGATCACGGGTTGCAGCATGGGTGCCGTCATGGCCGCTGCCTATGCCGGTGGCATGTCCGGCAAAGACATCCGCGCCCATGTGGAATCTCTCCTCGCCAACCGCATGGACTTCCTCCGCTATGTTTTCGGAAAACGCCAAACCAAAATCACTGATCTCCTCTCCTTCGGCAGCCTCCAGTCTCTCCACCTCGAAGGCGCAAAACTCGCAGATCTCGCCCTCCCCGATCATCTGCCCAAAATGATCGAAGACACCAAAATCCCGCTGAAACTGATCGCCACCGATTTCGAAAGCATGGAAGAAGCCGTTTTCACCAAAGGCCCCTTGCTCGAAGCCGTTGGCGCATCCATCGCCATTCCCGGTATCATAACCGCACCCCGCATCAACGGCCGCCTGCATGTTGATGGCGGTGTGACCAACCCCGTCCCCTTCAACCACCTGCAAGGCTGCGACATCGTCATCGCCATAGACGTGACAGGTAAACCCAAACCCATCACTTCAAAAACACCCGGCAATCTCGAAACCGCAATCGGCTCCCTCTTTATCATGTTCAACCAACTCGCCGCCACCAGACGCGCCCTCAACCCGCCAGACGTCTACATCGTGCCGCAAGTCGACCAATTCACCACAGGCGATTTCTTCAACGCCAAAGCCATCATGCAAGCCGCCGAGCCTGCAAAAGACGAACTGAAACGAAAACTGGAAAAGATATTGAATGCCCTATAATTCCCTCACGCGAAGCGTGGGGGAAAGCCGCCGAAGGCGGAAGGGGGTGTGTCCACATGTTCGTCGCCACTTATTGCGCGGTGATACCCCCTCCCGGCTTCGCCGTACTCCCCCACCGCTTCGCGGCGCGGAAGTTAAACCAATCTCAAAAAATTTAAGATTTTCTTTTATCCAAGAAAAATTCCCTAAGTAGATCAGAAGCTTCCGAACCCCCAATCCCCCCGTAAACCTCGGGCTTATGGTGACACGTCGCCTGCCCAAAGAATCGCGGCCCATTCTCCACCGCCCCCATTTTGGGGTCATCCGTCCCAAAATAAACCCGCTTCACCCTCGCATGTGACAGAGCCCCTGCGCACATCGCACAAGGCTCCAACGTCACAAACACATCGCAATCCGTTAACCGCTCCGAACCCAGCTTTTTCGCCGCCGCCCGGATCACCAGCATTTCCGCATGAACAGTCGGATCGCGCAATTCCAGCGTCCGGTTGCCGTCCCGGGCCAAAACCTTGCCCGCCGCATCCATCACACAAGCCCCCACCGGAACTTCGCCCCGCGCCGCCGCATCCCGCGCCTCAGCCAGCGCAATCGCCATGCCCTTCGATGTGCGCATCAAAATGCTCACGGCAGATTATCGCGCATGAAAATATCAATGCGGATACGCTCCTGCGCCTCAACCAGCGGCGCATGATCCGCCTTCGCAATCAACACCCGCACGGCGGAGCGCACCTCATGCCCCGTATCCTGGTTGATGATCGCGTCAATCGTGCCCTTGATCAAAGCGCGGCGCGATCCTTCCGTCACTTCATGGGCAATGAAGGCAATGTCTTTCGCCCGCGTTGATCCCTCAAGCCCCGCCACAATGCCCTTGGTGCCGCCGCCGACGTTGTAAAGACCCACCACATCCGGATGCTCGCGCAGCAACTGCGCCGTCAGCGCCTCCGTCTTTTCCACATCGTCACGCGATTCCCGCACCGGCAAAATTTCCAAATTCGGAAACTCATGCGCCATCACCTGCTCAAACCCAAACTGCCGTTCGATATGGTCACGCAATGAAAGCGACCCTGCAAACAACCCCACCTTGCCTTTCTTGCCCCCAAGGAACCGCCCCATCAAACCGGCAGCGGTCCGCCCCGCCGACGAATTGTCAATGCCTGCAAAATGTGTCCGCTTCGAACCCGGCACATCGGACACCAGCGTCACCACAGCGATCCCACGGGTCACCAGCGCGTTGATGGCCTCGCGCACGGCAGGGTGGTCCAAAGCCACCACGGCAACACCGTCGACATCGTCGCCAAAGCCATCAAGCGTTGCCGCCAACGCTTCAGCGTCAAACACATCCACCTTCTTTATCATAATGGCCACCCGCTCAGCAGACATGTGGCGCGCCGAACTCTCCACCTCTTGTTCAATGGATTGGAAAAATTCTCCCGTGGTCGTCGGCAAAACAAACCAGATGCGATACTCCCGCCCCCGCGCCAACCGCGCAGCAATCCGGTCCGGCTGGTAATTCAATTCCCGGATCGCGCTTTCAACCCGCGCAACCGTTTGCAACCGTACGCCGGGACGGCGGTTCAACACCCGGTCAATGGTCGCAACACTGACGCCTGCCCGCTGGGCCACATCCTGAATCGTAATTTTTGTCATGAAACCTATGAAGCCCAGCCGCAACAGCTTGTCAAACGCCAAGCCCTCGGGCAATTGCAGTGCCATGGCCAACGTTTACAAACTCGCCGCAGATATCGGCGGCACCTTCACCGACATCGTGCTCGAACAGGGCGCAAAACGTTGGAGCACAAAGCTCCTCACCACGACCGAAGCACCAGAACTGGCCGTTCTCGACGGCGCACAACTCATCATCGTCCAAGCCGGAATCACCTCACAGGACATTGCCGTTTTCATCCACGGCACCACTTTGGCCACCAACGCCTTGATCGAGCGCAAGGGCGCTGTCACTGCTTTCATCACCACCGAAGGCTTCCGCGACGTCATCGAACAAGGCTACGAAAAGCGCTTTGACCACTACGACCTCAACATCAACCGCGCCACACCCCTCGTCCCCCGTCACTTGCGTCTGACCATCAAAGAACGCCTCGCTGTCAATGGCGACGTGCTGATCGCACTCGATGCGACTGCCATTCCCGCGCTCGCCGAAAAGATCATCGCGGAGAAAGCCACATCAGTCGCCGTCGGCCTGCTTCACGCCTACGCTCACAATGGCCATGAAATGCGCCTCCGCGACGCCTTGGCAAAATTGCTGCCAGCAGACATCACCATCTGCCTCTCCAGCGAAGTCGCCCCCGAAATCCGCGAATACGAACGCTCCTCAACCACCGTCGCCAACGCCTACGTCCGCCCCCTCATGGCCGGCTATCTTTCCCGCCTGCAAGACGGCCTTGCCGCCATGAAACTCAACGCCCCCCTTTACCTCATGATGTCCGGCGGCGGCCTCACGACTCTGGAAACTGCTTGCCGCTTCCCCATTCGACTCGTCGAGTCCGGCCCCGCAGGTGGCGCCATCCTCGCCAGCCGCATGGCGCAACAATTGAAGCTTCCTGAAGTCCTCGCCTTCGACATGGGTGGCACCACTGCCAAAATCTGCCTGATCAGCAAATACAAACCCGAGCGCGCCCACCGCTTTGAGATTGCCCGTGCCTACAAGGACATGAAGGGCTCCGGCATCCCTGTCCGCATCCCCGTCATCGAAATGGTGGAGATTGGTGCAGGCGGCGGCTCCATCGCAAGGGTGGACAAACTCGGCCGCATCACCGTTGGCCCTGACAGCGCAGGCTCCATGCCCGGCCCTGTGTGCTACGGTCGCGGCGGCACAGAGCCAACCGTGACTGACGCCAACGTCACCCTCGGCAAAATTGATCCACAGTTTTTCGCAGGCGGCAAAATTCCACTGCACACAGCTGAAGCCAAAGCAGCACTCAACACAAAAATCGGCGAACCGCTCAAACTCGCAGGCCTATGGCCAGCCGCCGGCGTTGCCGAAATCGTCGAGGAGAACATGGCCAACGCCGCCCGCGTCCACGCCATTGAGTTGGGCAAAGACATCGGCAAATGCACCATGATCGCGTTTGGCGGTGGCGCACCACTCCACGCCTCCCGCCTTGCCGATAAAACCGGCATCACCCGCATCATCGTGCCGCAAGGCGCAGGTGTGGGATCAGCCATCGGGTTCCTGCAAGCCCCGCTGTCTTTCGAAATCACCAGAAGTGCAGCTGTCACTTTCGAAAAATTCGACGCCGCGCGCGTCAACGCCCTCCTCGCCGCCTTGATGCGCGACGCCTACCAAGCCATCGCCCCGGCCCTCGGCAACATCAAACCCCATGTATCTGTCGTCGCAGATTGCCGCTACGTCGGCCAAGGCCACGAAATCCGCATCGCCATCCCTCACAAGCGCCTCGGCGCTTCAGACGGTCCAACCATGAAGGCTGCCTTCGAGAAAGCCTATAAATCCGTGTACGGACTAAATATCCCCGGCCAGGCGGCGGAAGCCATTTCCTGGTCCGTCACCGTGTCTGGCCCGATGCCGCAAATCGCAAAGCCCACAAAAATCAAAACCACAAAGCCCGCCAAGCCCTTGCGCAAAGTAAACCTCTTTGATGCAAAACTGGGTCGCGCTGTCTCCGCCCCAGTGTTCTGGCGCTTCGATTTGCCCTCAGGACAAACCATCAAAGGCCCCGCCATCATCGCGGAGCATGAAACATCAACCGTCATCGGTGCAGGCTGGCGCGGAAAAACCGACCCATTCGGCAACTTCGTTTTGGAGCGTAAAGCATGAGCAGAAAAGCGCTGGACGCCATCCGAACGCAAGTCATGTGGAATCGGCTTGTCGCCGTTGTCGAGGAGCAAGCCCAGTCCCTGCTCCGCACCGCTTTTGGCACCATCACCCGCGAAGCAGGTGATTTGTCAGCCGGCGTCTACAACGTCGAAGGCCACATGATCGCGCAAGCGATGACGGGAACGCCCGGCCACGTCAACACCATGGCCACCGCCGTCGCCCATTTTTTCGACCACTTCCCACGCAAGAAAATGAAGCCGGGCGATGTCTACATCACCAACGACCCCTGGCTTGGCACCGGCCACCTCTTCGACTACGTGATGATGACCCCCGTATTTCTCAAAGGAAAACTCGTCGCTTTCTTTGCCTCCACCTGCCACGTCATCGACGTTGGCGGCGTTGGCATGACAGCTGAAGCCAGTTCCTCCTTCGAGGAAGGCACATTGATCCCGCACTCCGCCATCCGCAAAGCCGGCGTGTTGAATGAAGAACTGCTCGGAGTCATCCTCGCCAATTCCCGCAGCCCCATCGAAGTGCGCGGCGACATTCTCTCCCTGATTTCAGCGAATGATACCGGCACAGCCCGCCTCCTTGACATGATGAAAGAATTCAAACTCTCATCGCTCGAACCCCTCGCCCAACACATCCTCACGACGTCAACCAAAGCCGCCCGCGCCGCCATCCGCGAATTGCCCGAGGGTGAATGGAACTACGACACGCCGCTCGACGGTTACGAATCCCCCCTGCTCATCAAGTGCAGACTCACCATCAGGAATGGTAAAATCACCATCGACTACACAGGCTCATCGCCAGCCTCACTCTATGGCATCAATTCGCCGCGCACCTATTCGCTTGCCTACTCTGTCTTTGCACTGAAGGCGGTGATCGCACCACACGTGCCAAACAACATCGGCTCGCTCTCCGTCTTCGATATGGTGACAGAACCCGGCTCGTGCATTGATCCCATCCGCCCCTCGCCCGTCACAGCCCGCCACGTGCTGGGCCAGCAACTCGCCGATTGCGTCTTCGGCTGCCTGGCCCAAGCCCTTCCCGGACAAGTGCAAGCTGAAAGTGCAGGTGCGATCTGGATCATCCAACTTTACTCCGCACACGGACGGGTTCCAGCCTCACAGTTGCAAGGTGCCACACCCTTCAGCGTCCTCTCCATCGGCCTTGGCGGCATTGGCGGCAGACCCGGCCAGGACGGCCTCTCCACCATGGCTTTCCCATCTGGCGTTGGCAGCATTCCCATCGAAATCACTGAGGGACAATGTCCGCTTTGGTTCAAGGAAAAGCAGTTCCTTGCAGGCTCCGGCGGCAAAGGCCGTTATCGCGGCGGCCTCGGCCAGCGCATCGAACTGCGCAACCGCGAAGACGTTCCCTTCGTCGTCTCAGCCGCAACATTCGACCGCATCAAGAACGCGGCCCGCGGCCGTGAAGGCGGCGAAGACGGACGCCACGGTCTTGCCAGATTGCGCTCCGGTAAACGCCTGCCCGACAAAGGCATTCACATCGTGCCAGCAGGCGACAGTCTCGTGCTTGAAACACCAGGCGGCGGCGGCTTCGGCCCTGCGGAAAAACGCGCAAGCCCCTTGATTGCCGCAGACCGCCGCGCTGGTTTGCTCGATGAGTTCAACTGAACCCATGCGCATCGTCGGCGGAAAATTCAAAGGCCGGAACATCGAAGGCCCCACCACCGGCGACACACGCCCCACATCAGACCGCACGCGCGAATCCATCTTCAACATCCTCGCCCACGGCATCGCCGATTTCGGACTTGAAGGCGCGCGCGTCCTCGACCTTTTTGCGGGTACGGGTGCATTGGGCCTCGAAGCCATCTCGCGCGGTGCACGTTTTTGCCAATTCATTGAAGAGAGTGCGGAAGCCAGAGGCATCATCCGAAAAAACGCCGACACGCTGGGTGCCATCGGCCTCGCAAAAATCTGGCGTCGTGACGCAACAGACCTTGGTCCCTGCGCACCGCAAACACCATTCAATCTGGTCTTCGCAGACCCGCCTTACAACAAAGGCTTGGGGGAAAAGGCGCTACAATCACTGTTGCATGGTGGCTGGTTGTTTCCGAATGCGATTGTGGTGTTGGAGGAGTCGGTTGAGGCGAGTGTCCGCGAAGTGGCGGGTTTAAACCTGATCGACACGCGGGACTACGGCGATACGCGGATCAGGCTCTACCGCGCCATATGACACACCCCTCTCCCGTCTCGCTGCGCTCGCCACCCTCTCCCGCAAGGGGAGAGGGTTAACACACGCACAAACCTTCCCTCGCCCCTTGCGGGAGAGGGTGGCGCGAAGCGCCGGGAGAGGGGAGTCTTCAACTCCGCCCAAACAACCGCTCAATATCCGCCAGCTTCAACTCAATAAACGTTGGCCGTCCGTGGTTGCACTGCCCGGCGTTCGGCGTCACTTCCATTTCGCGCAACAACGCGTTCATCTCTTCCGCCCGCAATGTTCGCCCAGAGCGCACAGAATGATGACAGGCAAATGTTGCCAACACATGGTTCAACTTTTCATCGAGTGTCGTGATTTTTTCCATCTCGCCCGCATCATCGGCAATATCGCGCAGCAATGCCGGAATGTTGCCGCCACTCAATGCAGCAGGCACCTCCCGCACAATCACAGCCTGGTCGCCAAACCCCTCAACCACCAATCCACCATGCGCCATCAAGTCTGCGATTCCCAAAACTGCCGCGTGTGTTGCCGGATCAAGGTCAATCACTTCAGGCACCAGCAGTGGCTGCGTGACAACGCCCGTGCCCATCCGTTCGCGTTTCAACCGTTCATAGACAATCCGTTCATGCGCCGCATGCTGGTCCACCAGGATCATGCCCGTCGCCGTTTGTGCCACGATGTAATTGCCGTGCAACTGCGCACGGGCTGTTCCAAGCGGATAATCCTCATCGACAGAAACGGCCGCCGCAACCGAAGTCGCAATCGGCATGTTCATTTCAAAAGCAGATTGTTTTTCCTCTGCAAACCCATGCGCGCCTTCAAAACGCGGTGTTTGCCAAGGTTGATTGCCGAAACCCGTTTGCGGCTGCATCGGGCGGAAAGCAGAAACTGTTGCCTTCGTCGCAGCGACGTCAGGTGTGATCTGCCGCGCCGCCAACGCCCGTCGGATCGCTGAAACGATCAGTGAGCGGACGAATCCCGGATCGCGAAAACGCACCTCGGTTTTTGCCGGATGCACATTCACATCCACCCTTGAGGAGTCGCAACGGATGAACAGCGCCACCGCGGGAAAGCGCCCACGTGGCATCACATCCACATAGGCCCCGCGCACCGCCCCCATGATCAGCTTGTCTTTGACAGGCCTGCCATTCACCACGGCATATTGCAGCGTGCCTTGGGCCCGCGAATAAGTTGGCAAGCCGGCGAAGCCTTCAATCACAATGTCCTGGTCCTGTGTCGCAACAGGCACGGCATTCGCCATGAACTCCGCCCCCATGACACGCGCCACCCGCGCTTCCCGTGTTTCAGGTTTGCTGTTAAGCCATTCCCGCTCTTCATTGGCAAATGAAAATCCGACTTCGGGATGCGCCAATGCCAGGCGCCGCACCACATCCAGCGCCTCACCTGTTTCACTGCGATCCTGTTTCAGAAATTTCAACCGCGCAGGCGTTGCATAAAACAGATCACGCACTTCGATCGCAGTGCCCCGCGCCAAGGCAGCAGGTTTCACCTCCCCACCCGCACCACCTTCGAGTGCAATCACATGGGCATCAACACCACCCCTTGGAATTGACGTGATTGACAGCCGCGCCACACTGCCAATTGAAGGCAAGGCTTCGCCGCGAAAGCCCAGTGTTGCAATCGCCGTCAGATCATCATCCGGAATTTTGGAGGTGGCGTGCCGCTCCACTGACAACGCCAGTTCTTCAGCGTTCATGCCGAAACCGTCATCAATCACCCGGATCAGGCTTTTGCCGCCACCACGAAATGCCACGTCAATCTGCGTGGCCCCGGCATCTATGGCGTTCTCGACGAGTTCTTTGACAGCCGAAGCCGGTCGCTCGATCACCTCACCAGCCGCAATACGGTTGACAGTGCCTTGGGATAATCTGCGGATTCGGGAAGGTGTCATGCCACGGGTTTAGCGCGGGCAGTCAACCCCGCCAACATCAGTTGTCAGAGAACAACCCGCCAATGTTCGCGAACGTGCCATAGCTTGGGTTCTGCTGCTTCTTCTTGGCAATGATCGCCTTGCGCAATTCTTCACGCAGCTGCCACTCCTGCTTCTTCGAGCCATCGGCATTGAGTTTTGATATGCCATACTGCTCGTAAATATCGCCTTGCGGATTTGCAGCAGCCACCGCCGCCTGCTTGCGCGTCACCACAGGCGCGTCAAGCGTTTCAACGCCGTCATCGTCAAGCGAAGGCTCTGCTGCCTGCGCGGCAGGTGCAGTTCCGGGAGCCGCCAACGAAAGATCAGGCGGCAAGGAAAGTTGGTTGCCAGTGGACACCGTTGTCGCCTGATCCTCGGTTGGAATACCACGTTTGCCTGTGAGCAACCCGCCAAGAGAGCAACCCGCCAGCAAAGTTGCACAAACCGCGACGATTGAAGTATTCAAAAATCCTGTACGCATAGACCCGTTCCTGTCGAAACAATCCGGCAATTCAATGGCGTTAAACCTTTTGCCGCCCCAAAAGCCCATCATAGAGCAGCAACGCCACCCCTGCAACGATGGCAATGTCGGCAACGTTAAAAATATACCAGCTCCAATTGCCCCAGAACACATGCACAAAATCCGCAACCGCGCCGTGCAAAACCCGGTCCAGCGCATTGCCAAGTGCGCCGCCGATGATGAGCCCGTAACAAGCTGCGGCAAGCGGTGTTGTCGCCTTGGCCAACCAAACGACAAGCAACACCGTGATAGCGAGGCTCAAGCCCACCAGCAATTCCTGCATGTGGGTTGCCAGCAATCCGTAAGAAACACCCCGGTTCCAAGCCATGGTGAGATCGGCAAAGGGCAAAAGCGGGATGTTGCCGATTTCGTCTAGGTTGATGATGCGGAGCACCCAGAATTTGCTGAGTTGGTCCGCTGCAAACACCAGTGCGGCGATGCTGAGTCCGAGGCGGATCATGGGTGAGAGCAGAGCGTGTGTTCAACACCCCCTCGCCCTTCGGGCACTCTCCCACGCTTCGCGTAAGGGAGTAGTCCAACTCCCCTGCGGCGCAGCCGTGGGGGAGTACCCCGAAGGGGGGAGGGGGTGTCAATTTTCAACACAACTCTCAAACCACTTTCCCAAACCGCGTCTGCCATTCCCGCACAGCTTCTGCATCACGCGGCGTGATATCCGGGAACTCCGTATCGGTGCCAATGTCTTTGCTGATCTTCCATGACCGCGCGCATTTGGGACCTTCGGCCTTTGCGAATGTCACGCTCACGCCTTTCGCATCGCCTTCAACGACGTCGATGGATGAGGTGATGCAGATTTCAGCGAAGTCACAATCCTGCAAAGCCAGCGCCTCAGCAGACCCGCGCTCAACACCAACCTTCGGTGCAGCTTCCAGCGATGAACCGATCACTTTACTGGCGCGCTCCACTTCGAGTGCCGCCGTGACGGCCGAGCGCACATCACGGATTTTCTCCCACTTCGCGGCCAACACATCATCACGCCATTCCGCAGGCGCTTTCGCAAACGGCATCACGTGCACAGACGATTCTTCATGTGGGAAACGCTGCAACCACACCTCTTCCATGGTGAAAACCAGAATCGGCGCCCACCAGGTGGTGAGGCAATGGAACAACTGGTCAATGACGGAGCGGCACGAACGCCGCTTCAGGCTGGACCAAGGGTCACAATACAGCGCGTCTTTCCGCACATCAAAATAAAACGCGGAAAGATCAGCTGTCATGAATTGCATGAGTGCTGCGTATATGCGTTTGTAGTCGTAGACTTTGTAAGCTGCCTGCACAGTCTGGTCGAGGTCCCACAGCTTGTGCAGGATGTAACGTTCAAGTTCCGGCATATCCTTGCAATAAACCGTCTCCCAATCCTGCAAGCCAGCAACAGCGCCCAGCATGTAGCGGAACGTGTTGCGCAGTTTGCGGTAGGCCTCGACGTTGGACTTCACAATCTCCGGTCCGATGCGCATGTCATCCGAATAATCCGACGATGCCACCCACAGCCGCAGGATGTCAGCGCCCGCATTCTTGATCACCTCTTGCGGAGCCGTCACATTGCCGAGAGACTTCGACATCTTCCGCCCATCCTCAGCCATGATGAAGCCATGGGTGAGAACTTGTTTGTAGGGAGCAACACCCCGCGTGCCGCAAGACTCAAGCAACGACGAATGAAACCATCCTCGATGCTGGTCCGATCCTTCAAGATACATGTCAGCAGGCCAGCGCAACTCCGGCCGGTCTTCAAGCGTGAACGCATGGGTGCAACCGGAGTCAAACCACACATCAAGAATATCGCGTACCTGCTCAAAATCATCCGCATTGTAGTCAGGTGAAAGGAAGCGCGCAGTCGCACCATCCGCAAACCACGCATCCGCCCCTTCTTGAACAAACGCGTCATAAACCCGTTGGTTCACCTTGGAATCATTGAGGATTTTGCCCGACGATTTCTCCACAAAAACCGCAATCGGCACCCCCCAGGCCCGCTGCCGCGAGATCACCCAATCCGGCCGCGACTCGATCATGCCACGCAAACGGTTCTGGCCGGAAGCCGGGAAGAATTCCGTCGCTTCAATGGCGGCAAGCGCCTTGTCGCGCAGAGAATTTTTCTGCCCGTCGCCCATGGAAATAAACCATTGCGGCGTGTTGCGGAAAATGATTGGCTTCTTCGAACGCCATGAATGTGGATACTGATGGTTGAGGCGCGAGCGCCCAACAATCATCCCGGCATCTTTCAGTGCACTGATGACCGCCTCATTGGCATCACCCTTTTCGCCTTTGTGGGTGATGACACGCTTACCCGTCAGGCCTGGCGCTTCTGTAGTCAGGTAACCATCGGCATCCACTGTTGTCGGGATATGCGTGTCGATGCCGCGCTCTTTCAATTCCTTCTGGTACTTGGTCCAGATGACGTAGTCGTCAGCGCCATGGCCAGGAGCCGTGTGAACAAAGCCTGTGCCCGCATCGTCGGTTACGTGATCGCCGTCGAGTAGAGGTATTGGAAAGTCATAGCCGAGGGACTTGAGAGGATGTTCGAGCGAAACAAGCTTTTGCGGGTTTACGTTTTGAATGCGATTGAAAGCGGCAACTTTCAGTGAATTGAATACTGAACCCGACAGATTGTCTGCAAGCACATAGTAATCTCCGACGTTTGCCCAATTACCCTCTGGCGCTTGGGCAACCTGATACAAACCGTACGAGATTTTCGAGTTAAAGCTAACGGCACGATTACCTGGAATAGTCCATGGCGTTGTCGTCCAAATCAGAATGCGAGCGTTGATTTGTTCTAAAACGGGGAATTCGACATTAAAGTCTTCGTCATTCCTTTCTGATGAAATTGGAAAAGCCACATAAATCGCATCACTCACATAATCCTGATACTCAACCTCAGCCTCAGCCAGCGCCGTCTTCTCCACCACGCTCCACATCACCGGCTTTGAGCCGCGATACAATTGTCCACTCTCCGCAAATTTCATCAACTCGCGCGCGATCACCGCTTCGCTTTCAAAGCGCATCGTCGTGTAGGGATTGTCCCATTCCCCCCCAACGCCCAGCCGTTTGAACTCCTCACGCTGCACATCAATCCAGCCTTGGGCGAAGTCGCGGCATTCTTTGCGGAATTCGTTGATTGGCACCGCGTCTTTGTTTTTACCCTTGGCGCGGTATTGTTCCTCGATCTTCCATTCAATCGGAAGCCCGTGGCAATCCCAGCCCGGCACATAATGCGCATCAAACCCCGCCATCTGGCGCGAGCGCACCACAAGGTCTTTCAGAATTTTATTGAGCGCATGGCCAATGTGAATGTTGCCGTTGGCGTAAGGCGGGCCGTCATGCAGCACGAATTTATCGCGGCCCTTGGAGTCCTCACGCAGCCGCTTGAACAGCCCCATCTTCTTCCACCGCGCCAGAAGCTGCGGCTCTTTTTCAGGCAACCCTGCCCGCATCGGAAAATCCGTTGTCGGTAAGAATACAGTGTCGCGGTAACGGTCAGTTTTTTTCACATTGTCGGTCATGGCGCGGGCTTGTAACAGTTCATATTGTGAGAAGGAAGAGTCCATGACCCAACACACCATCCCCGCCCGTTCCGGCAAGGCCCACCGTTTGTCCAAAGGCCAAACTGTCAAAATCATCAACACCCATGGCAATCAGGTGGTGGATTTCTGGGCTTTCAATTCGCACGACCCCAGCGAATACCTGGGCATGGAACATTGCCGCGCCTTCTGGACCAGGCTGTTCCCGATTGCAGGCGACAAGATGATCACCAACCGCCGCCGCGCCATCCTCACCCTGTTGGAAGACAATTCCCCCGGTCGCCACGACACGCTGATTGCTCCCTGCGACAACGAGCGCTACGGCCTCCTCGGCTGCACCCACTACCATGACAACTGTCGCGACAATCTCCACGCTGGTCTAGCTGCATTGGGCGTGCACATCCCCTACACGCCTGACTCGTTGAACCTGTTCATGAATATCCCTTGGCGGCAGGATGGTTCTCTGGAGTGGGGCAATTGCCTTTGCAAACCCGGCGACAATGTCGTGTTTCGCGCTGAAATGGACTGCATCGTCGCATTTTCGGCTTGCCCCCAAGATATGCTTCCAATCAACAATGGCATCACCACAGAGGCACATTATGAGGTTTGATTTTGCGCGCCGTTGACGTCCTCTTTGAAGTCTTGCGCACCGAGGGCGTCACCAAGATATTCGGCAATCCCGGCTCCACCGAAATGCCGTTGATGGACGCGCTCTATGGCGTCACAGATTTTCAGTACGTTCTGGGCCTGCAGGAAGCCACCGTGGTCGGCATGGCCGATGGCTATGCGCAAGCCACAAATCGCGCCAGCTTCGTCAATCTCCATACGGCCGGCGGCATTGGCCACGCCATGGGAACGATTGCGGGATCAAAACTCACCCGCACCCCCATGGTGGTGACAGCGGGAAACCAGGACACCGGCCACCTCGCCCGCGAACCGTGGCTCTCCGGCGATCTCGTCGCCATGGCAAAACCCTGCGTGAAATGGGCCACCGAAGTGCACCGCGCCGAGGACGTCGGCCACGTCGTGCGCCGCGCCTTCGCCATCGCCAACGCCCATCCGCGCGGGCCCGTGTTTGTGTCGTTGCCGATGGACCTGATGTTGCAAGAGGTGAAGGCCGCAGCGCCCGCACGTTCTGCCGATCCGATTCCCGCGCCTGCAAACATCAGTACACTGATGAATGAAATTGACAAGACACCGCCCGGCAAGCTTGCCCTGCTCCTGTCTGATTCCGTAATCCATTCAAACGGTGCCAATGCCGCTTTCGCAGCCGCTGAAAAACTCGGTGCCACCGTCTTTGGCACACCATTATTGGGCCGCAACGTTTTCCCAATCGATCATCCGCAATGGCACGGCGTTCTGCCGCCAGATTTCGAATTGATCCGCAAAACACTCGCACCCTTTGAACTCGCCATCATGACAGGCGACCACGAAATGCTGGCTTACCCCTATCGCGAGGGCGGTCCTTTTCCAGACCATCTGAAGCTTGCACAAATTTCACCGCATGGTGGAGCTATGGGTCAGGATGGGCCCGTCGCGTTTGCCTTGATTGGTGACATCGGCGAAACCTTGAAAGCGCTCGCAGACACACCGCAACGCGCAGATAAAGGACGCGCCAAAACACCGCCGGACACACACGCTTCAAAAGCCACGCAAACCCCGCTCCATCCCTTCATTGCGGTGCGCGCCATTCTTCAATGCGTGAAACCCGGCACCCAAATCATCAACGAAAGCTCCGGCACATACGACACCATGCGCGAGCAATGGACTGCCGCTCAACCCGGCGATTACTATTTCGTCCGCAGCGGCAACCTCGGCTGGGGCATGCCCGCAGCGGTCGGCGTGGCACTGGCCAAACCAGACCACAAAGTGATTTCCTTCGTCGGCGATGGCGCCGCCATGTATTCCCCGCAAGCCATCTGGTCATCACGGCGCTATGGCGCCAACGTCTGCTTCATCGTCTTCAACAACAAAAAATATGACATCCTCATGCGGGTGGCGAAGTCGCTGGGCTTCGACAACGCCAATGCAGGAAAGTTTGTTGAAATGGAATTCAACGAACCCGCCGTAAATTTCGAGGGCCTGGCCCAGACTTTTGGAGCACCCTATGCGAAGGCAAGGTCGGTGGAAGAAATCAGTTCAAGCCTTGCAATCATGTTGGACCGGAACGAAACAACATTGCTCGAAATCGAGACATCAGGCCTTTAGAAGCAGCTTTACGTGTCTGTTGAGTTCCGAACGGCTTGGGCCAGTATTGTTGCGACAATGATGCGGTGAAAGGGCATCACAACTGTGAGATAAATCCGGCCCAGGACATGATGTGTCTGGACGAGGGTCGTCAGGGAAACACTGCGCCCGCCGTTGAAAAGCTCAACAACCAAACGAAAATCCAAGTGCTTGTCATTGAGGCCCAGCAAGACACTGTCCTTTGACTGCGAAAGAACAGGAAACATTCCGATTATATTTGGATTGGATGCAGGTGGTTCATTCACCAAACCAAACGGGGCAACCATAGCATTTCGCAAAGCCATGAGCCGGGAAATCCAGGCAGGCATCGTCCCAAACGCACACTGCGCGGCGTCCATGGCTGTGGCAAATCCTGGGCCATGCGCGACGTAGGCATCGGAAAAATTTGCCCCCGGCAAGACCGCCAAGTGACCAGGCTTCGCCTCCGATTCCTCAACGGCATTCAGACTGTCTTGTAAAGACAAGGCAATCGCCAGACACGCGACGATGGCCACAAATATCACCCACTGCAACAGGACCCAGGGTGTGCCAAGGCGCGCAAGTCCGTATCCAAAGAACAGCGTGGCAAAAGCAGCGTTCAAGCTCAACACCAGCCACAGGAGCAGGCCGTTTTTGCGCAAAGCCATGCCGGCAAAAATCAGAAAAATGCCGTCGAGGACCAGCAACGCTGTCACCTCATGCCAGACACTTGAGAAAGCCGCTTTCCATTGATCAGACAACGCACTGTCCAGCGCCGGTTGATGAAATTCAAATCCACCACCCACCACATGCACCACAGCGGTGAACATCGAAATTGCCGCTGCAATGAAACACCAGAAGCGATAAGACTTGAACATCAGAACATCTCCATACGTCAGCGTATGTTGCGCGCAGGTGTTGCGCCCGTCAATACGTCAGCGTATGGTGCGGCAACATGCCCCGCAAACTGCCGATTTCACTCACCCCGAATGATTGGTTGCGTGCCGCTTTCGTTCAATTGGCGGCGGCGGGCGTTCAGGCGATCAAGGCTGAAGTTTTGGCGAAGCAACTTAAAACCACCAAAGGCTCATTCTATTGGCATTTCAAGGATGTACCGACGTTCAAGGCGGAAATGCTGAAGCTCTGGGAAGCAGAGGCCACGCGATCAATCATGCTTGCGGTGACAAGTTCAGCCCCGCCCGGGCCGCAGCGCCTGCACGTTCTTGCGCGGATCGTGTCGCAGATGAACGCCGAGAACGACTATGGGGGATTGAGTGCGGAGCCTGCCATTCGCGAATGGGCCCGGGTTGAGTTGCAGGCGGCCACTGCCATGCAGCGGGTTGATTCAGCACGCATCGCCTTTGTCAAAAAACTCTTTGTTGATTGTGGCATGACAGCGCGCGATGCGCGGCTGCGGGCAGAACTTTTTTATTCAGGCTTCCTTGGACTGCAAGCCATGGCAGCCATCAAACCCATTGACGTCGGCATACGCATGAGTGAACTGCTGAAGCTGCTGTTGTAGACCTAACGGATCACCCCGTCCACTTCTCCCGCATCGTCACCAGCTCTTCCGCCGCCGTGGGGTGCACTGCAAGTGTTGCATCAAACTGCGCCTTGGTGGCCCCACATGTGATCGCAATGCCCAGCAGCTGCGCCATTTCGCCTGCGTCTGGCCCGATGATGTGGCAACCCAGTACTTTGTCTGATTCACCATCCACAACCAGCTTCATGAACATGCGCTCATCGCGGCCAGACAGCGTGTGCTTCATCGGGCGGAACGATGTCTTGTAGATGTCGATTGATTTGTGTTTGGCCCGCGCTTGCGTTTCAGTCATCCCGACCGTGCCTATTTCCGGCTGTGAAAAAACAGCCGTCGGCACCAGCCCGTGGTTCATCATCGTCGGCTTGCCGCCAAACACCGTGTCAGCAAAGGCATGTCCTTCGCGGATGGCAACAGGTGTCAGGTTCACGCGGTTGGTGACATCCCCGACGGCATAGATCGATGGCACTTTGGTCTGCGAATACTCATTCACGGGAATAGCCCCGTGCGGTGTTTGCGTGATGCCAACATTCTCAAGACCCAAACCAGTGATGTTTGGTATGCGACCCGTAGCAAACATGATCTGGCCCGCACCAAAGACAGCACCATCTTCCAAAGTCACCCGCACACCATCGCCAGAACGCTCAATCTTTGTCACATCCGCATTGGTGCGAATGTCGATGCCCTTCTTTTCCATTTCAGCGGCAAGATGCGCCCTCACATCCTCATCGAAACCACGGAGTATTTGTTCGCCGCGATAGATCAAAACCGTTTCAACGCCGAGGCCAGAGAAAATCCCGGCGAACTCAACCGCGATGTATCCGCCACCAACAATAAGAATGCGGCGCGGCAAACGTTCCAGATGAAACGCTTCGTTCGACGTGATGGCCAATTCCCTGCCCGGCAAATGCTGCGGCACAAAGGGCGTGGCACCTGTCGCGATCAGGATATGCTTGGCAGAAATTTTGCGTCCCGACGCCAACTGCACAGTATGCGTATCAACCAGCGCGGCTCGCTCTTGCAAAAGCTCAGCACCAGAAGCCTCCAGATTGCGGATATAGGCTTTGTTTAGCCGATCAATTTCCTTGTCCTTGTTTTCGAGAAGTGTTTGCCAATCAAACGTCACCTTCTCGCTGGTCCAGCCAAAACCAACAGCATCTTCAAATTCCTCAGCGAACTTGGACGCATAGACAAACAACTTCTTTGGCACACATCCACGGATCACGCAGGTGCCACCGACACGGTATTCTTCGGCCACGGCAACCTTGGCCCCGTGCTTCGCCGCGATGCGTGCCGCACGAACACCACCGGAACCAGCGCCAATCACAAAAAGATCGAAGTCGAAAGCGCTCATCCCCGCCGCAATTCTTCAACAGTGCCATCGGCCCGGCCGACAAAAACAATACCGGAAATATTGATGAACAAACCGTTGTTCACCACACCCGGCACATTGTTGATGATGATATCGAGGTTGTTGGGCTTTTCGATCACACCGCAGGCGCAATCAATGATCAGGTTTCCCATGTCCGTGATGAAAGGTTTCCCGTCTGTCAGGCGCAACGCCATCTTCGGTTTCATGATGCCCACCGCTTCAAATGCCATTTGCATTTTCCACACCGTGGCATTCAGGCCCATGCGCACCACTTCAACAGGCAATGGAAAAGCGCCAAGTTTTTTGACCTGTTTGGATTCGTCTGCAATCGTCACAACAATTTTGGATGACGTCGCCACCATTTTTTCCACAAGCAATGCACCACCACCGCCCTTGATCAAGCGAAACTCCGGATCAAATTCATCCGCACCATCAAAGGTATAATCCAGGCGCGGCAGTTCCTGCAGGTCTTTGAGCGTGATGCCCATTTCCTTTGCCATCACGAATGTGGCTTTAGAGGTGGCGACGCACTCTACTTTCAAACCTTTTTTCACCTCGGCGGCCAGCGCTTCAACGAAGTGCTTCGCCGTCGAACCTGTGCCCAGCCCAATCTTCATGCCGTCTTCGACATATTTCATTGCCGCAAGCGCTGCCGCCTTTTTCTGTTCGTCAGCGGTTTTCAATTTTTTGGCGCTCACGATCCCAGCCCTCCCATCAACATGTATTTCACTTCCAGATATTCTTCCATGCCGTGCACCGATCCCTCGCGTCCGAGGCCGGATTCTTTCACACCGCCAAATGGCACTTCGGCCGTGGACATGATGCCTTCATTGATGCCAACCATGCCATATTCCAAGGCTTCGCCCACACGCCAGACGCGGCCAATGTCACGGGAATAAAAATAGCAGGCGAGACCGAACTCCGTATTGTTGGCAAGCCGGATGACTTCCTCTTCCGTCTTGAACGTGAAGAGGGGCGCCACAGGACCGAACGTTTCTTCCCGCGCCACGGCCATGTCCGACGTTACTCCTGTAATGATTGTGGGTTCAAAAAAATTGCCGCCAATGGCCTTGCCGCCAAGGGCCACCTTGCCGCCTTTGGCCACGGCATCGGCGATATGTTCCTCAACCTTCCTGATGGCGGCAGGGTTGATGAGTGGCCCTGTTGTAATGCCATCCTCGACACCATTGCCGACTTTCAGCTTCTTTACGGCCACTGCCAGCTTTTCGGC
Organism: Hyphomicrobiales bacterium; assembly: GCA_031430795.1. Classification (GTDB taxonomy): domain Bacteria; phylum Pseudomonadota; class Alphaproteobacteria; order Rhizobiales; family Aestuariivirgaceae; genus Aestuariivirga. Next base: position 25,434 of record JANPCE010000091.1, read on the forward strand.
AAACGCATCGTAGACGCCCTCTTGAATGTAAAACCGGTTGGCACAAACGCAGGTCTGACCTGCATTGCGGTACTTGGACGCCATCGCCCCCAGAACCGCTGCATCAAGGTCCGCGTCGTCAAACACGATAAACGGCGCATTGCCGCCAAGTTCCAGTCCCAGTTTCTTGATGGTGGGCGCACATTGCTGCATCAGCAGGCGGCCAATCTCGGTTGACCCCGTAAACGTCAGTCCACGGACGATTGGGTTGGCACACATTTCCGCACCAATGTCTTTTGCCGATCCCGTGATCACGGAAAACACACCCGCCGGAATGCCGGCCCGATGCGCCAGTTCCGCCATGGCAAGCGCCGATAGTGGCGTTTCACTGGCGGGTTTCACAACAATGGCACAACCCGCTGCCAACGCCGCCCCCGCTTTGCGCGTGATCATGGCATTGGGAAAATTCCACGGCGTGATGGCGGCAATGACGCCAACAGGCTGCTTGATGACAACCGCACGACCATTGGGAAACGGCACCGGAACAACTTCACCATAAATCCGGCGCGCTTCTTCGGCGAACCATTCAATGAACGATGCGCCGTAACCAATTTCACCCCGCGATTCGCTCAATGGCTTGCCTTGTTCTGCGGTCAGGATCTGCGCCAGGTCTTCCTGCGCTTCCATCATCAGGTTGAACCACTTGCGCATGATCCCGGCACGGTCTTTCGCCGTTCGTTTTGCCCAGCCCTTCTGCGCCACTTCAGCAGTTTCAATTGCAGCCCGTGTTTCCTTGGTGCCGAGACGTGGCACCGAACCTATGACCCGCTCATCCACCGGATTCGTGACATCGATGGCCCGGTCGCCCGCGACCCAAACACCATTGATGTAACATTTGTCCTTGAGTAGCGACTTGTCTTTCAATATGTCGCGAAGCGCCTGTGTTTTGCGAATGTCCATGACGGTCTCCAAACTGTTGGACGGGCGTCTAGCACGTGGCACGTGATCACACAAACCAACGCGCAAAGACAGTTCACATGGCCTTGAAAGCACTGATTTTCGATCTCGACGGCACCCTTGTCGAAACCGCCCCTGATCTCCATGCCTCCACCAATCACGTTTTGAAGTCCATCGGGCGCAGGCCATTGGACATGAGCGAGCTGCGCGCCTTCGTCGGCCATGGCGCCATGAACCTGATTGAGCGCGGGATCGCAGCGACTGGCCCGAAGGTTGATGATACAACGTTGCAACGCCTGCACCGCGACTTCCTCGATTTTTATGGTGAGAACATCGCGGTTCACAGTTACGCCTTCGAAGGCCTTGAGACCCTGCTGCAACGCGCTGCCGACTCCGGTCTCAAACTCGGAGTCTGCACCAACAAGGTTGAAGCACTCTCCATCAAGCTGCTGACGGAACTCGGCATGATCAAGCGCTTCGGCTCCCTGGTCGGCGGCGATACATTGCCCATCATGAAACCCAATCCAGAACCGTTGTTCGAAGCTGTGAAGCGCCTTGGCATTGATCCAAAAGAGTCCATGATGTTGGGCGACAGCGAAACCGACATCCGCACTGCGCAGAATGCCAACATGCCCGTCATCGCCGTCAGCTTTGGCTACACCTCACAACACGTCAGTGCTTTTAATCCAACCCATGTGATCGATCATTTCGATGAGGCGTGGCCGGTTATTTCAACTTACCTTTGAAAAATCGAACGGCATCTTCCAGAACGGGAGCACGTGATCGCAGAGGCCGCGACAACGCCAACATGATTCCAGCGTGGCTGACATCATCATAGATTTTGATGCTGGCAGACGCGCCGGCGTCTTCGAGTGCCTTTTGCAAGGCCACGGCATTTCGCAACAATACAGTCGTGTCATCGCTCCCGTGCAGAATCAGGAATGGCGGCGCGTCGGCGCGGGCGTGATTGACAGGTTGCGTGGATGGCAAATCATCCAGCCCGCCGAACACCTCTTTTGTCACAGGCGAATCAAGCGGTACAAAATCGAACGGCCCTGCCAGTGTCACAACGCCTGAAATCTTGGGAACAATCGTTGCAAATTTCCGGTCCAGCACAGCCATCGCAACATTGTAGGCACCAGCCGAATGGCCCAGCACAAAGAGCCGCTTACTGTCACCGCCAAACCGGCCGGCATTTTCGTTTGCCCACTTCAACGCAAGGGCCGTGTCTTCAACAAACGCCGGATACCTGTGTTTTGGGTGCAAGCGGTAATTCATCACCATCGCTACAAAGCCTTGCGCCGCCAACGCCCGCCCAACGAATGTGTAAGGGTTCTTGCTGCCGCTCTGCCAGGACCCGCCATGCACAAACACAATCACAGGCCATGGCCCTGCACCCACTTTCGGAACATAGACATCCAATGTCTGCCGGGCATCACGGCCATAGGCCACATCACGCGCGGAAACCCGGCTGCCCGCATCTTTCGAGGCAAATAAATTGAAAATATCCAGCGCCGCCGAACTATAGGCAACACCACCCGCCATGAGAATGAATCCCAGCACCATCAGAACCTTGACCATACGGGACATTACGCCAGAAATCAGACAAAGGTTTCAACCAATTTGCCGATGTTGACTTGACATAACCACACCCTTAAAGCCACCGCACCAAGGCGGGAGATTAGCTCAGTTGGTAGAGCACTACGTTCACATCGTAGGGGTCGCTGGTTCGAGTCCAGTATCTCCCACCAGACTTTGCCCTGCGGGCTGCGGCCCGGCAAGTCCACTTTTAACACTTTGTTAATAACTCCAACCCACACTTCCTCTTGAATGGGCCTCTGCTCATGGCCATATGTTTCATGGGTGCAGACCCACTCGCAACCCATTGTGGAGTGAACCATGACACGTTCTGTTAGAACAAACCCGTTTCTCGCCAAATCCACCAACGAATCTGAGAAATCAGACAAGCAGCTGGCGCACCAGCGCGAGCGCAAATGGTTCCACGACCATCTTCACACCTCAAACGTCACGGTGGAAGACTTCGACATCATCGCCCACCACGAACACCCCAAAAGCGGTCGCGCCATTTTTGCGAAACATGGCAAGGTCTTGCATGCGGGAGAGGCAGCAGCGCACAGGAAGTAAACCATTCGAAATCTCAAATTCGCGCCTTGCAGGGCAGTGTTCAGCGTTCTAGGACAGCGCTTGCACAACCAGATTCTGCAAGGCGCTGAAACATGAAAGCCACAGTCAAAGTCACCCTGAAAAACGGCGTGCTCGACCCGCAAGGAAAAGCCATCGAGGGCGCCCTCGGCTCCATGGGCTTCGACGGAGTCAACAGCGTGCGCCAAGGCAAATATTTCGAAATCGAACTCGTGGAAACAGACCACGGCAAAGCCGAGGCGCAACTCATGTCGATGTGTGAAAAGCTGATCGCCAACACAGTGATCGAGAATTACACGATCGAGTTTGCGTGATGAAATCCGCCATCATCCATTTCCCCGGCATCAACCGCGAGCATGATATGTTCATGGCGCTGGAAAATATCACCGGGTTCAGTCCACACCTCGTCTGGCACACGCAAACCACTTTGCCGGACGTCGATCTTGTGGTTGTTCCCGGCGGCTTTTCCTATGGCGATTATCTCCGCTGCGGGGCCATTGCCGCCCGCTCACCCATCATGTCAGATATCAAGACCAAAACATTGAAAGGATTGAAAGTTTTAGGAGTATGCAATGGTTTCCAGATCATCACGGAAGCAGGCCTTCTGCCAGGTGCTCTGGTGCGCAATGCCGGCCTGAAATTTGTTTGTCGCAACGTTGATCTTGTTGTTGAAAACAACACCACATGGATCACGAGCAAAATGCGCAAAGGCGATGTGATCCCCTGCCCGGTGGCACATGGCGAGGGCAATTACATTTGCGATGCCGAAACCTTGAAGCGGCTCGAGGGCGAAGGCCGCATCGTCTTCCGTTATGCCAAGGGACAAAACCCCAATGGCGCGATGAACGACATCGCAGGCATCTGCAACGACGCTGGAAACGTCATCGGCATGATGCCGCACCCCGAAAACATGATTGAGCCGCTGCATGGATCAACAGCCTGCCGGCCATTGTTTGAGAGTTTGCTGGCGGCTTGATAAAGCCACCCCGATCATTCGTGATCCGCCCAATCAGTGACAATCTTTCTGAAAACCTTCCGCAAACAGTTAAGCAATCATGAACCGCACGCCCTGTTAACACTGGATTAACGCAGCGTTTTGCCATTTCATTCACCTACACGCAAAAACGGCGTGCATCATTCAGGGAGAGAAAAATGTTTGCATTTTTGTTCAAGGACAAGTCAACAGACACAAATTGCGACGCGGATATCGAGATGGCCAAATTGGCCATGATTGACCGTATCGACATCATGTTGGCCCATGACACGCGCCGCAAATTGCGCTGCGCCACCTTCATTCCAAACGCCTATCAATAACACAGTGGCCGCTCAAGAGGGGCACGGCGGCCTCTCATCGGCCAAACATTCTCTATAAAATTTGATCGAACCAGGAAAGCCGGACCTAACCTACCCCACACTTGCCATTTGAACTTCGACTCAAATTTGATGCAAATGAAATCACGCACTTCAAACAACCGCCAACCAACAGGATCATCACCATGCCAAAGCTCATCACCTCGCTTTTCGCACGTACACCTAAGGTCGATCCTGAAGCAGAAAAAGTGTTGCTTCAATCCCAGCTTGCCATGAACCTGCGCATGCAACGCGTCATGGCGACAAAAACCGCCCCGACACCCTGATTCCCCACACCCCGAATTTTGGGTTTGAGAAGCTGAAAGCCAGCGTCTAAAGCCTGCCGGATGGCAAGCCAGACTCAACCGCACGAACCCGAAATCACCCCCGAACTCGTGGCGCAACACGGCCTGAAGCCGGACGAGTATGAGCGTTTCAAAAGCCTCTTGGGTCGCGTCCCCAGCTTCACCGAACTCGGCATTTGCTCGGCGATGTGGAATGAGCATTGCTCTTACAAGTCTTCCAAGAAATGGCTGAAGCAATTGCCCACCACCGGCCCCCGAGTCATCTGCGGCCCCGGCGAAAACGCAGGTGTCATCGATATTGACGACGGCCAGGCCATCATCTTCAAGATGGAATCCCACAACCACCCTTCTTTCATCGAACCCTATCAGGGGGCGACAACAGGTGTGGGCGGCATCCTGCGCGATGTCTTCACCATGGGTGCGAGGCCCATCGCCTCCCTCAACGCCTTGCGCTTTGGCGAACCAACGCACCCGCGCACCAAACATTTGGTCTCCGGTGTGGTGGCTGGTGTCGGCGGCTATGCCAATTCCTTTGGCGTTCCCACACTGGGCGGCGAAGTCAACTTCCACCGCCGCTACAACGGCAATATCCTCGTCAATGCCATGGCCGTTGGCCTCGCGGACGCCGACAAGATTTTCTATTCCAAGGCTGAAGGTGTGGGCCTGCCGGTCGTCTATCTCGGTGCCAAGACCGGCCGTGACGGCATCCACGGGGCCACCATGGCCTCAGCTGAATTCGACGACAAGGCGGAGGAAAAACGCCCCACCGTACAAGTCGGCGACCCCTTTACCGAAAAATGTCTGCTAGAAGCCTGTCTTGAACTCATGGCCACGGGTGCGGTCATCGCGATACAAGACATGGGAGCGGCGGGCCTCACTTGCTCTGCGGTTGAAATGGGTGCCAAGGGCAATCTCGGCATCGAACTCGATCTCGAAAAAGTTCCGTGTCGCGAACCCGGCATGACGGCTTACGAAATGATGCTGTCGGAATCACAAGAGCGCATGTTGATGGTGCTGCGCCCGGAAATGGAAGCCGCATCCCATGCCATCTTCAAAAAATGGGGCCTCGATTTCGCCGTCATTGGCAAAACAACGGATACGCTGCGCTTCATCATCAAACACCACGGCGAAGTGAAAGCCGATCTCCCGATCAAGGACATGGGCGATGAAGCCCCGGAATATGACCGTCCTTGGATTGAACCCAAAAAGCCCGCAGACGTCGGAGAAGTGTCAGCGCCAAATGATCTCGCTGAAGCCCTGCTCAAAATCACCGGTTCGCCCGACATGTGCTCCAGGCGTTGGGTCTGGGAACAATACGACACCCGCGTGCAATCCAACTCCGCGCAAATTCCGGGAGGCGATGCCGGTGTTGTCCGCATCAACGCCAGGAAGGCCATCGCTGTCTCGTCTGACGTCACCCCCCGCTACGTTGAAGCTGATCCATACGAAGGTGGCAAGCAGGCCGTGGCGGAATGCTGGCGCAACCTTACCTGCGTTGGCGCAGAGCCCATCGCCATCACCGACAACTTGAACTTCGGCAACCCGGAACGCCCGGAAATCATGGGCCAACTTGTGTTTGCGCTGAAGGGTGTGGGCGAAGCTTGCGTGGCACTGGAGTTTCCCATCGTCTCCGGCAACGTCTCCCTCTACAACGAAACCAACGGCCAAGCCATTTTGCCGACGCCAACCATAGGCGGTGTCGGCCTGTTGCGCGACCTCAGCAAAATGACGACAATGAAATTCAAAAATGTGGGAGATGCTATTCTTTTAGTCGGCGGCCACGGCACACATCTGGGCCAGAGCATTTACTTGCGCGAAGTTTTGGGTCGCGAAGAAGGCCCGCCGCCGCCTGTTGATCTCACCCGCGAAAAACAGAACGGCAATTTCATCCGCACACTGATCAATGACCGCGCCCTGACCGCAGTCCACGACATCTCCGACGGCGGCCTTGCATCTGCCATCATCGAAATGTCCCTCGCCTCATCACTCGGCGCCGAACTCGACACCTTCGACCACAACAGACTCTTCGGCGAAGATCAAGCCAGATACATCATCACCTGCCCTGCCAAGGAAGCTGCAAAGATCATTACGCAAGCTCATGTGAAAGATGTGGAAGTTGTGCGCGTGGGAACGGTGAGCAGTGACGCTTCCATTCATTTTGGCACGACAGTCGTCGAACTCAACGGTCTACGCTTGGCCCACGAAGGCTGGTTTCCGAATTTGATGGCTTAGGCCCTCACCCAAACAACCCCTTCTTCTCCTGCATCACCACCCGTGCACCCACCTGCACCCGTGCATACAAATCCACGATGTGCACATTCAGCATTCCGATGCAGCCCGCTGTTGCCTTGCGGCCAATGTCGGATACCTTCGCACCCCCATGGATTCGGTTGATGGTGTCGACGTCGCCTTTGAAGAGGTACATCGAGCGTGCCCCCATCGGATTATCCGGCCCGCCCGGCATGCCATCCGGCAGCCACTTCGCCAGTTCCGGCTTCACTTGTGTGTGATAGGGTGCCGGGAACCACGTCGGCCATTCCTTCATCTTCTTGATGGTGACTTCGCCCGACCAAGCTTTTGCCGACTTGCCCAAGGCACAGCCATAACGGATCGCCATGCCGTCGCCCTGCACGAAATACAGAAAACACTTCTTCGCATCAACAACAAGTGTGCCCGCAGGCTCCGCCGTCTCGAATTTCACCTCCTGCATCTGATACTTGAAAGCCACCGCCTTGGCGTCTTTCGTGTTGATGGGGAAAGGCTCTTCGGCTTGGGCGAAGCGCGGCAAAGCCAAAACCGTTGCGGAAGCGAGAAAGGTGCGGCGTGTGATCATGCCAGTTGTTTAATACAGTCTCCTAATTCCCTCAAGCACAGCTTGGGGGAAAGCCCCCGAAGGGGGAAGGGGGTGCATCGGCTTGGACACCCAGCCAAGCAGACCCACCCCATCGCCCCTCCGGGGCACTTCCCCACGCGTTCCGCGCGAGGAAGTTAGAGCACTGGCATTTTCAGACACAAAACCCTATTTACCCCTCAGGAGACTCCCCATGGCCATGACCGCACCTGAAATCGAACGCTTCATCAAGGAAGGCCTGCCGGGTGCGTCTGTCGAAATCAAAGACCTCGCCGGAGACGGCAACCACTACGCCGCCACTGTCATCTCATCCCTATTCAAAGGCAAATCCCGCGTGCAACAACACCAGATGGTTTATGCCGCCCTCAAAGGCAACATGGGCGGCGTGTTGCATGCGCTGGCGCTCACCACTTCAACACCATAGGAATAAACCATGACCAACATCCACACCACCATCGACACCGAAGTGAAATCCAACGACGTCGTGCTCTTCATGAAGGGCAATGTTGACACGCCCATGTGCGGCTTCTCCGGTCGTTCCGTGCAAATTCTGCAGCACCTCGGTGTGCCCTTCAAGGACATCAACGTGCTGGCCTCGGAAGAAATGCGCAACGGCATCAAAGAATACACCAACTGGCCGACGATCCCCCAGCTCTACGTCAAGGGCGAGTTCATTGGCGGCGCGGATATTTTGATGGAAATGTTCCAGTCCGGTGAATTGAAGCAGTTGATGGCCGACAAGGGAATCGCAAGCTGATGGACCTTACGCTCTTCGGCGTCAAAGACTCGTGCTCCCTTGCAACACACATTGCGTTGGAAGAATCGGGCGTGGATTATGCGTTCAAGAAAGTGGATACGGCAGCGGGTGATCAACGCCTTCCTGAATACCTCAAAATCAATCCCAAGGGCCGCGTGCCAGCCCTCGCAACACCCGATGGCGTGCTGACGGAAAACGTGGCTCTGCTGCAATATGTCGGCGCACTCAACCCCAAAGCAAATCTGCTGCCGGCAAGCGCCTTCGCGCTTGCAAAGATGAACGCCTTCACCAGCTATCTCTCTTCAACCGTCCACGTCAACCACGCCCACAAAATGCGCGGCGGGCGGTGGAGCGATGATCCCGCGGTAGTCGAAAATCTCAAAATCAAGGTGCCGCAGACGATGACGGATTGCGCAGTGCTCATCGAAAACGAATACCTCGTCGGCCCTTGGGTCATGGGCGAACAGTTCACAGTCGCCGATGGCTACCTCCTCACCATCACCCTTTGGTTCGAAGGCGATGGCGTGGACATGGCGAAGTTCCCCAAAATCGTTGCCCACCGCGACGCCATGATGAAACGCCCCGCCGTACAGCGCGTGTTTGCAATGTTGGGCTGACCCTCACTTCATCCGCGCCAACATCTTTTCCAACGCGGGCCGCTGCACGTCATCCGCAACCGTCAACGCCGCTTCAATATCCGCCTTGGCGCCAGCAAGGTTCCCAATCTGAAACCGATACGTCGCCCTGACAATAAACACCTCCGCCACTGAAGGCGAAGCGGCCACAGCCGCCTCAAAATCCTTGAACGCCGCATCGGGATTTTTCAAAACCATATGCGCCTCGCCGCGCCGTGCGTAGGCAAGCCCAAATCCTGGCTCACCAATCACCGCGATGGTGAAATCCGAAATCGCTTTTGCCGTCTCACCCATCTTCAGCAAGATCCGCCCGCGTTCATAGGAAGCCTGCGCATGTTTGGGGTCCTCGCCCAACGCAGCATCGAATGCCGTCATGGCCAATGGCACATCCATCACTTTCAAAGCTTCCTGCCCCCGCGCCACCATGTCATCGGCGGGATCGGCGAACGCGGGTGAACACATCAACAGAACTGCAAAAAATCTCTTCATGCCGTCAACCTATCCACGGGACGCAAACGAGACAAGCTTTACTGTCAATTGCCGCCAGCCGGAAAAGCCGCCATGCTGGATATGACTCACATGCACATCAAAGCCCTCATCGCCCTCATCTTCACCGTCACCCTCTGGGGCTTTGCGCCCGCATTGGTACGTGGTTTTTCGCTTGCCGCAGGGCCCTGGGATTCGATGTTCATCAGACCCGTTTCCGTGGCGCTGATCTGTTTGGCCATGCTGCCGTTTTCCGGATGGTTCATCGCCCGAAAAGACTGGTGGCGCATATTGCTCGTATCCTGGGTCGGCATCTTTGGCTATTTCGCCGGTTCAATTTTCGGCTTCGCCTGGATCGGTGCCGGCCCCGGCGGCGTGTTGATGGCGACACAGCCCCTGATGATCGCCGTCATGGCCAGTGCATTTGGCGCAGAGAGATTGGGCGCAGCAACGCTGATCGGCTTTGGCCTTGCCTTTGCGGGCACACTTTACATGATCAGCGGTGATCTCAAACTCACGGGAACCTATCCGTTGTGGGGTGCGGCCTACGTCGTGGGAGGTTGCATTGCGTTTTCAGTCAACGTTGTGTTCTCGAGGCCGTTGGTTCAAACCTACGGCCCACTTCGTGTCACCGTGATGTCCATGCTGCTCTCAGCCATCCCGGCGCTGATGTTCTATCGCGGCGAAGTGTGGGGCGTTGTCGCAAACCTTGATGCAAGGGCGTGGGCGTCGCTTTTCTATCTTGGCCCCATTGGCACCATTCTCGCAGTCATCACGTGGAACTATGCCGTCGGGTTGTTGCGCCCGTCGACGATCGGCGGTTCACTCTATGTGATTCCGATTCTCTCCATTCTTGGTGGCTGGCTTCTGCTCGGTGAACCCTTCAGTACACAGACGATCATTGCAGGCCTCATCATCCTGGCGGGCGTTGCAATCGCTGAGTACGGCAAGACCCTGAACCTCCAAGGCGCGTCCGGCATGTTGGCCGTGACATTCGCTGTTGCCGCCTGGGGCACAATCCCTGTCGCCATGCGTTACCTGTTGCTTGAAGTCTCCCCTGAAACCGCGATGTTCCTCCGCTTGTATATTGCAGGAATCGTCGCCGCCCTCGTCGCCGTCTGGATAGGCGCACCGCGCCTGAGCCGCAATGAATGGCTGCGTGTTGCTGCCGCCGGCATACTCGGCGCACTCGGCTATCAGGTATTCGCCACCTACGGCATGAAGCTGATCCCCGCCAGTTGGACAGGCATGATCTTCGGCCTCGAACCTATCTTCATTGCCTTGATGGCCACCGTGCTGTTACGCGAAAGCATGTCCCGCACCTTCATCTTCGGTCTCGCCCTTGCTGTGCTGGGAACCGCCGTCTTGGTGCTCGGAAGTGCCTCCGGCAGCCTGGCGGATGTCAACGCTTTGGGAGTCGTGCTCGTCACCATCAGTACCCTGGGCTGGGCCATCTACACCACCCTCATCCGCCCAGTCGCCATCTCTCACGGCGGTGTCGTCATCGCTTGCCTGTCCCTCGCCTTCACAGCCCTTCCAACTGCAATTTTTTTCACCCCGAAGGCCTTCGGTGAAATGCACACACTCAGCCCCTGGCATTGGCTGGCGGTTCTCCACGTCAGCATCATCGCCACCGTCCTCGCCACCAGCGCCTGGAACGTCGGCCTCAAGTCCATGAGCAATTCAAAGGCCGGCATGTTCCTCTACGCGCAACCTGTCATCGCCGCAGTGGGCGGTATCTTGCTGCTGGGCGAGTCGTTGAGCATCTGGCTCATCGGCGGTGGTTTGCTGATTATCGCAGGTGTCGCGGTGAGCCAATACAATGGATACACCGAGGAAAAACGCGATGAGTTTGAAATTGATCCTTACGCGGATGAAAATGATCGGCTAGACTATCAGCCATGACAAACACCGCCCGCGCCGTTCCCTGGTATTACCTCACCACAACCGTGATCATCGCAGGCTGCCTTGTGGCCATCGTCAATTATGGAGTGCGCTCCACCTTCGGCCTGTTCACCCAGCCGATCACTGATTTTTATCAATGGCCGCGCGAGACCTACTCTTTCTCCATGGCCCTGCAGAATCTGCTTTGGGGCATCATGACACCCATCGCAGGTGCAGTGGCCGACAAATACGGCTCTGCCCGCGTCCTGATTCTTGGTTCGATACTTTACGCACTTGGTTTACTCGGCATGCACTCTGCGGATACGCCGTGGTTGATGCATGCGGCCGGCGGACTGCTCGTCGGCACCGGCATTGCATTTTCATCTTTTGGCATCGTCATGGCAGCCTTGGGCCGGATCGTGCCGCCCGAAAAACGCTCTTGGTCTTTTGGCATCGCCACCGCATCTGGTTCTTTGGGGCAATTCATTTTCTCGCCGATCACAGCAGCCTGGATCGCGGCCTATGGCTGGAACTCCGCTTTGATGTTTCTGGCCGCAAGTTGTTTGCTCATCATCCCGCTCGCACTTCCTTTGATGGTACAGAACACCACCTCCAGCAAAGCCGCAGTCGGCGAAACCCAACTTTCAATGTCTGAGGCGATCCGCAAGGCTTTCGGCCACAGTTCCTATCTGCTGCTGACAGCCGGATTTTTCGTTTGCGGCTTCCAACTGGCCTTCATCACCGTCCACTTGCCGCCCTATCTGGCCGAGAACGGCATCAGCAAGGAATTCGCGGGCCTCGCCATGGGCCTGATTGGACTGTTCAATGTTATCGGCTCCTATACGTCCGGCATTATAGGCGGCAAGCGCGAGAAGCGCGTGCCCTTGAGTCTGATCTACATTTTTCGTTCGTTGACCATCGCAATGTTCATCATGCTGCCGATCACACCATTTTCCACTCTCGCATTTACAGCGGCAATGGGCCTGCTCTGGCTCTCCACCATTCCGCTCACCATGGGCCTCATCACCGTGATGTTCGGCACGCGCTATATGGCAACACTTTATGGCTTCGTGTTCCTCAGCCACCAGGTCGGTTCATTTCTCGGAGTCTGGCTCGGTGGCAAACTCTACGATGTCTATGGCTCCTATGATCCCGTCTGGTGGATGGCTGTGGCTCTCGGATTTTTCGCTGCACTCGTGCATGTGCCGATCCGCGAAAAACCAGCCGAATCTTTTGCATCAGCATGATCGCGCGGCCACACCGCCTCGCAGTTTCCATTTTCTGCGGCGTGATGGTGATTTGGCTCGTGGGGATGTTGATGCTCATGCGGGCCTCCGCCCTGCCGCCTCAGACACAAGGCAAGATGCTGGTCATCTTCGAGCCAGGCACGGCCAGTGAAACGGCCTTTGCCGCCATCACGCGGGCAGGTGCCAATCCGATCAAGCAAACGTCTTTTGGATTCATCTGGGTCGTCGAGGGAAACGCAGGCGCACTTGAAATGCAAGGCGCACTTGGAACCTACAAGGATCTGCCCATCAGCCCGATGATCGCAGGTTGCGTCGCCATCGCCGATGCAAAACTGGCGAACGCTTTTGGACTGTAACTAAATTACCCCTTCCCAAGCCTCTCATTCTGTTGGATCGTAGTGTGGTCAACGCAAAGGAGATATCTCATGTGCAATGCCTGCCTGATTGAAAACATCAAGTCTGACGTCCATTCCCGCCGCAATTTTTTTGCCAAGGCCGCAACAGCGGGTGCCGCCGCGATCGCCGCTGCAACTGTGTCCTCACGGGTGTCGCTGGCGCAGTCCTCTGGCAAGGCCGTCGACTTGACGCACACACTCGACGACAAGTTCCCGACATACGGAGGAAAGCCTGGCATCGCCATGGAAAAGCTCGTCGACTTCAAGAAAGACGGTTACACGATTTTCAAGGTCACCTTTGAAGAACACAGCGGTACTCACATTGATGCGCCGTTGCACTTCACGGAAGCCGGAACATCAGTGGCGGACCTTGCAGCAGACACACTCGTCTGCCCGCTCTGCGTGATCGACATCAAGAACAAGGCCAAGGATGACGCCAATGCCATGGTGTCAAAGGCCGACATTGAGGCCTGGGTCTCCGCCAATGGCGCAATCCCCAAAGGCGCATGCGTGGCCATGAATTCCGGCTGGGCGTCAAAAGTCGGCGATGCAGCCTACCGCAACACGCCTGACGGCAATTTCGCTTTCCCCGGCTTCGCCAAGGAAGCAACCGAAATGCTCGCCGAAATGGGCGTGGCCTCGATTGCGGTGGATACCCTCTCGCTCGACCCCGGCAATTCCAAGGACTTTGCCGTCCATTACTCGTGGTTGCCCGGCGGGCGCTACGGCATCGAAAACGTCGCCAATCTTGACGCGGTTCCAGCCAAGGGCGCAACAGTCTTCGTCGGCGCGCCAAAACACGGCGGCGGCACCGGCGGTCCTGCCCGCATCATCGCTTGGGTGTAAGGCGTGAGCACAACACCTTTACGAACAGACGAAGCGGCGGGGGCGGAAGCCCTCGCCGTCTTCAATGACATCCGCGCCAAACGCAACACAGACTATGTCAACAATTTCTGGCGCGCCCTTGCGAATGATCCGGCGCTGCTCAAAGCCACATGGGAGCGCCTGCAAACCGTGATGGCACCTGGCGCACTGGACCCGCTGGTGAAAGAACTCATCTATTTGGCTGTGTCCACCACCAACAACTGCTCCTATTGTGTGCACTCCCACACCGCCGCCGCCCGCGCCAAGGGCATGACAGATGCTCAGTACACAGAGTTTCTCGCCATCGTCGCCATGGCGTCACAGACGAATGCGCTGGCGACGGCGTTGCAAGTTGAGGTGGATGACAGGTTCAAGGTATGAAAAAAAGCGGGACACAGTCCCGCCCTTCACATTCGTCAGTGCACTGAACACATCAGCGCGAATAGAATTCCACCACCAGGTTTGGTTCCATCTGGACTGGGTACGGCACATCGCCCAATGAAGGCACACGGGTCAGCTTCAATGAACCGCCGCCGACTTCGATGTAGTCTGGCGTGTCGCGCTCGGCTGACGCCAGTGCTTCGGCCACTGTCACCATTTCCTTGGCGCGGTCCGTGAGTTCGATCACATCACCAACCTTGATCTTGATGGATGGCACCGTGACGCGGCGGCCGTTCACTTTGACGTGGCCGTGGGACACAAACTGGCGGGCCTGGAACACTGTCGCCACCCACTTGGCGCGATACACGATCGTCGCCAGGCGGCGCTCGAGCAGGCCGATCAGGTTTTCAGAGGAGTCGCCCGTCAGGCGCACAGCCTCGGCATAGAGGGCTTGGAACTGACGTTCAGAGATGTTGCCGTAATAGCCTTTCAGCTTCTGTTTGGCGCGCAGCTGCGTGCCGAAGTTGGTGGGCTTGCCCTTGCGGCGCTGGCCATGTTGTCCAGGACCATATTCACGCTTGTTGACCGGGGACTTCGGACGGCCCCAGATGTTCTGGCCCATGCGGCGGTCAATTTTATATTTCGCGGTTGCGCGCTTTGTCATGTCATCTCTCAAAAAACGGAGTGCATAGAATGGCAACGGGGGTGAACCCGGCCTCCTTTACAGCTCCAACAGGTTAAAGTTGGAACCCACCCTCCTCAACGCTGGTCTCCCAGCTGACAGACACCTGCAAGAGGCGTCACGGGCAAGCAAAACGCTGGGGTAACCTGGCGCTTGAATGCAGCCTATAGGGAACGAAACCACCCCTGTCAAACCGACCCACGTTAAGTCTTTGAATAAGAATAGAAATTAAAATATGAAAAAACATGTTGACACAGCGCGGTGAAAACGCTAGAAAACGGATAATCCACACATCCGCCCCCATTTCCCGCAACCACCCGCCCTCATCCGGCGGGTTTTGTTTTGGAGCATACCCCATGCATACTCTTGCCATGCCCGGTTTCCGCAGCTTTGCCCGCGACGCCACAGCGGTGTTCGTCACCGTGATTTTTACCTTGCCCATTCTCTGGTGGGCGCTGTCGTCCATCACCCCGACGGATGCGTTGCTTGATCTCGGCAAAATGATTACGCTGGATTTCACGCCAACCTTCGACCACTTCGCGTTAGCCATTCTGGGCGAAGCCGGAACGATTTTTGGTTCCCGCCAAAGTCTCATCGGTTCCATTGTCGTCGCGGTTTTATCGATGCTGTTCACTTTACTCGCGGCACTGCCCGCAGCTTTTGTTTTGTCACGCCAACGCTTCAAAGGCCGAACGGCACTGCTCAACCTTTTTCTGCTGCAACGCTTTCTGCCCGCCATCGCCCTCATCTTTCCGCTGGTGGTGCTTTACCATATGGCAGGGCTGGTGGACCCGCGTGTCGGTTTGGCCTTCGCCCACGCCGAACTCTATCGGGCTGTCGCCCGTCAGAACGCAGATGCGTGTGGGCGTGTATAATGCAGAGGCGCTATGGAATTGGGAGAAAAAATGTTCCGTTTTGGCGCAGGAAAATCAATTGCGTTCAGTGTGTTGACAGCAAAGACGTGACTTGGCCAGAAAAAATCAGGCTGCGCGGATCATAGGGTGGTCAGCTGCGGCAAGAGGGACCATTTCACGACATTGGCAACCAAGTTGATTGGCGGTTGTGCCGCATCTGGCGTAACAGCGCCTTTGTCATCGTTCTGGTCGTCTGCACGAAGGAATGTGCCATGAAGTGGTTTTCAATTGCTGCATTGCTGCTCGCCTGTCATCCGGCATGGGCCGACAATGTTGCGCAAGAATCGATCCTTGCTCAAGCCGTTGTACCGCAGCTTTCATATGCTGACATTCTCGAAGCACCGCTGCGCACTGTAGTGCGTGTGGAAACCTGGAACGGTGTGGCCGATGAAGGCGGAACCCCCGTTGCAACGGGATCCGGCGTTGTCATCGCAGCCGCACTTGGACATGTTTTGACCAACGCCCATGTTGTCGCCACTGGCAATCACTTCAGGGTACAACTGCCAGACGGACGGGTGCGCAATGCAATACTGTTGGGGAAAGACACCGCGACAGATCTGGCCGTCTTGAAAATCAGTCCGGATGGACTGGAACAAGTCACCTCTGCCGAAACAGGTGAACTGCGCATCGGTGATGTGGTTTTTGCAATTGGCTATCCGCTCGGACTGGATCAAACCGCGTCAATTGGCATTGTCAGCGGCATCGGCCGGTCAGATGGAAGTTCGCAGCTGACCGATTACATCCAGACAGATGCTGCCATCAATTCCGGCAATTCAGGTGGTGCATTGCTGAATGGCCGAGGTCACCTTGTGGGCATCAACACGGCAATTCTGTCGAACGCCGCAGGCGGTAACATTGGCATCGGTTTTGCCATTCCTGTGCATTTGGCGCTCACCATTTCGGCACAGATTGTGGATTTTGGCGAAGTGCGGCACGGACAAATCGGCGTGGCACTGGGCGGTGTCAGCGAGGAGCTGTCGGCGGAAGCTGGCGCAAGAGGCTTGGCTGGCGCCCGCATTCTATCGGTTGAGCCGGGATCACCTGCCGGGGCTGCCGGCCTCATACCCGGTGATGTGGTTGTTTCGTTCAACGGTCGCAGGATTAGATCACCGCAGTCATTGCGCACATGGATTGGTGTGACACGCATTGGCGGTGACATCACCTTGGAAGCCTGGCGCTCAGGCACGCGCCTTACGATTGTGCTGCAGCCTGTTGCAATTGAACGACCGTCAACTGCGAACCTTGTCGAACTGGGTGCAATCACCCGCGCGCTGGTCGCAGCTGATGGTGCGCCCCGTGATCTTGACGGTGTCTTCGTTTCATCAGTCCGCAGGGATTCACCTGCCTATCAAGCCGGCCTGCGCGCAGGCGACATCATTGTTTCAATCAACAACACGCTGGTGACCACTCCGCAAATCTGTGACCGGCTGGTGCACGAAGCCGCTGGCCGCGTTGGCGTGGTGGTTTACCGCAACGGTGTTTCGCAACGCCTGATCATCGAAGCTGACACGCAATGACATGCTGGCAAGAACCTTGTGGTGGCGTGAATGAAATGATTTCAGGCCGGAGAACCCGGTCGCAGCGTGCAAGTCGTGGCAAAACTGCAAACCGTCCATGTTGCCGGCCGTTGAACAGACTGGACGGCGCCAAGCCCGCCGACCTGTGCTGACCTGATGTCACGCACCAACCGCCTGCTCTGCGATATCTCGGCGGTTCTTGTCACCACATTTTGGGTGCTGCCAATCCTGTGGTGGGCGCTGTCGTCCATCACCCCGACGGATGCGTTGCTTGATCTCGGCAAAATGCTGAGGTTCGATCTCACGCAAACCTTCGACCACTTCGCGTTAGCCATTCGGGGGGAAACCGGAACGATTTTTGGTTCCCGCCAAAGTCTCATCGATTCCATTGTCGTCGCGGTTTTATCGATGTTGTTCACTTTACTCGCGGCACTGCCCGCAGCTTTTGTTTTGTCACGCCAACGCTTCAAAGGCCGGACGGTGTTGCTCAACCTGTCTCCGCTGCAACGCTTTCTGCCGGCCATCGCCCTGATCTTTCCGCTGGTGGTGCTTTACCACATGGCGGGGCTGGTGGCGGCACTGACGACAACAGCGCTGGCACCGGTTTTCGTGTTTGTGCTGCTGATGCAAAAGCATCTCGTCCGTCGGCTGACGATGGGGCTGTATAAGTGATGGCTTACGCCAAGGGTTCAAAATCCTTTGGGCAAGCCAGCCTGTCGCAATATTGCATTCGCTGTGTGACGGCTTGGGATACCAATGGGAACGGGGAAGTTCTGCAAAGTGATTGGGCTATGCCAAATTTCGTGGCTGCCCTTGCCTTGTCGAACAAAAACGTAACCCGCCGCTTTCAACATGTCTCGTAAAGCACGATCAAATTGAGGTGCCATCACGCCGCCAGCGGGTTGACTTCCCGCAATGCAGTAATTTGCAAATAAATGTTCGAAGCATCAAGTTCAGGATGATTGTCTGGCAAAAGGTCGAGCGCCATTGCTGACATTTTGGACAGGAGAAGGTCAAGTGTTGGGGCATCGCCAGCAGCTGGAATGGCGTCGCAATAGCCTGTCCAGACGCCTGCCTGCGTGTCCCAGAGAGCGTTGATCGTGAAAATCGTGTGTTTGACCATTCGTAAAATCTAGGCTTTCGTGAAAGCCCTTGCAAGCCCAGTCAATCGCCATGTCAAACCGGCAAATCCACCACCGTGTGCCGGGCAAAACCCATGGTGCCATAAGCTGCCAAAGTCTCTGACGCGCTGCCCCGGGCTGACGTCAGAATGACTGTGCCGTGGGTCGGCAAGCCATCGGCATCACCTTGCAGACGGGTTTCCTCGACAACGTCTGCCGTGCGCCGCGCAATCGCCGGGGCCGGGTCAATCCATGTCACAGGCCACGGTGCGACTTTGTTCATGTCTTCGATCAGCAGCGGATAATGCGTGCAGCCCAGCACTACCACATCTGTCTGCTGTCCCTCGCGCTTGCGGAACACGGGAGCGATTTCCTTGCGCAACTCATCAAGGTCAATGCCATGACCCTTGAGTTTGCGTTCCGCCATCTCGGCCAGGCGCGGCGCACCATGCAGCAGCACCTTGCAATGATAGGCATAGGTGTGGATCAGCGAATGGGTGTATTCGCGCTGCACGGTGCCAGGGGTTGCAAGAACACCGATGACGCCGGTCTTGGTTTGCGCCGCTGCGGGTTTGATCGCTGGCACAGTGCCCACAAACGGTGTGCGGTAAGCAGCGCGCAATTCCGCCAGCGCAATCGTTGACGCCGTGTTGCAGGCCACGACAGTGACATCAGGCTTTGCCGCCTCGATCAGCTTGCCAACCACTTTGACAATGCGCTGGACCAGGTCTTTCTCTTTCCATGCCCCATAGGGAAACGCCGCGTTGTCGGCGGAATAGATCAAGTGGGCCTGTGGCATTTGCTGGGCCACGGCGCGGGCCACCGTGAGGCCGCCCATGCCGGAGTCGAAAAGCAGAATACGGGGGCGGCTCATTCCTTGCTTTCCGCCTTGCGCAAATGCCGCCGCGTCAGTGAAGACACGATGCCGCGCAATGTGCTCACCTCCTGTTGCGAGAGGGTGCCGCGTGTGAAAATGTTGCGGATGTTGCGTATCATGCTCGGGCGCATTTTCTCAGACTTGAAGAATCCTGCTGTCGCCAATTCTTCTTCCAAGTGTGCAAAGAAACCGTAAAGCTCGTCCTTGGTCGCAGGTTGCGTGTCCGGCATTTGAAGGCCCGGTCCTGCGAGTGCTGCATGTTGAGGTGTTGCCTGCCCCAATGATGTGGCCTCACTTTTGAACCACTCGTAACCCACCAGCAAAACCGCTTGCGCGATGTTGAGCGACGCATAGGCCGGATTGACGGGGGCAGTGATGATCACATCGGCGAGTGAGACCTCGTCGTTGTTGAGGCCAAAGCGTTCGCGACCGAACATGATTGCGACTTTCTCGCCGCGTCCAATGCGCGCCCGCATGTCACGTGCCGCCTGCTCCGGCGTCATCACTTCCTTGGTCATGTAACGCGGTCGCGCCGTCGTCGCGTAAACATGATTTACCCCTTGAAGACATGATGGCAAATCATTGAAAATACCCGCATTTATGACCGTCTCAACAGCCCCGGCGGCAGCCGCTTCCGCCCGCTCTGGATCCCATCCTTCTCGTGGGGAAACCAGACACAAATCAAACAAGCCAAAATTCGCCATCGCCCGCGCAGCCATGCCAATGTTCTCGCCAAGCTGCGGATTGCAGAGGACGACAGAAGGTGCGGGGCCGAAGGTGCGAGTTTGGGATTTGTCAGTGCCAGCCATGGGGGTGTGGATTACGTGTTAATAACTTGATTGAAAAGCTCATTATAAGCCTCGCAAGGACCCCCAAATCGATTTGCAGAAAATTACCCAACTGTGGATAACGTTTCACAACGTTGATTCAGCGGCAACTTCACATGCACTCAGGTTTATGGTGATTGGCATGATTGATTTGCCCCAAACACTTTTTGGACTATACTGCGGTCATGCAATTGACACTGCAAAACCGCATCACGATCATCCCCGGCCTCTGTGGCGGGCGACCGACGATTCGTGGCATGCGGATTCGGGTGGCGGACGTGCTGGACTTGTTGGCAGCTGGTGCCTCCCGCGAGGAAATTCTGGAGGACTACCCTTACCTCGAAGAGGCGGACATCACGGCGAGCCTCGAGTGGGCCTCGCTGCAAGCGCTGAACGTCAAGATTCCCGCCGAATAGACCTCCCGTTGAAATTCCTCGTCGATGCCAATCTAAGTTGGAGGGTCGCAAATTTACTGCGGGAATTCGACCAAGAGGCAGAGCATGTCATGCGGCTCGGTAGCTTGAAAGGCTCAGACGTTGCCATGTGGAGAAAAGCGGAACAGGAAGGTGCCGTGGTTTTTACCAAAGACGCGGATTTTCTGAATTTCGTTTCGGAAGGCTCAAATGCAAGCCTCCTGCACTATCGTGGTTTCAACTCACGGCGCGCAGCCATTCTGGCGGAATTGAAAATCAAGCTTCCAGCCGCAATCCTGAAATTGCGGTCAGGGGAGAAACTTGTTTTCATCCAGTGAGTGGCAGATGGTGTTGTGCAGGAAATTGTGCTAGATTGCCTTCATGCAAATTCCCGGTCACCCTCGCATCACGTCAGAACCTGACTTGTTTGGTGGACAACCCGCCGTTCGCGGGATGCGCATTCGCGTCTCTGATATCGTCGAATACATGGCGGCGGGCGACACGCGTGAGACGCTGTTGAAGCAGTTTCCGTTTCTGGAAGATGCGGACCTGTCTGCAGCGCTGGCATATGCTGCGGAAACTTCAAAGTCCGCGATGATTGCAGCGGAATAGTTGTTGCTTTTCTTTGTGGACAATATGCTGCCCGGTGATCTGGTTTTTGCACTCAGGGAAATGGGATACGAAGCACGTCACACCAGCAGGCTCGGACGCGTTGGCGGCGAAGATGACGGCATCTGGAGCGAGGCCGAACGGGTTGGGGCTGTTGTCATCACAAAGGACGCTGATTTTTTGCCGCTGGCGGAAAATGCCCTTCATGCAAAGCTCATTCATATCCGCTTTGGCAATCTGACATCACAACCAACCATCGAAAGAATTGTTGCTGAACTGGACCATGCATTGAAACAACTTTCCAATGCTGCCGTTGCTTACATTGTCTGATTGGCTCTGAGACACCCCTCGCTAGCCCATCGCCCCGTCGCCATTGCTGCCTGCAACAGATAGCCGCCTGTTGGTGCGTCCCAGTCCAGCATTTCGCCAGCGACGAAGGTGTTGGGTTGCTTGATCAGGCGCAAGTCTTCGCCTACTTCATCCCACGAAACGCCGCCTGCTGTTGAGATGGCACGACGAAGATCGCCGGGGCCGGTCGGGCGGAGGGTGAGGGACTTGGGGTCGTCGCTGGCTGCTTCGCGCATCAAGCTGATGGCGGCGGGTGTGAGGTTCAATGTTTTGCGCAGGAACGTGCTGCGGCTGTCGCGGCCACGAAAGCGGGAGAGGCGCTTTTGCACGTCATCGGCTGTGAGGTCGGGCTTGAGATCAATATGGATTTCAGGTTTACCCACGCCGCGCAATGCTTGCGACAATGCGTAAATGGCTCCTCCCTCAATGCCACTGCGCGAGATCATGATTTCGCCGCGCACGGTTTTGGCACCGCAGCGCACTGCGACATTTTTGATGGGCTGGCCCGCGAAGCGGGTTGAGAATACGTTGCTCCAAGCCATCGGCAGACGCACGTTCGAGGCCACGAAGGGCGTCACGGCAATGCCCGCTTGTTCAAAAATGCCGCGCCATGTGCCGTCCGAACCCAGTTCCGGCCAGCTTGCGCCACCCAGTGCCAACACTGTCGGTACGTTGTCAAAACCTGTCCAGGCCGCGCGTGACTCGAGTTGCACGCCCAAATCTTGAAGCCGCCGCAGCCACGCCCGCAAGAGCGGAGACGCCTTCAACACCTTGGGAAACACGCGGCCTGAAGTTCCCACAAATGTTTCAGCACCTAGTTCATCAGCCCACGCCCGCAAGGCATCTGGCGGATAGGCGCGGATCATCGGTTCCAGTCGCGATTGCGCGACGCCGTAGCGCGAGAGCAATTTATCCAGCGGGTCGGAATGTGTGAGGTTCAATCCACCCCGTCCGGCCAGCAGAAATTTCCGCGCTGGCGATGCGTGATGATCAATGATCGTGACCTTGGCCCCGCCTTGCGCCAACACTTCAGCGGCCATCAGGCCTGCAGGGCCGGAGCCGACGACACGAACATGCATTATTATTCCAATCGCGAGGGAAATCCGGGGGCGCGCAAATCAGTGTTTAACGCATCTTCCAGCAATTTCGCAATCTGC
The DNA here is from genome assembly GCA_031430795.1 of Hyphomicrobiales bacterium. Taxonomy (GTDB): domain Bacteria; phylum Pseudomonadota; class Alphaproteobacteria; order Rhizobiales; family Aestuariivirgaceae; genus Aestuariivirga. The sequence goes on from JANPCE010000091.1 coordinate 48,153, forward strand.
GTCGATTGTGCTCCACCGCCATAAACAGCCTTGCCCTTCATGAAGGTCTGCTGCGTCATCGACGCAAGGTCAAGAGGCACGCCGAATTCGCGGCCAAAATTCATGGCAAAGCCCAGGTCTTTCAACGCGAGATCCATTGAGAAAGCAATGTCGTAACTGCCGTTGAGGATGAGCTGGCCCTCGGTTTCGTGCACGAAACTTGTGCCACTTGAAGCGGTGATGGCGTTCCAGGCTTGTGCCAAATCAAGGCCACCGCGCTTGGCCAACATCAGCGCCTCAGCATCAGCTACCAGATGGATGAAAGCCAACATGTTGGTGATGACCTTGATGATGGCCGCCGTGCCAATCGGTCCCATGTGGAAGATGCGGTTGCCAATGGCTTTCAGCGCAGGCTCATGCAGCGCAAACAAGTCTTTATCGCCACCGACCAGCACGGTGATTTCGCCCCGCGCCGCGAGATGTACGCCACCCGTGACTGGCGCTTCCAACACATTCACGCCCTTGGCCACCGCCATGGCGGCAAGGCGCTGCATTTCATCGCGGCCATTGGTGGAGTTCTCAATCCAGGTGCCGCCGGATTTCAGTGTCGATAAAATTTCCACGAGCACTTTTTCAGAAACGACAGGCGATGGCAGGCATGTGATCACGTGATCAACCTGTGCTGCCAAAGCAGCAGGTGTTGCCGCCCATTTTGCACCCGCATCGATGTGGCGCTGCGCAAGCTTTTGATCGAGATCATAAACTGTGACGTCAAAACCTTTGCGCAATAAACTCATGGCAATGTGGCCGCCGAGATTGCCGAGGCCGATATATCCGTATTTCATGTCAGTACACCGGGTCCTGGTTCATTTGCAGGTGGAGATCATTGCCCGTATAGGCATGGGCCCGCGCCACGTCTTCGTTCAGTTCAACGCCAAGGCCGGGTTCCGTTGGCGGGATGACATAGCCCTGCTCCCAGCGGATAGGTTTCTTCAAGAGTTGAGAATGGAAGCCTGCCCAGGTTTCAATGCTCTCAAGAATTAAAAAGTTGGGCAACGTGGCCGAGAAGTGAATGTTCGCGGCCCCTTCAATTGGCCCGGCATAAAGATGCGGTGCGATGACCGCATGATAACTCTCCGCCATCGCCGCGATCTTTTTCGCTTCCATGATGCCGCCCACGCGGCCCAGCGCCATTTGCAACGTGGATGCTGCACGGCATTCCAGCACGCGGGCGAATTCATACTTGGTGGTGAGGCGTTCGCCCGTGGCGATGGGGATTGAAGTGGCGCGCGCCACCAGCGCCATGTCCTCAGGTTTCTCAGGTGGCGTCGGTTCTTCAAACCATAAAGGATCATAAGGCTCGATATGTTTGGCAAAACGGATGGCACCCGCAGGCGTGAATTGGCCGTGGGTGCCAAACAGCAGATCGGCTCTTGTGCCCACGGCTTCGCGGATCAGTTTGCAGAACTTGGCACACAGCTCCATGGCTTCCAGTGACGGCATGCGTGGGTCAAAGGCGGAATAAGGTGCTGCCGGATCAAACTTTACAGCCGTAAAACCCATCGCCACATAATCTGCCGCACGTTCCGCCGATTGCTCCGCATTCCAGAACAATGATGAATCCTGGCCTTTGGCCGGATCAGGATAAAGGTAAGTATAGGAGCGCAGCTTCTCGTGCACTTTGCCGCCCAAGAGATTGTAGACTGGCTGCCCCAGCGCTTTACCCTTGATGTCCCACAGCGCAATCTCAAGTCCCGAAAGCACACCCATGGTCGATACGTCTGGCCGCTGCGAATAGCCGGAGGAATAAACCCTGCGCCACAGCTTTTCGATCTCGAAGGGGTTCATGCCCTCGACATAGCGGTGGAACACGTCCTCGATCATCGGCACCATAGCCTTGGGGCCGAAATTCGCGCCATAGCATTCGCCGTAGCCGACGATGCCATTGCTGGTGGTCAGCTTCACAATCGTGAAATACTTGCCCCCCCACTCGCCCGGTGGCACGCCGACAATGAAGACTTCAAGATCCTTGATATGCATGTGTGTTCCCTCTTGTCGCCCTTCTCGCAAATTCCGGTGGCAACGGAAATGGCTTGCCAAGACAATTTTGCTCACCCCGGTGCCGCTTGAATGATCCAGTCCCAGAAGCCTATCACACGGGAATGGAACAGTTTGATTTTATCATTGTTGGCGCAGGTTCTGCCGGTTGTGTGCTGGCCAACCGCTTGACCGAAAGCGGCAGGCACCGGGTACTGTTGCTGGAGGCCGGAGGCAGTGACAAACGTTTCTTTGTGCAAATGCCATTGGGCTACGGCAAGACGTTTTATGATCCCAGCGTCAACTGGATGTACGCGGCGGAACCAGACCCCGGCCTCAATGGCCAGCGTGACCACTGGCCACGTGGTAAAATCATCGGGGGTTCAAGCTCCATCAATGCCATGGTCTACATCCGCGGCCACCGTGATGATTACGAAAGTTGGAAAGACGCTGGCAATCCGGGCTGGGGCTGGGATGACGTGTTGAAGGCCTACACAGAATTGGAACTCAACGGACTGCGCATCACCGATCCCTCAGACCACGTTCACCCCCTCACCGGAAAATACATTGAAGCCGCAGGTAAACTTGGCCTTCCACACAATCGCGACTTCAATGCTGAGACGCAGGAAGGTGTCGGCGTCTATCACCTCACAGCGTACCAAGGCCGCCGCATGAGTGCGGCCCGCGCCTTTCTGGACCCGGTGCGAAAGCGCAAAAATCTCCTCGTCATCAGCAGTGCATTCGTCACCCGCATTTTGTTTGACGGCAAACGCGCCACCGGAATTGAGTCTGAAATCAAGGGCTTGAAACAGGTCTTCAACGCGTCACGCGAAGTGATCATAGCAGGTGGTGCCGTGAACTCGCCGCAACTCTTGCAACTCTCCGGCATTGGCCCTGCGCCGCTTTTGCAGCAGCACGGCATCGATGTGCGCGTCGACAATCCAAATGTCGGTGAACACCTCGAAGACCATTTGGGCCTCAACTACACTTACCGGATGAATGTGCCGACACTCAACGATGAGCTGCGGCCTTGGTGGGGAAAATTGAAACTTGGATTGCAGTATCTGTTGCGGCGCTCCGGGCCGCTGTCCGTCTCTATCAATCACGGTGGTGGCTTTTTCAAAACCGATCCCACGTATGCCCGCTCCAATATGCAGCTTTATTTCCAGGCCTTTTCGACTTTGCTGCCGAAAGCGGGGGAGCGACCGATCCTGTCGCCCGATCCGTTTTCCGGCATGTCAATTGGCTTATCCAACTGCCGCCCCACGGCGCGGGGTTCCATTCACATCAAATCAGCTGATCCGAAAGTCCATCCCAAAATCTGGGCAAATGCCTATGGAACCGACCACGATGTGAAAGAGATGCTGGCCGCAGTGAAGTTCATCCGCCACATTGCAGCGCAGGAGCCGCTGGCATCGCAGATCGCCGAGGAACTGCGTCCGGGTCCATTCGTCCAATCCGACGCTGACCTCATCCATGATTTCAAACAGCGGAGCGGCACGGTGTATCACCCCTCCTGCACCTGCCGCATGGGCCCGGATGCGAAAACCGCTGTCGTGGATGCAAGATTGCGTGTGCATGGCGTTGAAGGTCTGCGGGTGTGTGACGCCTCGGCGTTTCCAAATCTGATTGCGGGCAATACCAATGCGCCTGCGATGATGCTGGGGTGGAAGGGGGCGGAGATGATTTTACGGGATCATGACTGACCCGCAGCAGGGCAATCGCTTGCAGCCAAGGGACCTCTCCCGCGGCTTCGCCGGACCCTCTCCGAAGGGGAGAGGGACTCGTGGTGCGGGCACCCTGAACAGTAAAACAGGAGGTCGTTGCAAGAGGTCCCTCTCCCCTTCG
>JANPCE010000092.1:0-100106 GCA_031430795.1 Hyphomicrobiales bacterium
TTTTTGTGGTCAGGGGGGTTTTTTTTGGTACGCGCGGGGTCGCAACAAATGGCTTAAACTTCTCCCCACGGCTGTCGCTTGCAGCCATGGGACCTCGCCCGCCCTCCGGGCACCCCCCCCGGGGGGGGGGGGGAGGGACTCGTGGTAACATCTCGACTCTCACTGTTCGGGGCGCCCGTTTCACAAGTCCCTCCCCTCCGGGGAGGGTGCCCGAAGGGCGGGAGAGGTCCCTTGGCTTCAAGCAATAAACCCGCCACCCAAAACCCGCATGCCCGGACCTGGTTGCGCGTAGAGCACGCAGGCCTGCCCCGGCGACACGCCAAACTCGCCTGACGGGATTGTCACCACGACGCCATTGTCAGCCTGCCGTACGCTTGCCTCAACGGGTGGCCGCGTCGAGCGGATGCGCGCAAAACACGGCATTGCCTCGCCGTTCAATGGCACATCCCCCAGCCAGTTCATGTCCTTCACCAGAATATCCGTCTGCCGCAGGGCCTCACGCGGTCCCACAATCACACGCTTTGCCGCCGCTTCCAGCTTCACCACATAAAGCGGCTCGGCCTCGGCCACGCCAATACCGCGCCGCTGGCCAATGGTGAAATGAATGATGCCCGCATGCCGCCCCAACACGCGCCCATCGAGATGCACAATATCGCCGGCCTCCGCCGCATCAGGCCGCAGGCGCTGGATCAAATCCGCATATTTCCCATCCGGCACAAAGCAGATGTCCTGGCTGTCCGGTTTGTCAGCAACAATCAACCCAAGTTCACCCGCCAGCGTCCGCGTTTCTGCCTTGCTCAACCGCCCCAGTGGAAAGCGCAAAAAATCCACTTGGCGCTGCGTCGTTGCAAACAGAAAGTAGCTCTGATCCCGCGCCATGTCAGACGGCGTCATCAACTGCCGCCCCGCACCCGTCGCAACCGAGTCCACATAATGCCCAGTGACCAGGGCCGAAGCCTCCAGCTCCCGCGCCCGCCACAGCAAATCCGCAAACTTCACCGTCTGGTTACAGCGCACACACGGAATGGGTGTTGCCCCCTGCAGATAGGTCTCAACAAAATCATCAATCACCGCCTCGCGGAAGCGGCTTTCGAAATCCAGCACATAATGCGGAATGTCAAACATCGCCGACACCCGCCGCGCATCGTGAATATCCTGCCCCGCGCAGCACGCCCCCTTGCGCCGGATCGCCACACCATGATCATAAAGCTGCAAGGTGATGCCCACGGTTTCATAGCCCGCCAGCTTCAGAAGGGCCGCCGCCACAGAAGAATCCACGCCCCCCGACATCGCCACCACAACCCGGTGGTCGGAGGGCTTGCCCGGAAGTGCCATCGCCTGATGCACGATGGCTTCAATTTGGGGAGAAAGTTTCATCTCAGCCAAATGGGCGGAAATCCAGCCGAAAACAAGGCCGGCAGCGCTTTACGCCACCGACTGTGCCAAAACGCGCCATTTCTTCACACAGATTTCCAATTTCTTCATATCCACTGCACTCAAAATTAAGGCGCCACGCGTAAGGTCACTGGCAGATGGGTGGTTGTGTCCGTGCGTATCTCGGAAAGCCCAAGGTGTGAGTGAGTTAGCGTCATGAATGGTCAGTTGCGTCCACGAGTCAATTACGTCATCGGCCCCGATGGGTCACCGCTGACAATCGCCGACCTGCCACCACCCGGCAGCCACCGCTGGGTCATCCGGCGGAAAGCCGAAGTGGTGGCAGCAGTCCGCGGCGGACTTTTAAGCCTCGAAGAGGCGTGTGAACGCTACACGCTGACGACGGAAGAATACTTGAGCTGGCAAAGGTCGCTGGACAAGAACGGTCTGGCGGGCCTGCGCACCACGCGGATACAGCAGTATCGGCAGTGACTGAACTGACATTCTAAAATATCAACCGCCTCGCAAGGGGCGGTTTTGCTGTGGGGAAACATTTGACTGCCGGATCAAGAACTCAAATGGCAAGTGCCAATTCTTGCGTGGGCAAAGGCACAACCCGGCCCATCTCGGTTGCCGCTTCTATCCAAGCCGCAATGGCATCCTGAACATTGGTCAAAGCTTCGGCAGGCGTTTCACCATCGCTCATGCATCCCGGAAGATCAGGCACAAAAGCAATAAACCCACCGCCATCCTCAGGCGAAAGCGGCTTCACAATCACGGCATATTCAAGACGGTTCATTCTGCAATCTCACAGCGTCAAAGAAGACAACAAGTTTGCGTATGTATACGGCTTTGATAGGGCGTTTGAAAGGGATTGTGAGAATTTCCGGCTACAGCGGATGCGAGATCTTGTAGTGTGATGAACCGGACCGTGAAGCGGCGCAACCAATTGCGAACGTCCGGCACAACGATTCCACATCCGATATGGTCCAGTCTGCACGCGGATTGTTGCGCATTTTCGCGAGGAGTTTTGTCATGTGGTCAAGTATCCTCCGGGGGAATCCCCCTGCCCGGTTTCCCGGACAGGGGTAATCCTTCAAGTGGAAAACCACTTTTGCCGTGGTTTCCCTTCCGACTTCGCCCCTTCAACCTAGGCATGTTTATTGCTAGCGTCAATCATTGAATTGGCAGGGAGGGACACAAATGTCGAAAGTTCTGGGACTTGACTGCGGCATCGCCAGCGTCGGCTGGGCGGTGATTGAAACGGATGTGGAAAACGCTGATGGCCGGATTATTGCCTGCGGCACCCGCATGTTTGACACGCCCGAGACGGACAAGGAGCGAAGGCCGAAATCTGAATTACGGCGCATGTATCGCGGCCAGCGCCGCGTTATCCGGCGGCGACGGCAACGCATGAATGCGGTACGCAAGTTGCTGCATGAACATGGGCTGCTGGACAGTGCTACATCACACGCGTTGAAATACCAGGGTGTTGATCCATGGACGGTGCGTGGAGAAGCCGCACACCGGCTATTGACGAAGCAGGAACTTGCAATCGCGCTCGGCCACATCGCCCGCCATCGTGGCTTCAAATCCAATGCCAAGTCGCAAGGCGAGAATGACGCCGAAGGCTCGAAGATGAAAAAGGCCATGGCGGAGACACAGGAAAAATTCGCAGGCCGCAGTTTTGGCGAAACCATGGCGACCGACCCGCAGTTCACCGGCCGCAAGCGCAACAAGGAGGGCGACTTCTCGCGCACCCCGCAGCGCTCCGACCTTGCCGCAGAAGTGCGCAAGATATTTGACGCCCAACGCCGCATCGGTTCCACCATCGCTTCGAAAACACTCGAAGCCGCTTACCTTGACGAAACGCGTGTGGGCGCACCCTTCCATCAACGCGGGCTGCAGGACAGCGAAAAGCTGCTCGCCAATTGCGCCTTTGAAACAGGTGAAAAACGAACGGCGAAGCGCGCCTACTCCTTCGAACATTTCCGCTATCTCTCGCGACTCAACACCTTGAAAATCCAACAAGGCCGCGAACTCCGGCGCTTGTCACCTGAGGAAGTTGCGGCAGCATGCAAGGACTTCGGCAAGACCAAGAAGATTTCCTTCAAGGCCCTGCGCAAGCTGATCCGCCTGCCGGATGACGCCGGCTTCGAAGCTGTGCGGACGGAAGACGAAAAAAACGATGTGACCTCCCGCCATGGCAGCTCTGCCGAAGGTACGGGCACACTTTACAATTTGCTTGAGGGTGCGGCATGGGACTCACTGGTGAAAACGCCGGAGAAACTGGACCGCATCGCTGAGGTGATCTCTTTCCGCGAGGACATGGAGCGGATCAAATCCGGCCTTGATGAGATCGGCCTTGAGCCACTGGTGCTGGACAAGCTGATGACGGAAATGGATTTCACCACCTTCAACCTGTTCACGGGTGCCGGCCACATCTCATCCATGGCCTGCCGCAACATGCTGCCGCATCTGGCGCGGGGGCTTGTCTATTCGGAGGCCGCAACCCAATGCGGCTATGACCACACCGACAGCCGCGAACGCAATGCTTTCAATGTGGGTGTCACAGGCAAAGCCGCGCTCAAGAAAATCCTTTCCAACGCTGTCATTGATCGCAGCCTTGTGGGCAGCCCCATTGCACGGAAGGCGCTGATTGAAGCCGTCAAGCAAGTGAAGGCCGTTGTGGAAGTGCACGGCATTCCCGACGCCATCCACATCGAACTGGCGCGTGATGTTGGCAAAGGTATTGATGAGCGGCGCGAAATCGAGCGCGGCATTGAGAAGCGCAACAAGGAAAAGGACAAGCTTCGGGGAGATTTTGCAACAATTGTTGGACATGCGCCTTCGCACGATGAACTCTTGCGCTTTGAACTGTGGCGACAGCAAAACGGAAAGTGCGTGTACACCGACGACAACATCAGCCCAAGCCAATTGGTTGCAACCGACAATTCGGTGCAGGTTGACCATATTTTGCCGTGGAGCCGCTTTGGCGATGACAGTTTCAACAACAAGACACTGTGCACTGCCAAGGCCAATCAGGAGAAAAAGGGACGTACGCCGTTTGAGTGGTTCGGCAGCGATGAAACCCGGTGGGATGCCTATGTCGGTCGCGTGAATGGATTGCTTTCGCTCAAGGGTTTCAAGCGGCGCAACTACACCATCAAGAGTGCCAGGGAGATTGAAGAGAAGTTTCGCTCACGCAATCTCAACGACACCCGCTGGACCTGCCGTCTTTTGGCGGAGTGTTTGAAGCAACTCTATCCAAAAGCCGAGGGCAACCGCCGCGTCTTCACACGACCCGGCGCTTTAACGGACCGCATGCGCCGTGGCTGGGGGGTGCAGTGGATCAAGAAGGACGACAAGGGCGAGCGCATTCCCGATGATCGTCACCATGCATTGGACGCCATCATCACGGCGGCAACAACCGAAAGCATGATGAATGTTCTGACCAAGGCATTCCAGAAGGAAGAGTCCTTGGGCAGCCCGCGTGATTTCCGTGCATTGCAACAGCCCTGGTCCGGCTTCCGCGAGGAAGCCATCGCCGCAGTGGAGAAAGTCTTCGTCTCCCGCGCCGAACGCCACCGCGCACGGGGCGAGGCCCATGCGGCAACTATCCGGTCAGTCGTGGAAGTTGATGGCGAGCAGCGGGTGTTTGAACGCAAGCGCGTTGGGGACTTGAAAATCACTGATCTTGAAAAAATCAAGAACCCTGAACGCAATGCCGCTGTTGTTGAATCGTTGCGGACATGGATCGAAGCTGGAAAGCCGGAAGCCACGCCGCCACTTTCTCCAAATGGCGACCCGATTTCAAAAATCTCTCTGCTTAGCCGCGACAAGCCTGATGTTCAAATACGCGGCGGTGCTGTAGGTCGCGGTGAAATGGCACGCGTTGATGTGTTCCGCAAAAAATCAAAAGCTGGCGCTTGGCAGTACTACCTCGTACCAATCTATCCGCACCAGATAGCCGGAAGTGAAACACCGCCGATGCAGGCCGCAGTCAGCGGCTCTGAAACAAATTGGCCAATTATGGATGGATCGCACGAGTTCATGTGGTCACTTGTACCGATGCGCTATCTCGAAATTGAAAGAGCAAGTGGCGAACTAAATGCAGGCTACTATCGAAGCATGGATCGCGACGGTGGAAAACTTGCGGTATCCGATCATACCAACCTACTTGCCATTGTGAAAAGTATTGGAGCAAAGACTCTGAATTCACTCCAAGTCTTCACCATTGATCGTCTCGGCAACAAATTCCCGGCAGCACAGGAGAAGCGGACATGGCGTGGAAAGGTGTGCATATCTCCAAGCCTGCAAGGCTGAGCTTGAAGGACCAGCAGCTTTGTGTGGCGCAGGATGAAGACATTGTCACCATCCCGTTGGAGGATGTGGCGTGGATCATCCTTGACTCAAACCACACCACACTCACCGCTTCGCTGATCTCTGCCTGCATGGTGCAAGGTGTGGCCATTATCTTCACGGATGAACGCCATACGCCCAATGGTATGGCCCTGCCCTTTCACACCCATCACCGCCAGGCCGCCGTGTCCGCCATGCAACTCGGCCTCTCACAACCCTTCAAGAAACGTCTGTGGCAGGCCCTTGTCGTGGCCAAGATCGAAAACCAATCCGCGTGCCTCACGTTGTGCGGCAAGGATGGAACCGCCGTCGCGGCCATCGCCAAATTCGTGACCTCGGGTGACACTGAAAACACCGAGGCCCGCGCCGCCCGCGCCTATTGGTCCGCACTTTTCGATGACTTTATCCGCAGCGATGAAACCGATTTGCGGAACGCCATGCTGAACTATGGTTATGCCGTGCTGCGCGCCGCCGTCGCCCGCGCTCTTGTCGCGTCGGGTCTGCTGCCATCCGTCGGCCTGTTCCACGACAGCGCCGCCAATGCTTTCAACCTCGCAGACGATGTGTTCGAACCATTCCGTCCCGTTGTGGACCGCAAGGTTTTTCAATTGTCCGATAATGGCACACGCAAATCCGGCGAACTCGCCATTGCGGAACGCCGGGCATTGGCCGGGATTTTGCATGACGACATTTCATTCGGAAGTGAAACCGTCAGTGTACTGATTGCTACAGAGCGGGCGGCGGCCTCCCTGGTGCGCGCCATGGAAGCGACCTCGCCCGCGCTTTTGGAGACGGTCAGCATGGAGTGAGGCGTGAAAGCCAGCGAGGTGCGTTACATGTGGGTGTTTGTGTTCTTTGATTTGCCCGTAGGCAGCAAGGACGAGCGCCGCACCGCCACCCGCTTTCGTAATTTCCTGAAAGACGACGGCTACATGATGCTGCAATTTTCCGTCTACGCCCGCGTCTGCCGGGGCGATGAGGCGGTGGACAAGCACATTGGCCGCGTCACAAAACGCTTGCCCGGGAAGGGAAGTGTGCGCACATTGCAGGTCACGGAAAGGCAATATGCCCGCATGAAACTGCTCGTCGGCGAATCAAAAAAGACCGAAAAAATGGCCACAAACCAAATGGTACTGCTTTGAATCCCTTCCTGTCAGGAAGGGATATCAAAACAATTTCAATCACTTGCCGTGAATGGAGCTTACCACTGCGAAGTCGGTAAGGAAACCACGGCCTGCGCGACATCCGTGACGGTGTGCTTTTTAGCTTACCACTGCGAAGTCGGTAAGGAAACCACGGCGGATTTGAACCGATGACCTGGTGGGTATGAAGCTTACCACTGCGAAGTCGGTAAGGAAACCACGGCAAGTACCACAGCCCTTCGTCACGGGACAGAAGCTTACCACTGCGAAGTCGGTAAGGAAACCACGGCGATATCGCGCGGGTCAAGCAGACCCAAGAGAGCTTACCACTGCGAAGTCGGTAAGGAAACCACGGCTAGAGGCGTGAGGTGGGGGACGTGAGGTGGAGCTTACCACTGCGAAGTCGGTAAGGAAACCACGGCGGGTCCTCTGCTTCAACACCCACAAGGGGTGTTGAAGCAGAGGAGCGCTGCGCGCAGTTGCAAGGAAGGGCAATGAAAGCAGTCGGGTTGGGCGGCTTTTGCGAATTCTGCTACGCTTTGGCGCAGTGTGAATGCGGGGTGACAGCGCCCATATCTGGATCATGGCCTATAGTTACCGCAACGACGCATCTGTCCCGAAATTTGATGACTCTGCCCCCCTCATCATTTTCGACGGCCACTGTGTGCTTTGCTCCAACGGCGTGAAATTCATGATGGCGCGTGACCCCCATGGAACGTCGCGCTTTGCTGCCATTCAACACCCCACCGCCCGCGCCATCTACAAACATTACGATCTCGACGCCGACCGCTTCGACACCTTCATGGTCCTGAAAGACGGCTTGCCCCACTTGAAGTGGCGCGGCGCACTGGCGGCAGGAGAAACACTCGGCATCTTCTGGCGCGGCCTTTCCATCGCAGGCCGCATCATTCCAACGCCGATTGGCGACTGGGTCTACGACATCATCCAACGCAACCGCCTCACATGGTTCGGCAGCCGCGACACCTGCTTTGTGCCTGATGCACACCAGCACCAACGCTTCCTGAAAGCCCCATAAAACCCGCCATCTTGCTTTTTGCGTGGCCGCCCCCAATATGGGCGTATGTCACTCAATGAATTTCTGGTTGGCGCGCTGGTTTATCTTGCCGCCGCCGTCATCTCAGCCCCCCTCGCCAAACGTGCGGACCTCGACTCTGTCCTTGGTTTTCTCGCGGCTGGCGCGCTGATCGGCCCGGCCGCCCTCGGCATTGTTGGCCGTGAAGGTGAAGCCGTCAAACACTTTGCCGAGTTTGGCGTCATCGTCATGCTGTTCCTGGTTGGCCTGGAACTCGAACCCAAAAAACTCTGGAGCCTGCGCCGCCACATCTTCGGCCTCGGCCTTGCGCAGGTTCTGCTCGTGGCCCTCGCCGTAGGTGCCCTCTCGCTTTTCGTGTCATCGGGCTGGCGTGAAAGCATCGCCATCGGCCTCATCCTCGCCATGTCATCGACAGCCATCGTGCTCAAGAGTTTGCAGGAAAAGGGCCTGATGAAAACCGGCGTCGGCCAATCGGTTTTCTCCGTCCTGTTGTTTCAGGACATCGCCGTCATTCCCATCCTCGCTTTACTGCCCCTGCTCGCTGTCAGCGCCGCCCACGGTGACGGTCACAGCGCTTCCCTCATCGCGCAATATCCGGTGTGGGCCCAAGCCCTGCTCACCATCGGTGCTGTCGCCGTCGTGTTGGTCGCGGGCCGATACGTCATGCGCCCGATCTTCCGCTTTGTCGCTGAAACCGGCGCGCGCGAAATCTTCGTCGCTTTCGCCCTTCTCCTCGTTGTCGCCATCACATTGTTGATGGGCCTCGTCGGCCTTTCCGCGGCCCTCGGCACATTCCTTGCGGGCGTCGTGCTCGCCGACAGCGAGTACCGCCATGAACTCGAAATGGACCTTGATCCCTTCAAAGGCTTGCTGCTGGCCATCTTTTTCATTGCTGTCGGCTCCGGCATTGATCTGTCGCTTTTCAAATCAGCGCCCGCACTTCTGCTCGGTGGCCTGATCCTCTTTGTCCTCGCAAAACTCGCCGTGCAATTCGGCCTCGCCCGCGCCTTCGGCTTGAACAAGCCTGATCAATCCCGCTTCGCCTTCTCTCTCGCGCAAGGTTCCGAATTCGGTTTCGTCCTCATCACCTTCGCCGCAGGCCTCGGCCTTCTCGCGGTACAATCCGCAAGTCTGCTCACTGCCATCATCGCCCTCTCCATGGCCGCCGCACCGCTGCTGATGAAATTGGAAGAACGCGTGTTGCAGCCGCGCTTCGCCGCCGCCGCCCCACAACGCGAGGCTGACGCCATCACCCACGACGGCGTCGACGTCATTATTGCGGGCCATGGCCGCTTTGGCATGACGGTGGGCCGTGTGCTCCGCGCCCAAGGCTATACCTGCGTGGTGTTGGATCACGACAGCGAACAAGTGGAGACCTTGCGCAAATTTGGCTTCAAGGTTTTCTACGGCGATGCGCTGCGCCTCGATCTCCTCGAAGCCGCAGGCGCGAAGGAAGCAAAAGTCTTGATCATCGCCATCGATGAACCGGAGAAAATCAACCAGCTCATCGCCATCGCCAAGCACGACTATCCCCACCTGAAATTGCTGGTCCGCGCCTATGACCGCGCCCATGCCTATGAAGTGCTGCGCGCCGGCATCGACAACGTTTACCGCGAAGTCATCGGCTCATCCATGGACCTCGCCCGTGACGCGTTGGTAGCACTCGGCAAGCCAAAAACCGAAGCCACCCACATCACACAACTCTTCCGCGAACACGACGAGAAATTCCTGCGCAAGGCCGCCGAAATGAACGACGACCAATCCAAACTCATCGACCTCGCCAAACAATCCCGGGCCGAGATTGCAAATGTGTTTGCGCAAGATAAGACTGAAAAATCATGACACCTCCCCAATCCAATCTCCATGACATCCAGATTGATCCGCGCAATCTGAACATTCTGATTTCTGTCAACGGCCAACTCGTACCGCGCGCCGAAGCTGTGGTTTCAGTTTTCGACTCGGGCTTCATCCTCGGTGACGGTGTCTGGGAGGGCTTGCGCCTGCTCGATGGCGGCATCGCCTTTCTGCATCAGCACATTGAGCGCCTCTACGAAGGTGCCAAGGCCATCTTCATGGACATTGGCCTCACACCCGATGAACTGGTGCAACGCCTTTTCACCTGCATCGACGCCAACAAAATGCATGACGGTGTGCACGTCCGCCTGATGGTGACGCGTGGGCAGAAGGCCACACCCTATCAAGACCCCCGCGTCACCATCGGCAAACCCACCATCGTCATCATTCCTGAATACAAGGAACCAAACCCCAGGAAGATGACCGAAGGCATCACCCTTCACACTGTTAATGTCCGCCGGGGCGCTCCCGACGTGCAAGACCAGAAACTCAACTCCCACTCCAAACTCAACTGCATCACCGCTTGCATCCAGGCCGCCAATGCCGGTGCCGATGAAGCGCTGATGCTGGACCCCCATGGCTTCGTCGCCACCTGCAACTCCACGCATTTTTTCATCGTGCGCCGGGGCGAACTCTGGACCTCCACCGGCCAATACTGCATCCCCGGCATCACCCGCGCCAATCTTCTGCGCGTCGCCAAGTCCCTCGGCATACCAGCGCACGAAAAGCAGTTCTCGCTTTATGACGTTTATGGTGCCGACGAAGCCTTTGTCACTGGAACATTTGCCGGACTGATTCCTGTGCGCGAAATTGATGGCCGCCCTGTCCGCCACCCCATGTCGGCAGAGCCATGGTCTGGCATAGGGCCGGTGTCAAAAAAACTGTCCGAGGGCTACAAGGCGCTGGCAATTCTTGAAAGCGCGCGCCAGCTTTGAAAGCACGTCAAAATGTGCTATCAAGCGGTATGGATGACATTCTCGACCATACATTTGCCGCCGTCAGAGAGTTAAAGATCGAGCAGCAACAGGCAGTGGCACGCGCTGTTTTGGAAATGATCAATGACATGCGCGAACCAGTTGATATTCCTGCGGCGCATTTGCAGGACATTGAAGAAGCCGAGGCTGAGATTGCACGCGGCGAGGTTGTGACATATGAAGCGATGAAGTCTATTTTCGCCGAACTTCGGGATGTCAAACCAACCAAATGAAGGTACTGTTTTCGCGTAAATTTGTCCGCAACGTTCGCGCGATCAACGAGTACTTAAGGCCGAAAAATCCTGTTGCAGCGGAAGCTGTCGTATTGGAGATTGAAAAAGCAATAGAGCATTTGGCAGAATGGCCTCATACGGGTATGAGCACGGTGCAAAAACAGACCCGAAGATTTGTGACGTCGAAGTATGGCTATTTGATCTATTACGAAGTCAGAGATTCCAGGCGGGAAATCCTCATTAAAACAGTAACTCACGGCCGCCAACACCGCCCTTACCAAGACGCATGACCCCACCGCAACCCACCATCCTCGCCATGTGGTCTGGCCCACGCAACATCTCCACTGCCATGATGTACAGCTTCGGCAACCGTGCCGACTGCGAGGCATGGGATGAACCCTTTTATGGCTTCTCCCTCAAGCACCACGGCAACGATCATCCCATGCGCGATGAGATCATTGCGTCGATGGAAACAGACTGGGACAGGCTCGTCACAAAGTGCACCACGCCATCAACCAAGCCTCTGCTCTACCAAAAGCACATGACACACCACATGCTGGAGGGGTTCGACCGTTCATTCATCCATAAACTGACGAATGCATTTCTCATCCGCGATCCGGCCCGCGTCCTCGCCAGCTACACCCAGAAGTGGGCAGACGTGGACCTCCGCGCCATCGGCTTCATTGAGCAGGCGGAAATCTTTGATCAAGTGGCCCAACATCTGGGCCACGCCCCACCCGTCGTCGACTCCGATGACATTCTCGCCAACCCGCGCGCTGTTCTCACCAGACTCTGCGCGGACTGCGGCATCAACTTTGACGATGCCATGTTGAAATGGCCCAAAGGACCAAAACCATTTGACGGAGTTTGGGCCAAGCACTGGTACAACGCAGCATGGGCATCTGAAGGTTTCGCGGCACCCGCAAAACCGGCAATTGAACTGCCTGCTGGGCTCCAGCGCATTGCTGATCTGGCCCAACCCTATTATGATCGCCTGAGGCAACACGCCTTGAAGGGAACTTGAACATGCTCTGGCTCACCATCATCCTTGCCGTCGCCGCCTTTCTGTTTTGGGTCCAGCGCAAGTCAAACAGTTTTGAATTGTCCCGCAGCATTGATATCTCTGCGTCGCCGGAAGCTGTGTTTCCCCACATCGACAACCTCAAGGCCATGAACCAGTGGAACCCCTGGGCCACCTACAATCCAAAGTCAGTCATTGCCTACGAAGGTCCGGAGTCCGGCCCTGGTGCCATTTACACATGGGCAGGCAGCAAAATGGGCGAAGGCCGTTTCAAAATAACTGAAAGCACGAAGCATGCCGTGAAGGCTGATCTGACCATGATCAAGCCCATGAAAGCTGACAACAAGGTGACATTTTCTCTCGAACCATCAGGCACAGGCACCCGCGTGACTTGGCACATGGCTGGCACCAACTCGTTCATGCATAAACTCATGCAAACTGTGATGAGCATGGACAAGATGGTCGGCGGGGAATTTGAAAAAGGCCTGGTGGGTTTGAAGGCGGAAGTCGAACAAAAAACCTTGAACTAAAAGCCAACTCGCCCCAATTAGAAGTCGTTCCTACCGCGCAATCGCCTGCCCGATCATGGCACCGGGTGGTGGAACGATCGGCATCGGTTTCAGACTGCCGCCCTCTTTCTCGACAAGCATTTCCACCTTGCGCAAATCCGCTTCTTCATCCTTGAGACGCTCGTTCAGCGTTTCCTGCTGGTCGCGCAACTCGCCCACCGACTTCAAAAGATTCTCAAGCCGCCCCCGTGACGATTTCGCCGCCATCGAATAATTCACATTCGCCTTGTCGGTGATCCCCGTCCGCTGTTCTTCAATCTTGATATGGGCCTCCAGCTCGTCGTGTTTGCGCATGAGATCCTGGATCATCATCTCGATGTCACCGGCCTGCCGACGCACATCGTCAGTCCGGAAACGGTGCAGCCGCAAAAGGCTTTCACGTGAACGCATAGGGTACCTCACTCAAACTCACTCACACACGCCGGAGACTCTATCCGGACCAACAAGAATCAACTAAGGCTACAGATTCTTTGTCAGCGGCGTTCATCATGAAGAAACAGATTTAAGGCCGGGTAAAGCAGCTATGAAGAAGCGTTCACCGCACTGTGTCAGATGGGGATTCCAAAAACGGCTACATGTTGTGGCGGCTTTGGCAAGACCACTACATATAGCTGCAACGCCCTTAAACTTGCACCGAGCTGGATTAGGTTTTGTTAACCTTTCTAAGCCTATCTTAACAACTAGAGTTAACGGATCGTAGTGCTCCCAATACGGGGGCGTGGACGTGACGACAATCACAAGGCACCGCAAACGGCGGGGCGGCACTGAGAGGGATTCGCAATGCGGGTACTGTTGATCGAAGACGATACAGCGACAGCACAATCAATTGAGCTGATGCTGAAGTCTGAGGGTTTCAACGTCTATACGACGGATTTGGGCGAAGAGGGCGTCGACCTCGGCAAGCTCTATGACTATGACATCATCTTGCTGGACATCAACCTCCCGGACATGTCGGGCTATGAAGTCCTCAAGCAACTCCGTGTGTCGAAAGTCGGAACCCCCATTCTCATCCTCTCCGGCCTCGCCGCCATCGAAGACAAGGTCAAGGGCCTCGGCTTCGGCGCAGACGATTACATGACCAAGCCCTTCCACAAGGACGAACTCGTGGCCCGCATCCACGCCGTTGTCCGCCGCTCCAAGGGCCACGCCCAATCCGTCATCCACACCGGCGAACTGCTGGTCAACCTCGACACCAAGACAGTGGAAGTCGGCGGCCAGCGCGTGCATCTCACCGGCAAGGAATACCAGATGCTGGAACTGCTCTCGCTCCGCAAGGGCACCACCCTGACCAAGGAAATGTTCCTCAACCACCTCTATGGCGGCATGGACGAACCCGAACTCAAGATCATCGACGTCTTCATCTGCAAACTCCGCAAGAAACTCGCAGCCGCCGCCCAAGGCAAAAACTTCATCGAAACCGTCTGGGGCCGCGGCTACGTGCTCAGAGACGGCGCCCCGAGCATGGGCCACGAAGACATCGACCTCGGCCTGGACATCCGCGAAAGCGCGTAATTCATCAGTCTACAGACGAAACGTCAAGGCACCCAAGCGGGTGCCTTTTTCTCTGTGCCCTCCATCGGCGGGCTTGACCCGCCGACCCAGTCTACTATGCACCCGCCATGCAAACCCTCGCCATAGACTTCGGCACCACCAACACCGTCTTCGCCACGGCAGAGAATGGTGTTGCCTCCATTCTCCCGCTCCAAAACACCAATCACACCATCCGCACCGCCCTCGCTTTCCAGCGCACAGGCCGGGGCGAACCCAGGCATGACATCGGCCCCTGGGCCATCGAGATGTTTCTGGATCACCCCGAAAACACCCGCTTCCTGCAATCCTTCAAGTCCTTCGCGGCCTCAGCGTCTTTCTCCGAAACCCAGATCTTCACCCGCAGGCTTGGCTTCCACCACCTCCTCGAAACCTTTCTCTCCAAGGCCCTGGTCCATGCTGGCATTTCAACAATCCCCAAACGCATCGTCATGGGCCGCCCCGTGACCTTCGCAGGCAACAACCCGGATGAAGCACTCGCCATGCAGCGTTACGCGGCGGCCCTCAAGGGCCTGGGTGCTGAAGACGTGATCTACGTGCAAGAACCTGTCGCAGCTGCCTACTTCTATGCCCAACGCTTGTCCTCGCCCACCACCGTCCTCGTCGGCGATTTCGGCGGCGGCACCTCAGATTTTTCGCTGCTAAAGTTTTCAGGCGATGGCAAAGTTGAAGCGCTGGGCCAATCCGGCATCGGCATTGCAGGCGATCGACTCGACTACCGCATCCTCGAAAACGTGGTCACACCTCAACTCGGCAAAGGCGGCACCTATAAAAGCTGGGACAAGATCCTGCCGATTCCCACCCACTATTTCGCCAGCTTCGCGCGCTGGAATGAGCTCTGCCTGATGAACCGCGCCGCCACCCTTAAAGAACTCCGCGATTTCGCCAAGACAAGCCCGCAAGCCAAACAGCTCCGCGCCCTCATCGCCCTCATCGAAGGCGGCGAAAGCTACAACCTTTACCAAGCCGTCTCGAAAGCCAAGTCACAACTCTCAACCCACGACAACACCACTTTCCATTTCAAGAGTCATGGTGTTGACATCGAACAAGCCATCACCCGCAAAGATTTCGAAAGCTGGATCGCCGCCGACGTTCACCGCATCATGACATCCGCCGAACCCCTGCTGGTGTTGACACCGCACGTCGACCGCGTCTTCCTCACCGGCGGCACCAGCTTCGTCCCCGCCATCCGCAACGCCTTCGCCAAACGCTTCGGCGCAGACAAAGTCGAAACCGGAGACGAGTTGATCTCCATCGCCAAAGGCCTGGCATTGATCGGAGTATCAGCGGATGCAAAGAAGTGGAGCGTACGCTCTTAAAAATCTCCATCGGCGCGCTTGACGCGCCGCCCCACACTTTGCAAACCCAATAGATGTCAAACTTCCACGACTCCCACCTCGGCCAACTCAGACAGCTTGTGGGCTCCCGCCTCCTCCTCGTCCCGGGCGCCCGCATCATCCTCGAAAACACCGCAGGCGAAATCCTGCTGCAACACCGCGCCGATTTTAAAACCTGGGGTCTCCCCGGCGGCAACGCCGAACCCGGCGAGTCAATCGAAACAGCCGCCATCAGAGAAGTCAAAGAAGAAACCGGACTTACCATAAAATCCCTCACCCCGTTCGCCTTCGCCAGCAACCCTGAGACAGAACAAGTCACCTTCCCAAACGGCCATCAATGCCACTTCTTCGTCCTCAACTTCTTCTGCACAGACTTCGAAGGCGAGCTGAAAAACGACGAAGAGTCCCTCGCCCTGCAATGGCACCATCCAACACACCTGCCTGACATGCTCCCCAACATGCGCAAATCAATAGAAGCTTGCATAATCTTCAAATCAACCAACCAATTCCAACTCATCTAATTCCCCCACGCGTGGGGGAAAGCCGCCGAAGGCGGAAGGGGGTGTGTCGGCTTGAACAGGTGTCAAATGAACCCTGCCCCACTACCCTCCGGCGCTCTACGCCTCCGCCCCGTCGTTATCGCGACAAGGAGGTTAATCCATTGTGGCTTCACGGCAGAGGGTGGCCATTATGACGGTGCCACTCCGCTAAACTCACTTCACCTGCACCCGGATCGTCTCCTCCACAGCGCGATCAAATGAATCCAAACTCTCCGCACGCGCTGTCTTCTTCCCCTCTTCCGCTACAAACACATCCCGCATGGCCATCAGCGCTTCCATCTTATTCTCCAGCGCCACCCGCGCCTTCAACTTCTCATCCACCCATGCCTTGCGCGCCGCCGCACCCAGCTCCTGCAACGCAGCAGGCAACTCTGCGTCCTTCACGTCTTCCAGCCGCACCGATCCATTGCGCACATCCGCCAGCAAATCCCCTCCACCCGTCACCACCTCTTTCTTCGCACGCTTGGCGTAGTACTTCGAATTTTCAACCTGCGTTGAAGAAGGTGCCGCCGCCCGATCTGCCATTTTCTGCTTCACCTCTTCCCTCTGCTCAACGCCGCCAAACGGCACCACGGAATGATCCAACTCTTCCTGCAATTCCCGTATCTCGTCATCATACGGTGACACAATCACAACCACTTCACCGCCATCCTGCGGGATCGCCATGTAACGCCCTGCCCCACGCTGTGCGATGTCCTTCCACACATCCCGCGTTTCATCCATGTCCCCCGCCTGCACCGCGTTGACGATGATGCCGCGCTGCTTCGCTTCCATCAAAACCTCCGTATACGGACGATCATCCGGATAATCCATGTGCGGCGGCGCATCGCCGACGAGGAACACGATGCGGCGCACATTATCGCCTTTTGACCAGTTGATGTCAGACACCGCCACAGCCAGCGCCTCATTCACAGACTCCGGCGTGTCGTCCCCGCCGTCCGCCTCAAACTTCACGAGGCGCCCATACAGGCTCTGCAAGTCTTCCGTCATCTGATGAGTTTTGACGACATATTCGTCACCCCGGTCGCGAAATGCGACCAACCCCATCGCCACATCAGCCTCTGGGTTTTGCTCGACAATCGTGTTGGCGATGGACCAGATCTTCCGCTTCGCCCCATCGATGAGATCGCCCATGGAGCCCGTTGTATCCAGCACAAACACCACCTCCACCCGCGCAACATCACCAACTTGCGTCGCCGCCAACGCCGCAGGCGACGCAAAACCCAAAAGCGCAACACCCAAAACCATTTTCACCAAACGCATGACGTTCCTCCCTGATATGACGCGTCTGAACATTCGCCGCGATGTTGGTGCGATCATGGAGGAATTCCGGCGAATTGCGGGCAGAGTCGAAAGCGCTGGAATTTCGCGCATGGTTGGGGCATTTCAGTTGGCATGCCCCCAAAAGAACCAAAACTGCTCCGTGTCGGCGTCCTCGGTGCCGGTCAAATCGCCCAGGCCGCCCACTTCGAAAGCTGCACCAAAGCCCGTAACGCCGAACTCACCGCCATCTGCGATGTTGCCGATGATTTGCGCGAGCGGATGGCCATCACCCATAGCGCTCGGAAAACCTTTGCCGATTACGACAAGATGCTCAGCAGTCCCGAAATCGACGCCGTCATCATCGCCACCTCAGATGCCTTCCACGTCGAAGCCTCCATCCGCGCCCTCGAAGCGGGAAAACACGTGCTCTGCGAAAAGCCGCTTGGCCTCACCGTCGAAGAGGTTGAAAAGCTCAGTGCTGTCGTCAAGCGCACGGACAAAAAGCTGCAAGTCGGCCACATGCTGCGCTTCGACGCGGGTTTGCAATCCGCCAAACAATTCATCGACACCGAGATGGGCGATCTCGTCGCCCTCAAAGCCTGGTACTGCGACAGCACCCACCGTTATCCCATGACCGACGCCATTCAACCCCTCGTCGTCGCGAGCCAGCTCGCAAAGAAACCCACGCAAAATCCAAAAGCCGATCTCCGCCGCTACTACATGCTCGCCCACGGCTGCCACCTCATCGACATGGCCCGGTATTTTGCCGGCGACATCACGAGTGTGCGCGCCCGCCTGTCAGACAGCAAGGGCATACACTGCTGGTTCGTGGATGTGAATTTCGCCAACGGCACCCTCGGACACCTCGATCTCACGGTGGCGATACGCGGCGATTGGCACGAGGGTTTCCAGATTTACGGCAAGAACGGAAGTGCCACGGGCAAGATTTTCAATCCCTGGTACTACATGTCAAGCGAGGTCAACATCTTCCGCGAAAGTGATGGCTCAACCCACCGCGTCCTTGGCCCCGACGGCCACTTTTACCGCCGCCAACTCGAAGGCTTCGCAGACGTCATCCTGCGCGACAAACCCATGACGGGTGCAAATGTCGACGATGGCGTCGCCTCCGTCCGTGCCATGGTCGCCATTGCAAGGTCTGTTGAAAGCGGGAAAGAAATTGCCCTCGCAGACGTGTCAGGTGGTGTGTGATGCAACTCGGCATCTTCGCAAAAACTTTTCCCGGCACTGATCCTGCATCAGTTTTGCATCTCGCCAAATCCGCTGGCTTCGCAACGGTCCAATACAACATGGCCTGCTCCGGACTTGGTGCGATGCCTGACGAAATCCCGGACAGCGCCATCGCCGCCATCCGCAACGCATCCCAATCCAACAACATCTGCGCCCTCTCCGCCACCTACAACATGATTCATCCGTTCACGGACGAACGATCCAAAGGCCACCGCCGCCTTGGTGTGATGGCCAAGGCCGCGAGTGATGCAGGCATCCCCATGCTCACGCTCTGCACCGGAACGCGCAACCCCGAAGACCAATGGTCCCACCACGCCCACAACAACACACGCGGCGCCTGGCGCGATCTTCTCCACTCCATGGAAATCGCGGTTCAATACGCGGATCAACACAACCTCCTCCTCGGCATTGAACCCGAACTGGCAAACGTTGTGGACAGCGCCCGCAAAGCCAAACAGCTGATCGACGAGATCAAATCCCCCCGCATCAAGGTCATCTTCGATCCGGCCAACTTGTTTGAGCGCGAAAACCTGGGCGAACAACGCCGCATCATTTCCGAAAGCCTGAATTTACTCAGCCCCCACATCGCCATGGCCCACGCCAAAGACCGTGATGCAGATGGAAACTTCGTCGCCGCCGGAAAAGGCGTGCTCGACTACCCCCATTTCATCCGTGAACTGACGAAATCAGGTTTCAACGGCCCATTGATCACCCACGGCCTCACGGCAGAAGAAGCCCCAGGCGTCGCCACCTTCCTGCGCCAACACCTCAGCACATGAACACCCCCTTCATCCGCGGCGACCTCCGCCTCAACGCCTACACCGCCGAGGGCGAAGGTGAGCGCATCATCTTCCAACACGGCCTCTGCGGCAGCGCGTCCCAAACCCGGGAAGCGTTTCCCCATGATTCACGCTATCAACTGGCCACACTGGAATGCCGGGGCCATGGCGCATCCGAAGCAGGCGACCCCAAACACTTCAGCATCGCCACCTTTGCCAATGACGTTGCAGCATTCATCACGGCAAGCGACCTCTCCCGCCCTTCGGGCACCCTCCCCGGGGGGGAGGGACTTCTTTCAGCGGCCTCCCGCTTTACTGTCCATGGCGCTCGCACCACAAGTCCCTCCCCTCTGGGGAGGGTCCGCGAAGCGGGGGAGAGGTCCCTTCGGCCACACGCAAAAATCATCGGCGGCATTTCCATGGGTGCCGCGATTGCCCTACACCTCGCCGTCCATCAACCCCACCTCGTCAAAGCCCTCATCCTTGCGAGGCCAGCTTGGTTCGTCGGCGCTGCACCCGAAAACATGAAGCCGAATCTTGAGGTTGGGAACTTGTTGGCGGAGCTGCCACCGGATCAGGCTTCAGAAACTTTTCTGAAATCAAAAACTGCTCAACACCTCGCAGTGGTTGCGCCAGACAATCTCACGTCGCTGAAATCCTTCTTCTCCCGCAAACCCATCACCACCACATCAGCCTTGCTTCGCAACATCTCTGTTGATGGTCCCGGCGTGACGCGTAATGATCTTGCAAACATCAAAGTTCGAACCCTCATCATTGCCACAGAGCTGGATTTCATCCACCCCATGGCCCCTGCCGAAGCGCTCCATGCGGCAATCCCATTTTCCTCACTTATCCGCATCACACCGAAAGCCGTGGACAAATCACGCTACCTCAGCGAATTCCAATCCACCCTTCTCAACTTTTTCGAGACCGTAAATGACAAATCCCATTGATGCCCTGCCCCGCAACCGCCTGATCGCTGAGTTTTCAATCTGGTCCGCAAACCTCCTCAACCTTGAGTCCGACCTCGCCAGAATTGCTCCGCATGCAGACGTTCTGCACATTGACGTCGCGGATGGCCATTTCGCACCCGCCATGTTGTTTTTCCCGGACCTCGTGGCCGCCATCCGCAAGAAGTCCACGATCGCAATCCACATCCACTTGATGGTCGCCGATCACATCCTGCTGTCGCAAGTCGACCAATTCGCCGACGCGGGCGCAGACCTCATCAGCGTCCACGCCGAAAACGCCAATGCCGCAGAAACCATCGCCCACATCAAATCTAAAAACACCACCGCTGGCCTCGTGTTGAAAGTTTCAACACCCGTCGCCGCAGCCGCACCCTTCATCACAGACCTCAGCTTCCTGACGCTGCTTGGCACCGCCATCGGCGTGAAAGGCCAATCCCTTGATGCACAGGCTTGTGACCGACTGCGCGAAGCCCGCAACATGATCAAAGGCACCAACATCATCCTCGCAGCCGACGGCGGCATCCGCGATAACACGGTGCGTGATCTCCGCGATGCCACGGCAGACACCGTGGTTCTCGGCTCTCTCGCTTTCGGTGCACCCGACCTTGTCGAGCGCATGGCCTGGCTGAAAGCACTCTGATGCCCTTTGCCATCGCCCTTGATCTCGGCGGAACACAAACCCGCGCTGCATTGGTGGATGAACACGGCAACGTCACCAACCGCGTGACATTGCCAACGCCCGCCCGCGATGGCGGTGAAGCCGTCGTCGCCAAACTCGCAGAAGCCGCTGACTTCGCATGCAGCGGCGAAGCCGACATCATCGGCGTCGGCGTCTCTTCGCCCGGCCCCCTCAATACTGAAACGGGCTGCACAATCGACTTGCCGACAATCAGCGGCATGACAAACTACCCTTTGCGCGGCGCATTGGAAGGGAAACTCAAACGCAGAGTACTCCTCGAAAACGACGGTATCGCCGCAGCCATCGCCGAATGGAAATTCGGCGCAGGGCGCGGACTGCATTCCATGGTTTATGTCACCCTCTCCACCGGCATCGGCGGAGGCTGCATTGTCAACGACACCGTGATCCGCGGTCGCATGGGCCTCGCCAGCCACGTCGGCCACATGTCAATCCAACCTGACGGTTTGCGCTGTGGCTGTGGCAACACTGGTTGCTGGGAAGCATACGCCGCCGGCCCCGCCTTCGCCGCACGCGCTTCAAAAGCCCTTGGCAAAATTGTTCAGCCTACGGACGTTTTCACCCTGGCGCGTGAAGGCAACGCAACGGCGCAACAGCAGGTGAACGAACAAGCCAAATTTCTCGGCCTCGGCCTCACCAGCCTTCTCCACCTCTTCAGCCCACAGCAGATCATCGTCGGCGGTGGCCTCACAAATGCCTGGGACCAATTGTCCCCCGGCATCAACGCCTACATCCAATCCGACGCCATGCCATCCTTCCGCGACGTCCCCGTCGTCACTGCAGGCCTCGGTGGAAACTCCGGCCTCATCGGTGCCGCAGCCCTTGTCTTCGCGCAACACTAAAAACACCCGGCACTTGCGAACCGGGCGTTTTCCAGAGTGGCCGTGTAAAATTTATCCGAGGATGAAATCATCCACATGAAGTTGAGAAACTGTCACACCTGTGAGCGTGATCGAACCTTGGCCAGCAATCGTGATCAACGCACCAGCAGCCGTATCCATCGCACTTGCAATGCCTGCATTGAGGTCATTCATGTCAATGCCCTTGAGCCAGATGCGGTCTGTGCGGCCAGCACCCGCCCAGAAGTCCGTGATCGTGTCATCGCCAAAACCAGCTTCGAAGACAAACACATCAGCACCAATGCCGCCCGTCATTGCGTCATTGCCAACGCCACCGAAAAGATAGTCATTGCCGCCCATGCCGTTCAGCGTGTCGTTGCCCAAACCACCCGTCAGGCGGTTTGCACCGGCGTCACCTGTAATCGAGTCATTGAACTCTGAGCCGACAATGTTTTCGACATTGACGAGAACATCGCGCGACGCTTCACCATATTGGTTTTTGCCCGTCGTCAGGTTGACAACCACGCGGTCCCAGGATTCTTCGTAAGTAACCGTGTCAACACCCGCACCGCCATCAACGAAGTCATAGCCGCCGCCGGTGAGGATGTAGTCATCGCCGCCAAGCGCATAAATCTTGTCTTCGCCCGACATGCCGCTGATGCGGTTCACACCATTGTCACCTTCAAGAATGTCGATGAATGCTGATCCCTGCAAATTCTCGATTCCAGAAAGCGTGTCCCCTTCGGCATGGGCACCAAGACCCGTGCCGCGCGTCAGGCTGACATCAACGCCGCCGTTGGAATGGCGGTAGATTGCCGTGTCAACACCTGTGCCGCCGACGATGCTGTCTGCATCCTCATAGCCTTCGATATAGTCATTGCCTTCGCCGCCATCAATCATGTCGATGCCCGCACCGCCATCAATACTGTCACGGCCAGAGCCGCCGTTGATCACGTCAGCGCCAGCACCGCCCTTGAGTTTGTCGTTGTCGGCGCCGCCGTCCATGATGTCATCGCCGTTGCCGCCATCAAGCGTGTCTGCGCCTGCGCCACCACCCAGCACGTCATTGCCGTCGCCTGCGTTCAGGGAGTCATTGCCTTCGCCACCGTCAAGTAAGTCATTGCCCGTCGAAGCTTGCAACACGTCATTGCCAGCACCACCGTCCAGAATGTCATCACCATCGCCAGTGTCCAGACGGTCATCGCCAGTGCCACCAGAAAGGTTGTCCTTGCCAAGACCGCCGGAAATCGTGTCGTTGCCGTCGCCGCCAGCGAGAATGTCATCGCCATCGCCACCTTTCAGCGTGTCGTCACCGAGGCCACCGTCAAGATTGTCGTTGCCGATGCCGCCATCGAGCATGTCGTTGCCGTCTCCGCCCCAGATTTCGTCAGAGCCCGCACCGCCATCCAGCGTGTCATTACCGGCATCACCGTGAATCTTGTCGTTGCCGCCATGGCCACGGATGGTGTCATCACCATTGCCACCGGACAGCGTGTCGTTGCCCTCGACAGAATTCGCGGACGCGGCGTTGCCATTGAAGGCGGCTCCGCTGTTGGTTTTCACATCGATCTGTTTGCCGTTGACCACAAGCTTGTGTGTGCCCAAATTATTGCTCGGCACCAAGATTTCCGTGTTTGGTGGAATTGTGAGCGTAATGAGGACCCCACCATTGTTTCCACCGCCTTGTGAGGCGGACTGCAGCACCACAACCGTGGTTGCCGTGTCAGAGGCATTGCGAATGCGCCAGATGCTCTGCGTGCCCATGTTGCCCATGGAAGTAAGCTGCAAATCAACACTGCCTGAATTGGTGCCCGTGAAGGCCGCCGTGGAATAGCCGAGCGACACTATCGATTCTGCAATCGTTGCAACGCCATCGCCTTCAATGACGTCATCGCCGTCATTGCCATTGATCACATCGTTGCCGCCCAGGCCCCACAGCGTATCAGCAAACGCGCTGCCCGTGATCGTATCAGCCAGCAACGTGCCACGCACAGTGCCGCCATTCGCGGGCGCAGAAAGATCAGCCATAGTTCGAGTGCCTCCAGTGTTCTTGGCAGCAGAACTACAATTGCAACTTGCTATGGGGCCTTACCTGGATCGGTAAACTTTATCCAATGCGCGCATTGCGCGGTGCTTGCTTAACAAAGCTTCACGGATTTATACGGCATTGATCACAACCAGATCGTCCGCTTCCAAGACCATGCTGACCTTGAGTCCCGCTGAATCGGCAATCATTCTTGTATAGTAAGGCTGCACCAACCGCGCATCAAAGCCTTCCAATGGTGCCGTGCCATGCAGCACATCGGTCTGCGGCTGTGGCAGTTTCGCTCGCTCACCCCGCGCTGTCACATTGAAAACTTTTCCATCGGCATTGACCGTCACAACGCCACCGCGCGGAATCGATGCCATCGCCAACATCAACATGTTGAGCAGCAACTTCACTTCCGCCTTCGGTCGGTTCTCCCGGGGGGCCAGCCATTCCAGCCGGATCTTTTCATTGCCGACAAAATCCTTGGCCACTTCGCCCGCTTCACCCATGTCGATATGGGCACCGGCAGATCCTGAAGCGCCAAACGCAATGCGGCAGAATTTCAGCTTTGCCGTTGCCGTCCTTGCGGACGAACGCACCATGTCGAGTGCCGTGGCCTTCATCGCCGCATCAGTTTCTGGATCGTCCATCAGCTCCAGCCCATTGGCGATGGCACCCACGGGCGAGATGATGTCATGGCACACGCGCGAACACAGCAATGATGCCAAATCGAGATCGGAAAGTTTCTGGTCCATGGCCCCGCCAAGAAAGTGATTCGGTGGAGACCTATATCAAATCACAGGCAGGAATACTTCATTGACTGCAACAGGTGTTGAGACCATAGGACCGCCAACGCAACCCCCAAAGATCGATCATGTCCACCATCGCACCGCCCCCCACGGTCATCGAGCTTTTGCGCTTGGCCCAAACCGCAGCCCACGAGATCATGGACGTTTATGCCAGCAACTTTGCTGTCGCCACCAAATCTGATCTCTCGCCCGTTACAGAAGCCGACGCCCGCGCTGAAAAAGTCATTCTCGCCGGGTTGGCCCGACAGTATCCCGGAATTCCCGTGCTCGCAGAAGAAGCAGCCTCCTCCGGCAAGGATGCAGGCCATCTCGGCAACACGTTTTTCCTCGTAGACCCCCTCGACGGCACCAAGGAATTCGTATCTCGCAATGGCGAGTTCACCGTCAACATCGCATTGATTGAACATGGCAGGCCCGTGGCCGGCGTGGTTTACGCGCCCGCAATCGGCGATATGTACTGGGGCGACGTTGCCGCCGGCGCCGCACATGCCACGCTTCAACCAGAAATGTCTATTGCCGATGCCCGATGGACCAAAATCACTGTCCGCCCGTCACCCCCGGAAGGTCTGACGGTTGTCGCCAGCCGCAGCCATATGGACGCGGCAACTGAGGCCTATCTTGCCAATCTCAAAGTCAAACAGCTGACCTCAGCTGGCTCCTCGCTCAAACTCTGCCTCGTCGCCGCCGGAAAAGCCGATCTATACCCCCGTTTTGGCCGCACCATGGAATGGGACATTGCGGCTGGCCAGGCCGTACTGGAAGCGGCAGGCGGCAAGGTGTTGCAAACCGACGGCACACCGTTGCGCTATGGCAAGGCAACACGCGGCTACGACAACCCCGCCTTCATCGCCAGCGCCTGAACAAGTTTCTGTTAACCAAGCCGTAAGCCCCTTGGACTAAATCCGGTAAAGGACGGATTTTGGCCACAGGATCGCCCTGCTTTGGCAGTTCTATCGGGCTTTATTGGGAGATGCACACATGGGTTTCCGGCATACTTTTACAACACTGGCGCTCGGCACAGCCATCACATTCACCGTGTTGACGGCGGCTTCTGCCCAAACCACGGGCAGCGTTTCCAAAAGCCAGACCCGCGAAACTTTCACCACAGAAGAGATTATGGGCAAGGGCCACGAAGTCTTTGGCAAAGCCAGCCGTGGCATTGGTCAGGCCGTTGAATATGTCTTTCAGAGTTATGGAGAACCTTCGGCCTATATCGTCGGAGAAGAAGGTGCAGGGGCATTTGTCGGCGGCCTGCGTTTTGGCGAAGGCACGATTTATTACAAGGACGGCACCACAGAGCGCATCTTCTGGCAAGGCCCCTCCATCGGCTGGGATTTTGGTGGCAACGGCGCCCGCACTTTGACACTGGTTTACGGCTCTGAAAGCCCGTCAGACCTTCACACCCGTTTTGGCGGCGTTGAAGGGTCGGCCTATCTGGTCGGCGGCATCGGCGTGAATTTTCAAAGAAAAGACAACATCACCCTCGCCCCCATCCGCACGGGCGTTGGTGCACGCCTCGGTGCCAACATCGGCTACCTGAAATACTCGGATCGCCCGACCTGGAACCCGTTCTGACATCCCTTCAAGGCAAACCGCCCACACTCAACCTTTACTTTTCCCCGGATTTGTTTACCGTCACTTAACTGTGGTCTGCCGCTTGCAATGGTCGCAATGAAGGCGGCCGCAATTGGCTTAAGTGGTGGTGTGATGTCTCAAACTGAGACGATAATGTTGTTTGTGTTGGGGTTTTGCGTTGCCCTTTTGCTTGTGTTGATGTTCGGTCGGGGCCTTTGGGCATTGATAGGGCATTGGAGCGGCTGGCGCGCGGAGCGAAAAATCCCGTCAGCGATTCGCGATCTCGAAGCCGAGCGTGACAGTCTCAGGGCTGAAAAAGCCATGATGGCACGCAGGCTCGAATCTTCGACCAGCGACATCAAGATGCGCATGGCCGAACAGATGGCCGAGGTCGCCCGCAACCGCAACCGTGTGCTGGACCTGACAGCCAACCTCGACATCGCCCAATCCGAGATCGTGAAACTGCGGGATGAGAGTGTTCAAAAAGTCGAGCAGATCGGCGCATTGAAAGCTCAGATCGAAGAAAACGTGCGCGCCATCAATGATGCTTGGCATCGCGCAAGTGAACACCAGGGCCACGCAACCGTTGTAAAAACGGCCGCTGACAGTTTGCGCAGTGAAATCACGGATCGCGACCAGCGCATCAACAATCTCGAAAACGAAGCCAGGGCGCTTCGTGAAATCGTCACCATGTTTGTGCCAAGTGCCGAAGATGTGCGCAAAGCCAAAAACGGAAAAGCCAATGGCCATCACAATGCGTTCCAGGAAGCGCCGATGCCGCAACCAACCAATGGCACAACCATCGTCCCGCCCTTCAAACCTGTCGAAGCTGGCAACCCTTTGGACATGGAATTTTCTGAAGCTGTGAATGATCACCCGCCATCGACCACACGTACCGGCCAGGACGCCCTTACCCGCAGCGCGTCCAATGTACTATCACTGGCAGAGCGATTCCGTGGCTTGCAAGGCAGCGTGAAGCGGCGCTGAGCCGCGAGACGGTTTAGGGACGGTTTGAACCATCCCGGATTTCCGTCATCCTCCGCTTCATGCGGAGGACCCATGGCTGGCCCGCATGAAGCGGGCCATGACGGATTTTATGGATAATGATGGTTCAAACCAACCAGGAACCGCTCCAGCCCCGAAACCCACCCCGTTCGATCCGTCAAAATTAATCCGTACACTGATGATAGTGTGGCACCCCGCTTGCAGTCCTCGTGTGCATGACACACCACACATGCAGAACTGACACACCTTCAACCGCCATCCCTGCAAAATTGCACGACAGTGTGCGGTCATGAGGCCCGCCGACCCGCTTTATGCCAACCAATGGCACTTCGCCTTACTCGGACAACTTGGCACAGAAAATCTCATCGAACGCATCTGGAATGACTACACTGGTGCAGGCATCCGTGTGGTCGCATTTGATGATGGCATCGAGACAGCCCACACCGATCTTGATGCGAACTACAATGCGGGCCTCGAACTGACAGTCAATGGCGTGCATCTCAGCGGTACACCGGGCATCATAGGCCGCCACGGCACCGCTGTTGCAGGCCTGATCGCAGCAGAAAACAATGGTCAAGGCACAGTCGGCATTGCCCATGGCGCAAGCCTGGCAGGCGTCAATATCTTCGATCCCGCAAGCCCGGTTTACGTCAACTCAACCGATCCCGCATTGCGCACAAATTTCCTCGCCGCCGTGAGAGCATCATCGGCATTTGACGTCGTCAACAACAGCTGGAGCCAGAAACCCGGCTTCCGTGCCACCCAGAATGTCAACGACACAACATCCTTCGCGGCCCAAACCGTTGCCGCCTATGCCGATGTTGCAGCCACAGGCCGCGACGGCCTCGGCACCATCATCGTCCAGGCCGCAGGCAACGACAACCTCGATGCCAATGGCGATGGCCTTCACGCCTCACGCCACACGCTCACCGTCGGCGCTGTTCATCAAGACGGCATCACCGCCTCTTACTCCAACTACGGCGCTTGCCTGCTCGTCAGCTCACCTGGCGGCGATTTCTCATCGGTCCGCAGCGGCCAGGGCATCGTGACATCCGACGCAGCAGGCACAGGCGGCTACAATCTGCGCGGCGACCTCGCCACCGCATCGGACTTCACCAATGACTTCGGCGGCACATCCGCCGCAACACCAATCGTTTCCGCCACCGTTGCCCTGATGCTCGACGCCAATGCCAATCTGGGCTGGCGCGACGTGCACAACATTCTCACACTTTCCGCCAACCACACAGGCAGCGCCATCGGTGCAGCAACACCTGGCCCCATGGAAAACAACACCTGGTTCATCAACGAGAATGACAACTGGAACGGCGGCGGCCAACACTTCAGCGAAGATTACGGCTTTGGCCTCGTCAACACGTTTGCCGCTGTGCGGATGGCCGAAGTCTGGCGTCTCTTTGGTGCTCCAAAAACCTCTGCAAATGAAGCCCTCGTGACGACGGGAACATTGAATGCCGCGAAGCCCATCGTTGACAAGGCCACAACCATCTACACATTCAACATCGGCCAGAACACCAGCATGGAAAGTGTCACACTGACACTCAACCTGAAACACACCTACTTCACTGATCTCCGCATCTACCTGGTTTCGCCTGAAGGCACGGAAGTCCAACTCTATGATGGCAAAAGCGGCAGCGGCTCCACCACCGACAATGGCATCACCTGGAGCTTTGGCATCGAAGGCTATCGCGGTGAAAATGCCGTCGGCACATGGACTGTCAAGTTCGTTGACACAGTTGCCGCCGACTCCGGCACGCTGAACAGTGTGAAGCTGGACATCCATGGCTCAACCCAAACCGCTGGCGACATCTTTACCTACACCGACGAATTCAACGCCATGGCCCTGCTTGACGCCACGCGGCGGACATTGAGCGACACCGACGGCGGCGAAGACTGGATCAACGCCGCAGCCATCACCGGAAATCTCGGCCTCAACCTCAATGCCGCCAGCACATCCACACTCAATGGTGCAAGTTTTGTAAAGGTCGCATCCGGAACAACAATCGAAAATGCCATGACCGGAGATGGCAACGACGTGATCACGGGCAACGCCGCCAACAACACACTCCACGGCATGCGCGGCAATGACAGGCTGATGGGCGGCGGCGGCAATGACAGGCTGTATGGTGGCGACGGCACCGACACATTCTACGGCGGCACAGGCGCTGACATGCTGGACGGTGGCGCAGGCACACTCGACATCGCGATGTACACAACCTCCGCCGCCGCAGTGACCGTCAACCTCATGACCAACATCAACACCGGTGGCGACGCGGCAGGCGACACACTCTTCAACATCGAACGCGTCTACGGTTCACACGACGCAGACACACTCACGGGCAACACCAGCAACAACCGCTTGTACGGGTCGATGGGCAACGACAGCTTGAATGGCGGCATCGGCAACGACTTGCTCATCGGTGGCGCGGGCAGCGACAGCTTCCGCTTTACCGATGCAGCCTTTGGCCGCGACACAATCACAGACTTCGAAGACCGCCTCGACCACCTCAGCTTCTCATCAAACATCGCCGATAGTCTTTCCGATTTTACCATCACCGGAAACGGCACCACTTTTGTCATCGTTTCCATCGCAGGCCAGTCCGTGACCGTGAAAGGCCCGGGTGCCATCACATTAACCACAGACGATTTCCTGTTTGCATGACAACACCAGCCGAGGGAAATCGCTTGGTGCCAAGGGACCTCTCCCGCCCTTGGGGCACCCTCTCCGAAGGGGAGAGGGACCCGGAGTGACACCTCCACTTTTACGAAACAGGGCGCTCGCACCACGCGTCCCTCTCCCCTTCGGAGAGGGTCCGCGAAGCGGGGGAGAGGTCCTTCGGCACCAAGTGATTGTCCTGCCTCCAACCAGATTGACTTGGGCACAGTCCCGTGCGACTTTGTGTCGTGAGGGGTCACACGTTCTGAGGCCGATCCAGCTTGGTTTCGCTGCGGGTTTGGCCGGAAAGGTTCTGCCATGCCTGCCCCCATCAAGTGGTCCGCCGCCGACTTCGAACTCATCAATTCCGAAAGCCCCGAAGGTGAGCCTTGGCTGGCCGCGCCACCGGACGGGAGATTTAATCTCACATTCTTCGAGTCCTTTCCAACAGCCTCGCCCGCTTACACCGACATTGAAACCCGGCTCTACAGCGCAACTGGCCTGGACACCGGCCTTGGCCCGGCGCCCACCTTCTCAGCCTCCACTACCGATCACCAAGGTGCCGTCGCCTATTTCCCGGATGGTCGCAGCGTCTATGTCTGGACCGAGGAGCCCAATGCGGGTGGTGGTAACCAGGAGGATGTCTATGCCGCCGTATATGTCGGCAATCTCGTTGCTGTGTCGCGCTTTTTGGTGGCTGGTGGTGTGGGCATCCAGCATGATCCTGTTGTTGCGGCCAGTGCCACTGGATTTGTCGTGGCGCTTGCTGATGATTCAGTAGCCAGTGGCCAACTGATCCTCAAATTCTACAACGCCGTCGGCGGTCTCATCTCCACTGTGACCGATGCAGACGGCCCGGAAGGCGTCAACACACAGGCAGGAAGCGAGGACGACTACCGGGACGTGGAAATCACTGTGCTTGCCAATGGCAATTACGTCGTGACCTGGGCGGACGACGCGAATTTCGACATCTGGGCCCGCATCTATTCGCCTACAGGTGTCGCCCAGACGGGGCTGATCGAGATCGAACCGGGCGGCAGCCAATCCACGTTCCCGGATGTGACGGCCCTCGCCGACGGGCGCTTCCTCGTCAGCTATGGCCAGTTCAATCTCACTACCGTGCACGGCAATATCTACGAAGCCAACGGCACGCCGTCAGTTGGCCCTTTTACGATCACAACCGATGCCGCCAACGCGACAAACCAGCAAGTGCAGAGCGCCGCCCTGCAGGACGGCCGCTTTGTCACGGTCTGGCGCAACATCGCCGGCAACATTGAAGGCCAGGTGATGAAAACCGATGGTACTGCCGATGGTGCGGCCTTCGCCGTCAACGGCGATGGCGCAGGCAGCAAGGGTCGCCCCACCGTCGCAACCCTGTCCGATGGCCGCTTTGCCGTGTCATGGGAAAGTGGATCAGGGGCCACAGCCACAATCTTCACCACCATTTTCGATCCCCGCGAAAAAGGCCTCGCCGCATCCGGCTCTTCCCTGAATGATGACTGGATCGGCACTGCCTTCAACGACCGCGTCCACCTCGGCCTCGGCAATGACAAGATGTCAGGCGGCGCTGGGGCAGACTTTCTGCTTGGCGAAGCTGGACAAGACACGTTGAACGGCGAAGCAGGAAACGACAAGCTGTTCGGTGGCGGTGACAATGACACGCTTGATGGCGGTGCTGACGTCGACCAGATTTTCGGAGAGCTTGGCAATGACACCCTTGTCGGCGGCCTTGGCAATGACAAACTCAACGGCGGCCAGGGCAGCGATGTATTGCGCGGGGGAGATGGATACGACGATCTCACGGGAAGTTCCGGCGCAGATGATTTTGACTACAACTCAATCTCCGAAATTGGCCTTGGTGCGACGCGCGACATCATCCGTGATTTTCAGGTGGGGGTCGATGATATTGACGTGTCTGGTGTCATTGCCGGCACTTTCAGCTTCATCGGCACCGCCGCTTTTACAGCAGCAGACCAAGTGAGAGTCACCCAGGTCGGCCTCAACACCCAGATCCAGTTTAACACCGCCGGCACCACAGGTGCCGAAGCCACAATCCTGCTGACGGACTTCACGGCGACAAACCTGACGGCAGGCGATTTCATTTTATAGCAACAGAAGGGAATTTTGACTTGCCAGCCCCTCCAACATCAGATTCATTGATTGACTTCTCGCTTGCTGGCCTTGTCGGCGACCAGAGCAACACAGAGGTGGTCGCCCTGCCCAATGGCGGCTTTGCCGCGACATGGACGGACTCGGTGGACATGGACATTGATGGCCGCGTCATGCAATCAAATGGCGGTCTGTCGTCTTTCACGTTCTCCGCGACGTCTGGCCTGACCATCAACAGCCATTCCCTGGCCGTCTTGCCGGACGGCCGCTTTGCAATTGCCTATGAAAACACCTCAACGCAAGATGTGAGCATCCGCCTCCTCAACATGGATGGGTCATTTTTTGGCGGTCCCATCGACGTCGTGGCTGCGGGGTTGCAGCAAAAGCCCGTCATCGCCGCCATGTAACGTGTCATTGCCTAAACCACCGTTGATGCTGTCATCGCCCAGCCCGCCACTTGCAAAATCATCACCGTCATCACCGGTAATGGTGTCAATGCCGCCAACAACCACCTCTATGGCAACCAGGGAAATGACACGCTTGACGGTGGCTTGGGCAATGATCTGCTCAGCGGTGGCGCGGGTGCCGATGTTTTCCGCATCACCATCAAACCGTTCGGCAAGGACGTGGTCACAGATTTCGCTGACGGTGTAGACCGCATCAGTTTTGCAACGGCGATTGCAGATAACGTCTCAGACCTGACAATTGTAGGCAACGGGACCAATGCAATCAGAATCACAATCGGCAGCGACACTATTGCCGTGAGAGGACTGACCCCCATCACATTGACAGCAGATGATTTTGTTTTCCTGTGAATGAGGGCGCGCGAAACAATCCGATCTGAGTGAGAACATCATGGCGCTCCCTGCGGGAATCGAACCCGCCTTTGCAACGTGAGAGGCTGCCGTCCTGACCGATAGACGAAGGGAGCGTCATACCTCCATAGGCCGCTCCACACCTGGCGACAAGTGGGCTGCAGTTTTGGTCCTGAGGTCAATCCTCTGCAGAACTTTTGGACGTCTTCAACGGCAGCCCGCTATGCGAACACAAAGTCCTGCTCAAGCACCGCAATGTCGGTGACACCTCTGACGCGGATGGTGGTACCAAATGGGATGATGGTGATCACGGCGGAATTGCCAACTATGGTTATTGAGAGATCAGTCGCTGCAATCTGTAAGAAATTGATTGCGTCTTCGCCCAGGGAAAAATCATGAATAACGTCATGACTGGGGTCGTGTCTTCCAAACAAGAACGTGTCAGCACCAGCGCCACCGTGCAGACCGTCGTTGCCTAAGTTACCAAAAAGTGTGTCAACATCATCGCCGCCGCGCAGACTGTCGTTGCCCAAGCTGCCTGAAACTGTGTCAGCACCTTCGCCGCCAATCAAAACACTGTCTATGTCATCCCAAGCCTCAAGCACATCATTTCCGGCACCACCATACAGCCCGCCGTTGCCATAGAGCTGATCATCGCCATCGCCCCCTACAAGAATGCCGAAACCAGAGATCACATCATTGCCGCCACCACCGATCAGCACACTGTCGCCGTCTTGGTCGTCAATGGTGTCGTTTCCTTCTCCGCCCAAAATCCGGTCGTTCCCGGCCTCGCCGTAAAGCTGATCATCCCCGCCCTGGCCGATCAGCACATCGTCTCCATCGTTGCCGTTGAGGGTGTCGGCGCCTTCACCGCCGATGACGACATCATTATCTTCATTGCCGTTGAGAATGTCATCACCTTCACCGCCGGAGATGCGGTCTTCGCCTGCGGCACCATCAATTGAATCTTGGCCGCCGCCGCCGTGTAACGTGTCATTGCCTAAACCACCGTTGATGCTGTCATCGCCCAGCCCGCCACTTGCAAAATCATCACCGTCATCGCCGGTAATGGTGTCAATGCCGCCATCACCATGCAGCGTGTCATCGCCGTTGCCACCATATATCAAATCATCGTCACCGCCGCCCCGCAACGTGTCATTGCCATCCATGCCTTCAAGCCGGTCAAGGCCTGAGCCGCCAAACGCCACGTCATCCCCGCCCTCACCTTGGAAGAGGTCATTGCCACCGCCAGCCACAAAATAATCCACTCCAACCGAGTAGGTTGCAAACCAGTCATCCCCTTCACCACCGTGTGCAGTCGTCAGTCCCTCAGAGCCAACAAACACATCACCACCCGAACCGCCATAAAACACATTTGTAGTACCGGCACCACCAGCCTCAAACACATCATCACCAGCCCCACCCGAAGCCCAGTTGTGGACACCTTCGATTGAAGCGCCAACGAAAACATCATTGTGACTTGAAAGCTGGAAGCGCTCGATGGAGAAATACTGGTCACCTTTTGCGTCACCAGTGACTTCGCTGTAATTCGTGTACGGTAGGTAGATGGTCACGCCAGAGGCTGCGTTGCGATAGGACACAGTATCAACGCCCTCACCACCATAGAACACATCTACACCGATGACGGGCTTTGTGATGTCCAGCACAAAGACATCAATAACACGATCTTGATCATCGCTGCCAAGCAAGCTGTCGGATGTGGCTTGAAAAGCGATTTTTGTGCCGTCGGGTGAGAATGCAATCAGTCCAACATAGTCAGAAGCATATGGCCCGATTTCACCCACGCGGATGCGAGTGACATCTTGCGTTATCAGGTCTTTGATGAAGATGTCCATCGCACCATTGGGGTCGTCGGCTACGAGATTGTCGGCGCTACTCCAATAGGCAATCTTCGAGCCATCAGGCGAAAAAGTCGGTTTAAAACTCAGCCCATTTCCCGGGCCTCCAGAAAGGCTTTTTGATACGAGCGTGGTCTCACCAGTTAACACATTTTCGACATAGACATTGTGCTGGATGTAAATCCTATCACTCGCGACTTCTCCATCCATCTGGATGTATGCTCTCTGCGCACCATCAGGAGAGAACACCGATGCATAATCATCCGGTATCTCCCAAGAGCCTTCTTCACCGGGCGCAGCAAGGGCAACAGCACCCGTCACCAGGTCTTTCACCCACCATTGCCCATAGCTTTGAAACACCACTTGCGTTCCGCTTGAAAGAAACTGCACATGAGTTCGAGAATCCATGGACTTCGTCACCAAAGTCACATTCCCTTCAGGCCGGGGCCGGTTCACAAACACATCATCGCCAGCTGTTCCCGCGTATTCATTCGAAACTGGATTGACTGGCATGACGTGACTCCTGATGACACACAACAAACTGGCCTGCAAAACTCGGGCCAATAGACACCCAAAATCACAACTCCCGGTTAAACAGAATGGTAAATTGCCTTAGGCCGCCAGCCCCTCTATGCACTGCCCCATGACTGACCAAAGCCTCACGTTTCAGGCCGAAACATCCGACCGCCTCGACAAAGCCCTCGCCGCCACACACCCCGATATCAGCCGCGCCCGGTTTCAGCGTTTGATTGCCGATGGTCATGTCACCATCGATGGCGTCATCGCCACTGATGGCGGGGCCAAAACCAAGCCTGGCCAAACCATCACTGTCACTCTGCCCCCACCCGTGGCGGCGGAGCCTGTGGGTGAGGACATTCCGCTTGATATTCTGTTTGAGGATAAACACCTCATCGTCATCAACAAGCCGGCAGGCCTCGTGGTGCATCCTGCTGCGGGGCATGAGGGTGGGACGCTGGTCAATGCGTTGATCGCCCATTGCGGCGATACGCTTTCTGGCATCGGTGGTGTGAAACGCCCCGGCATCGTCCACCGCCTGGACAAGGACACATCTGGCGTTCTCGTCGTTGCCAAGAATGACAAAGCCCACGCAGCCCTATCCGAACAATTCGCCGCCCACGGCCGCGATGGCAAACTGGAGCGCGCCTATCTCGCTTTTGTCTGGGGTGTTCCAGAGCGCAAAGCTGGGATGATTACCACAGGCATTGGCCGTTCCTCCGCCAACCGCCAGAAAATGGCGGTCAGCAATAAATCCGACGCCCGCGAGGCCATCACTCACTTTGAGGTGAAAGAGGTCTTCGGCACCGCCGCCTGCTTGTTCGAATGCCGCCTGGAAACCGGCCGCACCCATCAAATCCGCGTGCACATGGCGCATATCGGCCATCCGCTTTTGGGGGACAGGGTCTATGGATCCGGCTATAAATCCGCCGAAACCAGGTTGCCAGAAGCCGCAAGAACTGCCCTTAACGCATTGAAAGGACAAGCATTGCACGCTTACAAGCTGGCTTTTGAACACCCTGTCACG
Organism: Hyphomicrobiales bacterium; assembly: GCA_031430795.1. GTDB lineage: Bacteria > Pseudomonadota > Alphaproteobacteria > Rhizobiales > Aestuariivirgaceae > Aestuariivirga. Next base: position 36,241 of record JANPCE010000092.1, read on the forward strand.
ACAAAAAAACTCAGCTTCCAGTCGCCGCTGCCGAAAGACCTGTCACAACTTCACCACGAATTGCAGCTGAAATCTCCCAAGTCACAAACCGCGAATAAACTGTAATCGACTGGGTATCTTTAAATCCCAAAAACCCTCCCTATATGAGGGGCGTCGGGAAAGGGAACACACATGGCCAAAGCAGCCTCAAAGAGAATTTCATTGCCAGCAATTTCAGCCGAGGGTTCGCTCTCACGCTACCTCCAGGAAATCCGCCAGTTCCCCATGTTGGCACCTGAGGAAGAATACATGCTGGGCAAGCGTTGGAAGGAACACGGCGACACCGAAGCCGCCCACCGCCTGATCACCAGCCATTTGCGCCTCGTGGCAAAGCTGGCCATGGGTTACCGTGGTTATGGCCTGCCGGTTGGCGAAGTGATTTCCGAAGGCAACATTGGCCTGATGCAGGCCGTCAAGAAATTTGAGCCGGACAAGGGCTTCAAGCTCGCAACCTATGCCATGTGGTGGATCAAGGCCTCGATCCATGAATTTATTTTGCGCTCGTGGTCTCTCGTTAAAATCGGCACCACAGCCAACCAGAAAAAACTGTTCTTCAACCTGCGTAAAATCAAGGGCCAGATTCAGGCCGTCGAAGAAGGCGATCTCCGCCCGGAGCATGTGAAGTTCATCGCCAAGAAACTCGGCGTGCACGAAGCCGAAGTCATATCGATGAACCGCAGGCTTGGCGGCGATACCTCCCTCAACGCGCCCCTGAAATCAGACGCCGAAAGCGAATGGCAGGATTTCCTTGTCGATGACTCGGACAACCAGGAAGACATCCTCGTGCAGAACGAGGAATCACAACTGCGCAACGGCATGCTGAAAGAAGCGCTTACCAAACTCACCGACCGCGAACGCCGCGTCATCGAAGCCCGCAAACTGCAGGACGATCCCGCGACACTCGATGATCTTTCGAAAGAATTCGATGTGTCACGCGAACGCATCCGGCAGATCGAGGTGAAGGCGTTTGAGAAGCTGCAAAAAGCGGTAAAGAATGCTGCTGTAAGGGCGCTTGCGCCAAGGCACGCGGCATTGCCTGCGATGTGAGTTCAATTGAACAAGTTGTTCTTCGTCTCCGGCCCCACAAAAATCTGCACCGCATAAACAGCATCGCCCGCCCGCACCGCTCCAATCGCGACAGCCACATAGCTTCTGTCCGTCAGACTTTTGCGGTGGCGGGCGCTGTTGATCCATTGTTGCATGATGGCGAGTGCCTTGGCGGTGTTGGATACACCCTTGCGCCGGTCCCTTGCGGCGTTCTCAGACATGGACGGCAGCAGGATCACACCACCGCCCCGTAAAGCCCGCATCCGCGATTCAAAGTTTTGCGGCAATATGTCGCAAACGCCACAAAACTCAATGTAATTGCGGCTAACTATTTGAAATAGTTTATTTTTAACTGAATTATTCAACTGAATTATTCTGTTGACGTAAACTCAACTCCCTTGTGGTGTCGCCTGTGAATTCTATACTGCGTGAATACAGGTGCGGTGATCAAGAGGGATAAATGCCAGAGGAACTGCTAGAAGACACCCGCAAACCACTTCTGACATACGAGCAGATTGACGGATGGAAAGCCGAGTATGTCAAACTCAGTGACCAGATAGCGGAAAAACGCCGTGAAATACATAAGCTAGGCCATCTTCTGGGGCAAATTGAAGGATATTTGACAATTGCGGTTCCGTTTGCGCCGGAACTGAAAAAGTGGATTTCGGAGCAGAACGACTCAAGTCACCAAATGCCTCTGACCGAAGCCATAGCTGCGCTTCTCGAAGCGACGGGCCATGAAATGTCGAGAGATGACATACGCTCCAATCTTCCGAGCATGGGTTATTCGGAGTCCAAGTTGGCTGCCTCCCCAAACTACTACTACACTGCTCTACGCCGCCTTGTTGAGCGAGGTGTGATTTCCGAGTCTTCACCTGGCGCTTATGTGTTCGTGCCCAACAAAGACACAGCAAAGGAGAGGTGATCTTGCAAATTCCTTAGCTGCTCTTTCAGTCGCGCGATCAAGTCAATTGGCTTGGCTGAAAGAGAAAAGGGGCCGAGCGTACCACCGCTCAGCCCCTTAAAGATCGCATCATAACAAACTCGGTAAGAAGTCAGCGAATGATCACGAAGACGCGCTTACATTGCGCCTGATCTTCGCTGATTTCAAGCCGGATTTTCGACTCACGCTCGATTGAGGAGACTTCCCATGAGCAATCGCGATTACTTTCCCTGCAATCTTCAAAAGGCTTGCCACGCCCTGTGGTGCGTAAAGGTATGTGGCTGGAGCCTTACAAAAACTGCCTTCCGACTTGAAGTGAGCGAAGGGACTATTTCCCACATCGTTCGCGGCAAACGGTTTCGCGGAGCGTATCCCTTGCCGCTGCCAGAAGACCGGGCTGTTTAATCATCCGATGGAGTCGGCGTTGGTTTTGGGGTGGTTATAGGGCCACTTACTGAATTGCTGCCAAAATCCATTCCCGCACACGTGAGCGCCAATCGAATTGCCAAAACGTTGTTTGCAATCGGTTGGCGCTTTCCGCTTTCAAAATCTTTGATGGTGGACAAGCCGACGCTAGCCTTGGTGGCAAGCTCTTGCTGTGTCCAGTTCAGCCAATTCCTGGCGGCCCTGAGTTGTTCCGGTGTCATGGCGCATTGATATCACTATTTCGAATCAAGTCAACTTTTTTAGTTGACTGCATCTAAATCAGCTTGTACAGATTAGGTCAACTAAATTAGATGACCTAGAAAATGGCACAGCATTTCCTTTTGAGCAAATCAGCAAAGACTTTGAGCCTCGCTCAAGTTTTCCGTTTGTCTGATCTGGACGCGGAAAAAACCTTTCGAAAAATCCGTCGGCACAACACCAGCGGCGCTGCTGTATGCCCGCACTGTGGCGGACTTGACCCTTATGAAGCCCGCCGCCCGAACGGCACCCTCCGTTTCCGCTGCAAGGGTTGCGTTAAAGATTTCACTCTCACCTCTGGCACCATGTTCGCCTCGCATAAACTGCCCTTGCAAATCTACCTTGCAGCCATTGCCATTTTTGTAAACGAGGTGAAAGGCAAGAGTGCTCTCGCTTTGTCGCGTGACCTGTCGGTGTCCTACAAGTGCGCTTTTGTCTTGAGCCACAAGTTGCGCGAATCGATGTCCATTGAATTGAAAGGCCATGTTCTCGGCGGTGAAGGCAAAGAAGTTGCAATCGACGGCGGCTATTTCGGTGGATATGTGAAGCCCGCTAACATCAAGGGTGATCGCGTTGATCGCCGTCGCTATGAAAACCAATCCGGCAAGCGTCAATGCGTTGTCATCGTCCGTGAACGTGACGGCGGCTCATTGCCAGCCGTGTTCCGTTCCGAGGCACAGGCTTTGACCTTTATACAATCGCGTGTTGCCAAGGGAACTGTCATTCATGCCGACGAATCCAACGCTTGGAACGAACTGCATTCCAAATATGAAATGAAGCGCATCAATCACCAAGAGGCCTACAGTCTTGACGGCGCTTGCACCAATATGGCGGAAGGATTTTTCAGCCGTATGCGCCGCGCCGAAATAGGCCATCATCACCACATCGCTGGCACCGCGACACGCGGCGCTGCCTGCGATGTGATGGCACGTAACTGATCTCGTCATGGCCCGTTTGCAAATTCAGTTGAACAAATTGTTCTTCATCGCTGGCCCCACAAAAATCTGCACCGCGTAGACAGCATCGCCCGCCCGCACCGCTCCAATCGCCACCGCCACATAGCTTCGGTCTGTCAGGCTTTTGCGGTGGCGGGGGCTGTTGATCCATTGTTGCATGATGGCGAGTGCCTTGGCGCTGTTGGATACACCCTTGCGCCGGTCCCTTGCCGCGTTCTCTGACATGGACGGCAGCAGGACCACGCCGCCACCCCGCAAAGCCCGCATGCGCGATTGAAAGTCCCTGCCATTTGAACTGACGTGGCCAACTTTACCCATCATCAACAGGTCCATCGCGTGGGCGCGTGCCGCCATCACCAGATCATCACCGGCGGCGACGATCGGTTTCCGGCTCTTCGAAACACGATAGCCATTCAGAGCCAAAAAAATCGACTGTTCAATGTCATCGGCGATTTCAGCTCCGTCTGCTGGTTGCGACAAAACCGAAACAGTTCCCAGCCAAAGCGAAAAAAATACCACAATGCATCGCAACCAGAGGTTTATCGAACGCGATCCAACTGAGAAAATCAAGGCTTTTTTCATTTCGTTAACGCTTTGCTAACCATCATGGCCGGAAAGAGGAATACAACGCAATCACGACTGATTTACGGCACCGCACAATATGGACTCGCAAATTCTCGCTGAGTTGGAGTCCCTTCGCCAGCACAAACAAAGGCTGGAGAGGGATGTCGAACGGCTGTTGACCATCGACCAGTTGACCGGACTCCTGAATCGGAACGCATTCACCAACCGGACCAACAAACTCCTCAACCAGCCCGAAGTCGAAAAGACCCAGGCCGCGATGATTGAGTTCAGCATTGTCGGTTTACCCCGCATATCAGGGTCCCTTGGCCGCCATGCCACCGATTATCTGTTGTCGGCACTGGCGGCGCGAATGGCGCTGATGCTGGCAGAAGGCTTGCTCGCGGCACGCCTTGACTACAAGAGTTTTGCGGTTTTTTTGCCCGCCATTGTCGATCCGCTCTATGCCCTGACCGAGGCCAGACGCATCCTCACCAAGCTGCGTGAACCCGTGGACTGGGTGGATCGCAAGCTCTCGGTGGACGTCATGGCGGGTGTGGCCCTTGCCACAGCCAACGAGAGACATGCGGAAGTGTTGTTGGAAAATGCCAGCCTGGCCTGTCGCTCAGCCGGCCAGCGAGGCGGCCCAGGCTACGCCTTTTTCAATCCGGCCCTGGCGGAAAACACCCGCCGTCGCGCCGAAATCCAAAGTGCGATACAAGATGGCATCGAGCACAATTATTTCTTCATGCACTACCAACCCATTTTCGATTGTGCCAACGGCAATCTCACAGGCTTCGAAGCGTTGCTCAGGCTCAACCATCCGAAACTTGGCGCGATCTCGCCAGCCGAATTCATTCCGGCGGCGGAAAGCAGTGGGCAGATTGGCAAGCTCGGCAGCTTCGCCCTTGTCACCGCAACCCGCGCGGCATCGCAGTGGCCCGCAGACACGGTCATCGCCGTCAACGTGTCACCAGAACAATTCCTGGACGGCAGCCTGATCACTGACATTCACAACGCGCTCGAGCTATCAACCATCCCGGCGTACCGCCTCGAAATCGAAATCACCGAAAGCACCATGATGGCGGATGTGGAAGTGATCCTGCCGCAGATTCAGGCGCTGCGCGAATTGGGTTGCGCCGTCGTGCTCGATGATTTTGGCACCGGCTATTCCAGCTTGAGCTACCTCTGGAAATTTCCTTTCACCAAATTGAAGATCGACCGCTCCTTCGTGCAGGCCGCCGACACACAACCGAAAGTCCGCGGCCTCATCAGCGCCATCATGGACCTCAGCCGCAACCTTGGCCTCAAGGTGACAGCCGAAGGCATCGAAACCCCCGTCCAGGCCGCCATGATCCAGGCCTGTGGTTGCAACTTCATCCAAGGCTACCTCACGGGCCGCCCCGTGCCGGACACGGATGTGGCAGCCATCGTGATGAAACGCTTCGCAGAGGCGATTAGGCCGCAACAGACGGACATCATGCTGCCCGGTTCATTGGCGCGCCGGACAGCGATGTAGCTGGCGCTCCCAGCCATTCATGCACTGTTCAACTGCCTTTCGCTAACCGTTGCAATCACCACGGGGACTGAACCCCAAAACCAACGGAGCCACAACATGCGCAACACCCTGATCATCCTCGCCACCATCGGTGCACTGGCAGCACCCGCCCAAGCCCAATACTGTGAAGGCACCGTGCACGGCCTTTCCAGCACCTACAATCCGGCCACAGGTTCCGGCTTCCTCGCCGTCCGCGCCGGCCCCAAAAAGGCCGCAACCCAAGTCGGCGAACTCTTCAACGGCGACAAGGTCGAAGTTTTCCAGCGCAAAGGCAAGTGGTACAAGATCGCGACACAAAACCTGCCGATACTTGAAGGCTGGGTGCACAAGAACTGGATGAGCAACAGCTGCCTGTATTGAGATGCGATGTCCGGCCACAGTGTGTGGCCGGACCCGCAACCTCAGCCAACCTTTGCACTTTCGCGCCATAGCGGCTAACCACCGGGTTCATTGCCCGTGTCGTGCCTTTCGCATGTGACCATCGGGTCTTCTTCACTCCAAAGAAAAGCCCAAAGCCCTTGCCCTTTCCCCAAACTGTCGAACCCCTGTCCCGCGCCCTCATCGAACGCAAGTATGATGATCCAACGCCTGTGCAGCTTGCTGTGCTGGAAGAAAAAGCCGAAGGACGCGATCTCGTGGTCTCCGCGCAAACGGGTTCCGGTAAGACCGTGGCTTACGGCCTCGCCATTGCGAAAACGCTTTTGGGCGATCAAGACCGCTTCTCCATGGACGCCAGTCCCGTCGCCCTTGTTGTCGCTCCCACACGCGAACTTGCCATGCAGGTGGAGCGCGAATTGCGCTGGCTGTATCAATATACAGCGGCCCGCATTCTCTCCTGCGTCGGCGGCATGGACCCGAAGCGGGAACGTCGGCAACTCAATGACGGCGCACATATCATCGTCGGCACACCGGGCCGCCTGCGCGACCACCTCGAACGCGGCGTCCTCGACATCAAGGAACTGAAGGCCGTGGTTCTGGATGAAGCCGATGAAATGCTCGACCTCGGTTTCCGCGAAGATCTCGAATTCATCCTGGAAGCCACACCAGAATCGCGCCGCACTTTACTGTTCTCGGCGACAATGCCGAAACCCATCGCTTTGCTCGCCAAGAAATATCAGAGAAATTCACTGCGCATCGAAACGCTTGGCGCGTCTCGCGCCCACGCCGACATCGAATACCGTGCCATGCGCGTCGCCCCCAATGAAGTGGAACACGCTGTCGTCAACGTGTTGCGATTTGTGGAACCGCAAAGTGCGATTGTGTTTTGCAACACCCGCGAACATGTGAAGCATTTGCATGCCACGTTGAGTGAGCGCGGCTTTGCGGCGGTGAACCTCTCCGGCGAATTGAGCCAGAGCGAGAGGAACCACGCCCTGCAGGCGCTGCGTGATGGCCGCGCCCGCGTTTGCGTGGCGACCGACGTCGCCGCACGCGGCATTGATTTGCCAAACCTCGGCCTCGTCATCCACGCCGATTTGCCGAATGACGCCGAAGTGCTGCAACATCGCTCAGGCCGCACGGGCCGCGCCGGCAAAAAGGGTGTGAGCGTTGTCCTCGTGCAATTGTCCAGGCGTCGTAAAGCCGAGCGGCTTTTGCATGAAGCCGGCGTGTCACCCACGTGGTCCGGCGTTCCGCAGGCCGAAGACATCCGCAAGCTCGACCAGAAACGCATGATGATGGATCCGATTCTCACGGCACCTTCTTCGGAAGAAGATCTGGAAATGGCGAAACTGGTGTTGGCCTCGCGCTCGCCAGAAGATATCGCCGCCGCATTAGTGCGCATCTACCGCGCGCGTCTGCCTTCGGCTGAAGAGGTCTTCGATCCAGGTCCCGGCAATGAGCGCGACAGCTTCAAGCAATCCAGCCGCTTTGAACGCGACACGGGACCGCGCGATTTCACCTGGTTCCGCATGGACATCGGCCGCAAGAACAACGCCGATCCAAAATGGCTGCTGCCCATGATCTGCCGCCGCGGCAAAGTGACCAAGCCCGATATCGGCGCCATCCGCATCACTGACAATGAAACCCGCTTTGAGATCGCCAATGCCGCTGTCGCGCGCTTTGTTGAGGCATCGAAAGTCGAAGCCGATGACGATGTGAAGATTGAACAGATGGCAGCTGCACCAGAGCCATCGGGCGAAAAGCGCGAATTCAAGAAAAAATTCGATGGACCGAAAAAATCTTTTGGAGACAAAAAAACTTTCGGCGGCAAAAAACCTTTTGGTGCCAAGCCACGTTTTGAAAACAAATCCGAAGGCGGCACTTACGAAGACCGCAAGCCCTACGCCGACCCCGCCCAAAAATCCGACAAGCCAAAATTCGATAAAGCCAGAAAACCGAAATATGATCCGTTGAACAAAAGCGCGCCCAAAAAATCCAAGGGCCCAACCACCGAATACGAGCGCGCCCTCAAGGAAATGATCGACACCGGCAAAGCCCCACCCCGCAAGGAAAAACCGGAGTGGAAGGGACGCAAGGGATAAACATCCAATCTTTATTCCTTTTTTACCCACGAATTCAGCACTTTATAAGAAACATTAGCTGTTTTGATTTTTATGCTTGACACCGCGCTGTGGATCGGGTAATTTTTGGATAATCCAGAAATGGGTCCAATCCCCCTTCCCAGCAACAGTCTTGAGAATCCCATGAAGACGACGTGGGAGGGTGAATGAATTGTGGCCCTTCTCTGAACAGGCAGCGCCTGCCTTATGCCGCCTTGATTGTCGGAATTGCACTCACATCAATTTCGCGTTCCGCATGCCACGTGTCATAGGCCACTTGCATGCGCAGCCAGACAGCAGCACCATTACCGAAAAGTTTTCCAAGGCGGACGGCAACGGCGGGAGAAACAGGCTTGGCTTCCCTGAGAATATCGTAAAGATGCTGGCGCGAAATGCCGAGGAGGTTGGCAATTTCGATCTTGGTCCGGCTTGTTGCCGGCACAACAACTTCACGCAACAAAGCGCCGGGATGACTGGGGCAACGGTTGGGATTTCGTTTGAGTGGGGTTTGGGCCATAGTGAACTCTACTCTGTTTGTAACGCTGCACCGCAGATTTAGCAAATTTGCATCTCCCTTGCCGCGACGCGGCGGGGGAGTGGCCGAAGGCCGAGGGGGTGTTTCAGCGGACTCGGTGTTTCAGAATCTTTCTGCGATCAACACCCCATCGCCCCTCCGGGGCACTTCCCCACGCGCGCAGGGAAGAAGTGATCGCCACTTTTGACCCTCACTATTGGGGGGGTTAGTTAAGTGGAGTGGCGCCGTAATTATAGTTAAGTGGAGTGGCACCGTAACTCACCGTAATTCCGCCCGTCGCCTTAAGTTGGCGCCTATGGGAAGCGTCCCCTATTCCACCGTATTCCAAATCTATCAGGTAGCGATCGCCGCAAGTGCCTTATCGATGCTGAAAATGTGTGATCCACCGTTAGCATCAACTACCGCGAAAGCTTTGGTTGTAGCATGCACTCCCCCTTGCCTTGGTGAAGTATCATTTTCAGTTGTAACTTCGACGGCACCAACATTCGGATAATTGGTTTTCACGCAATACTGATTGTAGATGTCTATTACATCCATTCTATCTGAACCAGTTAGTTTTGAGCGAATTGGGGTGTTTTTTCTCAAATCACCGAAGTGCGATTTCGCATCTTTTAGAGTTTTGAAGGTAGTGCCGCTCGCAGTTGTGACAGTCTTTGCCATAAGAAAATGCCTCCACATTCAGGCCAACTTTTTAGGACGATCACCTGGTCAAAACAACCCTTAGTTCAGCGATGTCACCTCCTTTGATGCTTTTTACGAAGGCACGACCAGAACTGCGTTTGTATTTACTGACGCATGCGCTCTCTATGCCGCCTTGATCGTCGGAATTGTACTCAGATCAATCTCCCGCTCCGCATGCCAAGTGTCAAAAGCCGCCTGCATGCGAAGCCACACTGCTGCACCGTCGCCAAAGAGTTTCCCCAATCGGACTGCAACGGCGGGAGAGACGGGTTTGGCCTCCCTGAGAATGTCGTAAAGATGCTGGCGTGAAATGCCGAGGAGGTTAGCGATTTCGATCTTTGTTCGGCCCGTTGCTGGCACGACAACTTCGCGCAACAACGCACCCGGATGACTGGGGCAGCGGTTGGGATTTCGTTTGGCGGGGATGTTAGCCATCTGCAAGTCCTCAGTGATATTGTTCCAGATCAACGCGGGTGGCCTCGCCATCCGCAAATTCAAATGTGATGCACCACGGCCCATTCACATGCACAGTGTATCGTGTGGGTGTGAAACCCCGGAGTTGATGGAAGTCAAATCCCGGCAGGTTCATTTCAGCAACAGTGGCACATATGTTCAAACGATCCAACCGCAACAAAATGCGGTCATGCAACCGTTTGTCAATTTTTGATGAACGGCCAACAGTCCATAAGTCTTCAAGAGTCTTGTTGCGGAAACTGACAATCACGACTTAACGTAAGCATATAGCTTACGCACTGTCAACGCCCTCAATCCTCAAACGGATCCCGCATCAAAATCGTATCTTCCCTCTCTGGTGATGTGCTGAGCAGCGCCACCGGGCATTCGATCAGCTCTTCCAGGAAGCGGACGTATTTCACTGCCTGCCCCGGCAGTTGCGACCAGCTTCTTGCACCCGCCGTCGTGTCTTTCCAGCCTTCGAAATTTTCATAGATCGGCTCCACTCTCCGCTGCGCGTCCTCTGCTGCCGGGTAGCGGTCCACGCGTTTGCCGTCCAGCATGTAGCCGACGCCGACTTTGATGTCTTCGAGGCCGTCGAGCACGTCGAGTTTCGTCAAGGCGATGCCTTGGATGCCGGATGTCTTGATGGCTTGGCGCACCAGCACGGCGTCGAACCAGCCGCAGCGGCGTTTGCGGCCGGTGACGGTGCCGAATTCGCGGCCGCGGTGGCCGATCCATTCGCCGATGTCGTTGGCTTGTTCCGTGGGGAACGGGCCTTCGCCGACGCGCGTCGTATAGGCCTTGGCGATGCCGAGCACGTAACTCACCGCCGATGGGCCCATGCCGGTGCCCGCTGACGCCTGCCCCGCCACGGTATTGGAAGAGGTCACGTAAGGATAGGTGCCGTGGTCGATGTCGAGCATGATGCCTTGCGCGCCCTCGAACAAGATGCGGTTGCCCTTTTTGCGGTGCTCGTCCAGCACGTCCCACACGGCGTCTGCGTAGGGCAGGATTTTGGGGGCGACGTCTTTGAGTGAGTCCAAAACCGATGCTGCCGTTACCTCGGCCACGCCGTGACCGCGACGCAGCGCATTGTGGTGCGCGAGGAGTCGGTCGATCTTGGGGCCGATGGTTGTGAGGTCAGCGAGATCATTGACGCGGATGGCGCGGCGGCCGACCTTGTCTTCGTAAGCCGGGCCAATGCCGCGGCCTGTGGTGCCGATTTTTCCTGCACCCGCTGCCTCTTCGCGCAGCTTGTCGAGTTCCTGATGCAGCGGCAATATGAGTGTGGCGTTATTGGCGAGGCGTAAGTTGTCGCGGGAGATGGAAACGCCTTGCCCGCGCAGTTTTTCGATTTCGCTGTGCAGTGCCCATGGGTCAACCACCACACCATTGCCGATGACCGAGAGCTTGCCGGGGCGCAGAATGCCAGACGGCAGCAGCGAGAGCTTGTAGGTTACACCATTGATGACCAGCGTGTGCCCGGCATTGTGGCCACCCTGGAACCGTGCCACCACGTCGGCCCGCTCCGACAGCCAGTCCACAATTTTACCCTTGCCCTCGTCGCCCCACTGCGCGCCGACCACTGCCACATTTGCCATTTGCGTTCCTTTAGACACGAAAAACGGCCCCTCTGATGAGAGGAGCCGTTGAGGGTGATTACAGTAATTTGGGGGGAGTGCAACGTTACAAAACAACTCCCTTGCCGCGCAGCGGCGGGGGAGTACGGCGAAGCCGGGAGGGGGTATTTCCGCTGGGCTGGGTGTCCAAGTAGACACACCCCCTCCCCCTTTCGGGGTACTCCCCCACGCGTTCCGCGTGAGGGAGTTAGTCGACCAATCCTACTTTCATGCCTTCAGGCCAGGTGATGCGGTAACCGACTTTGATTTCGCCCTTGGCTTTGGGTTCGAGGGTTTGTGTCCAGGCGTGCACACCGCGTTTTTTGTCGAGGTCGCGCACCGTTGGTTTGGTCATGCCGGGGAGTTCACTGATTTCGATGTCTTTCTGGCTGGCGAAGGGGACGCGGTCCAGCATGGTCACATCCATGGCCACGTCGTGGAGATTTTCGAGAGTGATATCCCATCCCCGTTCTTCGACGTTGGACGATGTGAGCAGGCCTTCTTCGCCGGAGAGACGTTTCACTTCCTTACGCGTCACCTTGATCTGGTCATCCACACCAAAGCCGAGCTTTGCCTCTTCGCCGGGATTGAGCAGCGGCAGATAGCCCTGCCCCACATAGGTGCCTTCAAGATAGAGGTTCACAGGGCCGCCCAACTGCGGGGCCGATCCCTTCACGTTGAACTTCGCGGTGAGGTAAGCGGCGGGATCAAGCCGGGGCACGGTGATGGCTTCGAGTTTTGCGTCTTGCGAGGCGCTGGTGATGCGGACTTTTTTGGACTGGCCGGAATTATCGACACTCACGCGGGTTTCAATTTTGTAATTGGCTTGAAAGCCCGCCACTTCGACCACGGCTTGCTTTTGCAGGTTGACCATGGCGTTGCGTGGCCTGGATTTGCTGGCTTTCAGTTCCCCGTCCATGGCTTGCGCCAATGATGCGTCTTCTTCCTTGGGCGCAGGTGCTGCGGACTGCACCGCTTCAGCTAAGGGTTGCGGCGGCTCCCACAACGTCACCTCTTCCTCATTGATCTCCGGTGCCGCCGTCGCCCCCGAAGGCCGCGCTGTTGAAAGTGTGAGCGCCACAGCGTCCCAGACTTCGCCCGTGGATTGTGTGACTTCGGCGCGTTGGATCAACTCCACCACGCTCGCCTCCGTCGCCGTGCCGATGTCCAGCTTCGCGTCATAATAGGGCGACCATCCCGCTTCATTGACGCGGTAGCTGACGCGCATGTCTGCCGTCACATCGGCAGATGCCTCGACGTTGATCACCACTTCGGTTTGATACTGTTGGCCCGGTGCCAGTTCCGCCATCTTCGCCTGCAACTCACCTGCGGCCTTGTCAATGTCACGCTGGCGCAACTGCGCGGTTTGCGCCGTCTTCGCCAGTGATGATAACCGTGTCCCCACGAGATCAAGCAGACCTGCGAGTTGCGTGACATCAACACCTTTCAAAGTTTCCGTGGTGGACTGCGGCACCAGTTGCTTGTCGGCAAGGCTCATCAGGAACTGCCGCTGCTGGTTGGCGTCGTTGACCACTGTGTCAAGTGTGACACGTTCATCCATCAGCTTTTGCACTTCATCTTCCAAGGCCTTGCGCTGCGCATCGAGCGTTGCATCGCCCGTGAACTGGTTGCGGGAGTCGACGGAGACGACAGCGAGCGATCCGGCCACGCTCGGCAGGCCCTCGACACGGATGGACTGGGCATCGATATTGGCTGGAAGGTCTTTGAGAATCACCCGGTGCTCACCCTTCACCAAAGTCACGCTGGCCTGCCGCACCACGTCGGCACCCTGCATGTAAACGGTCACGGCATCGATTTTGGTGGTTGGGGTGAAATCCGCAGCAAGGGCCGAAGCCGACAAAGATGTGGTAAGCAGAAGTCCGGTGACAAAGGCTTTCATGATGTTCCCTTTCATAAGCCGTGAAGTGGCGGGAATGAAGTCTGATTGCATGTCAAAACTGGGGCAGGTTTATGCCAGCAGCAAGAAATTCCGAAAGCAAGAGAATGTCAGTTGACGAATTTCACTTTCCCCGCTCAAAAGGCATCCGGGGGACAATGAAAGGTAAATTGACATGAATATCCGCGTCCTGCTCTCCGCAGCATTGCTCACAACAGCGTCTTCCGTCTCGGCCATGGCAGCCGCCACCGCAGAAGAAGCAGCCCGCATCCAGGCGGCCATGGAAACTTACCTTGGCAAAGAGCCAGGCGTGATCAGCGTTACCCCGGAAGGCGATGCCTACACCATCAAGCTGGACGCAACGCCCTATTTCGCCAAGGTCAAGGAACCGGGTTTCAAGGCCTATGCTGACCCCTATGTGTTCAAGGCGACACCCGCAGGCAATGGCCAATGGAGTGTCGCAGGCACCGGCACCTGGGGCTTTCAAATGAACGCCGACAACAAATTCCAGATGACCCTGCGGGTGGGCGAGCAAAACTGGTCCGGCACCTATGACGAGGCACTTGCCGCCTTCACCCAAAGCACCGCAACTTACAGCAACATCGCCTTGACCCAGACCATGCCAGACCCTTCAGGCAACACCACCAGCATTGCCTACAACATTGGGTCCGGCACGTCTGAAACCACGGCCACTGCGGCCGATGCAGGCACCGTCGATTCCACATCTGTGATGACGTTCAACACCATCACCACAGCCAACTCCATGACTGGTCCTGATGGCCAGGCTGCACCAGATCTGGCCATGTTCAACTACAGCATGGCTTCGCCCAAGCTCAGCTACACCACCTCGGCAAAAGGTATTTCCTACCGCCCGGTGATGGACCTCCTGGCTTTCTTTGTGGCCCGTCCTGACAAGCAGTTGATCATCGATGATCAGGCGGTGCTGAAAGACAAATTGAAGGCGGCACTGCCGTTTTTCAAAAGCATGGCTGGCAACGCCACCTATGAAGGTCTGACTGTGACCACTGCCATGGGGCAATTCGAAATGGCAACCGCTGGCGGCGACATCAACATGAACGGCTTGGTCAAAGACGGCTTTGTTCAAGAAAAAATCGGTTTCACCGGCTTCAAAATGCCGGCAGGCATCGCTCCACCTTGGGCGGCAGACCTGGTGCCTTCAACATTCAAGGTGGATTTTAGCGTCAGAGGTTTTGACCTTGATGCACCCACCCAAATCGTGCTGACCCAGCTTGACTTGACCTTGCCTGAGCTGTTGCCAACCGACGTTGAAGACCAACTGATGCCAGCGTTCATGCCGACGAATGCAATCACGGTTGATCTGGGTGCCAGCGAAATTTCCAACGCCCTCTACAGCCTCACCTATGACGGACAAATCACGGGCGGTGTTGCAGGGCTGCCAACGGGCAAAGCCAACATCCGCATGAAAGGCATGGACGCCGTCATCGGCATCCTGCAAGCCAATGGTGCCGATCCCACCGCACAGCAGGCGCTGGCAGGCCTGATTGGCATGAAGGGCATGGGCAAGGCAGAAGCTGATGGCACCACACTTTGGGTGATTGATGCATTGGCACCGGGCAAAATTCTGGTGAACGGCCTTGACGTGTCAGCCATGCTGGGCATGGCCACGCCACAGTAGCAGGGCACAAACCTCAAGCGCGAAATCAAAGTTGATTTCTGTCACCAGTTCTATAACCGTACGGCACTGTTTCTTGCGGAACTTGGAGGGTTGGATGGGTCTTGGTATTTCGCAAATCGCCCATTGGGCATTGAAAGTGGCTGATCTTGAAAAGTCGCTGGCGTTTTACCGCGACACACTGGGCTTTGCGGAGATGATGCGGATTGACCATGTTGAGGGGCCGCTGAAGGGCCAGTTGATGTTGGTTTATCTGCGCGTCACCGATACGCAATTTGTCGAACTGTTTCCAGGTGGCAAGGGTGAGGTTTCACCGAGTGAAGACATCACCTCCATGCACCATGTGTGTTTGCAGGTTGCCAGCATAGCTGAAACGGTGGCGCAACTGGGTGACATTGGCATTCCGCTTTTTCGTGGTGAAAAGCTGGGGCTGGATGGCAACAACCAGTGCTGGATCAAGGACCCGGATGGCAACCGGATTGAGTTCATGCAGATGTTGCCTGAAAACATGCAAGAAGCGGCAATCGCGCGATTGAAGGCTGTGTGATGCTGGATTGCGTCGTCGTGGGTGCCGGTGCCGCCGGCATCGGCGCCGGGCTCACGTTGCTGCGGGCCAGGGCTTCATTTGTGATACTGGAGGCAAAGGACCGTGTGAGCGGCCGGGGGCTATGGCGCGTTGATCACAGGGATGGCTTCCTTCCTGCCGATCCGGCACAACACCGTTGTTGCTGGTCTTGAAGTGTTGAATGGATGTGGACGTGTTGCAACTGCTGGCGGGGTGCTGGAAGCGCGGTCTGTTGTGTTGGCTGTTCAGCGGTGCTGATGGGCTGATTTGAAAAGAACCGCCTTTGCTTTTGACACGCCAATGTTTGGCGATCTCTCAGGCAATGGTGCGGAAATTTTGGTGCGCGTGGGGCAGCGCGATTTTCCGGCGGGGTTTGGTTTTTTCCCAGTGATCCGGCTTTCGCTGTGTGCCACACGGGAGGGCATTTGGCGCGTGATGTGACGGAAGCTGAGCGCATGATGTTGTGTGAAGAAGCGCTGGTGCTGGCTTTTGGCGCTGACTCACGCAAACATATTGTTGCACGGGCAACAACAGGCTGGACGGCAGACCCGTTCATTGGCGGCGCATATTCCATGGCAAAACCGGGCATGGCGCACATGAGGGAACGGTTTCATTTGGCCGTTCATGAGCGGCTGTTTATGGCAGGCGAACACACCAGCCTCAACGCCATGCCGACGGCGCATGGGGCTTATGTGTCCGGGTTGGATGCGGCGAAAAAAGCGATGGATGTTGCGGGGCAGAAGATCACCGTGGAACCGCTTTGGGTGCCTGCTGCAATTTAGAACCGTTTTGGGTTAGTTTGCACGATCACACATTTTCGTCATCCTCCGCTTCATGCGGAGGACCCATGGGTGGTCCGCCTGAAGCGGACCATGACGAATTTTTATGTTTGAAGATAATTCAAACTCACCCGGAACCGCTATAAAATTATTTACGCCGGATGAACGCCGGCAGTGGGGTTGCCACTTCTGCGCCGAAGGTTTCCCTCAGGCGGTTGACGAGGCGCATGCCGCGGTTCAACCGGGCTTCGGCTTGTTCGGTTTCGGAACGGAGTTCGGCGAGGCCAGCGGCTTCGAATTCACGCGCTGCCATGGCGCTGGTGTCGGCCAGGGTGGAGATGGACGCGAAGAGACGTCCGTGGGGTGCTGCTTCTGCCAAAGGTCTCACCTTCCGTAAGGCAGCCGCACCCGCAACGCCGACCGTTTCGCCGTCGAAGCTGAAAGATTCGATAATTGATAAAGCCGCCGCCATGACACATTACTCCTACACACACACTCACGCCGATTATCGTGAATGAACGGGATTAACGTGGGGTTAAGGGCGGGCTTGTGCCGCCGAAGCCCAAGTGGCTATACCCGGCACAGAATTTTCGAGGATTCCATGGCTGGCCATTCACAATACAAAAACATCATGTTTCGCAAGGGCAAGCAGGACAAGATGCGCTCCAAGATCTTTTCCAAGCTGGCGCGCGAGATCACCGTGGCTGCCAAGGCCGGTGTGCCTGATCCCGCATCGAATGCGCGGCTGCGCCTGGCCATTCAGAATGCCCGAGCTGAAAACCTGCCCAAGGACAATATCGAACGGGCGATCAAAAAAGCCTCTGGTGCCGATGCTGCCAACTATGAAACCGTGCGATATGAGGGCTACGGCCCTGGCGGCACCGCCGTGATTGTCGAGGCGTTGACTGACAACCGCAACCGCACGGCCCCGGTGGTTCGTGCCGCCTTTGCAAAATTCGGTGGCAACATGGGAGAAACGGGTTCCGTGTCCTTCATGTTCACGCGGGTGGGAGAGATCAGTTATCCGTTGGCCAAGATCACGGCGGACCAGATCATGGAAGCTGCGATTGATGCGGGTGCAGATGATGTTTCGAGTGATGGCCTGCATGTGGTGACCTGTGCGTTTGAAAGTATTGGGGATGTGTCTTCAGCTTTGGCTGCGAAATTTGGCGATGCCGAAACTGTGAAGATCGTGTGGAAATCAAATGTGTTGGCGGCTTTGGATTTTGACAAGGCAGAGAGCCTGATGAAATTGGTGGATGCGCTTGACGAAGATGATGATGTGCAAAACGTATTTTCGAACGCCGACATTCCAGACGATGTCTTGGAAAAGCTGAACACCGCGTGAGCAAAGTCCGCATCATCGGGCTTGATCCGGGGCTTCGCAACACGGGTTGGGGTGTGATTGAGTCTGAGGGCACGCGGTTGATCTACGTGGCGGATGGGTCTGTGCATTCGGAAGCGGATGCGCCGCTGGCGGAACGGTTGTTGCAAATCCACGAACAGGTGCTCCGTGTACTGAAGGAGTTCACGCCGGATGAGGCGGCGATTGAAGAGACGTTTGTGAATGTGGATGCGCGGGCGACGTTGAAGCTTGGGCAGGCGCGGGGTGTGGTGATGCTGGCTCCGGCCATGTGCAGAATTCCGGTGGCGGAATATGCGCCGAACCAGATCAAGAAGTCGGTGGTGGGGGCCGGGCATGCGGAGAAAAGCCAGGTCAAGCATATGGTAAAGGTGCTTTTGCCAAAGGCGCAAATGACGTCGGCGGATTCGGTGGATGCGTTGGCGATTGCAATTTGCCATGCGCATCATCGGGGCGCGCAAAACTTGGCTGCGAGATTGGCGCGTTCTTGACTTGTTCAGTTTTTCATGCAAGTAATACTTGCGAGGTATTACTTTCATGCGCATGACATCCAAAGGCCAGGTGACAATTCCGAAGGCGGTGAGGGATAGGCTTGGCCTGAACCCCGGTGACGATGTTGGCTTCAGTGAAGACGGTCAAGCCGTGTACGTCGTCAATGAATCCCAAAAACACAGACCCAATGCGGGCCGTGAATTGGTGAAACACCTTGTTGAAGTTGGCAGGAAGCTGAACCGCAGCAAATACACGACTGAAGAACTGATGGAACTGACGCGCGGACCTTTCAATGACCTCGACGCTGATTGACACCAACGTTTTCATCGATGTGATTGAACAGAGACCGAAGTGGATCGGGTGGGCTTTGAAAAGGCTTGAAGCGCTCAGCATGTCCGGCACGTTGGTGATCAATCAAGTGACATACGGTGAAGCGTCAATTCCCTATGAAGATGAAAACTTATTTGCCACCTCTGTGAACGTGGAATGGATCGCAAAAGAAGACCTGCCGTGGTCAGCGAGTTTTCGTGCAGGCAAAGCCTTTCAGATGTACAGGGCACGTGGCGGGTCCCGCCAGATGATCTTGCCGGATTTCTTTATCGGTGCCCATGCGGCAGTGAAGCGATATCGTGTAATCACCCGCGACGGCGCACGGTTTCGAACGTACTTTCCCGAAGTTGAAGTCATCGCACCTGATACGCATCCATGAAAGTCATTCAATGAAAGTCTTGGCATGATTGGAAAACTCAAAGGCCGCATTGACTCCACCGGTCCTGACTGGGCGATGGTGGATGTTTCTGGTGTTGTCTATTTCGTGTCGTGTTCATCGAAAACGCTTGGCGTGTTGCCGGGAGTTGGAGAGCCTGCGGAATTACACACTGAGATGTTGGTGTCGCAGGACGCGATACGTCTCGTGGGCTTTGCCACGCACCTCGAGAAGGAATGGTTCAAGCTGTTGCAGACGGTGCAGGGGGTTGGAGCGCGGGTGGCATTGGCCATTCTTTCCGTGCTGTCGCCGGGTGATCTGGCGTCCGCCATTGCGCTGCAAGACAAGGCGATGATTGGGCGGGCCAATGGTGTGGGCAAGAAGCTGGCAGAGCGGATTGTACTGGAGTTGAAGGATAAGGCGCCAGCTTATACGGCGGCAGATATTGGATTGAGTGCGGTGGCGGCGGAGTTGACGGCACCCAAGTCATCAGCAGTGACGGATGCAGTGTCGGCGCTGGTGAATTTGGGTTACGGGCAGACGCAAGCCGCGATGGCAGTGTCTGCGGCGATGAAGAAGGCAGGAGATGATCAGCCTACGGAGAAATTGATCCGGTTGGCGCTGCGGGAGATGGCGAACACTTGACCCGCTCCATTCTCGACACTGAGAAGAAACCTGAAGACGCGTTGGACACGCACCTGCGCCCGCAGAACTTGAACGAGTTCATCGGGCAATCAAAGCAGAAGCAGAATTTGCGGGTTTTCATTGAGGCGGCGAAATCTCGGAAAGAGCCTTTGGACCATGTGTTGTTTGCGGGGCCACCGGGCTTGGGCAAGACGACGCTGGCGCAGATCATGGCGCGGGAGATGGGCGTGAATTTTCGCTCCACCTCGGGCCCGGTGATTGCGAAGGCGGGGGATTTGGCGGCCTTGCTGACCAATCTTGAAGACGGTGATGTGTTGTTCATTGATGAAATCCATCGGTTGAACCCGGCCGTGGAAGAAGTGCTTTATCCCGCCATGGAGGATTTTCAGTTGGACCTCATCATCGGTGAGGGGCCAGCGGCGCGCAGTGTGAAGATTGATTTGGCGAAGTTCACGCTGGTGGGAGCAACAACGCGGACGGGATTGTTGACGTCGCCGCTGCGGGACCGCTTTGGGATTCCCATCCGGCTTGAATTTTACAATGTGGATGAACTGCTGGAAATTGTGACACGGGGTGCGCGGATTTTGCAGATGCCGGTGACGCAAGAAGGTGCGCGGGAAATTGCACGGCGGGCGCGGGGCACGCCGCGCATTGCCGGGCGGTTGTTGCGGCGTGTCAGGGATTTTGCATCAGTGGCGGGGGAAGTGCAGATTGATGCGAAGTCTGCGGACAAGGCGTTGCTGGCGCTGGAGGTTGATGACGCGGGGTTGGATTCACTCGACCATCGCTATTTGAAGTGCATCGCTCTGAATTTTGGCGGCGGGCCGGTGGGCGTGGATACGATTGCGGCGTCCCTTTCTGAATCGCGGGATGCGATTGAAGATGTGGTGGAGCCGTATTTGTTGCAGCTTGGATTTTTGAACCGGACACCGAGGGGGCGCTTGCTGACGCATCATGCGTTCCGGCATTTGGGCTTGGCGGTACCGCCACGGGCGGAGATCACGCAGGGCATATTGCCGTTGGAGGGGGAATGATGTCCCTTGAGGGATGTATCACCAACGGCGTCCATCGTTTGCCGCTTCGCGTTTATTACGAGGACACGGATTTTTCCGGGCTTGTTTATCACACGAACTATCTAAAGTTCTGTGAACGGGCGCGGTCTGATTTCATGCGGGTTTTGGGAGTTGACCAGAATGCGATGTTGAATGGTGAGGACCGAACTTACATCGTCATCCGCAAGATGAATTGTGAATTTCTGAAACCTGCGCGCTTTGATGAGGTGCTTGAGGTTGAAACCGTGGTTAAGCCGCAGAACGGCGTGAGGCTGGAAATGACGCAGCGGGTGTTGCGAGGTGAACAGGTATTGTTTTCTGCCGATGTGATGGCGGTGATAGTGGGTGGCAATGGCCGCCCGCGCAGGCCCACTGCGGCGATGCGGGCGGCGCTGGCCCGGTTTCCATCCTAACTTCTTGTTAACCATAACTGATTCATCTGCGGGTTGAGGCTGGCTGGCAACGGCACGGCATCGCGGTGATTGATTTTGCCGCAGAATCGACAGAATTGGCCTGTTTGAGATGAAGCTCGGGGGTTTCGTCTGCAATGGGTGGGTGCAATAGGCCCCAGTTCATAAGGACGACGTGGAATTTCATGGAACAGATTGCTGAAACTGCTGTTACTGGAACGGGTGGTTCCAACCTTTCTTTGTGGCACCTCATCTTGCAGGCCTCGTGGCCGGTGTTTTTGGTGATGATCGGGCTGGCGGTGGCATCCGTTTGGTGCTGGGCCATCATCATCGAGAAGTGGTTTGCCTTCCGCAAAGAAAAGGCGGCGAATGACAAATTCGAGACCATGTTCTGGTCTGGCCAATCACTCGAAGACTTGTACCGCAATATCAGTGGCCGCGAGGCGGTGGGCATGGCGGCAATTTTCACAACCGCCATGCAGGAGTGGAAACGCAGCCAGGGTGCGGCGATGCGCGCTGGTTTTGCCGGGGTGCAGAAGCGCATTGAAAAAGTCATGGATGTGCAAATTCAAAAAGAGATGGGTGACCTTGAATCGCGGTTGCTGTTCCTGGCAACGATTGGTTCTGCCGCCCCATTCATCGGGTTGTTCGGCACGGTTTACGGCATCATGGTGTCGTTTCAGGGCATCGCCAATTCCGGGCAGACCAGCCTGGCTGTCGTTGCCCCCGGCATTGCGGAAGCACTTTTTGCCACGGCAATTGGCCTTGTGGCCGCCATACCCGCGACAATTTTCTACAACATGTATGCAAATGACGCGTCGAAAGTTGTGACGCGGCTGGAGAATTTCGCTGATGAATTTTCAGCGATCATTTCGCGGCAGTTGGACGAGAGGGCATAATGGGCGCATCTGTGGGTGCATCGGGCGGTGGTGGCGGCAAGCGTGGCCGCCGTTCCAACCGCAAGGGATTGAATGCGGATATCAACGTGACACCCTTGGTGGACGTCATGCTGGTGTTGCTCATCGTGTTCATGGTGGCGGCTCCTTTGATGACGGTGAGTGTGCCGGTGGACTTGCCTAAGACTGCGGCCACACCTGTCCCCAATCCGACAGAGCCACTCTTCGTGACGGTACAGGCGGACAAGACAGTGTATCTGATGGAAACGGCGATGCCGATGGATGCGCTGCTGGAGAAGCTCGCGTCAGTGGCGAAGGAAGGCTTGAATGAAAACATTCAGGTGCGGGCGGATGCGGCACTTCCCTATGGTACTGTGATGGAATTGTTGGGCCTGCTCAATGGTGCGGGATACACCAAAGTGGGTCTCGCCACTTTGCCATTGGATTTGAAGCCTGGGGCGCAAGGCAATTAACGCATGAAAAAGGGTGTTGTAGGATCGGTGGCGATGCATGGGGCGATTGTTCTCGCCGCATTGTTTGGTTTACCCGCAATGAAAGCCCCCGAGGTCAAGCCGGTTGAAGCGATCCAGGTTGATATTTCCAACATCAGCAATGAAACCAAAGTGAAGGCGCAATCCAAGTCTGAGGAAAAGCCTGTAGCGAAGCCAAAGCCCAAGGCATCCGAGTCGATTGAGAAAACCAAGCCGAAAGAAAAAATTACTGAGGAAAAGAAGGTCGCGGCCAAGGAGCCTGTGAAGCAGGAAGAGCAGAAGAAGGTCGAGCCGGAAGAAAAAAAGCAAGAGCCGAAAAAGGAACCGGAGAAAAAGCCGGAGCCGAAGAAGGTTGAAGAATTGCCGCTGGATTCTGATCCATTGAAACAATTGCTCGCTGCAGAGGAGCAGAAGGTTGAAGAGCAAAAGAAGCTCGAGGAAACCAGGAAAAAAGAAGAAGAGAAAAAGCAGAAGGCTGACGTCGAAAGGAAAAAAGCGGACGCTGATAAAAAAGCCCAGGATGAAAAAAAGAAACTCGATGCTGAGAAAAAGGCGCGCAAATTGGATGTGGCTGAGCTTGAGGATTTGTTGAACAAGGAAAACGACGAGTCATCCGCGCCAACTGAGAAAAAACCCGACAGCGGCACACCGGACGAAGGCGGGAAGGAAACGGCGGGGGATGAAGCGGAATCGAAGGCGACATTCCGCGATGCTTTGCAGGCCCGTGTGCTGGAGTGTTTCAATCCGCCGCCGGCTGCAAAAGAGGAAGGTGTCAACATCACCGTACCGATTGACTTCACGCTCAACCAGGACGGTTCCGTCAAAGGGCGGCCTAAGTTTGAACAGACGGGCGATCCACTCTACGACGCTGTGGGTGCGGCTGCCATGAGCGCAATTGGTGATTGTGCGCCTTACAACTTTTTTCCAGATGGCAAGTATAAAGGCTATGCGCGCTGGATTTTGCAATTTAATCCCAAGGATGGGACCAGATGAATACTGCTGTTACTGTTGAGTCAAAAAATCATGTGCATCACCATCTTTCTCCATGGGCGGGCTTGACCCGCCTACCCAGCGAATGGAAAGTCTGGTTCGGCTGGTCAAGCCAGCCGATGGAGGGTTTTGAGTTGCGTTTCCGGTTGGCGCTCAGGACGATTGTGGCTGCCTTGCTGGCAGTTGCGCTTCTGGTATTTGTAGTGCCTGCGTTTGCGCAAGAAGATGAGCCCAATGTCGGCACCGTTACTGGCGGTAAAATCAATCCGGTGAACATCGCGATTTCGCCATTCAATGGTGGCGAAGAGGCTTCAACGATTACGGGTGTGATTGCCAACAATCTGGGACGCTCCGGTTATTTCAATCCGCTGCCGCCTGATGCCTATGTGGAGCAATTCAGCGGCGTCGAACAGACTCCGGAATTCAACAGCTGGAAATCCATCAAGGCGAAGGCACTTGTTGTTGGTGAGGTTGTTCCAGAAGGTGGCAAGATTCGTGTGACGTTCAAACTCTATGATGTGAACACCGGGCAGATACTGGCGGAGCAATCGTTGGCGGGTTCACCCAAGTTGGCAAGGCGTCTGGCGCATCGCGTGTCTGATCAAATCTATACGGCACTCACCGGTTTTGAAGGATATTTTGACACCCGGGTCGTTTTCATAAACGAAGAAGGTGACAAGTCGCAGCGCATCAAGAAGCTGGCAATCATGGATCAGGATGGTTTCAATCCGCGCACGTTGCCAGTAAAGGGCGAGTTGCTGTTGACGCCGCGCTTCTCGCCGACATCGAACGAAATCACTTACATGTCTTTTGATACAGGCACGCCACGCGTGTTTCTATACAACATCGATACCAACCAGCGTGAAGCTGTCGGTGACTTTCCGAACATGAGTTTCGCGCCGCGCTTTTCGCCGGATGGCAACAAGATCATCATGTCGTTGCAAAGCGAGGACGGGAATTATTCCAATCTCTACGAAATGAATTTACAGTCGCGGAAGCTGCGGCAGTTGACCAAGGTGCAGGCGATCAGCACGGCACCCTCCTATTCGCCTGATGGCGCGCAGATTGCATTTGAATCTGACCGGGGTGGCACTCAACAAATTTACCTGATGGGTGCAGACGGCAGTGGCGCAAACCGTATCAGCTTTGGAAAGGGCCGATATTCAACGCCCGTGTGGTCGCCCAATGGCGAGTGGATTGCTTTCACCAAAAACGCCGGCGGAAAATTTTCCATTGGCGTGATGCGCACAGATGGTTCGGGCGAGCGCATTCTCACCGAAGGCTTTCACAATGAAGGCCCGACCTGGGCACCGAACAGCCGTGTGTTGATGTTCTTCCGCGAAACCGGCGGTGAGAGTGGTGGGGCGCAACTGTGGTCTGTTGATGTGACGGGCTACAACGAGCAGCAGGTGCAGACACCGAGTTTTGCATCTGATCCGGCCTGGTCGCCACGGTTGAAGTAGCCTTATTCAAGCCATCTCCAGCGCTCTTGTCGCCAGTGCCACAACACGTGGAATGGGTTTTTCACCTTGTTCATAATAGGCGACGCTGCGGCGGCTGAGTCCGAGCGCTTTTGCGGCGCTGTCGAGTGTGAGTGCCTGGCGTTGGCGCCATGACTTGAAATCTGATGATGACATTGTGAGGCCGGCTTGTTCGCGAGCGAGGCGCATCAGTGTGTCTGCCGACATGTCGATGTCATCCGTCCACTGAATATCTGTGCCGTGTTCACCCGGTTTTACAATGTGGAACAATTGCGGTGCTTTGCGCAGCGGTGCATAGAGCGCGTAGGCATGGATATGCCCCGAAACATCTGCAGTCGTTTGCGCCCCATCTTTCCAGACAATCTTGAGTGTCCATGGGCGCTTGCCTGTCGTTACAGAAGTTATGCGGGGCAGGGTTTTGCGTGGCATCTTCATCCTCGTTCATTCAGTTCGTGCCATTTGCGCTCAAGCTTGGCAGCATTGGCTCGCGCCCACTCCAACACCTCAGCAATTTGTTTGGGCCTTGCGTCTCCAGCTATGACTGACAAGTCTGACATGCGGACGAGAACCTCAAAGTCTGCCGACACAATGTGGAAGTGCGGGGGACGATGATCATCGGCATACATCCGGATGCTGACCGATCCAAAGTGGTGAAGCGTGGTATGGTTTTTTGATGGTGCAAATATTGCACTGTGTGGCAAGAACGTCAAGAGTGCAGCGAGGTCCATCGCTGGAAGCCAAGGGACCTCTCCCCCGCTTCGTGGACCCTCTCCGAAGGGGAGAGGGACCTCTTGCAGAGACCTCCCATTTTACAATTCAGGACGTTCCCACCACGAGTCCCTCTCCCCTTCGAAGAGGGTGCCCGAAGGGCGGGAGAGGTCCCTTGGCGTCAAGTGATGGCCCTTGGCGTTCAGCCACGTTCACCAGACGTTAACCCCGTCCCCTCACCAAACCTTAACAGCATCATGGCAAACACTTCGTCACCGGGAGTGGCCGGGGGGCCTTTCTCCTTTTTGAGTGGGTATGTGTGACATGATCAATTTTCAGTCTTCAAGCTTTAAAATTGTTTTGGCCCTGGCTTGCGCCTTGTCGCTTGCGGCGTGTTCAAAGAAGAATACCGCTGCCGGACTCAGTGCTGATGGGCTTGGTGGCGCGGGTGCAGGGGATGCTTCTGAGCTTTCGGGCAGTGCAGCCCAAGTTCCGGGGTCTGACGCGGATTTTGCCGCCAATGTCGGCAACAAAGTGTTTTTCGACGAGGACAAGTCAAGTTTGACGGCTGAAGGCAAGCAGACTTTGTTGCAGCAGGCCAACTGGTTGAAGCAATATGATGATGTGGAAATCCAAATCGAGGGCCATGCGGATGAACGGGGTACGCGGGAATACAATATTTCGTTGTCCGCCCGCCGTGCCACAACGGTTCGCAACTTTCTGATTTCACAAGATATTCCGGCTGATCGTGTGGCCTCCATCGCCTATGGCAAGGAGCGGCCGGCAGAAAATTGTGACAGTGAGCAATGTTGGTCACAAAATCGCCGTGCTGTGACGGTTATTACGTCTGGTGCGCGGACGAGCTGACACGGTCAGCCGTGGTTTGTGTGCAAGAGTGAGCCACCGTGCTTGAGCCCGGTGGCTTTTTGTGCAACGCAATAAAATATATATGCCAGCGAATCAGGGGACGGCAAGACTCCGGGGATCAGACTGGCTTTGAGGAGTGGGATTGATGATATCGCAATTGGCGGGCCTGAAGACTGTAGCATTGTTGAGTTGTTTTTTGGCCCTCGCGGCCTGTTCCAAGAAAAAATCGCCTGATCTGGATGCGGGCAACAATTCTCGGCTGAGTTCCGGGGATGATCTCTCTGGTGGCAGTGACAGTGCGCGGCCAGGTTCCAAGGCGGATTTTGACACCAATGTCGGCAACACGATCTATTTCATCGTTGACCAATCGACCTTGACGTCAGAGGGCCGCGAAACACTGTCCAATCAAGCGCAATGGTTGCAGAAATACGCGGATGTGTCTTTGCAGGTCGAGGGACACTCGGATGAACGGGGTACGCGCGAATACAATATTTCGCTGTCGGCACGGCGCGCCACGGCGGCCCGCAACTTCCTGATTTCGCAGGGGGTGGATGACAGCCGTATATCCTCCATTGCCTATGGCAAGGAACGCCCCGCAGAGTTGTGTGACGCTGAGTCGTGCTGGTCGCGCAACCGCCGGGCCGTGACACAAATCACGGGCGGCACCAATTGAGTTTGCAGCTGTTGCGAAAACGCAACAGCTGTGGCCGCAATTTCCCCGTCATTTGTTGCGATGCTCTTTGACATCGGCTGTTATGCCAAATGGATTTTGAAATGTTCAAGAAAACAATTTTTGCCGCGGCGTTGATGATCAGCGTTGCCCTTCCCGCTTCATTGCCCGCTTCGGCGCAGGATATCGCGAGCCGCATTCTCAACATTGAGAACCAGATCCGCGATCTCACAGGCCAAATCGAGGAACTGGGTTTCTCGATGAAGCAATTGCAGAAGCAGATTGAAAAGAATGGCCAGTCTGGCGCGCTTGAAGAGCCTGCGCTCCAACCCTTGCGCAAGTTGGCGTTGCCTGCGCCTGAGACCGATGGCGCTGGCACAGAACAGATCGGCGAAGCGGTTCTTGAACCGGCACCTGAGAAAAAGCTTGCGACAATTTCTGGTGCGCAGTCGGTTGAAGATTCCGCTGTTGCTGGCGAAGCTGCCATCGGCGAACAACAAGTTGCTGTGGCACCTGCCCCCGGTGAAGGCGTTGCCATTGACGGCACGCTGGAGCCTGTGCAGCAGGGCGATGCCATTGAACAGGTTTCGTTGACGCCCACAGAGTCGCCGGAAGCGCTTTACGAGAAGCATTACGAAGAACTGCTGCGCAAGCGTTATGACGAGGCGGAAGCGGGCTTCAATGATTTCCTGCAGAAATATCCAGACAACAGCCTGGCTGGCACTGTGCAATATCGGTTGGGCGAGAGTTTCTACCAGCGCAATGATTTCCGCGTGGCAGCGCAGCACTTCCTCAAGGGCTACACCCAATATGCCAAGAGCCGCCGTGCGCCAGACAGCTTGCTGATGCTGGGGCTTTCCCTGCGCAAGATGGGCGAAAAGGAAAAGGCCTGTGATGCGTTGGGGTCAGTTCCCACGGAATTCCCACGCGCGGTGGAAGCCAAAAAGCGGGCCGCTGCCGAGTTCAAGCGTGGCGGTTGCTGACGCCCTGAATACGGAACACCACCCGCCGTTCGATCTGGCGGCACTTTTTGATGGCCTCGCTGGTTTTTCCAGCGTGGCCATTGCCGTTTCCGGGGGATCGGATTCGGTGGGGTTGTTGCGGTTGGCGGAGGCGTGGGCGGATGCAGCGTACATCGGTCAAAGGGACCTCTCCCGCCCTTCGGGCACCCTCGCCGGAGGGGAGGGACCTGTGTCAACGACCTCCCATTTTACTGTTCAGGGCGCTTGCACCACGAGTCCCTCCCCTCCGGGGAGGGTCCGCGAAGCGGGGGAAAGGTCTCTTAGGTTACGAACAACTGTTATTGCCCTTACCGTTGACCACGGGCTTCGCCCGGAAAGTGCGGATGAAACTGCAAAAGTTTCGCAATGGTGCGCGGCATTGGGCATTGATCATCATGTCTTGCGGTGGGAAGGCCCCAAACCTTCCACCGGCATCCAAGCCAAAGCCCGCGCTGCGCGGTATGACTTGATGTGTGCTTTCTGCAAATCGCACGGCATCGCCGTCTTGCTCACCGCACACACCATGGATGACCAGGCCGAAACTGTTGTGATGCGGGCGGCGCGGACGGAGAGTGCGGCTGCTCTGGCTGGGATTTGGCCGGAGACAGATTGGAATGGTGTGAGAGTGATGCGGCCCTTGTTGGGCGTGAGGCGTGCGGCGTTGCGCCAGTGGCTCACTGACATTGGCCAAGATTGGACTGATGATCCCAGCAATGACGACCTGCGCTTTGAGCGGGTGCGGGTGCGGCAGGCCATGGTGGAGGCAGACGTTGCCGGTTTGGCGGCGCAGGCGGAGGACTCCCGGCTTGAGGCGGCGCGGATTTCAAATGCGGCAGATACCTGGATTTCCGCACACGTGCAGCAACATCCTGAGAGTCATCTCACTTTCGACAAAGTGAAGCTGTTGCAAGAAGAACGCCTGGTGCGCCGCGCTGTTTTTGGGAAGCTTGTGGCGCGGGCGGGGAGTGGCGCATCGCTCACCGTCAATGAACTTGAAAGGCTGGTGGGCTTCCTTGGTACGGGCGGACGGCGCACATTGGGTGGAGCTTTGATTGCAGCGCGGTTCCGCGAGGTGATTATCGTGCGGGAGGCGGGACGGATCGCGCCGGACTGGGTGGAAGTTGGGGACTCAGGTGTTCTCGAATGGGATCGGCGGTTCCGGGTTACGGCTCCGCCGGGGTCTCATGTCGGGCCGGTTTTGCTGGCACCGGGCTTGATCCGCTTCAATGGCATCCCATTTTATGTGCATGAGGCCTGCCCGGCGGTGCGTTTGGCTGATGGCAATGTGGTTTTGGCGGGTAATCCTGAAATGCCCGGTGTTTCTTTGGTGTTGCTGTGAACAATTCGGTGCTTTGAAACGTAATTATCCCTGAGTTGCGCTTGGAATTGATGTTCCGGCAACCTATGTTATGCCAGATTGATTGTGACCAGCTTTTGTTGCGCTGGATTTGAGAGGAATGCCTGTGAACCAATTTCGTAATTTCGCCGTCTGGATTGTGATTGGCCTGCTTTTGGTGGCCCTGTTCAGCCTGTTTCAAAGCCAGACCATGATGCGGACTGCAAGTTCGGAGATTCCATATTCGGATTTCATGAACAAGGTGAATGACGGAACGGTGAAGAAACTCACCTACACCAATGGCGAAATCAGTGCCACGACAGGTGACGGCAAGACGCTGACCACGTTTGGACCGTTGACGGATGATGACTTGAAGCAAGTGCGCGCCAAGAATGTGGAGGTGGTGTTCAAGCCCGCGTCCGGCGACAGCTTTCTTTCAAATATCCTGATCTATTGGCTGCCGATGTTGCTCATCGTTGGTGTGTGGTTCTTCATCATGCGGCAGATGCAGCAGGGCACGGGCCGGGCCATGGGCTTTGGCAAATCACGGGCGAAGTTGCTGACAGAAAAGCAGGGCCGGGTGACGTTTGAAGATGTGGCTGGCGTTGATGAAGCCAAGGATGACGTTGTCGAAATCGTCGACTTCCTGAAGGACCCACACAAGTTCCAGCGCCTCGGTGGCAAGATTCCACGCGGCGCGTTGTTGGTTGGACCTCCGGGCACGGGCAAAACACTTCTGGCCCGCGCTATTGCAGGCGAAGCCAATGTGCCGTTTTTCACGATTTCCGGTTCCGACTTTGTGGAAATGTTCGTCGGTGTTGGTGCATCGCGAGTGCGCGACATGTTCGAGCAGGCGAAGAAAAGTGCGCCATGCATCGTGTTCATCGATGAAATTGACGCTGTGGGCCGCCACCGTGGTGCGGGCCTTGGCGGCGGCAATGACGAGCGCGAACAGACGTTGAACCAGTTGCTTGTGGAAATGGATGGCTTTGAAGCCAATGAAGGCGTCATCATCATCGCAGCGACGAACCGTCCCGACGTGCTTGACCCCGCATTGCTGCGCCCCGGCCGTTTTGACCGCCAGATCACGGTCGGCAATCCTGACGTGAAAGGCCGCGAGCAGATTCTTAAAGTGCACATGAAGAACAAGCCATTGGCTCCAGACATTGAGCCCAAGGTGATTGCCCGTGGCACGCCAGGATTCTCTGGCGCTGATCTTGCCAACCTGTGCAACGAAGCCGCACTTCTGGCCGCCCGCCGCAACAAACGCATCATCACGCAGGCTGAGTTCGAAGACGCCAAGGACAAGGTGATGATGGGGGCGGAGCGCCGTTCCATGGTGATGAGTGATGAGGAGCGCAAGAACACGGCTTATCACGAAGCAGGCCATGCCGTCGTCAGCATCAACGTGAAATATGATCCACTGCACAAGGTGACGATCATTCCACGTGGCCGCGCCCTCGGGTTGACCATGAACTTGCCGGAAGGCGACCGTTACAGCCGCACCCGTGAATGGTGTGAATCACGCCTTGCCGTGCTGTTCGGTGGCCGTGAAGCCGAACTCATTCTCGGTGGTGAAAAGAATGTGACCAGTGGCGCCACCGGCGACATTCAAATGGCGACCGCATTGGCCCGCCAGATGGTAACTGAGTGGGGCATGTCCGAAAAGCTTGGCCGGGTACGATATTCGGCCAACGAGCAGGAAGTGTTCCTCGGCCATAGTGTCACGCAGAGCAAGAACATGTCTGAAGGCACTGCTGAAGTCATTGATCTTGAAGTGCGGAAACTGATTCAGGCCGGCGAAGCCAAAGCCAAGCTGATCCTGAAGCAAAAACGGGCTGACTTGCATGCGGTTTCAAAAGCGCTGCTGGAATTTGAAACCCTGTCGGGCGATGAGGTGGCCAAGGTGATCAAGGGCCAAATGCCAAATCGTGACGACAAGCCGTCAACGCCAACACCATCCGCCACACCAAATGTGCCAAAGTCCGGCAGCAAGCGCGGGCCTGTTGGTGGCTTGGAGCCACAGACTTAAGACTCAAAATAGAAATCGTCATCCCGGCGAAAACCGGGACCTCTCTGCACCAGGTCCCGGCTTTCGCCGGGATGACATTTTGGGGGATGGAAGTTGCAATATTTCAGACCCATTTCCCTTGTCTTCGGCGCTGATGCGCGGCGGATGATCGAGGCAGGCGATGCACTGCCTCTGGGTGGCATGGCGCATATTGGATTTACCCAGGTCGAGGTGATTGAACGCGGTGGCGCGCGCAGCACTTTGCCGCTTGCGAAACTTCAGCACACGGATGAATTGGCACGCATTGCAGCGCCTCGTTCAGCTTTTGCGGGACTTGGGATGAACGCCACCCGAATCATGGGAATTGTCAATGTGACGCCGGACAGTTTTTCCGATGGTGGCAAACTCGAAACGGCGCAGGCGGCTATTCGCCATGGCAAGCGGCTTGCCGATGAAGGGGCCGACATTCTGGATGTGGGTGGAGAGTCGACACGGCCAGGCTCTGACACGGTTGAAGCAACAGAGGAATTGGGGCGGATCATTCCGGTGATTGAGGGATTGGCGGGTGCGCATCTGGTTTCTGTGGATACGCGCAAAGCCGAAGTCATGGCTGCCGCGCTTTATACTGGTGCCAAAATTGTGAATGATGTTTCGGCCTTGGGCCATGATGCCATGAGTACGCGTGTTGTTGCATCGGCGTCAGCACCTGTGGTTCTCATGCATGCGCAAGGTGAGCCTAAAACCATGCAGTTGAACCCGCGCTACCTGGATGTTGTCCTGGATGTTTATGATGCGCTGGCGGAGCGTGTTGCATTTGCTGAGGCAGCCGGAATTCCGCGCTCCCACATCTGCGTTGATCCGGGCATCGGATTTGGCAAGACCTACAGGCAGAACCTTGAGCTGCTTGCCGGGTTGTCACTTTTCCATGGGTTGGGTGTCGCGGTCTTGGTTGGCTTGTCGCGGAAAGGCATTGTGGGTGCTGTGACACGCGAGAAGGTTGCAGCGAAGCGTGTTTCTGGTTCTGTTGGTGGTGCTCTGGCGGTGGCCATGCAGGGTGCCCATATTTTGCGAGTGCATGACGTGGCTGAAACGCGGCATGCTTTGGAAATGTTTACTGCAAGTGTCGATCCGGATTCTGTTGACCTCTGAAGTGTGCTAGCAATCAGTTGTGGGACAATTGGGTGGTTAATGACTCGTAAATATTTTGGTACGGATGGTGTGCGCGGGCGCGCCAACCAGGGTTCAATGTCACCCGATGTGGTGATGAAGATCGGCATGGCCGTGGGCCAGCTGTACCGTCGGGGCGGACACCGCCACCGCGTGGTGATCGGCAAGGATACGCGGCTTTCAGGTTATATGATCGAACAGGCGCTCACCGCAGGTTTGCTGTCGTCGGGCATGGATGTGTTTCTGCTCGGGCCAGTGCCAACACCTGCCGTTGCGATGTTGACGCGGTCGATGCGGGCTGATCTTGGTATTATGATTTCCGCTTCCCACAATGCCTATTTCGACAATGGCATCAAGATTTTCGGACCCGATGGCTACAAGCTGTCAGACGAACAGGAACTTGCAATCGAAGCGTTGGTCGACGATCCAAAACAGTTCACGCCTGCAGCATCAGCCGAAATTGGCAGGGCAAAACGAATTGAAGACGCCGGCGCGCGTTATATCGAATTTGCCAAGCGCACCTATCCCGGAGGCAGCAATCTTGATGGCATGCGCATTGTCATCGATACGGCGAATGGCGCGGCCTACAAGACAGCCCCAACAGCATTGTGGGAACTGGGCGCAGAGATCATCGAAATTGGTGTTGATCCCAATGGCACCAACATCAACGAGAAATGTGGTTCAACCGCCCCTGAGGTAATGTGCTCAAAAGTGCGGGAGTTGCGCGCAGACATCGGCATAGCGCTGGATGGTGATGCAGACCGCGTGATCATCTGTGATGAAAAAGGCAGTGTCATCGACGGCGACCAGATCATGGCGCTGGTGGCTTCGTCCTGGGCGAAGCGGCAGGAATTGAAAGGTGGCGGGCTTGTCGCCACCATCATGTCCAACCTCGGACTTGAACGTTTCATGCAAGGGCAGGGTTTGAGCCTTGCCCGCACCAAAGTGGGTGACCGCTATGTGGTCGCGCACATGCGCGCCCATGGTTTCAACGTGGGTGGCGAGCAATCCGGCCACATCGTGTTGTCGGACTATGCGACAACGGGAGATGGTTTGTTGGCAGCACTGCAAGTGATGTCGGTTGTGGCGGAGCGCGGCAAACCTGTCAGCGAAGTGTGCCGGTTGTTTGATCCCCTGCCGCAGATTTTGAAGAACGTGAAGTTCAAGGACGGCAAGCCACTGGAGAACGCGCATGTGGTGACTGCAATTGCGTCCGCCGAAAAGCGCTTGGGCAATCAAGGCCGCCTTGTCATTCGTCCGTCGGGGACAGAACCACTCATCCGCGTGATGGCGGAAGGTGAAGACCAGCAGCTTGTGCAACAAATTGTGGATGAGCTCTGCGGCGTGATCAGCAAGGCGGCGGCTTGATGCAGGTTTTCAGTTGATCCGTTTGGTGTGACTGAGAATGATTCCCGCCATGATAAAGGCGAGTGCAAACATCACGTTCAAGCCAACCTGTTCGTCCAGAAAAACAGCGCCGACAAAAACCGCAAAGACCGGAACAAGGTAGTTGCTCATCGCGATAAATGTTGGTCCGGTGCGGGCCACAGCCTTGAACCAGATCAGCGTGGCCAGTCCAGTAGTCACCAATCCCAAGCCGACAATTGCTGCCACTGACGAAGAAGGGTAAGGACCCGCTGGAAACGGCGACTGAAGCCAAGCGTTAAAACTTGCCATCACGGCCGCTGCAACGAGAACGCCAGCGGACACTTGAACTGTCCCTCGCAGATTCAACTGCTTGGCTGTCACTGCATTCAATCCATACATCACGCATCCGGCAACGACGGCCAACTGTCCCAGCAGTTCCATGCCCTTGGCCCGGATGTTCAAGAGATTTTCCGGGCCAATGAGGATCACCGTTCCGGCGAAGCCAAGCGTAAAGGCTATGGCCTTCCGCAGGTTGATTTTTTCGTCTGGCAACACGGCGTGTGCCATGACGATGACAATCAATGGAATGGTTCCCATCAGCAATCCTGCGACGCCGGAAGTGATGAACTGCATACCCCAAGTGATGACAAAAAACGGCGCGGCATCGCCAATGAAACCCAGCCATGTATAGGCGGCAATGTGCTTTCGGTCATGGGGTATGGCACCATGCTGAAAGATGGAAACCATGAGCAAGACCGCCGCACCGATGAACAGGCGGGCTGCCACAATCCATTCCGGTGTGAAGCTCTGAAGGGCAATCTTGCTCAAGGCAAAGGATGATCCCCAACACACAACCAGCCCAGCGAAAAGCAGCCAGTCAAAAGTTGTGATGCGATAAGGCATGTTCCCTCACGTTTGAGTGATATGGTTAACCTTCCGGTAATGTTTTGTACATGGTCAGCACACAACAGCGTGGCGCTAAAGACACACATTATTTCCGCCACAAAGCCGCCCCGATCGCGCCTGCTCAGCGCCCAATCTCATGTTCATATTGGCTGCATCGAACGACAGGTTCCGACAACGAGGTAATGAACATGAACAGTCTCAAATCAATTCTTCTCACCAGCATCGTGGCGCTTCCACTTGCAGTTTCCGCACAAGCCGCTGACCTTGGTGATGGTGCTTCGCCGGTCACAGACTCCACCATGATCGGGCTTTATCTGCGTGGTGATATCGGCTGGTCCTTCCTTGATGTGAAGGGCGTAGACAATGACAGCACATGGGTTGCAGGTGGTGGCGTTGGCTACCAGTTCAGCGACTTCATCCGCACGGACATCACCGGTGATTTCTCCGGCGACTACGAAATTGCTCCGGGTGCTGACATTTCCACGACAACCGTGCTTGGCAATCTTTATTTTGACTGGGCAAATGAATCGATGTTCACACCATATATCGGTGCTGGCGTTGGTTATGGTTGGGTCAATGGTTCAGGTCTTGCCTCAGATGATGATGGCCTTGCCCTTGGTGCCGCTGCTGGTGTTGCCATCGACATCACAGAAAACATTGCCCTCGATACGGGCTACCGTTATCGCAACATCGATGTGTCCGGCGACAATGTGCAGGAACATCAGGCAACTGTCGGTTTCCGCTTCAAGTTCTGATCCGCAATCGCGCGTGATCACGGCAAACACGTCCGGCGCTCCCTCGCGTCGGGCGTGTTTGTTTTTTGTTAGTCACCGCACGAACTCCTGCTTGCATTGCGACATGTTTTAAGGCAGATGCGTCGCCGGGCTAGCCCTCCCCACCGGGGGCCAGTCCATCTGTGAGGATGGAGACAGCGATGACGACACCGAAACCGGCAATGCGCCCGGCAAACGCACAATTTTCTTCTGGCCCCTGTGCAAAAATACCGGGCTGGACCCCAGACAAATTAAAGCATGCCGTCACTGGCCGTTCACATCGCTCAAGTGAAGGCAAGGCGCGCCTCAAGCTTGCGATTGATCTCACGCGGGAGGTTTTGCAGGTTCCCGCCGACTACAGAATCGGCATCGTGCCGGCATCGGATACCGGTGCTGTTGAGATGGCGATGTGGTCGCTGTTGGGCCAACGTGGTGTGGACGTGTTCGCCTGGGAGAGCTTTGGCGGGGGTTGGGTTTCCGACATTCTCAAACAATTGAAACTCAAAGACGTAAGGCAGTTCGTGGCGGACTACGGAACGCTGCCTGATCTCGCACAAGCAGATTTTTCGCGCGACATTGTGTTCACGTGGAACGGCACAACATCCGGCGTGCGTGTGCCAAATGCTGATTGGATTTCAGATCATCGTGAGGGCCTCACGATTTGTGACGCAACGTCTTCCGCCTTTGCGCAAGACATGGATTTCACGAAGCTGGATGTGGTGACGTTCTCCTGGCAAAAAGTATTGGGCGGTGAGGGTGCGCATGGTGTGATCATTCTTTCACCCCGCGCCGTTGCGCGGCTTGAGAGTTATTCGCCACCATGGCCCATGCCGAAAATTTTCCGGCTCACGTCTGGCGGCAAATTGATTGAAGGCATTTTCCAGGGCGAGACCATCAACACGCCGTCAATGTTGTGTGTTGAAGACTATGTTTTGGCGCTGGACTGGGCGAAGTGTGTCGGCGGATTGGGTGGATTGCTCAAGCGGGCGGATGCCAATGCCGATGTGATTGCGCGCTGGGTGACATCGCGTGAGTTTGTCAGTCATCTCGCCGTTGATCCGGCGACACGCTCGAACACATCCGTTTGTATCTCATTCAACGGCGGCGAAAACGTGCCGAAGAAAATGGCGAAGCTGCTTGAAAAAGAAGGTGTTGCCTTCGACATCAATGGCTACCGTGATGCGCCGCCCGGACTTCGCATCTGGTGCGGGGCGACGGTTGAAACGTCCGATCTTGAGAAACTGATGCCATGGCTCGATTGGGCTTACGCGCAGGCGACAGCATCACCGTAACACAACAACTCGTCATCCCGGCGAAAGCCGGGACCCGCCGCAGAAAGGTCCCGGCATTCGCCGGGATGACGTGAGTTCCAACAAAAATCACAAGGACCCCCTATGAAACCCCGCGTTCTCGTTTCCGACAAGCTCTCCGAAACCGCAGTCCAGATCTTCCGTGATCGTGGCGTTGATGTTGACTACAAGCCAGACCTTGGCAAGGACAAGGATGCGTTGCTCACCGTGATTGGTGAGTATGACGGCCTCGCCATTCGCTCCGCCACCAAGGTGACGCCGAAAATCATCTCAGCGGCCACCAGGCTGAAAGTCATTGGCCGGGCTGGCATCGGTGTTGACAATGTCGACATTCCAGCCGCCACATCGCGTGGCATCGTTGTCATGAACACACCCTTTGGCAATGCCATCACCACCGCTGAACATGCGATCTCCATGATGATGGCACTGGCGCGGCAAATTCCAGAGGCTTCAGCGTCAACACTTGCAGGCAAGTGGGAGAAGAACCGCTTCATGGGGGTTGAGCTTTACAACAAGACGCTTGGCGTCATTGGCTGCGGCAACATCGGTTCCATCGTTGCGGACCGTGGCATTGGCTTGAAGATGAAAGTCATTGCCTATGATCCGTTTCTGTCCGCTGAGCGCGCCCTGCAATTGGGTGTTGAAAAAGTGGAACTGCTCGAACTCGTGACGCGCGCCGACTTCATCACCCTGCACACGCCACTGACGGAAAAAACCCGCAACGTCATTGGCGCCGCCGCCATTTCAAAAATGAAAAAGGGTGTGCGCATCATCAACTGCGCCCGTGGCGGCCTTGTCAACGAAGACGCGCTGTATGATGCCATGGTTGCGAAACATGTGGCGGGTGCTGCGTTGGATGTTTTCGAAGTTGAACCTGCCACATCACACAAGTTGTTCACGTTGGAAAACGTGATCGCAACACCGCATCTCGGTGCATCTACCGGTGAGGCGCAGGAAAACGTCGCATTGCAAGTGGCGGAGCAGATGGCGGATTACCTCGTCACGGGGGCCGTCACCAACGCCCTCAACATGCCATCGATATCCGCTGAAGAAGCCCCACGCTTGCGGCCGTTTGTGGCGTTGGCGGAAAAACTGGGTTCGTTTGTCGGGCAATTGACGGATGGGTCCATCACCAACATCATCATCGAATATGCCGGTGACGTGGGCGAGATGAACACCCGGGCGCTGACGTCAGCGGCACTTTCCGGCGTTCTCACGGCTCAGATGGGCATCGTCAACATGGTGTCTGCGCCCGTTGTTGCGAAAGAGCGCGGCATCAAGGTGGATGAGGTGCGCCAGACCCAGCGGGGCGCCTATGGCAATTACATCCGCATTTCGGTGAAGACAGAAAAATATGAACGCTCCGTCGCGGGCACAGTATTCTCTGACGGCAAGCCGCGGATCATTCAAGTGAAGGGCATCGAGCTTGAGTCGGACTTTGGCCATCACATGCTTTACGTCACCAACAACGACAAGCCGGGCTTCATCGGCAACATCGGTACGTTGATGGGCAATGCCGGCATCAATATTGCGTGCTTTCACTTCGGACGCGTGGTGCCGGGTGGTGACGCGGTTGGACTGGTCGAAGTCGACGCAGCGGTGCCAGCGGAAGTTCTCGCCGCAGTCAACGCCTTGCCGAATGTGAAGCAAGTGAAGGTGTTGAAGTTTTGACCAGTGTCGATTGGTTCCCTACCAGCTCAAATAATCCGTCTGCATCAACCTCCCGCCAACCCGGATAGGCGCGATGCGTTTTGCCAATCCCGTCGCGTCATCCGTTTCGACGATGACACCACACAACGTTGCCTCTCCTTCTGACGGCTTCATTTTTTCGATCGGCAGCTTGCGCAAGAACCGTTGCAATGGCTCTGCCTTGTCCATGCCGATCACCGAGTCATAGTCACCAGTCATTCCCGCATCGGTCTGATAAGCCGTGCCACCGGCAAGCACATGATGGTCCGCCGTCGGCGCATGGGTGTGTGTGCCCACAACAAGGCTCGCCCGCCCATCACAGAAATGCGCCATCGCCATTTTCTCGGACGTGGCTTCGGCATGAAAATCCAGCAGCACGGCGTCGCAGCCCTGCCCCATGGAACAGGCTTCAAGCTCGCGCTCCACAGCTGGAAACGGATCATCCAGCAGCGGATCAATCGTCACCCGCCCCATGGCGTTGATGACCAGCACACGCTGCCCCTTTGCCGTTTCAACCAAAGTGGCACCCCGCCCGGGGCACCCCTTCGGCCAGTTGGCAGGCCGGATCAACCGTTCTTCCCTTTGGATGTAAACCAGCGCCTCCCGCTGGTCGAACGCATGGTTGCCAAGTGTCACCACGTCGGCACCATGATCGCGCAACAGTTTGAAGTGATCTTCGCTCAGCCCAAAACCATGGGTGGCATTTTCACCGTTGACGACAACTACATCAGCCCCGAGCCGCTCCCGCAAACCCGGCAAGTGCTGCACAATGGCGGCCCGTCCGCTTCTGCCCACCACATCACCCACAAACATCAACCGCACTTAAAGACCTCTTTTTCCGTCATCACAAAATTCAGCGGTTGGTCATGTGGCCCCCGGACCACACTGTCAACTTCCTGTGCCGCGTAGGCCACGCCAATGGCAACAATCTGCTTTTTGGCGCGCAGCATTTCCAAAGTGCGGTCATAGAAACCACCACCATAGCCAAGACGATATCCCTGCCTGTCAAACGCCAGCATGGGCACCAGCAACACATCAGGTTCCACAACGGGTGAATCCTCCGTGGGCTGAAGAATACCCCACCTGCCGGGCACCGTCAGCTGCCCCGGCAACCAGCGCCGAAAGACAAGCGGTTCGCCCAAGGTAATCACAATGGGAAGTGCCGTCGTCCATCCTTCGCCCGCCAACTTCCCCAACAAGCTACGGGTGTCGATTTCTGATTGGAAGGGATAGAAAGCTGAAACCACACTGCGGCCAGTTTCAGCAGCGACTGGAAATGCATGCGCCGACAGCAACATTGCTGCCGTTTCGCCCGCCAGATCATGAGCGATTTTGCGTTGCCGTGCAGCTGCTTGGCGTGCTTCGGTTTTCGCGGTTTTGATGTCAGGTGTCACCTGCACGGGATACGTCAGTCATCCCCACCATGTCCATGCCGGAGTTAACCGGCGTCGAACTCGCCAAGCGCCACAGAATGTGTGTACCTGAACCTGATCTGAGAGTTCGGCGTCAATAGGTCCCAGGATCCGTTGGTTGCGGCATCGGTCGAGGTTCCGACCGGCCCACTGCTGAGTAAGGTTTCGTTGGTCACAACCCGCGTGGGCGAAGTTTGCAGGGCTGTTCCCTCATGAACGTCGGCAACCACGACATTGGCCAAAGGAACATTGCCGGTATTGGTCACGACATATGTGTAGACAATGGAGTCACCAACATCAGCCAGTCCATTGCTATTAACGTCACCCGAAGGCGTTTCGAAGACCCAGGACTTGCCAATGCTCATCCGTGTTGCCGACGCCGCATTGGTGAATGTGCAGGTATAGACAGAGCCCGGACCCATGTCCGCCGCTGCAATGGTCAGCACGTCGCCTGATAAAGAGCCTCTGAAACCAGTGTTTCCGGTTCGCGCACTGTTCGCGTCAATGCAGCTCGCAGAAACAATCGTAAAATCAGGATGGACGCCTTCGGTGATGGTGACGGTGGAACCCGTGCTGGTCACTTCGTGAAATGTGGGCGCTGGCGGATGTGCTGTTGCAACGGTAGCGGTCGTAATGTCGCCAGGCGTGGCATTGAGATTGGTTTGTGAAAAACTGAACGGTCCGCCAAAATATCCTGTAGTGATTTTCTGAACGGCAACTGTCGGTTTCTTGGTGTTTGTGATGGTGCAATAAGCGCCAAAATTGGCTGCGGTCAAAGATGCGGTAATGCTGCGCGAGGCATTGTTCACAGTCACATAGCCTGCCGCACTGCCGCCGGACGGCGTGGTGCAACTGATGCTGGCCGTCGGATCCCAGCCCCCCAGCGCCGTTTCGGTGAGTGTCAGGGTGCGCGTGCCACCGGCAACCAATGGCACCTGGAAATTCTGTATGCCGCCATCAACAAGCGATGCTGTTGACGGCGTTACGGTTGCGGCTGGTGAAACAGCAGTTGTAAAGGCAAATGAACCAGGCTCGGTATCTGGCAGCGTCTGCTTGGTCAGCCTGATGTAACCATTGACCGTTACACCCGTCACCGAAGATGTGGTGGCCTTGATGCACTTTGCGGTGGTTCCCGGTTTGATGTTCGATACATTGCAACTGTTGCCGCTGGGATTGTTGTCAAATGACATCACATATGGAAGAGCCAGCGATGTCGTTCCCGCCACCGGCAGGCACTTGACCACCGCATCGTTGATCAACAGCGTGGCATTGCCATTCGACAGGAAATTGCCGCATGTATCGGCGTCACCGATGGAGTTGAAGGGGGATGGGGAAGTCGGAAACAAACCGATGGAGCAGGACGACGCAGGGTTGTTGAGATCAGGGTTGATGCCATTTTCGCCAAGGAAGAAGCCGATGTCATAGCGGTCCGGCGAATTGGACTGGACGGTGGCGATGATATCAACAATGACCGTTTCCCCCGCTTGGCAGGACGAAATGGCGCTGCCGGAAGGTTGGTCAAAGATCAGCGAAGCTGTAAAATCGTTCGAGGTGCAGTTGAGATTGCTGCCAAACCTTGTGCCCGCACAGCTCTGTCCGGTTGTTGCCGTCACTGTCGCTGTCTGCGCTGCTGCGCCTATGGCAAGAATACCAAGGGTCGCCAATACAAAAGCAAAGGCCAACGCCAAACGAACAGACAATTGCGCCAAGAAAACCAAACGATGCATGCCTATGATTTCACTGCTCTGATCCCCACTCCTTCATAACCTGCCGCAGTTAACTGGCGCTTAAGCATAAAATGGATCAGCAACCCGCAAGGGTTGATTATCCAGAGTCGTTTTCAATTTAAGTAGCGCCGAAGTGGTTTAAAAAAATCAGGATAGTCCGCGCGCGTTCACAATCCACCGACCTTGTTAGCCCGCGTTGAACTCGCCCAAGGTGACGGTGTGCGTATAGCGAAACCGGATTTGCGATCCCGCAGAGAGCAAGTCCCAGGAGCCGTTGATGCTTGCATCGGATGACGGCCCGGAAGGACCTGTCAACAGCAGTGTTTCATTGGTCACCACGCGCGATGGGGTGATCGGCAAGGCCGTGCCTTCGTGAATGTCGCCGATGACAACATTGGTCAGCGAGACGTTGCCCGTGTTTTGCACGGTGTAGGTATAGACAATCTGATCTCCGACATCCGCCAGTCCATTGCCATTCACATCTCCCCCCGGTGTTGCGAACGCCCTCGTCTTGGCCAGAGACAGCGTTGTGATTGCCGCAGTGTTCACGACCGTGCAGGTGATGATGGCACCTGCTCGCACATTGGTTGCGGCGACGGTGACCGTGTTGAGGGAAACAGCAGCCGTGAATGTCGCGGGATTGCCTGACACCGCGGAATTTGAATCTGAGCAACTCATCGTTGATCCACTGAACGCCCAGTTCACTGGAATTGTCTCTGTGATGACGGCAGCCGTGCTGGTTGCAAACAACAAGCGTTGCGTCCCCGTTGTCGTGGCTCCAGCGGGAGACACCGCCAATGTCTGGGACACAGGCGTTGTGCTCCAAGGCGTCGTCGCAGTGTCCAGAATGTTGC
The DNA here is from genome assembly GCA_031430795.1 of Hyphomicrobiales bacterium. Taxonomy (GTDB): domain Bacteria; phylum Pseudomonadota; class Alphaproteobacteria; order Rhizobiales; family Aestuariivirgaceae; genus Aestuariivirga. Next base: position 79,041 of record JANPCE010000092.1, read on the forward strand.
TGACGGCAAGCGGGAATGACCCCGTGCCGCCGAGTGCCTGCTTGTTGACGGTGAGCTGCGGACTGCGGGTGAAAGTAAAGTCCTTCAGGAACGCCATCTGCCCGGTTGGATTGCTGACATTGCTGTTGGCCGCCGCGTAATGGCGGACAGTGAACGACTTCACGGGGCCAGCGAAAATCACGCTCACATCACCTGTGTTGTCAGTGACATTGAAGCCAAGGGCAGATGCACGCCCTGTTGTGTTGTTCCAGGAAACTTTGGTGTTGTCTACCGGCGTGCCGGATGTCGGAGTCACGGTGGCATCTGCGGTGTTCACGGCACGGAACTCAATGATGTCGTTGAAAGCACTGCCGCTGAGACTCCAGTTTGGCCCGCCGTCAATGTCACCGACAATCACATTCAAATTGTAGACCGGCTCTGTGAAAGTCACGGTGATGGTCTGGTAGGTCGCCTCAGTGTCGTTCGACGCATCCATGCGCGAGACCGCAAGTCCGGTGTAGCCGTTCAGTGTTGTGGTCGGCTGGATTTCAAGATTGTGCGTTCCCCCCGCATCAAATGTTCCAGTGAAGGAACCGGAGACATTCACGTCCAGAACCGTCGGAGCAGTGCCAAAAGGTTCCGTGTCGGTGTTGCCGATACGCAGATTGGTGGCATTCATCGCCGCCCAATCCAGCGTCTCCGCACGGGCCGACATTGCCAGGAACATCAATGAAGCACATACACATGTAATCAACCTGACCAACGAACCCAGTGACCCGATACGCAACACAACGACCCCACACAACGCAAACAACACACGGCGGCCAGACACGGTCCGCCGTGGGCCAAACTATCGGATAGCGGCTAATAGAATCTTAAGTTGAAAGCAGTGGTGCCCAGAAATGAACCTCTGGGAAAAAGTGGCGACCCGCGAGAGCCGTGGGAACGTGCGATCCCGGGTCCCTACTTGCGTAGGTGGGCGCCGTTTGCTCCAGACCAGGATCCGGAACAGGGACAGCTCCCAAGGTAATCGTTTATAGGCCCCAGGGAAAATGTGTCCCACACGAGAGCCGCAGCATCGCCGCCTCCACATGTAGTGCAGCAGCAGCCGAAAATCCAGTGACCTTGCCTGCCGGGCCAGCCGAGGCCATTTCCAAGGTGTTTGGCCCCTCCAAAACCATCAACGGATTCAGATGTTTACAGAACAAATGCAAAGACAGGAAAATAACTCTTGACACCGCGCTGTGAGTTGGGGTAAAAAGTGAACAATCCACACCTGGGCCGGGAATTCCGGTCCATTCCGTTTTCACCCACCCGCCCCAGACAAGGCGGGTTTTTCTTTGGAGGTTTGATGATGAGTGTTTTTTTGCGATTTGCGATGATGCTGTTGATGTGTTCGGCATTCATCATGGGAAAGACTGCAAGTGCAATGCCCGCAGCGGAAATGGCAATGCAGGCGATCCATTTGGAAGTTCTGCACCCTCACGGAGGATATAAATGCAATGCGCGATTTCCATCCAGTTGGGAGATGTTCTCCATGGCCAACTACCAGAAAAGGGAAGCGTCCCCAATTTCTTCACCAATTTCTTCCCATAGAAAAGGGAAGCGTCCCCAATTTCTTCCAGAAAAGGGAAGCGTCCCCAATTTCTTCAATTTCTTCCGCAATCGAGATTCCGAATGACCGACCTGAAAGCGGTCACTTCCCGTATTCACTTCACCACATCGAGATGTCAGGGCTGCCGGGACGTGCATATGGAATAGAATGCACTGTCACCGTTATCCCTACGAGGTCAGGTTACCGCTTGGTAGCAGGCAAACGTTGAATTTGCCAAATCAAAAACTTCGGACCAAGTGCGGGCAGTGTACTCATCCGGGAACACCAACGGCCCTCAAAGTTTCGCGCAAGTGGCTCTCGTCTTCGGGATTTGAATAAGGAATAAGCGCACGTATAATTTCAATGTTTAGGTCAGGTCGGACTTGAAATGCTCGGTCCAGGGCTTGTTTCGCAACTTCTGACTTTCCCAACCTTTGCAGAGAGGCCGCTGCTATGGCTAACATGTGGAAGCGTGGTTTCGACGTACGCGCGAGATGGTTTGCCGCCAATTCATATCTGCGTGCCGTAAAGTGAGCGAGGGCAAAATGTTCTTGCACCCATGAAGGATCGAAAAAGGGGTCTGTTCGACTCGCCTGCATGAACCACGAGATCGCCTCAACTGGCTTCCCCAGCTGCACAAGTAAGCTTCCTCGGTTCACCATCGCAAAAGGATTATTCGGATTGAGTTGTAACGCACGTGAAATATGTTCCGCTGCCAACTCACTTTCCCTGCACGCAATCATTACCCAGCCAAGGATGGAGTGGCAAGCACTGTCATTGGGGTCAATCTCGACGGCCTTGCGAGCGTCCGATACCACGGTTTCCAGTATTTCATCGGTAAGGCATGAGTGATAAGCGGCTTCGCGCAGTCCAACGGCCGCGAGCAGTGCATAAGCGGTTGCGTAATCCGGGTCCAAACGAATGGCCGACTCGAGTAACCGCCTTGCCTCGGCTTTCGCTTCGGGAGACTCCCAATTCAAAGCATTAGCTTTTAAAAGCAGTTCATAAGCTGCGAGTGACGCAGGTGGCTTCAACCGGGCATGATACACACCTGCATCGGCAACCCGCCCCACAAGCGTGCCCGCTATTGTTTGCACCAACTCGTCTTGAATTTTGAAAAGATCAGTTTCGTGTGCGTTGAATGTTTCAGCCCAAATCAGCTTTGTTGTTTTAGCTTCGCTTAATTGCGCAGATATCCGCAGGCTGGTTCCTATACGCCTTACGCTCCCGGCAACAATAAATTGTGCACCGAGTGCCCGACCCACGTCAAATACGTCCACATCACCACGAGATCGGAAAGTTGAATTGCGTGAGATAACTGCCAGCGATTTAAAACGTACAAGAGCAGTAATGATATCTTCAACAATGCCATCGGCGAAATATTCTTGTTCAGGATCACCACTTAAGTTCGCGAATGGGAGTACAGCAATCGATGGCTTGTCGGGCAGCGCAAGTTCAGTTTGTACGATTTCAACTACATTGTTGGGTCGTCGCTGTTCCCAATTCTTGTCAATTTTTGATGACGAAACTATTGGCCGAAAATTGATCGGTGGATATACAAACTGGTATCCGAACCGCTGCACTGTCGCGATCCACTCTTCACCAGTTGGCGATCTTCCCAAGCATTTGCGCAAGGCTGCAATCTGGACAGTCAGATTACTTTCTTCGACATTTGCGTTGTTCCAAGCGGTATCGATGAGGTCCGACTTTGATACGGCCCTTCCTTCGGAAACCAACAAGGTTTCCAATAAAATCAAACATTTATGACCAATTTTTATCGGCGAACCCTGCTTTAGCAATGCTTTCAGTTGAACGTCAAAAGTGAATTGCCCGAATGAAAAATGTTGTTCTGTCATGTCACAGATATACATAAATTTGGAAGAATTCGGAAGTTTTCGCAGGCTTTTTGAGACCCCGAAAAAGTTCTGGGATATCGTCTCCATACGTTCGATGAGAAAGCAATCGACCAAAAGGAGACTGTGAATATGTGGCCAGCATCGGCAGACATCGAGCAATCCACCCGTTCGGCTTGCCCCACAAGTTCAATGAAAGGAATTTTTCAATGAAGGGTTTTGCAGAGTTCAAGGGCTACAGAAGCCGCGTTGTTTTTGATCCGGACAGCAAGGAATTTGTTGTCCACAGTTTGGGGTATCCCGATTTTAAGATCAGAGACGCCAAGGTTCCAACCCAAAACCAGTTCAAACCCCCGGGTCAAACCACCACAGAATATGAGGTTCAACTGGCTGAGCTTGAAATCACAAGTGAGCATTCCGCAATGCCCCGAAAATCGAGAGCTTCTGCTTCGGCACGTTCGACAGCAATAATGGAAAGCTAGTTTCTTGGTGGAATAAATCTAACCCGTCGCACGTTGGCAGGCGCTTTCTTCAGCCGGTCCGACTTTCTTTCATGGAGAACTTTCACATGCGCCCCCAACTCATCCAATCAAACAACCCAGTACCGTCGAATACTATCGCTTCCAATTTGACTTCAATTTTCTCCAGAACGGAGGCCCGCATGCGGGTCGCTCACGAAAGCCATCTGGGTTACCCATACAATTTGAATTTTGATCCTGGCGTGCCACCAAGCCTTGGAGAATACCTCATTAACAATCTGGGTGATCCCTACACGGGTTCACACTACGCCTCAGAAGTCTGCGAACTTGAGCGCGAAGCCATTGCGTGGCTAATGGAGCTCTGGCATTGCACTGACCCTACGCAGTATTGGGGTTCGATTGGTGCGAGCGGCACCGAGGGTAATCTCTGGGGTATCTATCTTGGACGCGAGGCATTGCCGGATGCGGTGTTGATCCATAGCGATGAGGCGCATTATTCCATACCAAAAGCGGCGCGGCTGCAAAGGATCGAAGCGGTGTCAGTTGCTTGCAATGTGGCAGGCGAGATTGATCTTGATGCTTTTGTAAGCGCGCTTGTCAACCTGAAAGGACGACCTGTAATCGTGGCCCTTACATGCGGCACAACGATGAAAGGTGCCCACGATGATATTGGTGGCGTCATCGAGAAATTGGACGCAGCGGGCATATCACAGAAACACCGCTATATTCATATCGACGGGGCGCTCAACGCGATGGTGATACCCTTTGTGCCCAACGCACCAGAATCAATACGCCCATCATTCCACCATGCCATCGACAGCATATCCACATCTGGTCACAAGATGATTGGCACGCCGATGCCATGCGGCGCACTGGTATGCCGCAAGGCGCATGTTGATAGAGTGGCAACAGCAATTGCCTATCTGCGCTCCAACGACACAACTTTGATGGGCTCACGCAATGGCCACGCGGTACTTGCTGTCTGGTCGCGGCTGATTGGCCATGGCCACAAGGGTTATGGCGCCGACGTGCGGGGCTGCATTATTCGTGCGCAGCAACTGGCAAATCGGCTGCGGTCACAGGGTGTCCCAACGATGTGCAATTCGCATTCTCTAACTGTTGTCTTCCCGCAGCCGGCGGAACGCATCGTCAAGACTTTCCAGCTCGCCTGCTACCGGAACGAGGCCCACGCTATTGTCATGCCCAATGTGACAGATGAATTGCTGGATCGGTTCGTGGCCAACTACGGAGCATGGTGGGAGTCACGATAACCCAGGAATTGAAAAGATTTTTGGTATTCATGCACAAGAAAGGAAGAAAAAAGGATTATGGTGCCACTCCACTTTATTGTCCACCTTGTTATACCAACGGTCATAGTGATTGTCCGACGTGAGCCCAATAACGTATGCCGATTGACGTAATGGAGCTGGGCTGGTTGACGAGGTTTCGCCAAGCATTACAAGCTGCATTGATTATGTTGTCGTAGTTTTCGAAGATGCGGTTTGGAATTTCGGTGACAGTGCTGGACTGCACCCCATAAGTGAGACACGGTAATTCTTACGAGGGATCCTCACATGGACAAAGCAACGACCATCATTGGAATAGACTGCAGCCCACGGGCGTCTAGTAACTCAGGGCGGATGCTCGGCGATGTTCTTCGCTCGCTCGAGAGAGATCGGCGGGTGAAGGTCGTGGAACAGGTGCGTTTGGCCGATGAGCGTATCGACTGTCTCGGGTGCGAGCAGTGTTATGAAACGTTCGGATACCACGGCGACGGGATCGATCGTGTTTTGTCACTCATGAAAGAGTCGGACGTGATTCTGATGGCTACTCCGACCTGCTTCGGAATGCCGCCGGCCCTCGGCGTCGTCTTGCTCGACAGATTGGATCCCCTGTGGCGCGACGGACAACAGCTCAAAGGAAAACTCGGAGCGGTCATCGTCAACGGCGCCAGCGATCCCGCGGACGATCCGAGTGTGCGCCAATGCGCGGACAACATGATCAAGTTTTTCGAACAGCACGAGATGCCCTGCGTCCAGCCGGTCTGTCTGGGGGGAACGCTCGCGTACCCCGAGCAACGGTTTCCGGATCCGCTCCCCGCCGGGACGACAGGCGTTCTCGAGCAATTGGCTGACGAGATCCGGCAGTGGGTCGGGAGCAGGTGACACCGGCCCATCTCTTGCCTCTTCGCTTATGGCCATTGCACAACCAGCCCGACTGGGCATATTCAATTTTCAGAGCGAACTCAAAACTGGATAAGAGTTCGGGGCAAGGTCACAGTTATACAACTTCGAGAGGAGTAAAAGCATGTTGGAAGAGTGGGCTGGCGGCTGCCAATGCGGTGCCGTTCGTTACGCGCTATCCGAGCGACCGCAGAACCCTTGCATCTGCCATTGCCGAATGTGCCAAAAACAATTTGGAAATTTTTTCGGCGCGTTTGCTGATGTAGAAACTGCTTACTTTAGACTGACCCGAGGTGAAATCACTTACTTCAAGAGTTCCGACGACGCACTGCGCGGGTTCTGCCGCGTCTGCGGAACGCCAATCGCCTACAAGTTTGTCTCCCAACCACGAATTGCGGTTTCGATTGGATCAATTGATAGGCATTCTGAAATGAAGCCAGAATTTCAGTACGGGCTTGAATCACGTGAACCGTGGTTGATTGAGGCGCTGTCTCTTCCCGGTTCGATGAGTGGCGAAGGTGACAATGGAGTAGGCGATACGCCCGAACGATTTGAAAAAATCCGCGTGAGCTGCAAACAACACCCAGATCATGATACATCAGAATGGCCACCAAAGGCGGGCCTGACATAACCGGGGGAAAAAGGGGACGCTTCCATTAGTGTCCGGTTGTTGTCGTCTTTGAACCTAAAGGGGAAATAAGGGGTCGCTACCCTTTACAAGGCTTCGTCACTGTGCCAATCCTTAAGGGGAAAAAAGGGGACGCTACCCTTTACTATGTCACCGCACTGTGCTAAACCCTCAACATGCCCCGCCTTGCCCGTACCGTCTTCCCACACCTGCCCCACCACATCACCCAGCGCGGCAATCGCCGGGAGGACGTGTTTTTTGATGCCGAGGACCGTGAGGTCTATCTGCAATGGTTGCAGCACTATACGAGGGAGCACAATGTGGAGGTTGCGGCCTATTGCCTGATGACCAACCACATTCATCTGGTCTTGATCCCTTCGACCGAAGACGGCCTGCACCTTGTGTTGAAACCCCTGCACATGCGCTACGCCCAGCGCCTGAACCGCGCCCGCCAGCAACAGGGACACATCTGGCAAGGGCGCTATTTTTCGAGTGCGCTGGACGGCGATTATTTTCAGAGCGCCGTGCGCTATGTCGAACGCAATCCGATACGCGCCCGCATGGTCAGGAAGGCTGAGAATTATCAATGGTCAAGTGCACGCGGCCACTGCGGGCTGGCCGCCGATCCGCTGTTGCCGGACAAACCGCGCTGGCGCAAGGATTGGGATGACATCACCAACTGGTCGAAATGGCTGGCAGAGCCCGACGAGGCAGAAGTCCTGCTCATTCTCCGCCGCAACGCCATGATGGGCCTGCCCTGCGGCAGCGAGGGGTTTCTAAAGAAACTCGAAAAGCAGGCCGGACACAGCCTGCACCACAAACCCCAGGGACGCCCGAAGGGTGCGGGTACAGTAAAGGCGGAAGGAAAGAAGAAAAATGCAAAGAAATCACTTAAAAAAGGGTAACGTCCCTTTTTCTTTACTTTTCTTTATCTTATAAGCTTATGGACAAAAAGACCGCCGCCCGCTTCCTGTTCAAATCCAAACCCCAATTCGGCAAATATTGGACAGTCCCCGACGTCATGACCGACCTGGTAACCGACCCGTGGGAACGGGTGGGAACGGGGTTGAACCTGTCCAAACCGTGACCATTGCAGCGTCAAAACTATTGGTACACAATCGTTGAGATTCAAAGAGAACCAAACACAATGTCTGCTTGTGTTCGCATTTCAGTCATTCTTGATGCCGTCGCTTATGACTGAATTTGAGCGGGAGCGGACATTCGCGTCTTTCGGCGCAAAAGTCTGCTATGCGGAAGGAACCGTCTTTCGATCCAACTGCTCTAGTGTCTGCATCTTATGTATCTGGCAAATAGGTGGCGAATCGCTTGAACTAAAAGACTATGTCGCACTCTTAAGCTCGGCCATCGTATCGCGCAGGGTTTGTTCCAGCGTTATCAGCGGAGCCCATCCAAGCTCACGTTTGGCCTTGGAATTGTCGGCCAGCAAATCGCCTGTCTTGAATGACCTTGCGGTTGCTGCCGTGACTGTGCGAGGGGCACCGAGTGTCTTGTTCGACAGCCAGTCGAAAAATGGCAATGCTCCGTACAACGCTTTGGGTACGACCATCATTGCGTTTGGCACCTTTGGATCAATCTCACGCATTGTCTGGATGATTTTCGGGAAGGCAGGCGGATCATCCGCCGCAAGAATGTAGCGACCTTTGCCATCCATCTCCGCGACCAGAATATGGCCGCGCGTGATATCTCGCACATCAATGACTGGCATTCGGGCCGCTATGGTTCCCATCCGCATGGACCCTTTCATAACTGCGAGGATGAAATCAGTTGATTGCGTACCGCGCCCAAAATTGGGGCCTAACACAGCTCCGGGCAATACGGTGGCCAGATTGACGCCCAGCTCTTTTGCCAACGACCACGCCAATTTTTCGGCTTCGGTTTTGGCTTTGATATACGGCACATCTTTCTGCTCATTCCAGCTTTCTTCATCTGGCCATTTGTCGCCCTCCCGCACCATTGGAAGCGTGACAGTCGACGAGGTGAGGATGACTTTTCTCACCTTGTTTTGTGCGGCGGCAGCCATCGCAGCGCGCACGCCGTCCATGCTATCCTTTATCATCTCGGCATCAGCATCAGGACCGTTGGTGTGAAATCGGTAGGTTGCAGCAACGTGGAAAAGAACGTCGATTCCTACGCTTACCTCACGAAAGGTTTTTTCGTCGCGAACATCCAGCGACACGATGTCTGTGATCCCAAGAGCTGTCAGCGCGCTGGTCTTGGTTGGGTCATCCTTGTCTCGCACAGAAACACGCAGGCTTTTATAACCATCTTCAAGGAGCATCTTGACGAGGTTGAACCCGACGTGACCGTTCGCTCCTGTTACCATGATCTTTGACTTTTTATTCATCAAATCGATTTCCCACTACGTCACCCAAACGGTGTCACAACTGTCCCCCTGCCCTTTTGCTAACACAGACTCAGGCAAACAAGAAGGAATTTCTGTATTCCAATGGAGGCAAGCGCTTGATACACCAACTATATTGCTTTCGACGCAGTAAGAAAGGGAAGAAAGGGGACGCTACCCTTTACTTGGATTCCGCACCATGCTAATCATCCATCATGCCACGACCCGCCCGTTCCGTCTTCCCCCATTTGCCCCACCACATCACCCAGCGCGGCAATCGCCGGGAGGATGTTTTTTTTGATGACGAGGACCGTGAGGTTTATCTGCAATGGTTGCAGCACTATGCTGGGGAGCACAATGTGGAGGTTGCGGCCTATTGCCTGATGACCAACCACATTCATCTGGTCTTGATTCCTTCGACCGAAGACGGCCTGCATCTGGTGTTGAAACCCCTGCACATGCGCTACGCCCAACGCCTGAACCGCGCCCGCCAGCAACAGGGGCACATCTGGCAGGGCCGCTATTTTTCGAGTGCGCTGGACGGCGATTATTTTCGCGACGCCGTGCGCTACGTCGAACGCAATCCGCTGCGCGCCCGCATCGTCAGAAAGGCGGAAAATTATCAATGGTCAAGTGCGCGCGGCCACTGCGGGCTGGCCGCTGATCCGCTGCTGCCGGACAAACCACGCTGGCGCAAGGACTGGGACGACATCACCGACTGGTCGAAATGGCTGGCCGAACCCGACGAGGCTGAAGCCCTGCTCACCCTCCGCCGCAACGCCATGATGGGTTTACCGTGCGGCTCCGAGACGTTTCTCAAGAAACTCGAAAAGCAAACCGGGCGCAACCTGCACTACAAACCCCAAGGCCGCCCAAAGGGCACAGCAGAGGCGGCAGGAAGCGATAAAAATGAAATGAAAACATCCAAAAAAGGGTAGCGTCCCCTATACTTCCCTATACTTTTTCTATACTTATACTATACTTTTTACTATACTCTCTATACTTCCAAAAAGGGTAGCGTCCCCTATACTTCAAGCGAGCGCCGTCCACCACATCACCGTAATTCCCAGGGGCGCAGTCCAATGCCTCTGGCATGTCAATCGAAGACCACCACAAGCACCTGTCCTGCGGTGGCCTGATCTCAATTCAACGCAACTGCCCGCGCACCGCGCCACCCGGGAACGCCGCGTTGTGCACGTTCACATAAAACAGCGAGGGATTGTTGCGGATGGCAGTCAGCAGGGCTGCTGGTGCTGCGATGCAATTGGCAAAGCGCGTGGGCAACGGGGCTGCTGGCACCGGCAAAGCAAGGGCAACCGCCCCGGCCACACCACCACCGCCGCTGTGAATATGTGCGGCTGTCGGGCCGGCGGCATTTTGCAGGACGATGGAATAGCAGATGCCCACCGGTGTAACCATGGTGATGGTCGCCACACCAAACGCATCAGGATCGCCCAAGGCTGGCAATTCATTGCCGCCATCAAGATTGGCGACATAGACGCGGGTGTCATCGGCGGCAACGGCAAGGGTGGCACTGCAAGCCAGCGCGGCAGCAGCAACGAGTGTACGCAGGTTTCGCATAGGGATCTCCTTGTGGATCAAAACAAAGCCCCCTGGCAGATAAAACTAGTCCCTTGTCTCACTTCTGTAAAGCAGGGAATTCTTCCAGGTTCTGTTGACAATCACAAAGAAAGGGGACCCTTCGCTTTTTGTTGCGCCTTGCACTTTCCTCTCCCTTGCCGCGCAGCGGTGAGGGAGACGCCCCACTACCCCTTCGACAGCTCTTCCAGCTTCTCACTCGCAATATCAATCGCCTTGGCGAAATTGTCTTCCAGGGATTTGATCTGGGTTTGCGCCACGTTGCGGGATTCGCGCAGGAGCTGGTTGTCGGTTTCCAGCAAGCCAATCTTTCGCGTCGCTTCTGACAGGCGGTCTGCCACCATCAGCCCGGCCATCACCAATTGCCGGATATCGCCGATGGAGCCAACACTTTCACGGATGCGTGTCACTTCGGCATCGAGCAAGCGCGCCAGGTCTTTCAGATGGTCTTCCTCACCATCCGGGCATTGCATGGTGTAGGGGCGGCTGGCGACGTTGACGACGACATTGGTCATGCTTCACCCCCGCTGTTTGAGTGCAACACGGCGCGGATGCGTGACACGGCGGAATCAATTTTGCCCGCCGCCTGTTTGCTGGTTTCAACCAACTCCGCTGCCTTGACGCGCACTTGTGCCAAGTCACGGTCCATCTGCTGGCGGTCCAATTGCAGCTTGGCGGTGTGCGATTCCAGCACCTGGATTCGGGCCAAAGCTTCGCCCTTCTCTGCGATGGCTTTTTCAACCAACCCGAGAGCCTTTTCAAACCGCGTCAGCGACGCATCAAATTTCTTTGCATCAGTCATATCTGCCCCGACTCGAAATCTAAAGCACTCCCAAGAAATTCTCAAGCCCTCTCAACAGGTTGCGCACAACTCCTGAGGACAAGCATAAAAACCGCACTGCAACCACCTGATTGACTCAACCTCAACGCCTGTTATCAGGTCTCCATCATTCAATGAGGCCCCTGAAAATGACCGCTGTTTCCTCCCGTTCCATGGCCAACGCCATTCGCGCCCTCTCGATGGATGCCGTCCAGAAAGCCAATTCCGGCCACCCCGGTGCGCCCATGGGCCTGGCCGATGTCGCCACGGTGCTCTTCACCAAATTCCTGAAATTTGACGCGAGCGCGCCCCACTGGCCCGACCGCGACCGCTTCATCCTCTCCGCCGGCCATGCCTCCATGCTGATGTATTCGCTGCTGCATCTCACCGGTTACAAGGACATGACGATTGCGCAGATCAAGAATTTCCGCCAGCTCGGCTCCATCACCGCAGGCCACCCCGAATACGGCCACGCCACAGGTATTGAAACCACAACGGGGCCCCTCGGCCAAGGCATCGCCAATTCAGTCGGCTTCGCCATTGCGGAACGCCACTTGAACGCCCACTTCGGCGACGCGATTGTCAACCACAAAACCTACGTCATCTGCGGCGACGGCTGCCTGATGGAAGGCATCAGCCAAGAAGCCATCGCGCTTGCAGGCCACCTCAAACTCGCCAACCTCATCGTCATCTGGGACGATAACAACATCTCCATCGACGGCCGCGTGTCGATGTCTGATTCCACCAACCAGATCATGCGCTTTGAGGCGAGCAACTGGAAAACCATCCGCTGCGACGGCCACGACATGGCCTCTATCGAAGCCGCGCTCTCAGCTGCGCAAAATGCGGACCGCCCGGTCTTGATCGCCGCCAAAACCATCATCGGCAAAGGCAGCCCCAACAAGAAGGACTCCTATCAGGCCCATGGCTCGCCCTTGGGCGCAGACGAAATCGCTCTCGCCCGCAAGGAACTCGACTGGCCCCATGCGCCCTTTGAAATCCCCGCGGACATCATGTCCGCCTGGCGCGCCGCAGGGGCACGTGGGAGCGCTGACCATAAAGCGTGGGCTAGCCGTCTGGATGGTTCACTCCACCGCCCTGAATTCGAGCGCCGCTGCAAAGGCGAACTCCCTGCCAGCTTCGTGAGCGCCATCGCCGACTACAAAAAGGCGCTGGCCGCCAACCCACCCGCCCTCGCCACCCGCAATTCCAGCCAGAACGCACTGGACGTGATCAACGCGAGTTTACCCGACACCATCGGCGGCTCCGCTGATCTCACCGGTTCCAACAACACCAAATCCAAAGACCTGAAAGTGTTGAACGCGGAAAACTATGGCGGCCGCTACATCCACTTCGGCATCCGCGAACACGGCATGGCGGCGGCCCTCAACGGCATGACGCTACACGGCGGCGTCATCTCCTATGGCGGTACGTTCTTTTGCTTCACTGATTATTGCCGCCCTTCGATACGCCTCGCAGCCCTCATGGGCATCCGCAGCATCTTCATCATGACGCATGATTCCATCGGCCTCGGCGAAGACGGCCCGACGCACCAACCCGTCGAACACATGGCCGCCTGCCGTGCGATTCCAAATTTACTGAACTTCCGCCCCTGCGACGCCATCGAAACCGTGGAATGCTGGCAGCTGGCGCTGGAAAGCAAAACCAGCCCCAGCAACATCGTGCTGACCAGACAAAAACTGAAACCAGCCCGCACATCCCACAGCGCCAGAAACTTGTCCGCCTACGGAGCATACGAAGTCGCCGCCTCTGCAAAAAAGAGCAAAACCGTGATCTTCGCGAGCGGCTCCGAAGTCGAAATCGCTTTGGACGCCAAAGCCCTCCTCGACAAAAAAGGCATCCCCACACGAGTCGTGTCCGTGCCCTCCATGGAGTTGTTCGATCGCCAATCGAAAGCCTACAAAGCCAAAGTAATGGGCACCGAAAAAACCCGCATCGCCATTGAAGCCGGCCTCCGCATGGGCTGGGACAAGTTCATCGGAGTGGATGGCAAGTTCATCGGCATGACCGGGTTTGGTGCGTCAGCACCAGCAGAGAAACTGTATGAGCACTTTGGGATTACGGCCAAGGCGGGGGTGAAGGCGGCAAGCAGGTAACACTTTCTCCCTTGCGCGAAGCGTGAGGGAGTGCCCCAAAGGGGCGAGGGAGTGTTTCCACAAACTCGCTCCACCGCGAACTCATACGCGGCACGGCACAGTCAATTGCGAAAGTTGCGGAAAGGAATTGACAGGTCACGACATGAAGCAAAAAACACCACGCAACTATATCGGCCTTCTCGATGGCCGTGGTGACGTTTGGGCGTTCCGCATCCCAGACATTGCCGGCTGTGTAGGTGGCGGTGCCGCACCCGAAGCCGCCATTGCCGATGTCACACAGGCCCTGCGCGATGTTCTCGCCCACAAACAATCCAGCGGCGTGGGCTTTCCAAAACCATCGTCAATTGCAGACATTCTGAAACTAGAAAAACCCGCGAAATCAGAAAGCACCGTGATCATTCCCGTGGTCCTCGACAACGGCCGCAGTGTGCGCGCCAACCTGACGATGGACGCAGGCCTCCTCGAAGCCGTTGACACCGCCGCAGCCATCGCCGGCATCACCCGCAGCGCCTTCATCGCCAGTGCAGCGAGGGAGAAGCTGCAAGCGTGAAGAATGTTCAATTTGCGCAGCCTTGCCTAAATCAATTTCAAATTCACTCTCGGAGAAAACGATGGACCGCAACAACGGAGACACGACAGCAGCATGGTATTTTTGCTGAATTCACAATTGAATTCTTCTGACCTTGATCGACGGTTCTTCCAAACAATGTGTCTCGAACGCGGTGCACATTTCACCACAGCCTGAACCAGATTCCATAGACGACGGCAATTTTCTTCAGCATCAAAAGCCAGGCAGTGGCAGTCCGCTCAATCCAATTTTTCCAGTTGGGCACTCTCTGTGTTTGCCCCGAACGCAATTTGTGCTTCGGCATTGTTGACGCTCAACTTCCCCATTCTACCGTCACTGCAAGCGATTTGGACTGTGAAGGTTTCCGATCTTGCTGGGTTTGGACTGGAGCACAAAACGCCATTCACATTGGCGAGATCAATGCCATCCGCTGACACGCGACCACGCCATTTTATTTTGAGGTCGACAGCGGCACTCTGCGTGTCCTGCTCGAGTATCTTTGCTTCGGTGGGTGGATCAATCCCAGGTTGGACAAAGGCGTTGAGGCTCGCGAGAGTGGGCACGTCTCCTGAAACTTCGATCTCTTCTTCCTGATCTGCGGCTTGGCTCAAATCAGCGGGCTTCATGATGTCACCAGGGGGCAAGGCCAGTTGATTCCCAGAAAGAGGATGCGCCGCAGCGAGCGGCTCCAGGAGACCTGAGCCAGCTGTGCATCCGCCCAACAGCAGTGCCGCCAAGACGAGGCAAGAGTTGAGGTAACTCATTTTGCGCGCCAGTCCCATGGTATTGGATCTCTTAATCCCCGTGGAATGACGATACTACAATGGGCGCAAAGTGGCAAACGACAAACATTTATGGTAAAAGTCGGTCCACTTGGCCTGCGGGACCATTCAAAGAAAAGGTAAATCAACATGTTCTCCAGGCGCAAAAACCTTGACCTCGCATCGGAATATGATGCCGCCATGTTGGAGCGCACGCCACTTTGGGGCATCCTGACCTTGTGCGGTGCCGTACTGGCCGCAATTTCTTTTTTTGTGTGGGCAGGCTTCGCGCAGCTTGATGAAGTGACCCGGGGTGAAGGCAAGGTCATTCCATCCAGCAAAACCCAACTGGTTCAAAGCCTCGAGGGCGGCATCATTAAGGAAGTGACGGTCAAAACAGGTGACAGGGTCAAAAAGGGAGATGTACTTGCGCGTATTGACGACACCGGTTTTTCGTCAAACCTCGGTGAAGTAGCCGCCAAGGTTCTGGCCTGGGAAGTCAAGGCCGTGCGCCTCAGACACGAAGCCGAAGGTGATTTTGACAATCCTCCACCATTTCCAGACACCTTACGAAAGCGATCGGAAGCAATTGTTCAGAATGAAGAGCGGTTGTTCGAGGAACGCCAGAGAACATTGCGTTCCCAGGCGGAAGTCCTGACAGAACGGGTAGAACAGCGCAGCAGCGAACTGAAGGAAGCGCAGGCTTCAGCAGACAAAGCCAGTGACATGCTCTCACTTGCCAACCAGGAAATGAAATTGAAGAAGCCATTGGCGGAGCGCGGCATCGTCTCAAAGACTGACATTCTGCGACTGCAGCGCGATGTTGCCGATGCGCAAGGGCAGATTGCAGTGATCAAGGAAACGGTACCCAAACTCAGGTCTGGCATCCGCGAAGCCAAAGCCCAGCAAGCGGAGCTGAAACAGAAATTCCGAGAAGACTCCCGTGCGGAGCTCTCACAGATTGAGGCGGAACTCTCTATCGTGCAGGAAACCCAAAAGGGCGCAAAAGACCGTGTGGTGCGCGCCGATATCCGCTCGCCCGTCGACGGTGTGGTTAACAAATTGAATGCAAACACTGTGGGTGGCGTGGTCCAAGCCGGCCAAGTCATCATGGAAATCGTGCCGCTCGAAGACTCCCTTTTTGTTGAAGCAAGGATCAGGCCCGCTGATATCGCCTTCGTGCACCCGCGCCAGGATGCCGTTGTGAAACTGACGGCTTACGATTTCTCAATCTACGGCGGCTTGCAAGGAACTGTTGAGCTTATTTCGGCAGATTCTGTTTACGACGAACAGCTGAAAGAGAGCTTCTACCTTGTGACCGTTAAAACTTTAGCGAACCGCTTAAAGGCGGGAAAAGAAGAACTTCCTATCATCCCCGGAATGGTCGCGTCAGTCGACATTCTCACGGGGAAGAAAAGTGTTCTGGATTACTTGCTCAAACCCATCAACAAGGCCCGCGCAGAGGCCATGCGGGAGCGTTGAATCCCAACGCCGCGCGGCATTCGCTGCGGCGCTTCTGACTTTCACAACACTTTGCGCCGCTCCTGCCTGGTCGGCGAAATCACCAGACTTCGTTCAGGCGGCTTTCGCGCCCAATGGCGTGTTCAATTCAGTGGAGATGGCCGCTGTTGGCGTAGCCCCCATCAAGAACTGGGAAAGCGCCCAGATACGCCTTACACTGGAACGCAAAAAAACTTCGAATTGTCTTGCACACCCGGACACCTGCGCGCAGTCAGTGCGCAAGTGGCAGAAGAAAATAGTGGCCTGGCGCAAGCTGAATGCTGGAGAGCAAATCGCTGCGGTCAACCGTTTTGCCAATCGCACCATCCGCTACACCGATGACCGAAAGACTTTCAAAAAGAGCGACTACTGGGCAACACCGCTGCAATCGCTCCGCGGCCGCGGTGATTGCGAAGACTACGTGTTGCTGAAGTATGAATCTTTGCTGGCACTTGGCTTTGCCAAGAATGATCTGCGCATTGTCGTGGTGATGGATCAGCGCAAGAACCTGGCCCACGCCGTGTTGTCAGTAAAAACCGCAGCTGGAACCTTCATCCTCGACAACCAGGACCAGCGTGTGTTGAGTCATGACTCTATCCGCCACTATGCGCCGCTCTATTCCATCAATGAAAAGGGCCGCTGGGTCAACTTTGCAACACGGCAGTTGAAGAAGCAGAAGGCGCCGCCAATGGTACTGGTTGCGGGCAACGCTGAATTGAATGACGTGGCACCTGCTTTGCGCGTGACCAAAATCAACATCGAGCCTGTTTTCAAACCAACCGCATCTGCCAAACCGGTGGTGGCATGGTCGCTCAAACCGCGTCTGCAAGCCACCGCATCTCTTTCATTGTTGCGCACCAGCATCAGCGTTGCTGAACGGAAGCCAGAGGCACTCGCGCCGCCTCCAACATTTCTGCAGCGCTGGGCAACAGTATTTGAACCACTGTTGAAGTTTGTCAGACAATCCAACGTTTGAAAAATCCACCGGTCCAAGCAGACGAAAACAATGACTGATCATCAAGCCGGAAGTGTGAACTCATAGTCACCGTTCATGGGATGGTATGCAACTGTCCCGGCAACATCGACTTCCTTGTTCTCGACGACAAACACAGACGGTGGGATATCGACGTCATTGGGATCGTTGTCCAATGCGTAGAACACTTCCTGCGTTCTACCTTTGAAAGCAACGCCCGCCAACACGGCAGACAAGGCACCGTAGTTTTCGTAAATCAAGCCCAACGCATCCCCGACCCAATCGTCAAGGTCGTCAGACACCTCAGTGACACCTAAGCCTATGTCATCAAACTTGACTGTGAACCAAACATCTGATCATTGCTCTCGGCATTGCCTTTGGGTTTAGGCGTGAGCAGACCGGATGTGTCACCTGCAAAGAATGGATCATCTGGCGTATCAAAATAAAACGTCACATGCGAAATGCTGGGCTGGTTCCAAACTGGAAAGTGGTCTTCAGCGGGAGGTGGAGGTGATGCATCATTGTCAATTATGCAGCCATCTCCCGTGCCATCCACAATGAACCCGGCTTGTGTGAGATCGCCGCTGTCATTGCCATCGCCGTTCAAGTCAACACTCACCTGATCGACGACAATGGTGTATTTTTCGGCGGTCGCGGTTTCCATGCGTTGCGACAGGTGAGCACCAAGTTTTGCCTCAAAACGAAGTTCTTTTGGAATATTAATCTTTTGTTAAGTCAAAATAAGACTTTGGGATGGCCAGCTTTTTCCAGCCATCCCAGGGTTTTAAGCCGTGCCGTTCTGGTCCGTCGGGTTGACGTTGTCATCAAACAGGATGTTGACACCACCGGTGGTCTGGCCCGTGAGGTCCGCAATGGCGTTTGCCCCGCTGAACGATCCATTGCCCGCCACGTCGACACGCAATTCACCGCCTGCCGTGACCTGAACATAGTTGGCAAGGGTTTTGCCACTGGCCGCATCCACGGTGAAGAGATCGGTGAGGTCAATCACATCCTGTCCTGTGACGAAATCGGTGATCGTGTCTTTTCCGGAGAATGCCGTCGAGTCAAAATAGACCACGTCACTTCCGGCACCCGTCGTGACGGTGTCAGCGCCCGCGCCACTGAAGAAGAAGTCGCTCCCTCCCTCTCCGTTCAGCGTATCAGCACCGGCACCGCCAGACAGATAGTTGTTTGACGCATTGCCGAACAGATAGTCATTGCCACTGCCACCCATCAGACCCTCGATGTTGGCCAAGGTGTCGCCCGTGGCATGGCCGCCGCCAATGGTTCCATCAGACGGATTGGTAAACGTACCCGGTGCGCCGGATGCCGATCCGGCGTCGGTCAAGTTGATGGATACAGCTGTGGTGCTGTCGCGATAGTCTGCGATATCAACGCCACCTTGACCGTTGATGATGTCGTTAGCCGTGCTGCCGGCAATTGTCTCGTCGGCGGCTGTGCCCGTCAGTGTGAATGTGCCCGAAGCTGTCGCCGCCGTTTGATTGATGAAGAGCGTGGAAACTGTAGAAATGTCTCCATCATTGTCAACAGCCTGAATCTGGAATGTCAGATCCTGGTCTTTCGGCAGGATGTTTTGGGTTATCGAGGTCGAAGAGAACTGTGCGCCTTGGCCTGGCAAAGTGCTTGAACCCGTGATTTGCAGCGTATTGAAGCTGATGGTGGGGTCTACAAGGAATGTCCCAGCCGCAGTAACCACAAATGAACCAGACTGGGTTGCGCCCGTGAGTGTATTGGTTGCCACCCAATTGTAAGTTCCGCCTGCGCCGTTCAAACTGTTGACAGTCAAGGTAACGGCGTCAACCAGTTGAGTATTCACACCGGGCAGATCATCGCCGACGGTTCCTGGATTATGGAACTCCATGGTAAATGTTTCGTTTGCTCCCACAAACGTATTGCCCACACCAAAGCCATTTTGGTTGGAGTTGATGCCGCCCGGCGAACTGAATTCAACTCGACCGTCCGAGGTTTCGCGCCAATCCGGTCCGCCTGGAGGCAGGTTCTGCGTCGAATAGGTTAGTGTGGAACCAGCATCCGGACTGAGCAGATTATAACTATAAGTTCCATCTGGCTTGATTGTCAGTGAGAATATGTTGGTGGCACCTGATTGACCAAATATGGTGGTCGTTCCGTCTGCCCCCACGACAGGGGTGGAATAAGTCAGCCCTGTGATAGCTGGTCCCGTGATGTTGAAGTGATCAATACCGTCAACACCGGGGGCCAGATCGAAGAAGCCATTGACGCTTCCCACCTGGTTCGGAATGACAGCACTGTCGAATGATCCCAGCAGTGCGCTGTCGTCTTCGACGGTGACTGTCAATGTGGTGGAGGTGGTTGTCGCACCATCAGATACATTCACAGGCAGCGCAATGGCCAGGAGGTTTTCCGCCAAGCCACTGGCATGGTCCACGCCGCCATGGAGTGAAACTGTATAGTTGCCACTTGCATTGAGTGTTGCCTTGATGATGACCACACCATTGGCTGTGCCGATGAGCGTGCCCGTGTTGGCACCCGCCCAGACAATACTGACACCATTTGACGTCAAAGCTGGTGGCGTTCCGAAGGTAAAGGTCAGCGGATCGGCGTCAGGGTCCGACGCGGTGATGGTTCCGCTGACGGTTGCGGCATTTGTCAGGTCAGTTGGATTGCCCGTTGCATCCTGCGTTGCCGCGCTCAGGCCTTCTTCCGATATGCGTGCGGTTGCAGGAGATGCGACAGGCGGATTGTTGAGATAAGTAATGTTGATGGTCTGGCTGTCAGACGTCGGGTCATTGTCACCATCCACAGCCGAGAAGGTGAAATTGGCCACCTGGTTGGCGGTGACATTGGCAGCGGTGAATGTATAGGTGCCATTGGCGTTCACAACCAAGGTGCCGATACCGGGTTGACTCAGGGTCACATCAGCACCACCTGGCCAGGCCAGCGTTGCAGATGAAGCGCCAAATGTAATCAGCACACCCGTTGCGCCATCGGACCCCGGACTGAATGTCCACGTGCCGTTGTAAACGGTTTGCTCATTGATGGTTTGTGTCCCTGCAACAATGTCCACAACGGGGCTGTCATCCTCCACCGACACGGTGATCGTCGATGCGGTTGTGGCTGTTCCGTCCGAGACATTGACACCCAGCACCACATCCAGATCATCTTCCTGGGTTGCGTTGGGATGGTCGATGTGGCCTTGCAGTGTCACGCTATAGCCACCGCCTGCCCCAATCGTCGCCGTCATGATGGGTGTGATTCCGGCCACACCAACCAGTGTGCCCGTGCCTTGTCCCGTCCATGTAATGGGAACACCATTGCTGGTCAGTCCGCTCGGTCCATCAATGAAGGTGAAGGTCAATGTCTCGCCGTCAACATCCCCCGCAGCCATGGTGCCACTCAGGGTCAAGGCATTGGTGGTGTCAAGATTGCCGACAGTGTCCGCGATACCGCCGAACAATCCCTCTTCCGAAACGGCACCTGTGACTGCCGTCACTGTTGGCGCGTCATTGCTGCCGAACACCGTGATCGCCAGGGTCGAGGCCACAGCTGTGGTGCCGTCGCTTGCCGTATAGGGGAAGCTGTCGACAAGCGTCTCGCCGTCATCCAGCGCCTGCACGAGGGCAAAGCCCGGGCCCGAGGTGTAAAGCGTA
>JANPCE010000093.1:0-4197 GCA_031430795.1 Hyphomicrobiales bacterium
GCCGAGGGACCTCTCCCCCGGCTTCGCCGTACCCTCTCCGGAGGAGAGGGACTCGGTCAAGGACCACCCTCCAAAACCAAGAGCGTCGCCCGCACCACGAGTCCCTCCCCTTTGGGGAGGGTACGGCGAAGCCGGGCGAGAGGTCCCTTTGGCTTTAATCGATTGCCCCAAGCCGAAAACAAAAGCCGCGCCAAAACAGGGCGCGGCTTAATTTTGCAGGCGGTCTTACGCTTTAATTCGAAACATAGACGCTGAAATTCTTCACCTTCTCGCCGACGCCATTGTAAAACAGGGCAAGGTCAGCAGACGTTGACGCATGGGTATAGTTGGCGGGAACGGTGGCGCAGGCGCGCAACATGTCCTTCGTGGCAGGGTTGATGTCACTGCCGAAGGAAGCCACATAGACTTCAACATCTTCGTTTTTGACCTTGGTGCACAAAGCTGCGGTGTAGGTGTCAAGTCTGTCATCAAGCAACGAAGACGAGGTTGTGCCAAACCTGTTGTTGGTTCCCGTTTCCGCGCCATAGCCATAGGCAGAATAGCGGCTGGTATTCAAAGAGTAACCGGTGGAGACGTTGTTGTCGCCGTCCGTCATCAGGACAATGATCTTTTTCCACGGCAGTTCAGTGCCGGAAATGTCACTTTCATATTGGGCTATGGTGCCGTTCGGAATGCTGCCGCCAGGGCCGGAATAACCTTCCACCTTGGTCAGTGGCTCTGTTGGTGAGATGGCGCGCCAGCCCCAGGCGAGACCTTCCGGAATCAGCGTGATGCCGTGGGCCACCATGGCGTCAAGACCGGCGACAACTTTGGCGCGGTCATGCGTCATGGGCACTACCGAAGAAACTGCACAGCCGCCCCATGGGCCATGGTAATTGTTGTAGATTGTGGACGGGGAGGTGGGTTCCGTGCCGACGTTTGTGTCAATGTATTTTTGGTAATTTTCCTGTCTGACATAAAGGCCTGTCGTTGTGGTGGCGGAACACGCGGTAGCTGTCAGGCCTCTGCACTCGCTGCCGATTGCCGTGAGGGACGTGCCGCCACGATAGCTGATGCCGTAGGTGCCGCCGCCGGTGGTGACGGAATCCTGGGCTCCTGGCGCATCCGGGTTGAAATAGGCGGGGAACAATGTGTCTGGCGAGCCGGAAGACGGCGCCGCATCATTGGTGTTGTATTCAGTGGCGACCGTCGTGCCGTTCCTGCGCGCTTCCACACAACCGTTCCAGGTGTGACTGGTCGTCGTATTCCTTCTGACCTGGCTCCAGGCATAGTAGTTGTTCCAGGCCACAGGCGTGGTGCTGATCGCATTGAAGTTGAGCTTGCTGTAGGGGTTGACACCTGCAGTGTCGATCCAGTTGATGTTGAAGTCATGGGCCGAGGGGTTCAGCCGCACCGCGCCAGAAAATGGCACCAGGGCCACGCGGATGTATTCGCTGGTTGGTTTAGCCGAGAGGGTACCATCATAAAGCTTGTCCAACAGGGCCTTGCCAGCCTCCTTGGCACCTGCGAGTTTAGCATCATCCTTCATCGAACCCGTTGTGTCCATGACCATGACCAGTTCAATGGCACGCATGGATTTCTTGACGGTCGCCGCAGTGTTGAAGCTGAACTTCTCCACACCGACGAGGTTCATGATGGGTGGAATTTGTCGCATCAGAATGGTGTCAACGTCAGCCTTGGCTGTCAGGACAACCTGTTCGCCATTCACCTGCACATCGACATCTGTGATATTGGCTGTGAGCGATTGATTGTCATAATGTTTCTCAAGATACTGGGTGGCTATGGTTTCCAGCTCAATCTCGCGCGCGTCAATCTGTGCCGCGTTCAATCCGATGGTAGAAGATTTTGGACTGGCTGTGACAGCGAGGGCCGCCGCATCCACCGCGCTTTGAAAACTTGTCTGCTCGAAATTGGCGCGGCCCATGTCGATCGCCACACCGGCAGCCATCAGCATGGGAAGGGCCGCCATTCCAAAAAGCATGGCCGCATTGCCTGTGTCGTTGAGCAGGCCGCGCATAATTCTGCCCGCCACTGTGGCACTCTTAGGCGCTGTGTATGGCTTGGTCATGGAACTCTCCTCAGTTGAACGGGTTCTCGCCTGCAATAGTTAAAAATACCTCGCGGCAATCCCTACAACTTGAGCCTGGTGACCAGAAAACACAGGTTGAGCCGGCACCAACTGCCGAGATGGTCAACCATCTGTAAACAACCGGGTTGCAAGTGGTTGCATTCCCCAATCACCGCAATTTCATTTTTCCAGAAATATTTTTAGTCAAATTTTACATTCGCGGTTTTTGGAACAGCAATGTCTTTTTGGTAGATTGGCATCTGGCTGAAAGCCTTGACCCGGAGAAAAACGATGTCGAAGAAGTCCCTCGCGAAGAAATTCCTTCGAAACCAGAAGGGCAACGCCTCCATCTTTTTTGCGATGGCTGCCATTCCCGTCCTGGTTGCCACTGGTGGTGCGATTGACGTTGGCCGGTTCGTGAACGCGCGCGCCCAGGTGACAATCGCGCTGGATGCAGGTGTGCTTGCCGCCGCCACCACTTACTCCATGCACACGGGCACGCCCGATCAAGCCAAAGCCGCCGCGATTGCAGAAGCCAACAAGCAATTCAACAAGGCTGTAAAAACCGCGGATGACCTGGCCGAGTTCACGCCGGAATTCGACATGAACACGGCACAAGACGGCTTCACCGGCATAGCCAGGACCACGATGGACACGCAATTCCTGACATTTGCAGGCATCCCGCAAATGGAAGTGAACCGCGAGTCCGAAGCGCTGATGGGCAGGGTTGTGCCCTCCGGTGATCTTGAAGTCTCACTGATGCTCGATACCACCGGCTCCATGTGCAACGACCAGTATGGGCCGTGCCTTTCGGACAGCAAAATGCTGGCCTTGAAGACCGCAGCCAGCCAGCTGATCGACAAGGTGATCTGGGCAGACCAGTCGACATTCACCTCAAAAGTCGCACTGGTGCCTTTCGCAAACCGGGTGCGCTTGGCCGCAAATGGCGCGACAAGCCCGATGTTTACTGCCATGACCAACCTGCCAAACACGTGGACTGGCTGGTACAAGACCTGTACGGCAAGCACGGGCGGCGGCGGCAGTGAAGGCGGCGGCAACTGGGTTTGCACCAATTACCAGGCGCAGCATAAGTCAAACTGGAAAGTCATGCCTTGCGTGACAGACCGCTATTACAACTCCACCGCAGCCTTTGACTATACGGATGCTGTGCCGGGCAATGCCAGGTACCTCAACGGCCATGACGGCAGCCGCCGCATGCTTTCATGGGACAGCGCCAACACGGCCTTGGCCACAAACATCAATGGCACCACGTCAGCGAGGGCCACCGACCACTGGAATTTCGATCAAACCGGCGAATGCTATGACGTCGACAACGCCAACATCATGATGCCGCTGACGAACAACGTCGCCACCTTGAAGGCACGCATCAATGCGCTGAAAGGCTTCGGCGGCACGGCCGGAACTTTGGGCACGGCGATGACTTGGTACACGTTGTCGCCGAACTGGGCCAACGTCTGGGGTGCCTCCAGCGCGCCCAAAGCCTATAATCTGCTGACGCAGACCAATGCCCGGGGCAAGCCCAAGCTGCGCAAAGTCGCTGTCTTGATGACGGACGGCGTCTACAACTCCTACCGCGGCTGGAAAGACCAGAACAAGACGACCATGTCCAATGCGGCCAAGCAAATGTGCACGAACATGAAGGCCCAGGGCATCGAAGTCTACACGGTCGGCTTCTCTTTGAACCTCCTGCCGGCAGCGGACTACAGCATCGCTGTCAACACCTTGCAGAATTGCGGCTCCGGCGTCGACCACTTCTACAACACGCTGAGCGGCTCTGATCTGGAAGCCGCCTTCACGGCGATCGGCAACAACATCCGTTCCGGCTCAGTCGGCAACATTCGCCTGGCGCGGTGATTGCAGCCTTGTCAAAATTTCAAAACCCGGCTCCGAGGCCGGGTTTTCTGTTTGCCAAAGGGCCCCTCAGCGCTGACTTAAGCCCAACTCTTTCACCCCTCGCCCATGCGAAGCATGGGGAGGGGCAGGGGTGAAGGGCAATCGCTTGAAGCCAAAGGACCTCTTGTATCTGGACAGTTGGGTTGCAATCGTTGCAGTTTGAAACCTGCGCGGGGGCTGGTTGCAACCAGCCCCCGCGCGCGGCGATGTCGCCC
>JANPCE010000094.1:0-18609 GCA_031430795.1 Hyphomicrobiales bacterium
CACCGAAAGGCCATCGTCGCCTGTGCGCGCAAGCTCACAATCTACGTCAACACCGTTCTCAAAAGGCAAACCCCATGGAAATCAAAACCTCAACTCCAAACAGAAACATGATGGTTGCTTCAGGCGGGCCACCCATGGATGTTCAGTCATGGGGATTGGTGCGTCAAACGATCAAGTGGGATCAAATCCAATATTTCTCCATCGGCGGCCTTGCGCCGCCGAACCAGACTGCGGGTGGTTCTGGGGTGGCGGGTCAAGCCCGCCTATGGAGGACAAACGGAAAATGGCGAACACAGTTAAGCGCCCGATGCTCCAGCTGCGGGAGAATTGACTTACTACTGGCATACATGGGTGGTCTGCCTGAAGCAGACCATGACGGAATTTGGATGAATAGTGAAAATTTGGACTGTGGTTCAAACTAACCTGGAACCGCTCTAACCAGAACGGAACTGCTCTGAGTGAAACCGGGGAAGTGAGTGCACCGCCGGGAAGAAAATACTGTAAGCGTTTGCCCATGCCCACAACTGACATCGCCATCCTCTGTGTCACGGCCCTCATCGCTGGCTGCGCGCGCGGCTTTTCCGCATTTGGGGCCGCCTTGATTTTTGTGCCCATTGCATCCCGCCTCATCGGGCCACAGCAGGCGTCACCGGTGTTGCTGATTGTGGATGCCATTGTCGCTCTTCCTATCATCTTCAAATCCTGGCCACTGGCACGGCGTGGTGACGTGGCCTTGATGGCGCTCGGCGGTTTTGCCGGTGTGCCCATCGGCACATGGATATTGAAAACAGGCGACACGTTGACACTGCGCTGGCTCATCTCCGCATTGACGGCAGGGATGCTGGTGCTGTTGCTCTCCGGCTGGCGCTATCATGGCCAGCCCCACAAAGCCCTCACCATCGGCGTTGGTTCCATCTCCGGCCTGTTCAGCGGCATCGCGCAAATTGGCGGTCCACCCGTTGTTGCCTACTGGCTGGGCGGCGACACCAAGGCCGCCGTCATGCGGGCGTCAACCTTTCTGTATTTCGCTGTCGGCTCTGCCATCACCATGGTGAGCTATGGGGTGGGCGGATTGCTCACAGCAGACGTGTTGAAACTTTCCGCCTACGTCATGCCAACCTTCGCCTTCGGCCTCTGGATTGGCAACCGCATGTTTGGTTTCGCCAGCGAAGCGACATTTCAAAGAGCCTGCCTCGCGCTGATAGCCTGTGCACTGGTGACGAGCTTGCCTTTGTGGGGCTGAAGGATCACACTTTCATTCTCCCCCTATACGGGGAGTATCAAAAAACGCGTGGCATGGCGTGTGCGCCATGCGCGAACTCCTGCCACATCCTGACAAACTCCCGTGTATACCCCCCACCATGACCACCAACCGCCGCAAAGGCCTGATTCTTGTTGCGGCTTCGGCGATGTTGTTTTCAACGCCGGGGCTGTTCACCCGTGGCGTTGATGCCAGCGGCTGGGATGTGACGTTCTGGCGCGGGGTTTTTGGCACTGTCGTGATGTTGGGGTTCATGGCCTGGCGGGGAAGTTTACGGCAGGAATTCAGCGCCATGCGCGGGCCCGGCTGGTTTGCGGCCCTGGTTTGGGCATCGGGTGCCCTCGCCTACATCGCTGCTTTCAAGCTCACCTCAATCGCCAATGTGGCGCTGATCTATGGAAGTGCTCCCCTGCTGTCAGCTGTGGTGGCGTGGGCTTATTTGCGTGAGGTGCCGCGCCGCATTGTGTTGGCGGCAAGCGGGCTGGCTTTCGCCGGTGTGGCCGTGGTCGCGCTTGGTTCGCTTGGCAACAGAAGTATACTGGGGGATGCCCTTGCACTGTGGATGACATTCACGACGGCCGTGATTTTTGCGATCTTTCGCAAGTACCCGGACACACCCTCCGGTGCCGTCATGGTGATATCCGCTGTCCTGGCCATTGTGCCCGCTGCCCTGTTTGGAACGCCTTTTGAAGTGCCACCACACGAGATCGCCATTCTGGCTGTTTTCGGCGTGGTGTTTGTTGGCGCAGTGACCATGCTGTTGGAAGGTTCAAAACATCTGCCCGGCGGCGAGACGGCCCTCGTCAGCAATCTCGAAGTGCCCTTGCAGCCCGTCCTCGCATACCTCATCTTCACAGAACTGCCGCCAGCCGCCACCTTCATTGGCGGAGCCATCATCATCCTTGCAGTTCTGGTGTCACAATGGCCACAATCTTCGAAAGCTTGAGCGAACGTCACATCGCTTTCATTCAAGCGCAACCCCTGTTCTTCGTGGCCACGGCGGGCAGCGACGGACATGTAAATTGTTCGCCCAAGGGCATGGATAGTTTGCGCGTGGTCCGTGCCTCGCGCATCCTCTGGCTCAGCCTGTCCGGCAGTGGCAATGAAACAGCGGCCCACGTGCTGGAGACAGGACGCATGACCCTGATGTTCTGCGCCTTCGAAGGTGATGCGTTGATCCTGCGGGTCTACGGCACGGCACGGACCTTGCATCCCGGCGATCAAGGCTTCGATGAAGCGCTGACGCTTTTCAAGCCCATGGCCGGAAGCAGGCAGGTTTACGACCTCACCATCTCCCGTGTGCAAACCTCCTGCGGCACAGGCGTTCCCGTGATGCGCTACGAGGCGCAGCGCGGCTTTACGGAACTGTTGCCCTTCTACGAACACATGGGGCCTGAAGGCGTTGAAGCCTATTGGGCCCGCAAAAACCGCGTGAGCATCGACGGCAAACCGACGGGCACTGCTTGAGTGCGTTCGTGAGTGGATTTGCAGATATTTAGTGCGTCGGATGATCATGTTTCACCAAATCCCAAATCTCCATCGGCGGCCTTGAGCCGCCGAACCAGACTCCCGCCATTCTGGGTAGGCGGGTCAAGCCCGCCTATGGGGGAAAGGACAAAAGTGGTGAACGTAGTTGACCATCTGGCGCTCTAAATTGCTAAATCAAGAGGTAAGTCACTGATGTCTTTCAGACGGGCTCCATCAATCATCATTGCAAGAAGATCTTGCGCTTCGCTTTGTTTGACAAGCTTCACTGCTTGCTCAAGTTCATAAAGAGCAAAATGATAAACGCAGTCGATGTCACCCGTGCCCAGTGCGAGGGAGGACAATCGTGACGGCAGTGGTTCGCCAGTCACCACAACAATGTGAGGGGCTCGTCCTTTTCTGTTGCGAATGAGATTAAGGGCTTCAGATCTTGCGTTCTGGGCGCGGTCAGAACGCAAGGTCCACTTGCATGACACGCTTGCGTGCAAAAGTTCAATCATCTCGCCTTTTTGCCGGAGAGCGGATGCTCTTGCCACGGTTGCATCCACGAGAGTGGTGTGGAGGTTGATTGATTTGTCATCCTCTTGAATACGAGACATCAAAATGTCGGGAGAAATTTGATAGTCGTTGCCAAGTGCAACGGCCAACTCCGGATGCTTTGTCATGATTGAATCAATGGAAGCGAGATGGCGATACTGTTCAAACGCATTCAGTGCAGTTCCCGACCGCGAACTGATCGCCTTGACCCTCCAATCACCCGGTCTCAAATGCTTCAGTTTGCCAAAGCTCTTCTCTATAAATGAAGCAACAGCCCCTTCGAACACATCACCTGCGGTTTGCGCCGGCAGGCGCCTGCCCTTGGGGGCTGAAAGTTGTTCCGCAATGCTATTGGCAATTGTACTGCTGGTTTGGTTTGACGCGTCAGCGTTTGTTGCAACGCCGTCCGCAACGACGAGCAAAGACTTGGTTATGTTCTTGTGAAAATCGGACCTCTCGGACTTGATCTCAACGATGCTCACGCGCGCCACGCCACAGCTTTCTCTGACACAGCGGCTTTGATTGCAGTTGCAACCGCAGCAGCCACGGGCGGTGGAAAGGCGTTGCCCACCTGTCTGTATTGTGCGGTTTTGCCGCCGGAAAACTTCCAATGATCGGCAAAGCCTTGAAGGCGCGACACCATGCGCACGGTCAGCTTTGGCATGCCCAGGAAATCCGGCTCAGGCGCTTCGTTTGCAATGCCAATGCCATTCACACCAAGTTCCGCCCATGCCTGGCGCGAACGCGTAGGCCCCAAATCCGGCCCGCCATGCTTTTTTGACCCCCCAACAATTGTCGGCGCTATGGAGTTGGCGCTTGTTGCCCATGCGTCTGCGGCTTTCCAATGGCGTTCCTTCATCAAATCACGAAGGGTTTCGCCCACCGTCATCGGTGCATCTGATTTTTGTGGCCAAACAAACTGCGATCGAAAAGCACGTTTCACAGCGACCAGCAAAACTCTTGGCCTTAACTGCGGGACGCCGTAGTCACAGGCATTCAGAAGTTTCCAGTCGGGCTCATATCCCAACTTGCGAAGCCGCGCGTCAATCCATGCGCGGTATTCCAAAAACCTCGGACTAAGCATGCCCTTCACATTTTCGAACATCACTGCGCGTGGGCGGATGGCGTCGACATAGTTGATGCCCACATCGAAGAGGTTGCGTTCATCGCGTTCTCCCAATTGCTTGCCGGCGACAGAAAATGGCGGACAGGGTAGGCCACCTGCAAGTAAATCAACGCCTTTGAAGGGCGAGAGGTCAAGCGGTTGAAACAAGTCATGCTCAATGACGTTCCATTGAGGGCGGTTGAGTCGCAACGTGTTGCAGGCCGCTGAATCATTCTCGATCAGACCCATATGGTCGAAACCGGCGAGGTCAAGTCCCAGCGCCTGGCCGCCACCGCCAGCACATAGCTCCAATACCGAAGGCTTCATTTGCCCCATGTGACGCCCAACCCCTCTTTGAACAGATGTGGAACGTACACAAATCGCCGATGGCTGTCCAGCGTCCTTGTGGTTCAAGATGGCAAGATCATCAACGGCAAACCGACGGGCACTGCACATCAACGCAATAAAAATGAGTAAAATCAACATTCCAGTCATGTGTTTCTCCTTTCTATTTTGGATTAAACTCTTATAAAATGGCTAAAATATGGCTCTTACTCCTATTGTAGTTTTTTTATTTGAGGCCTATGAGCAGTTCACGAAATTCGCTCACAATCTGAAAAGAATGAGGGTGGGTCCCGCGAGGGGCCCGCTTTTTTGGTTTTTAAATGACCGATGGCACTGACCAGAGACTATCCAGGGAAACCGGCCCCGCACTTCGTGTGGCCGCGTTGGCGGAGCCTGTGCTTCTCTCCATGGGCTTCCGGCTTGTGCGGGTGCGGATGTTCGGTTCCACCTTGCAGATCATGGCGGAGAGAAACGACGGAACATTCACCGTTGAGGATTGCGCTGATTTCTCCCGCGCCTTTTCGCCGATGCTGGATGTGGCTGACATCATCTCGTCGCGCTACCACTTGGAAGTCTCATCGCCGGGCATCGACCGTCCGCTGGTGCGCGCGCAGGATTTTGAAGACTGGGATGGGCACGACGCCAAAATTGAAATGGCCGTGCCGGTTGCCGGCCGCAAGCGTTTCAAGGGCGTGCTCGAGGGTTATCACGAGGGAGAGGTGCGCCTCTTCATCGACAATCCTGAAGGTGGTGTTGAAAAAGTTTTGATCGGTGTGCCGTTCAAGGACATCAGCGACGCGCACCTCGTGCTCACGGATGAATTGATTGCAGCGGCGCGTGCGCGTCTCCCCTCAACGGGATACGGCGATGGTGCCGAAATCGAAGAAGACCAAATCAAAGAAGCCAAAGAAGAGGAATCCGATAATGGCTAATACGGCAGTCAGCGCCAACAGGCTTGAGCTTTTGCAAATCGCAGATGCTGTGGCCCGTGAAAAAGTGATCGACAAGGCCATCGTGCTCGAAGCGATGGAAGACGCAATCACCCGTGCGGCCAAGGCCCGCTATGGTGCTGAAAACGAAATCCGCGCCGAGATTGATCCAAAGTCCGGAGAGACACGGCTCAACCGACTGCTGCTGGTTGTTGAAATCGTCGAAGACGATGCCAAACACATTTCGCTGCGTGAAGCATCGAAGCGCAATCCGGCGGCACAAATCGGCGACTATATCGCCGAGCCGCTGCCGCCCATCGAATTCGGTCGCATCGCCGCGCAATCAGCAAAGCAGGTGATCGTGCAGAAGGTGCGCGATGCCGAACGTGACCGCATGTACGAGGAATTCAAGGACCGCATTGGCGAAATCGTCAACGGCACAGTGAAGCGCGCCGAATATGGCAACGTCATCGTGGACCTTGGCCGTGGTGAAGGCATTGTCAGGCGTGACGAAGCCTTGCCGCGTGAAACCTTCCGCGCCGGCGACCGCATCCGCGCCTATGTTTACGACGTGCGCCGCGAACAGCGCGGCCCCCAGATTTTTCTGTCGCGTACCCATCCGCAATTCATGGCCAAGCTCTTCGGCCAGGAAGTGCCGGAAATCTATGACGGTGTGGTTGAAGTCGTGTCTGTTGCCCGTGACCCTGGCTCACGCGCCAAGATTGGTGTGCGATCGAAGGACAGTTCGATTGATCCCGTCGGCGCCTGCGTCGGCATGAGGGGGTCGCGTGTGCAGGCCGTGGTGAACGAGCTGCAGGGCGAAAAGATTGATATCATCCAGTGGTCGGCGGACATCGCCACATTTGTTGTCAACGCGCTTGCACCAGCCGAAGTGGCGAAGGTGTTGCTCGATGAAGATGTTGAGCGCATCGAAGTGGTGGTGCCGGACGAACAGCTCTCGCTCGCCATTGGCCGCCGTGGCCAGAACGTGCGCCTCGCGTCGCAGCTCACCGGCTGGGACATTGACATCATGACCGAGGCCGAAGAATCCGAGCGCCGCCAGAAGGAATTCGCAACCCGCACCGCGCACTTCATTGAAGCCTTGGATGTGGATGAAACCCTGGCGCAGCTTTTGGCGTCAGAAGGTTTCGATTCGGCGGAAGAACTGGCGGCGGTGGAACTGCGCGACATAGCGGCAATTGAGGGACTGGACGAGGCAATGGCTGAAGAACTGCAAAATCGCGCCGCCGCCTATCTTGAAAAGCAGGCCACGGAACTTGAGGACAAGCGCAAGGCACTGGGTGTTGGCGATGATCTTGCCGGGCTGGAAGGCCTGACACCCCGGATGCTGGTGGCCCTGGGTGAGGCCAAGGTCAAGACACTGGAAGAACTGGCGGATTGTGCGTCAGACGACCTCATCGGCTGGAGCGAGCGCAAGGACGGCGAGACCAGGAAATTCACCGGCGCCTTCAGTGGCCTTGATGTCGGCCAGGAAGAGGCCAACGACATCATCCTGCGTGCCCGCGTCAAGCTGGGTTGGATCGAAGCGCTGCCGGAAATCGAAGTGCCCGTTGATGCCGAAGAAAGTGAAGCCACCGCCTGACAGCCGCAGCCGCCATAGCAGAAACACGGGCGCCACAGCGCATGTGCATCGTCACGCGCGAAAGTGCTGATGATGACTCGCTGTTGCGCTTTGTGTTGTCGCCCGAAGGTGTTGTGACGCCAGACCTCGCCCGCAAATTGCCGGGACGGGGTGTATGGGTCACGCTGTCACGCAAGGTTTTGGCGGAAGCCGTAAAAAAGCAGGCGTTTGCGCGTGGCTTTGGCGCGGCAGTCAGGTCTGATGCGGACCTGCCGGACCGGGTGGGCCAGCTGTTGCGGCAGCAGGCGCTGTCGCGCCTGATGCTGGCGCGCAAGGCCGGCAAAGCCGTCTCAGGCTCCATGAAGGTTGAGTCTGCGCTGACCAAAGGACCCGTCGCCGTGCTGATCCATGCGGTTGAGGCGCAGCCTGATGGCTGCCGGAAACTGGACAGGTTGGCGCAGCCAAAAACGCTGGTCAGCAGGGCGTTCACAGCAGATGAAATGGATTTGGCATTTGGGCGGCCAAATGTGATACATGCAGCCGTCGCCTCCGGCGGCATTGCTGCTGGGATGGCCGAATGCATCCGCCGCATGCAGAAATTCGAAGACTCAGACATGCCGCCAGAAGCGGCAA
Organism: Hyphomicrobiales bacterium; assembly: GCA_031430795.1. Classification (GTDB taxonomy): domain Bacteria; phylum Pseudomonadota; class Alphaproteobacteria; order Rhizobiales; family Aestuariivirgaceae; genus Aestuariivirga. The sequence continues at coordinate 7,878 of JANPCE010000094.1, forward strand.
AGGGAAGCCAGTAACAGGTTATGAACGATACGACGGACAATGACGGCAAGAAACCAGGCGGCACTCTGACGCTGAAGCGCTCACCCGTGGTGGAACAGTCACGGGTCAAGCAAAGCTTCTCCCACGGCCGCACCAAAACGGTTGTGGTGGAAACCAAGCGCAAACGTTTTGCTGAAGACACAAAGCCTGCGCTTTCACCTGTTGTTGAAAACCGCAACAACACAAGTTTCACAGCCAAGCCGCGTGTTGCGGGCCAGGAAATGCCGCAGTCGACAACGCCCTTGCGTCCGGCCCCGCCAAAGCCCGGTGTTGTGCTCCGTACACTGACGAATGAGGAACGCGAAGCGCGTGAGCGCGCCCTTGCCAGCAGTAAAGTGCGTGAAGCAGATGAGCGCAAACGCCAGGAAGAGGACCTGGTCAAACGCAAAGTCCAGGATGAGCGTGACCGCGTTGAGCGTGAAGCCGCCGCCAAGCGTAAAGCTGAGGACGATGTCCGCCACAAGCAGGAAGAAGATGGCCGCCGCAAGGCAGAGGAGGCTGCAAAGAAACTCGCGCCCAAGTCCACCTCCGCCGAACCCGAAGAAGATGATGCGCCACGCCGCCATGGCAGTGGTGTCAGACCAAGCATCGGCAGTGCCCGTCCGGGTCTGTCGCGTCCGGGTGCGGCCCGCATTGTAAAACCCGTGGCGGCTCCGTCGCGCACCAAAGCAGATATTGAAAAGAAGGGCCTCCGGGGCCGCCTCACCGTGGGCAACGCGCTTGACGATGATGAAAACAAGCGCGGTCATTCGGTCGCTGCCTTCCGCCGCCGTACCGAGCGCATCAAGAACAAATCCCACGGCTTCCAGATGCCGACGGAAAAGACCTCGCGCGAAATCATCATTCCTGAAGTCATCACCATTCAGGAACTGTCGAACCGCATGGCGGAACGCGCCGTCGATATCATCCGCATGCTGATGAAGCAGGGCCAGATGCACACCATCAACGACGTGATTGATGCCGACACGGCACAGATCATCGCCGAAGAAATGGGACACAAGGTCAAGCGCGTTTCGGAATCGGACGTGGTTGAAGGCCTCGACGCCGGAACTGACGCGCCGGAACTTCTGAAACCACGCCCGCCCGTCGTCACCATCATGGGCCACGTGGACCATGGCAAGACATCACTTCTCGATGCACTGCGCAAAACCAACGTTGTCGCCGGTGAAGCTGGCGGCATCACCCAGCACATCGGTGCCTACCAGGTGCAAACAACGCGCGGCCTCATCACATTCATCGACACGCCGGGCCACGAAGCCTTCACCTCCATGCGTGCGCGTGGTGCCAAGGCCACGGACATTGCCATTCTCGTCGTGGCCGCCGACGACGGTGTGATGCCGCAGACGATTGAATCGATCAACCACGCGAAGGCCGCTGGTGTGCCGATCATTGTTGCCATCAACAAGATCGACAAGCCGAACACCAACCCGATGCGTGTGCGCACGGATTTGCTGCAACACGACATGGTGGTTGAAAGCATGGGCGGCGACGTCCTCGACATTGAAGTGTCAGCCACCAAGGGCACCAACCTCGACAAGCTGCTTGAAACCATTCTGCTGCAAGCCGAAGTCTTGGACCTCAAGGCCAACCCGGATCGTGAGGCCGGTGGCCTCGTCATCGAAGCCCAGCTCGACAAAGGCCGTGGGCCCGTGGCCACCGTTCTCGTGCAGCGCGGCACCCTGAAGCATGGCGACATTTTCGTCGCCGGTTCCGCCTGGGGCCGGGTGCGCGCCCTCGTCAACGAAAAGGGCGAGCATCTCAAAGCCGCTGGTCCTTCGGTTCCTGTCGAAGTCCTCGGTCTCAACTCGGCACCGGAAGCGGGCGACCGTTTCGACGTGGTGCCGAATGAAGCCCGGGCCCGGGAAATCACCGACTACCGTGAACGCGAGCGCCGCATGAAGCGCGGCGGCGGCGTGGCACGTTCGTCGCTTGAACAGATGATGAGCCAGATCAGCCAGTCGGGCCGCAAGGAATTCCCGATTCTGGTCAAGGCCGACGTGCAAGGCTCTGCTGAAGCCATCGTGCAGGCGCTGGAAAAAATCGGCAACGACGAAATCCGCTCACGCGTCGTGCACTATGCCGTGGGTGGCGTGTCGGAAAGCGACATCGCACTGGCATCAGCCTCAGGCGCTGTCGTTCTCGGCTTCAACGTGCGTGCCAATTCGCAAGCCCGCGATGCCGCACAACAGCAAGGCATTGAAATCCGCTACTACAACATCATCTACGATCTCGTGGACGACATCAAAGCCGCGATGAGCGGTAAACTCGCGCCAGAGATGCGCGAAACCTTCATGGGCAACGCCAAAATTCTGGAAGTGTTCAACATCACCAAGGTTGGCAAAGTCGCAGGCTGCATGGTGACCGAAGGCAATGTGCAACGTGGCAACAAGGTGCGCCTGATCCGCGACAACGTGGTCATCCACGAAGGCTCACTGTCGACACTCAAGCGCTTCAAGGATGAAGTGAAGGAAGTGCAGTCAGGACAAGAGTGCGGCATGGCCTTCGAGAAATACGAAGACATGCGCGTCGGCGATGTGATCGAATGTTTCAGGGTCGAGAAGGTGGCGCGGACGCTGGGGTGATGGAGGCATTTCTCCAATTCATCAAGAGTTTGGGCAGTCGCTTTGCGATTGCCCTTTTTCTTTTGGGTTTTTTCCGGGTGGTGGTTGCATCGGAAATCAAAGCGCGAAAGAGATTTTGAGCGTTAAATTTTGCTGGCACTTTTGAGCACGGAGTTCAATTCTGACTGTTGCGCCAAACCAGCCGCCAGAAATGTCATCACCAGCATGTTGATTGAAAAGCCTTTGATGGCGTCGCGACGCATCGGAATACGCAATAATTGGTGTTGATTTACCGTATCTCATGGGATACATAGTTTTGATGATCGTCATTCGTGGGTCATTTGACTTCGTCCGGTACATGCAGAATTTGCGGGATGCCTCTGCCAAAGCGCGAATTGCCGGGCGCATTCGTAGATTGGCATTGGGCAATGCAGGTGATGTTCGCCCAATTGGCGATGGCTTGAGCGAACTGCGGATCGATTATGGCCCTGGCTACCGGGTTTATTTCAGGCGCAAAGGCGAGATGTTGATCATCATCTTGTGTGCCGGAGACAAGCGCACGCAAGACGCCGACATTGCGCGGGCAAAGCGAATTGCAATGGAGATGGAGATGGAAGTGTCATGAAGAAAATGTTGGCAATGACCAAGCCTTTTGATGCGGCTGAATACCTCGACAGCGCGCAAGCGATTTCGGCATATCTTGAAGACGCATTTGGGAGCGGCGACGCCACCTTTATCGCAGATGCCCTCGGCACCATCGCCCGCGCCAAGGGCATGACTGAAGTCGCCCGCAAGACCGGGCTTTCCCGCGAAAGCCTGTACAAGGCGCTGAGCAAGGACGGCAATCCGGAATTTGCCACCGTGCTGAAAGTGTTGCATGCACTGGACTTGAAGATCGTGACAAAGGCGGCGTGACTTCGGTCGGGCATTTGATTGTCAGAGCCGTTGATCCAAGGTCTTTCCCATTTCACTTTATTGCCCACGACCAAGGGTGGACGGGGAAGCGCAATCCCTCTATTTCCATGACTATGACAACCATCTGTTTGAGTTACACACGGGCACACTGGACGAGCGGCTTCAGCATTATGCGCGGGGTTAACCCTCTCCCCTTGCGGGAGAGGGTGGCTTCACGCAGTGAAGCCGGGAGAGGGGCGTCATCACGCTGTCTCCCCGCTTCCGCTTCGGCCTTTGGCCTCAGCACCCTCTCCCGCAAGGGGAGAGGGTTGAGGTTTTCCCATGGCCGGTAACGCACCTTCCCAACGCATGCTGCGCGCAGGCGAACTTATCCGCCATGCGCTGGCCGACGTGTTTGCCCGGGGTGACACAGGGGACCCGGAGCTGGACAAGATCATGGCCAGCGTTGTCGAGGTGCAGATGTCGCCTGACCTCAAGATCGCCACGGCCTATGTCCGGCCGCTGATTGCGGGCCAAGAGAAGAAGCTGCTCTACGCTTGCACGCGCAACCAGAAATTGATGCGCGGGATCATTGCACCCCGTGTGGCCATGAAATACATGCCGCTGATAAGGTTTCGAACCGACACAGCCTTGGATTATGCCACCAAAATCGACAATATTCTGCGGTCTCCGGCGGTGGCGCAGGATCTCGAAAAGGAAGATTGAAGTTTTAGGGTTGTTGTATTACATCTGCTGCATGATGCAGCAGGTGACAGCATGACCAAAACGATGATCTCGGCCCGGGTGGATGTGGCGTTGAATGAGGAGCTGGAAGCCTTGGCGGCTTCAAGCCAACGGTCAAAGGCGTTTTTGATCACAGAGGCCCTCAAAGCGCTGATTGACCGCGAAGCCTACATGGAAGAACGCATTGCCGCGGCGGTGAAAAAGGCGGATGAGACCGAGCATTGGATTTCCCATGAGGCGATGGGCAAGTGGATTGACTCACTTGATACGGACAATCTCCTCCCAGAGCCTGAACCTGATGTTTACAGGCCGAAGTTGAAACAGTCGGCATGAGGATCGTTTGGTTGCAGCCTGCCCAAGCCGATTTGCGCGGCATTTATCGCTACTATCATCCGCTCAATCCGCAAGCTGCCGCCAAGATGCTAGCCAAAATCCATAAATCTGCGGAAAGGCTGGTCGAGTTTCCTCACTTGGGCAAATTCAACACGACCAAAACCTGCCGCATGTTGCAGGTGCCTGGAACCGTTAATGTTTTGCCATACCGCATGCGGCCAGACGCCATCGAGATTCTCGCCGTTTTCGACCAGCGCCAAGAGCGGCCTGATTACCTCCAGTGAATCAAAAGCGCCAAAACCTTCACGGTTGGATCGTTCTCGACAAGCCCTTGGGGCTTTCGTCGACGCAGGCGCTTGGCAAAGTGCGTTGGTTGTTCAATGCAGAGAAGGGCGGCCACGGGGGAACACTTGATCCGCTGGCGTCTGGCGTGTTGCCGATTGCCTTTGGTGAAGCGACAAAAACCATTCAGTGGGCGATGGATGGCAAGAAGTCTTATCGGTTCACGGTAAAGTGGGGAGTCGAAACCAGTACAGATGATCTTGAAGGGGAGCCGACGGCCACTACGGGACATATTGCGTTGCAACATGATATCGAAAAGCTGCTGCGACACTTCATTGGTGCAGTGCAACAAAAACCGCCAAGCTATTCTGCCATAAAGGTTTCTGGTGAGCGGGCTTATGATTTGGCGCGGGCCGGCGAAGTTGTTGATCTGGTTGCCCGGACCGTTAGTATCGAATCGCTACAAATAGAAAACCACGCCTTGGACAACACTGAAACCACCTTCGTTGTGCGCTGCGGCAAAGGCACTTACGTGCGCTCCATCGCCCGAGACCTTGGCCGCGCCCTTGGCTGTCTCGGTCACGTCACATTGCTGCGTCGTCTTGCTGTCGGACCTTTTTCGCTTGAAGATGCGATTTCACTGGAAAAACTGGAGGCGTTGCGCCATAGGGACGGCAGCGAAAACAGCTTAGTTGGCCTCATTCGCCCCATCGAGACCGTGCTGGACGGCATCCCGGCACTGGCCATGATGGAGGCAGAAGCCAAACGTCTCAAACAAGGCCAGAGGGTTTTGTTGCCCGAGGGGGAAACCCTTCGCGAGGCGGAAGCGGTTTTGGTCACCCATGCCGGAACGCCGATTGGCATGTTCCGGATTGAACTTGGTGTGCTCAAGGCCATTCGCATGTTCAATCTGGATGCACGGAGTTAACAGTATGACGATTACGCCAGAGCGCAAAAGCGCTGTGATCAAAGACAATGCCACCACGGCCAATGACACGGGTTCGCCCGAAGTGCAGGTGGCGATTCTCACCACCCGCATCAACGGCCTCACCGAACATTTCAAGATGCACAAGAAGGACAACCACTCGCGTCGTGGCCTTCTCAAGATGGTTGCGGCCCGCCGCAGTCTGCTCGACTACGTGAAGAAAAAGGATGAGGCGCGCTATCAGGCCCTGATCAAGAAGCTGGAAATCCGGCGGTAAGCAAAACATCTCCCTTGCGCCTGCAAAGCAGGCGTGGGGGAGTGGCGCGAAGCGCCGAGGGGGTGGCAGCCGCGTGTGCTGACAGACCCCCCTCCCGGCTTCGCCGTACTCCCCCATCCGCCTTCGGCGGACAAGGGAGTAAATAAAGTATGAGCGGGTGGATCACCTATTTTCCGCCCGCGTCCCCACACAGCGTAACAGCAATAGGGCTGTCACCTGTTTGTCCAATGGGGATGCCGTCCACATGTTGGTGAGCGAAAGCGGCGGCGAAGGACAAAGGAAAATGACACATGTTCAACATTGACGTTGAAGAACTGAACTGGGCCGGAAAAAACCTGCGCATGGAAACCGGCCGTGTGGCCCGCCAGGCCGATGGCGCTGTGATGCTCACCATCGGTGAAACCACCGTACTCGCCACCGCCGTTGCAGCTCGCGTTGAAAAGCCTGGGATCGATTTCTTCCCGCTCACGGTCAACTACCAGGAAAAGACCTATGCCGCCGGCAAGATCCCCGGCGGTTATTTCAAGCGCGAAGCACGTCCCTCCGAACGCGAAACCCTGATCTCGCGCCTGATCGACCGCCCGATCCGCCCGCTGTTTCCCGCTGGCTTCCGCATTGAAACGCAAGTCATCGCCACGGTCGTCTCCTACGATCTCGAAAACGACACGGACATCGCGGCCCTCGTCGCCACCTCCGCAGCCCTCACCCTTTCCGGTATTCCCTTCATGGGCCCGGTGGGTGCGGCCCGCGTCGGCATGATTGACGGCGAGCTGGTGTTGAACCCGACGATGGAACAGCAGAAACTGTCCACCCTCGATCTCGTCGTCGCCGGAACACAAGACGCTGTGTTGATGGTTGAGTCCGAGGCCAAAGAACTTTCGGAAGAGAAGATGCTTGAAGCCGTGATGTTCGGCCATGCCGGTTTCCAGCCTGTCATCGAAGCCATCATCCGCCTCGCTGAACGCTCATCGCGTGAGCCGCGTGACTTCCAGCCGAAGGATCACACCAAGCTCTATGCCGCCGTGAAAAAGCAGGCGGACAAGGATTTGCGTAAAGCCTACGCCATCGCCAAGAAGGAAGACCGCCAGAACGCCGTTGCCGCCGCCAAGGATGCCGCCAAGGCCAAGCTGGTGAACAAGGAAGATGCTGACGCACCTTCCGAACAAGCCTTCAGCGAAAACTTCAAGCACCTGGAAGCCGACATTGTCCGCAACAACATCTTGGACACCGGCAAGCGCATCGATGGCCGCGACACAACGACTGTGCGCCAGATCATTGCTGAAGCCTCCGTCCTTCCTCGCACCCACGGTTCCGCCCTGTTCACACGCGGTGAAACCCAGGCGCTGGTGGTGACCACCCTCGGCACTGGCGAAGACGAACAATACATCGACACGCTTGATGGCCTCACCAAGGGCAAGTTCCTGCTGCACTATAACTTCCCTCCTTACTCGGTGGGTGAAGTCGGGCGCATGGGGGCCACGGGCCGCCGCGAAATCGGCCACGGCAAGCTCGCTTGGCGCGCCATACATCCAATGCTGCCGACAGCAGAAGAATTCCCTTACACCATCCGCGTGGTGTCAGAGATCACCGAATCCAACGGCTCATCCTCGATGGCTTCGGTGTGCGGCGCATCCCTCGCATTGATGGACGCTGGCGTTCCCATGAAAGCTTCCGTGGCCGGCATCGCCATGGGCCTGATCAAGGAAGGTGAGCGCTTCGCAGTGTTGTCTGACATTCTCGGTGATGAAGATCACTTGGGCGACATGGACTTCAAGGTTGCGGGCACCACGGAAGGTGTGACCGCACTGCAGATGGACATCAAGATCACGGGTATCACCGAAGAGATCATGCGTGTGGCCCTGTTCCAGGCCAAGGAAGGCCGTCTGCATATTCTCGGCAAAATGTCGGAAGCCCTCGAAAAGGCCCGCCCCGGCCTTGGCGAGCATGCACCGCGCATCGAACAGATCAAGATCCCAACCGACAAGATCCGTGAAGTCATCGGCACCGGCGGTAAAGTCATCCGCGAGATCGTTGAAAAGACGGGTGCGAAGATCGACATCCAGGACGACGGCACCATCAAGGTGGCTTCGTCTTCGGGTGCCGCCATCACCGCCGCCCTCAAGTGGATCAAGTCCATCGTCTCCGAACCTGAGGTGAACGAAATCTACGAAGGTAAAATCGTCAAGATCATGGAATTCGGCGCCTTCGTGAACTTCTTCGGCGCCCGCGATGGCCTCGTCCACGTTTCCGAACTCGCCCCACAGCGCGTGCAAAAAGTCTCTGACGTTGTCAGCGAAGGCCAGATGGTCAAGGTCAAGTTCTTAGGGATGGACAACCGCGGCAAAATCCGACTGTCAATGAAAGTCGTGGACCAGGAAACCGGCGAAGACCTCAGCAAAAAGCAGGGCGACGCTCCCGCGGAAGACAACAACAACGAATAATACTCTTATCTCCTCGCCCGCTTCGCGGGAGAGGTGGCGAAGCGCAGCGACGCCGGAGAGGGACCACAAACGCGGGGCTGGCCACGGTCCCGCGTTTTTTGTTGTCCTCGCTCCCGGTCTTTCCCGCTTCACTCGCCAACACAAATTGACTTTGTAGTGCATTTAAACTACATAGCATTTTATGGCCGTCCGCGAAATCCGCTGGTGCATAGAAAAGGATATCTTGCTGCGATCTGACCCGGCACGCGGCGGCATCGGTTTGGCGGAATGTGCCGTTGCCATTGAGGAGGGGCGTATACTCGATGACTTGCCAAATCCCGTTCGTGAAGGGCAACGCATCTTCGTTCTGGAAATCGAAGCCTATGCCTATGTCGTTCCCTATGTCACCGATGGTGAAGTCATCTTCCTGAAAACCATGTTCCCAAGCCGCAAGCACACAGCACATTATCTAGGTTGATCCCATGAGCAAAAAACCCGCAACGCCCAAATTTCTGGACCGAGAAGAAGAAGAACTCTTCCGTGCCATCGAAGCCGACACTTACAAATTCGGCAAAAGCGCACTCACGACAAAACGCAAAGCCGAACTGCAAGCCGCCGCCCGCACTACCCTCAACGACGAACGTGTGCAGATCACCTTGCGCGTATCAAAACACAACCTCTCCAAACTCAAAGCCCGCGCGCTGCGTGAAGGCATGCCGTACCAAACGCTGATCAATTCGATTTTGCACAAGTCGGTGAATTGAAGTGTTGGGCATTTCCGCGATCCGCACGAAAAAAGATTACGCCCGCGCCACCACCGTGATGAACCAACTGCTCGATGATGTTGGTGAAGACGAAAACCATCCCTTGGCCGATGTGCTGGATTATCTCTCCAATCAAGTTTCAGTTTACGAAACGGACCATGTCGAAATTCCTGACGCACCACCACGTGACGTGCTCCGCTTTCTGATGGAACAAAACGGCCTGTCACAAACCGACCTCGCCGATTGCGCACCTCAAAGCCGGAATTCAGAAATTCTAAATGGACGGCGCGAGATCAGCAAGGAACTGGCAAAGGCGTTGGCAAAGAGATTTGGTGTGGGGGTGGAGGTGTTTGTGTGATTGAAGGGCAAAGTGTTAAGTGCCATATAAAGACCTAAATAAAATTCTATTTGGAGCACTCAAATGTCTTCCCACATCCACGCCTCCACCACCGCCAGCATCACCGAATTGAAAAAGAACCCCATGGGCACCGTCGCTGCGGGCGAAGGCTTCCCCGTGGCCATTCTCAACCACAATGAACCTGCCTTCTATTGCGTGCCCGCCAAAGCTTACGAGGCCATGCTGGAGCGACTGGAAGACCTCGAACTCAACGCCATCGCCGACGCCCGCCAAGACCAGACCATCTACAAGGTCCGGCTCGATGAGCTATGACCTCGCATTTCTGGATGCCGCGCTGAAAGAATGGCGAAAGCTTGATTCCCAGACGCGGGAGCAGTTCAAGGCAAAATTGGCAGAGCGATTGCAAAACCCAAAAGTGCCATCGGCGCGGTTGCACGACGCGAAAGAACGCTACAAGATCAAACTGCGCAACGCCGGGTATCGGCTGGTGTATGAAGTGCGGGACCAGCTGCTGATCGTGCTGGTGGTCACCGTGGGTAAGCGGGAGCGGAACGAAGTATATAAGTTGGCGGCGCGGCGGTGATGGGCGCAAACACAACAAAAAAAGGGAAGCGTTCCCTATCTTGCGCAACCTCCTTCAGAATACAGCCAACTATTTTTCCAGACTGAATGAACCGATGCTGACATCACTTGTTCCATAGAACACATAGGTTCCCCAATAGGTACTGCCAACTTTGTTCATCACCATTGTCGCGCCCGGGAACGAGCCGTTCTTAGGGAACAGAAAAGTCATCGCATCGATCTTGCCCAACGCTTTCACTTTGTTGCATTGGCCTTTGAAGCAATAGTTGATTGTGAGGGGCTTCTTGGAAATGAATTCAAAGGAACTCTGAGCTTCACCTCCCCAAAGTCCGACATATTTTTCCCCCGCCCACGATGGCACTGTCAGGGTACTGACGAATAGAAATGAAAAAATGAACGACTTAGTCACTTTAAACCCTTCCCGCATTTCTTGTTGCGGGGTTAGAGTTAACAAATGCGGGGGGGGGGGGGGGTACAAAGGTGTTTAATTTAGAACCCGCAACTAAAACCGGTAGGTAGGGGACGCTTCCAATATCCCAATGTATTTGGGCCC
>JANPCE010000095.1:0-81281 GCA_031430795.1 Hyphomicrobiales bacterium
AAGTTTTGGGCGGGTTTGAAAAGTGGGGTATATTGATCGACTCCCCTCACCCGTCACGCCGCCCTCGCCACCCTCTCCCGCACGGGGAGTGGGAATTTTCCCGCAAATACTACCCTCTCCCCTTGCGGGAGAGGGTGGCGAGCGCAGCGAGACGGGAGAGGGGTGTGATACCGTTTTACCGTCCCACCACCTGTTTCAAAGCCGCCAACACCTGGTCCGAATCCTTCTTCACTTCGGCAGGAGATTTTTGCAATTTCTCCCAACTCACCAGCAGCGGATGGATCAGCAGCGTGTTGTCGCGCACCGGGCCATGGCGCCAGCCATCAAGTTTCCGCTCCACCATCCAGCGCTCATGTTCAACGCGGGCGAGGTCGGCAATCAGTGGATTGTTTTCGCCGGCTTGCAGCAAGGCTTCCAGTTTTGCGGATTCGGATGGTGACAGTTGCAATCCGCCGCGGTCCGCATTGAGCCCAAGCGTCCACAGCTTTGCAGGCACATGATCTGCTGCACGCAAAGTGGCGCGGCGGTAGGTTTCGGGGAGGTATTGCCAATCCACGGCGGCTGCACCAGTGGCGGCGGGGCCTTTGCGGTACGTCTCGTGCAGCAAGCGAGCCAGCTTTTCCCCTTGCTCAGGCTCCAGCAGATATTGCGCCAAATCCGCATCGCACAGCGCCATGGTGGTGCGGCCCTCTCCGGGCTTCGCTTCATCCCACACCGCCGCGTTGGCTTGCGGCCACGCATCGGCAGACCGGCTGCCGAGGATCAGCGGCACTTCGAGAAGCCCATGGCGTTCGCGCAGACGCTGCATCAACTGTGCGGCCTGCAAGGTGTCAGAGTCTGTCGGCAATGCAATGAAGACGCAAGTATAAGGGTGCGTTGCCCCACGCTTCACAAGCTGCGCCAGACCTTTCGGCGGGTCACCATCATCCAGCGGATCGACACCCACATCGAGGCACACGAAATCAATATCAAGGCTTGCGGCAACACCGGGCCTGCGGGCGCGGAAGCGGACTTCGGTCGCCGCCGCCGCCCGGTCTGCAACGGTCACCATCGGTGGCCCGAGTTTTCCAGCAACACTGGTGAGCATCACCTGATCCAGAAGCTTTTCACCCAGATCACCAAAGCCCAGAATGAGCGCATGGACGCGGTCCTGCTTCAAAGCACCCGCAATCCGGAACAACGGCAGCTGCAGCAATTGCGCCTGTGCCATGATGTGGTTTTCATCAAACAACTGCGGACGCGGTGCCTGCGCGTCCGACGTCGGCAGCATGGCCGTTGTTGTGGCATCAGCCAAAAGCGGATCGGCGATGCGCAAGGCCAGCCGCTTCAGGCGGTGCAGGCGTCCGTCAAGATGGGACCAGATGGCGCGTCCAACGTAAAGTGTTGAGGCGTCGGCGCCCGTGTCCACAACAATGGTCGCCGCCTTGGCAAGGCCTGCCTGCTCCACCAGATCATCAAGCCCGAAGCCCGTGATCTTCTCCGCCTCAAACGGTGCGTTGGCGGCGCGGACTTTGGCCACCACATGCACCGTGTAAATGCCCTTCGCCCGGAAGATGCGGACGATCCGTTCAGCCAACGGGGTTTCACCCACCACAATGGCGTGGTCACGGCGGAAATGCCGCGTCCAGAACGCAGACAGGGTTTGCCCCATGGTGGCGATACCGATCAGGATGGCGCTGCAAATGGTGGTGGCGAGGCCAAAGGCGCGGCCAAGCGTGATCATGGCATTTGATGGTCCCCCTGTTTCCAAAGACGCGCTGGGCGCAAAGCCGCCGGCAACCTCGGCAAGCAGCTTGACCAGATCTTCGACCTGTTTGAATTCCGAAGCGGCGATCCAGCCGATGAGTGAACAGCAGATCGACAAAAACGCAAGTGTGACGGCAATCACCGTGCGGTGCTCGTAAGCCCGCTGCAAAAACCCCTTGGATCGCTGTGCCATGAAGGCGGACGATGAAACCATGAACATGGATTGCGGCATTGCCTGCAAAAGATCAAGCTGTGGGTTACGTCACAATTCCGCTTCGCTCCTGCCCACACCCACCATGGTTCAAGCAAAGTATTTGCACACTGCTTGACTACACACAGCAAATCATGCGCAATCTGCGCATTCATGGGAGGACGGCAATGAAATCTGGAATTCTTTCAATTGTATTGGCTTTGGCGCTGACATCAACAGCGGTTGTCGCGCAGGACGCGGCCACATCTGATTCGGACATGATCGTCGGCGGCTGGCCGGCCAAGGACAATGAATGGCCATGGCAGGTCAGGCTTTATGAAAATCCGGGGGATGAGTGGGGTTTTTGTGGTGGTTCGCTGATTGACAGCCAGTGGGTGCTCACTGCGGCCCATTGCGTACCCGGCGTCACGTCCCTCACCGTTGGCTATGGCAGTGTGGACCGCGCGAAACAAAAGCGCGTTGACAGCGCCATCGTTGTTTCCCACCCCGGTTACAACACCACCAACAACAGTGAAAATGACATCGCACTGGTCAAGCTTGCCAAGCCGGTGAAATTCACCAAGGGTGCCGCCAAGGTGTCGCTCGCCAACAATGACCAGTACAAGGCCTCGTTCGGGGAAACCGCCTATGTCACGGGCTGGGGCATGCTCCTCGAACAGGAGAAGCTTGACAAGAAATATCCGGACGGCAAGATTCCCTGGGGTGAGTTTGTGCCGATGCGTTTGATGGAAGTCGACGTGAAGGTGCAGGACCTGGGCGACTGCCGCGCCAACTACGGTGATGGCGTCGCCATTCCGGCCGGCCATTTGTGCGCCGGTTATGCGCCGGGCGGCAAGGATTCGTGCCAGGGCGACTCCGGCGGACCGCTGGTGATCCAGGACGCGAAGTCGAAAACCGGCTGGACGCAATTGGGCGTGGTGTCCTTTGGCGTGGGTTGTGCCCGGCCCAAGCTTTACGGGGCCTATACCCGCGTCGATTTTTTCCGCAAATGGATCAAGGCGACAATCGCGGCGAATTGATCACAGGGGTCGCGTGGTGCAGCGAAGGGCGGGAGAGGTCCCTTCCTGCAACACGCGAAAGTCCAGCCATGATCACCATCACCATCGATCCGGCGCTGCTTGCCAGCGGGACAGCACCAACGCTTACTTTTGATGACAACTTGAAATCCATCAGCATCGGCCGCGATCCTGCGTGCGCCGTACCGCTGAAACCTGAACTCACAAAACTCGGCCGCAACCATTTTGAAATCCGGCGTGCGGCGTCGGGCGTTGAACTGGTGGTGGACCGCCAGCACCCGGTTTATGTTGATGGCCAACGGGTGATTGAGCGCATGACCTTGCCCATGCGGCAGGACATCCGTCTGCTTGATCCCATGTCGGGCCCGGTGATTTCCGTGAGCGTTGAAAAGACAGGTGCCGCACCTGTCACTGAAAAAGACGCGCTTGTCGATTCCGGCACGCAGATGGGCCACACCAAAAAACTGGTGCGCAATGTGGTGCTTGCAGGTTGTCTGGCCGCTGTTGGTTTCGGTGGCTTCCTCGGCTGGGATTTTTGGCAACGTTCGCAGCATGAGCAGGCACTGCTGGCAGACATGAATTTGCTTGTGTCGCGGATGAACGAGGCCGAAGAGCAGAACATCAATTGGCCCGCCGTTCAGGCGCGCATCAAGCCTTCAGTTTATCAAGTGACCTTCGCGCCGTCCGATGGTGGCCCGCCGCTGCATCAGGGCACGGCCTGGGTTTACAGCCCGACAAAACTCGCCACCAATTCCCATGTCGCGGCCCTGTTCAAAGACCCGACATTGCAGGGTCGCATATTGCTGGTCCCCGCCGATGAAAACCTTTCCGCTGTGCCCGTCGTCAATGTGGAGATGCATCCCGCCTATCTCGCATACCGCAAAGCCGTCAAAGCGACACGACAAGACGGTGTCGTGTCTCCCCTCGCCAATCTCGGAAGCTATGACGTTGCGTTTTTGCAAGTGCCTGAGGGTTCGGTTTTGGGTCCACCTCTGACCCTGGCCGCCGAAGGTGCAACATTGTCTTCAGGCGAACCCGTGGCATACCTCGGCTACCCCGAACGTTGCGCCCGCCATGTCGGCCAACTCCACATCAAGTCCGGCATCATCAGCGGCACTTCGGATTTTCTCGGCACGCAAGCCGACCAGGACCTTATCTATCATACAGCTCCCGGTGCGGGCGGAGCCAGCGGCTCACCTCTTTTCAACGGCAAGGGTGAAGTCGTCGGTGTCTTTTCCGGCGGTGAACCGGCAAACCCCGTGGAAGCTGTGGGCAAAAGTGTTCCTGAAGCACCACAGGGCTGTGGAATTTCCGGTGCGGCAACACTCTATGCGCAGAATGTCAGTTTGCTGCGCGAACTGGAAAACGGCACCGCTGCGGATCGTGAAGCCACCCGTGAAACCCAGTGGCGCAATTCGGCGTTCTATAAATTGAATCAGGACAAGGTCTGGGCCGCCGTTGCAACCTTGACCGAAGATCCGGAATCCTCAGATTATTCAACACAACGGCAAGGCCTGAAACTCGCGTCCCAAAACAAATCAGCCATTGGCTCAGCGGTTCAGACCTTCAGCGATTTGGCGCCCGGCGAATATGTCGCCTTTGCCAACGTCCAACCCGAAGACCGCGTCACCTTGCAGGCCACTGTCGCGGGCAAGCTCATGCATGTGCCGGCCCAAGTCGAAGGCAAACCGACGGCGGTGTTTGTGCTGAAGGAAACGGGTGACGTGGTGGTGACAGTGGCGGGAGTAGACGCGCGGAATGTTGACGTGATTGTGGCTTTGATCACGTCGGAGGAGTGAGCAGGCGCTCCATCCTGCTGCGGAGCGTTTTCACCTTTCCATATGGCAAAGGCTTCAAGAGTTGGCGCAGCAGGGGTTGCGCTGAGGGCAATGCGCGCATGACCAGTTCTTCCCACGGATTTTCCCCGCGCCGCTCCGGCCCCGTATCCGTCAATGCTTCGAGCAGCATCAATCCAAAAGCATATTGGTCCCGGTGCCGGGCCGACATGAGGCGGGCGCGCCAACCGGTTGGCAAATAGGCGCGTGTCGCTGCGTTCTGGCTGTCGCTGAGGCCCGCAAAACGTGCCGCACTGAAATCCACCAACACGGGGTTCCCCGCGGAATCAACAATCACATTCTCCGGCTTGATGTCGCCATGGGTGAGATCGTTGTCATGCAGGCGGTCCAGCGTTGCCGCGAGCTGCGACAGCAGTGAAAGCCGTGCTGAAATATTTGAAGGCAAAGCATGGCGGAGGCTTTGGCCTTGAACCAATTCCTGCACGACATAGGCCAAGCCGCCGTCAGCGGTGCCGCAGGCAATGATGCTGGCCACACCGGGCACTTGCGCGCGGCAGAGTGCTGCCACTTCGTGTTGCAGTGCGCGGAAAGCGTCGTCGCCTTTCAAGGCCAATGTCTTGAAGGCGACAGGCCTGTCACGTGCCGTGTCATGGGCGCGAAACACGGTGCCTTGCCCGCCTTGCCCCAGTTGGCCCTGAAGCACGTAGGCCCGTGCCGCGTTCCAGGCATTGGCGGCAGCCACTCGTCCTTGTTCCACCTCAGCCATGCGGGGAAGCCCATGGCGCTGTAGGGCAAGGTCAATGGCTTCGCGCTGCAACTGCAATCCACGCCGTGAGCAATAATCACGCAGGCGGCTCAGCAGCCGGGCGGCATCGTCGGGCCGCGACAGCTGCATCAAGGCATCAGCCTCCAGAAGTGCCAGCTTGACACGCGGCACGGCAAGGTCTCGCGATTCAAACCATTGTCCGGCGTGGTTCAACATGGGCAGTGCTGTGCCCGCGTCATTGCCCAGCAGCGCCAAAGCGCCTTCGAGTCCGGTGGCGACGGCACGTTCGTAACTTTCCTCTCCCGCATGCTTCGTCTTGCGCAGAACCGCTGCCACAAACACGCCCGCCTGCTTCAGGTTTTTGCGCTGCAAGGCACTGCGGGCCTCTGAAACCGCCAGCCGGAAGGCGAGATAATCCGGCAACTGCCGTGCGTCGTTTTCCAATGCAGTGATGGAATGGGCCGCAGTCTTGTTCTGGTCCAGCGCAACGCGAATGGCGCAATCGTGTAATTGCCAAACATGAATGCTGCCATCAATCTTTGCGGCCAAGGGCAAGGCCCTTGCGATGAAACGTTCAGCCTGCGGCCAGCGTTCGGCCTCCGCATACATGTCGGCGTAACGCAGCAGCACCGGAAGCCTGAGGGCAGGCGCTTCGGATGAAAGGAACAGTACTTCCGCCAGGTCTTCATGCGCGCGGGCGAAACTGCCCATCCAGCTGTGCACACGGGCGCGTTCAAGAATGATTTCGCCAAGGCCTGCGGCATCATACGATTTCCGCGCAAGGTCGATCCCCTGATTAAGCCATGAGAGCGCCCCCACAGGATCGCGCAAGCGGTTGGCGCAAATGCCCCGCCCCATCAGCCAGCGGCAGCAGGCGGCAGCATCAAGGGTTTTGGGATCAATGGCGGCGAGAAAAGCTTCGACTTCACTTTGCTCTTCAAAGCGGAGGAGGCAGAGCAAGGCCTGTTCGACAGCAAGGGCGCTGGACGGTTTTTTGATACCGCGCAAAAGTTTGTCGGCTGCGGAAGCGCGGCCCGCGCGGATGAGATGTCGGAGAAGTGAAACCGGGTTTTCCTGACGCGCCATTGTGCCAAACTAGATCATCACACGATCCAATGCATCCCACTTGTTTTAATTCATTATTCCGTCATCCCGGCGAAGGCCGGGACGAGGCTGACCCAAGGCGGCTCACGCAAAAAGCCTGGTCCCGGCCTTTGCCGGGATGACGGTCTTTGTGGGAAAACCGGAGTTTTGCTCCTGCAAAAACATGATCAAAAAAGATGTGTTCTTACTGTAGGCTTCAGGCAGGCCAAGGCGGTTGTGGGTGGGGAGAAAAAAGATCAACCACCACGTTCCAACCGCATCAATTCCCTGCCGTCAGCATCACGCAACACCAGCGCATCGCCGTCCATCACGAAAGACTTGGTTTGCCCAAGGAACTTCAGCACCAGACGTTCCGTCTGCATCTTGTCGGGCGCACAGCCCTTGCGGGTGGTGATGATGTTGCCAAAGCCGAGTGTTGCGTCGCCCTCGTCATAGGCGCTGCGAAAGGCATTGCAGCTCAACGCCCCATGGGCACGGCCATCTTCAAAACTGATCTTGAGGGGGGCCTCTGCGGGGCCAACCCACGTGGTGCCTTGCAAAACCGCTGTCATCGCCGCTGCCATCCATGCTGCTGCCATTTGAAGTCCCCTGTGGTTGCCTGAGGCGGGGGATAGGAAACAATCACGTTGGAATTGCGGCTATTTGTTTTTCTTCTGATGACGGGGCAAGGCTTCGCCGGAACTGTCGAACAAATGGCAGTTGCCGGCATCGAACGAGATTGCCACCTTGTCACCGATGGCGAGCACATGATCACCTTCCATCAGCGATGTGATGGATTGGCCATTGGCCAGTTCAACTTCCATGAAAGTCTGGTTGCCCAGGCGCTCGAGCAGTTGCACCATGCCGGAAGCCAGGCCTTTGCCGTCCTTTACAATGTTCACATGTTCAGGCCGAACTCCGAGGGACAGTTTTTCGCCCTTGGTGACCTTGGCCGCGTCAACCAGGACATCGACGCCCCTGAGATTGTCGCCAGCCACACCAACACCTGTGGCCTTGCCGCTGCTTTTGGCCTCGACAGGGATGAAGTTCATTTTTGGCGAGCCGATGAAGCCCGCCACAAACATGTTGTCAGGGTTGTGGTAAAGCTCCATGGGGGCGCCGAATTGGCGGACATGGCCTGCGTCCAGCACCACGATGCGGTCCGCCAATGTCATGGCTTCGACCTGGTCATGGGTCACGTACACCATTGTGGCCCCAATCTCGCGGTGCAACTTGGCAATTTCGGCCCGTGTGCCGACGCGCAGTGCCGCGTCAAGATTGGAGAGTGGCTCGTCAAACAGGAACACCTCCGGTGTGCGCACAATCGCCCGGCCAATGGCAACCCGCTGGCGCTGGCCGCCTGAGAGTTGTGAGGGCTTGCGGTCCAGCAGCGGTTCCAGCTTCAACATCCGCGCCGCTTCCGCCACCTTTTTGTCCTGCACCTGTTTTGAATCGCCGGCGATCATCAGTCCGAAGGCCACGTTTTCGCGCACCGTCATATGCGGGAAGAGCGCGTAGGACTGGAACACCATGGCGATGGAGCGGTCTTTCGGCTGCAGGTCATTCACAATCCTGTCACCAATGGCGATGGTGCCTGACGAGATGTCTTCAAGCCCGGCCACCATGCGGAGCAGCGTGGACTTGCCGCAGCCTGAGGGTCCGACAAAGACCACGAACTCACCATGCTTGATGTCGAGCGACACCCCCTTGATGATGTCGACCTTGCCGTAGCTTTTCTTGACGTGCCTGAGGGTGAGATCAGCCATGAGTATCCTCCACTGTGAGAGAGCCGTTGCCGTGAACTGTGATGGGAAGCGGATCGGCAACCGTGCCGACAAATGAACCGTCCGGCCTGTCGTGAAGGAAGGACAGCAGAAAAAGCCGGTCGCCGCGTTTTACGATTTTTCCTGCATAGCGCTTGCACGGCACCGCGCCATCCATGAAGGGCACGGCAGGCTCCCACGGCCCAAGATGCGAAGCTGCGGTGAGATAGCTTGTGCCCATGACGGGTGTCTGCGGATTGCGTTTGCGATAGTCTTCA
Source organism: Hyphomicrobiales bacterium (assembly GCA_031430795.1). Classification (GTDB taxonomy): domain Bacteria; phylum Pseudomonadota; class Alphaproteobacteria; order Rhizobiales; family Aestuariivirgaceae; genus Aestuariivirga. The sequence continues at coordinate 8,660 of JANPCE010000095.1, forward strand.
GACCAGTGAACATGGGACGTGCAGAACGCCATGTACCAGCGCCCGCCATGTTCAAACACCTGCGGCACTTCGAGTTGGCCGAAAGCACCGCCGTCATAAACCGGTTTCTGCAGCGTCCACGTGGTGAGATCGGGCGATGTCGCAAAGCCGATGGCACCGCCGGCGTTCGCTTCCCCGCGCCCCGGCACGCGCGCCGTGAAATACATGATCCAGCCATCACCTGACGGATTGCGCATCACCCATGGATCACGCATGGCACGGTCGTGCCAATGGCCTGGCGTGTATTCTTCATAGAGCTTCTCGTTGGGTCCTGTGAGGTCAAGGCACAATCCATCACCAACACGCCGCCATGAGTGCATGTCGCGGGAAGTGGCATGGCCGATGCGCTGGTGCATGCCCTGAAGGTCATGCATCGTTCCAGTGTAAAACAGATGCCAAAGGCCTGAATCGTCTTTGACAACAGACCCCGTCCACGTCGTCCAGTCATCCCAGGACCTGGTTTCACACGGCGCAAAGCATGTGCCCTTGTGGGACCAGTTGATGAAGTCACTCGAAACGGCATGTCCTTGCGTCACATTGCGGTGGCGGTCATCGGGATGGGGCAACCGGTTGTCAGCCTGCAGGAAGTAGATGTGCCAAAGGCCATCATCCGAATCCTGCCCGCTGACGAGCCAGAAATCCCAAATCCATTTGTCAGTCAGGGAAAGTGCCAAAATGTCATCTCAATGTGTGTGTGAACCGGTTTCACTTGACGCCGGCGCTGATGGTGGATTGCACGAACCAGCGTTGGAACGCGAAGTAGACAACGAGAATGGGAAGCGACATCAGCACCGAGAAAGCCATGATGTCGCCCCAGATGGGGGGAGGTGTCGAAAAGAACTGGCCCAGTGCCAGCGAGATGGGCCGTGCCTCTGACCCCCGCGTCACCATCAGGGGCCAGAGATAGGCGTTCCAGTATTCGAGGCTTTGCAGGATGGCGACCGTCGCGATTGTCGGCAGCGACAGCGGCATGATGATCGACCAGTAGGTGCGAAGCCTGGACGCACCCGCCACATAGGCCGCCTCATCCAGGTCCTTCGGAATGGTGGAGAAGAACTGGTAGAACAGGAAGATGGAAAACGGGTGTGCGATGAAAGGCACGATTTGCGCCCTCAACGTATCCACCCAGCCGAACTGCGCCATCATCAGCAGCAGGGGAATGGCGACGGCCTCCATCGGAATGATGATGAGGGCAATGATGAACATGATCACCAGGTCACGCCCCTTGAAGTTCATCCGCGACAATACAAACGCCGCCAGTGAATTCACAAAAATGCCGATCACCACAATCGTCACCACGATGATGCCGGAGTTCCACATGTAGCGCAGCACCGGGAACGTGGTGTTGGAGAGGACTTCCCTGAAATTTGTCAGGGAAGCATCCTGTGGCAAAACGAAAAAAGCACGGTAATTGCCGAGGTCGCGCAAAATCTGTTGCTCGTCACCTTTGAAGGAATTTGCGAACAAAAGAAAAAGCGGGCCAAGCACAATCGCCGCCACCACAATGGCAACGATGATCAGGGAGAGTCTTTCACCCTTGGTTGTCATTGGATGGCCCTTTCTTCTTTGACGAGACGGCGCTGCACAATGCTGATGACGAGGACCAGCAGGAAGAAGATGACGGCAGCCGCTGCCCCCACACCCACTTTGCCGCCCCGGAAACCTTCCATGTACATGACGCGCACCAGCGTGTCGGTGACACTGGCGGGCCCACCTTGTGTGAGCAGTTGAACTTGCGTGAACAGCTTGAAGGCAAAAATTGTCGTCGTCATCACCACCAATATGTGCGTGTTGCGCAGGCTCGGCATGGTGATGCTCTTGAATTCCTGCCAGCGGTTGGCACCTTCAATCTGCGCCGCCTCATACATGTCCTTGTTGATGCCTTGCAGGCCTGCGAGATAGACAATCATCTGGAACGGAAAGCCCTGCCATGCCGACATCAGCACCAGTGACGCCATGGCCGTCCATGGATTTTGCAGCCAGTCCACAGGTCCCGCATTGCCAAGGCTGAGACCCGACAACGCATAGTTGAAGAAGCCTTCGCGCTGGTAAAGCGAGGACCAGATGCAGGCCACAACCACCATCGATATGACAGTCGGCAGGAAATAGATGCCGCGGAAGAGGTTGCGCATGGGCAGGGTGCTGTTGATCAGCATCGCGGCACACAGCCCGAAGAAACATTGCAGGGGCACAACGAGAATGCAGAACGTTGCGGTGCGGAAGAACGCGTTCAGGAACGCACCCTGTTCCGCGAGGCGGATGTAGTTTCTGGCGCCCACAAACTTGGTGGGCACATTGGCGTTGGGAACCAGCCGCTGGTCCGTGAAGGACAAAACCACCGACATCAGGAATGGCAGCAAAATGAACAGCGCGATCAGCGCCAGTGCGGGCGTCAACATGGACCACGCGCTTTTCTGGTCTTTGCTTTTGAGTGCCATGTATCCTCCTTTTCAAACCCAACATGAAAGTTCCGTCATCCTCCGCTTGAAGCGGAGGATGACGGCATTTGATTTGCCTTACTTGCCGAACGGCGGATAGCCGCTGTTATCAGCGATATCCGTGTCGATCTTCTTTGCCGCTTCATCCAGCGAAGCCTTCACGTCCTTGCCGTCGATGATGTCGGCCACGGCCTTCGCAAACGCTCCGGTGATCGTGGGGTAGGCAGGATGGGCGGGGCGTGGGTAGCCCATGCCGGCGTTCAGCTGTTGAAGGTACAAGTTCAGCGGTCCACCTTCCTTGTAGAGATCAACGTTGGCCGCAGAGGACTTGCGTCCTGGCACACCGCCCTGCGATTGCATCAGCTCGGCAATGTTCTTCGATGAGAGCAGGTACTCAAGCAGCTTTGTGGCGGCCTCGGGCTGTTTTGAACCCTTGGTAATGCCCCAGCACCAGCCGCCGTTGCCTGTGACATGCTTGCCACCCCAGTTGACCATGGGCAGCAGCACCAGATCATCACCCAGTTCCTTCGAGTGCGCGGGCCACATCCAATGGCCGACGAAGGAAAGTGCAGCGGTTTTCTTGCCATAGAAGGCATCATCGCCTTCAGAAGCTGGAACCACAAAGCCGGCCTTGATCCAGCCCTGGAAGTGCGTCATCGCCTTCACAGCGGCTTCGCCATTCAGGGCACCTTCAGACTTCCAGGACGTTCGGTCAATCAGATCGCCGCCAAAAGACTGCACGATGGGAGAAAAGCCATAGGTATACCACTCGCCCTGGCCGTAGTTGGCCTTGATGTCGAGTGGATATTTTACACCTTCAACCTTGGCGAGCTTGGCCAGCGCATCTTCGAACTCCGCCATGTTCCAGGCGTCAGCCGGACCTGTTGGAATACGCACACCCGCTTTGGTGAGCAGAGATTTGCGGCCCCAGATCGACAGACCTGAGTCGCCAGGTCCAAGGCCATAGACCTTGCCGTCGGGCGCATAGGTGCCCTGGGCGATCAACGACGGGATGAAGTCATCCATGGTTTCCTTGGACAGCATGTCCGAGAGCGGCGACAGATAGCCGGACCAGACGTAGTTGGCGTAGTTTGGTCCGTCAAAGTCCAGGACGTCTGGCAATCCACCGGAGGCGGCGGCGGCCTGAACCTGTTCGGTGTAAGCGCCCTCGGGCTGGATTTCGAGCACGGCTTGCATGTCCGGATTGGCGGCGTTCCATGCCTTGATCAGTTCTTCATATTTGCCACGCTCGCCATCGCCGCGGCCACCATGATGCCAGACCTTGATCGGGTCAGCGGCAAAAGCGATCGTCGTGAAGGCCGTTGAGGCCAGAACCGCACCAGCGAGTGCTGCGCGGCGTGTCAGTTTCAACATGATGTATCTCCCTTGTGTTTTCGTGTCGTTTGAAGTTCTGCAACGCCTTCAGGCGCCACAGTCAGTTCTCCCGCAGGGCGCTCACACGAGCGTCCGGCAGGAATGGCGTTCGACAAGCGGGCAGGGCACCAAAATCCTCTGGTGTCCGGACGTCCGCGTGTTGCCCAACATCTCAACCGCGCGTCTGCCAATGTCGAAATAGGGCAGCGCCACGGTTGTGAGTTTTGGATAAAGCGATTCTGAAATCAGCTTGAGATCGTCAAAACCGATGAGTGAAAGGTCTTGCGGGATTGCAAGGCCAAGTTCTGCCGCGACCGAATAGATTTGCATCGCCACATTGTCATTGCCGCAGATGATTGCGGTGGGGCGCTTTGCCAGTTTGAGCAACGCGGTCGCGGCTTCGCGCACGATGGATTCTTCCTGCCAAACCCTGCCCGTGTAACCTGAAAGTTCCATGTCACTGTTGAAGCTGGCTCCCGCTTCGTTGAAGGCACGGCGGATGCCGGCCCTGCGCAATCGTGTCGCGTCGATGGACTCGAGCAGCGTGATGCAGCCAATGTTGCGGTGGCCATGTCGCAACAGATGGCGCGCCTGTTCGTAGCCGCCCTGTTCATCGTCAGGCACAATGCCGCTGTGGCTGTCATGGGCGTCATAGCAGTTGGCAAGAATGATCGATTCGCCGAAAGCGGTCTTGCCCACATCATGGGCGCGGTGGAACATGGCGGCATAAATCACGCCGGCGACACGGTGGGCCCTGAACATGCGCCAGAGTTCCGCCTCGCGCTCCGGTTCGCCGTCGGAGTTTGCGATCAGCAAGGTTTGGTGCAGGTCCTTGAGCGCCGACTGCGCGCCGCGCACAATGTCAACCGAGTAGGGCGTGGTGGCAACAACATCCGTCATCAGGCCGTAAACAGAAGACGCGCCGGAACGCATCTGCCGCGCCGCCTGATTCGGCACATAATTGAGACGTGTCAGGTGTTTCTGCACGGACGCGCGTGTTTCCACGTTGACCGCCGCATCGCCATTGACGATGCGCGACACGGTCTTGATCGAAACACCAGCCTTCTCAGCCACCTGTTTGAGCGTAACCAATCGTCCTCCCAGACGCATGCGCGGATGTTGTTCTATGACAACGTTGTCATCACGTTGACTCGGAATGACAACGTTGTCAACAGCCGTTCTTCAGGCTTGACGAACGGGCCCATTGCGATGAGTGTGCGGGTCAGGCGGGCGTAGTTCAATGGCAGAACGGCAGCTTCCCAAGCTGCATACGAGGGTTCGATTCCCTTCGCCCGCTCCAACTGCTACAGTGTGGCATGGCTTTCGCACTTGTGATCTTCGACTGTGACGGTGTGCTGGTGGACAGCGAAGTCTTGTCCGCCCGCGTGCTGAAGCAGATGTTGGCAGAGATAGACATCCCCATCACCGACGACATTTTCAGGTCGGACTTCCTCGGCCGCAGCTTTGCGTCTGCGTCTGCAAAATTGAAAGCGCGGACGGGGCGGGACTTGCCTGAAAACTTTGCGCCTGGGTATTTCGTCCGCCTGAACGCGCTGTTTGCAACTGAACTCAAGCCCATGCCGGGGGTTGAGCGGGTCTTGAAAGCGTTGAAGGTACAGCATTGTGTCGCCTCAGGTTCGATTCCACCACGGCTTGATTTCTCGTTGAAGGTGTGCGGCCTTGACACCCATTTCGGCACACATGTCTATTCTGCCGCGGTCGTGAAAAATGCCAAGCCGGCGCCGGACTTGTTTCTGCATGCGGCGGCGGCCCACGGCGTTCCCCCCGGCCGCTGTCTGGTGCTTGAAGACAGCGAAATGGGTGTGAGGGCGGCCCATGCGGCCGGCATGGCGGTGTGGCACTTTGCGGGTGGGTCACATGTCAAGGCTGGACCGGTTTTGCCGACAGGCCTGCATGTTGACCGCGTGGTGCAGGATATGGCCGAGCTATTACAGTTGTTCCGCGAAGCTGGTCTTTGCCATGGCGGCGGTGTAGCACCCCAAGTCGAATGAGGATCGACCGCCGTGGCCCGTAAACCTGAACCTGAGAAAGAACGCCTCGATGATGCGGGGCGTGCGGGCTGGCTTTATTACATCGCTGGCAATACCCAGGATGAGATTGCGAAAAAATTGGGTGTGTCACGGCAAACCGCGCAACGGCTGGTGTCGCTTGCGGTGACGGAGCGTTTGATCAAGGTTCGATTTGACCATCCACTGGGGCGGTGCCTTGAACTGTCAGGCCGACTGAAAGACACGTATGGTTTGGAAAGCTGCGAAGTGGTGCCGGCAGACCCCACATCCAATTCCGAAACGCTTGGTATCGTCGAAGCGGCGGCGGCGGAAATGGAGCGCTATCTGGTGTCGCGCCATCCCGTCATTGTCGGACTTGGCACGGGCCGGGCACTCCGCGCGGTTGCAGAACAAGTCAGCCCGATGGAATGTCCGCAGCATAAAATTGTTTCCATCGTCGGCAATATCGCGCCAGACGGATCGGCAACGGTGTTTGAAGTTTCATCCCGTGTGGGTGACCGTGTGGGTGCACCCCACTATCCCATGCCCTTTCCGGTGATTGCCGCGACAGTGCACGAAAAGAATTTACTGGTGCAACAAAAGTCATTGCGCAATGTCATGGATCTTGCGGCCCAGGCCGATGTGACGTTTGTGGGCATTGGCACAGTGGATGAAACAGCGGCCTTGCTGCGCGACGGTTTTGTGCGTCCGGATGAAATGCGCGCCATGGTCAAGGCAGGGGCAGTTGGTGAGATCACCGGCTGGAACTTCAATGCGGAAGGTAAGCTGATTGATGGCATGATCAATGACCGTGTATTGAGTGTGCCCCTCGAAGCGCCCGCCAAACGCCGGATGATCGGTGTTGCCATGGCGGCAGGGCGTTACCGGGCCATTCTGGGCGCATTGCGCGGCAAATTGATCAACGGCCTCATCACCAACGAGACAATGGCTGAACAATTGCTGCATAGTTGAGCGAATGCCCAATTTTATTATTATCTTTTGTTATCATGAGTTTGTTTCACATTCCTGATCCATTATGCTGCATCGCAGCGACGAATCTGCCTTGACTCAAGCGGCAATTGGATGTGACTTATTCCCGCGACGTGGGCAGAAGCCCTCTGTCCACTTGGGAGGTATTTAATGAAAACTATGTTGAAGAGCGCGCTTGCCGCGTTCGCATTTGCCGCGCTGTCAACAACGGCCATGGCAGAAACGCTGACCATTGCCACCGTGAACAACGGCGACATGATCCGCATGCAAGGCTACACAGCTGACTTTACAGCTGCCAACCCTGGCATCGAATTGAACTGGGTGACCCTCGAAGAAAACGATCTGCGTCAAAAAGTGACGACAGACATTTCCACCAAGGGCGGCCAGTACGACGTGCTCACCATCGGCATGTATGAAACACCAATTTGGGGTGCCAAGGGCTGGCTCGTGCCGCTCACTGGCCTCGACAATCCAGCAGACATTCTGCCAGCCGTTTCGGGCGGTCTTTCTGTCAATGGCACACTCTTTGCAGCACCATTCTACGGTGAATCATCGATGGTGATGTATCGTACGGATTTGATGGAAAAAGCTGGCCTGACAATGCCGGAAGCTCCAACCTGGACCTTCATTCGTGAAGCTGCCGCCAAGATGACGGACCGTGCCAATGGCGTGAACGGCATCTGTTTGCGCGGCAAAGCCGGTTGGGGCGAAAATGCGGCGTTCATCACCGCGATGTCGAACTCCTTCGGTGCCCGTTGGTTTGATGAAAGCTGGAAGCCACAGTTTGATTCAGCTGAATGGAAAGCCACTCTTGAGTTCTATCTTGGCATGATGAAGGAATCTGGCCCTGAAGGTGCGAGCGGCAACGGCTTCTCGGAAAACCTTGCGCTGTTTCAGTCCGGCAAATGCGGCATGTGGATTGACGCGACTGTTGCCGCGTCATTCGTGTCGGATCCAAAGGCTTCGTCTGTTGCTGACAAGGTGAGCTATGCGCTTGCGCCAGACAATGGCCTCGGCAAACGTGGCAACTGGCTCTGGGCTTGGGCCCTTGCAATTCCAGCAGGTACGCAGAAAGTTGATGCTGCCCAGAAATTCGTTTCATGGGCAACGTCTACCCACTACACCGAACTCGTGGCAGCCAAAGAAGGCTGGGCCAACGTTCCTCCAGGTACGCGTACATCGTTGTACGCAAATCCTGAATACATGAAGGTGCCATTTGCGAAAATGACCCTTGATTCAATGAACTCAGCTGATCCGACAAAGCCAACTGTAAAGCCAGTGCCCTATGTTGGCGTGCAGTTCGCGGCCATTCCTGAATTTGCAGGCATCGGCACAAAGGTCGGTGAATTGTTCTCCGCCACCTTGGCAGGCCAAATGAGCCTGGACGACGCGCTCGCCCAGGCCCAGACCTACACGACAGACGAAATGACCAAGGCCGGTTACATCAAGTAATCACCTGTGATCGGGCCGTCCGGTGTTCCGGGCGGCCCTTTTTATTTGCTCCACTTATTGCGTCATCCCGGCGAAGGCCGGGACGAGGCTTGGAGTCAGGCTATGCGGTTGCTAGCCTGGCCCCGGCCTTCGCCGGGGTGACGGAATAGTTTTGGGAATTGCGGGATCATGGCCACACGACAAGCACAAAGACTGGCACGACTGGCTCTCGCTCCTTCAATCGGTGCGCTCTCCTTGCTGGCGTTCGTGCCACTGGCACTGGTGATCTATTTTTCCTTCCTGCGCTACAGTCTGCAAGACCCCGAAAACCTGCGCTGGTTTGGCTGGAACAATTACTACTACTTTTTGAAAGATCCCTATTTCGTCAAGAACCTGATCAACACCTTGCTGTTGGTCAGTGGCGTGATTGTCACGACTGTTGTGGGCGGCATTGCTCTCGCCATACTTTTCGACCAGCCTTTCTGGGGCCGCGGCTTGGCCCGCGTGTTGATGATCTCACCCTTTTTCATTCTGCCCACCGTCTCGGCCATGGTGTGGAAAAACCTGATCATGCATCCGCAATTCGGGCTGCTCACTGAAATCCAGAAATGGTTCGGCATCATTCAGCCGTTCCGATGGTTTGAACAAGCGCCATTGTTTTCGGTCGGTCTCATCGTGGCATGGCAATGGTTGCCCTTTGCCGCCCTCATTCTGCTCACGGCGTTGCAATCCCTCGATTCAGAACAGAGTGATGCGGCCTCCATGGACGGGGCAAAATCCTGGAATTTTTTCTGGCACATCATCCTGCCGCATCTGGCACGGCCCATCACGGTGGTGGTGCTGATCCAGACCATTTTCATCATGAACACCTTCGCGGAAATCAAAGTGACGACTGTGGGTGGTTTTGCGGGCAACCTGACTTACCTGGTGTTCGCACGCTTGCAGAACGACAATGATGTGGGTGCCGCAGCAGCAGGTGGCGTGATTGCCGTCATCCTCGCCAACCTCGTTTCCATCTTCCTCGTGCGCCTCATGGGCAAGAATTTGGAGAACTGACCATGGCCAAGAAAATCTCCCGCCGCCGTTCCATCTTCTTCGGCATCCTTGCCTGGAGCATCGGTTTGCTGATGTTCTTTCCGATCCTGTGGACAGCACTGGCGTCGTTCAAGGCCGAGTCAGATGCCTACGCTTTGCCCCAGACATTGTTGATTTCAGATTGGACAACAGAAAACTTTGGCGAAGTGCAGCGCCGCTCCGACTACATCAGGTATCTCACCAACACGCTGATCATCGCAGGTGGATCAACTTTGCTGGGATTGATCTTCGCTGTCCCCGCCGCCTGGTCCATGGCCTTTGCGCCACGGGGCGAGGCTGCTGGCAAGTTGAATGGTTTCACCTGGCTTGGCATCATTCTCGGCTCCATCGCACTCGCTTTCGCCATTCTCTATTCCAACGGCTGGGTCGTCACCAATCCGATTTTTGGTCTCGCCATGTTGCTGCTGGTTGTCATTCCCGCAACCGCCTGGGTTGCCACCCGCAACACCAAGGATTCCCTGCTTTGGATTCTGTCCGTCAAGATGATGCCACCGGCAGGTGCGCTCATTCCCATCTTTTTGATCTTTGGCCGCAGCGGTCTTGTATTTGACAATTGGGGCGAGGGCTGGGACTGGCGCGATTACAACATCTTCGACAGCTTCTGGGGCATGATCCCGCTGATGATGCTGATCAATCTGCCGATCATGATCTGGATGCTCTATACCTACTTCAAGGAAATTCCGGGTGAAATCCTGGAAGCCGCCCGCATGGATGGCGCTGGCCTCTGGGACGAACTGGTGCGTGTGCTCACCCCCATGGCCGTGCCCGGCATTGCCTCCACCTGTTTGCTCAGCCTCATTCTCGCCTGGAATGAAACTTTCTGGACCTTGAGCCTCACCACCAAATATGCGGCGTCATTGGGCTTCCTGATTTCGGAATACTCAAATCCGCAAGGCCAGTTCTGGGCCAAGCTCTCTGCGGCCTCGATCATGGCCATCACCCCCATCCTCATCATCGGCTGGTTCTCGCAACGCCAGTTGGTGCGCGGCCTCACCTTCGGAGCGGTCAAATAATGCCACATATTTCACTCAAGCAGGTACGTAAAGTGTTTGGCGAATCCGTGATCATTCCGGGGGCCGACCTTGACATCAACAAGGGCGAGTTCGTGGTCTTTGTCGGCCCCTCAGGCTGCGGCAAGTCAACGCTGCTGCGCATGATTGCGGGCCTTGAAGACACGACGTCCGGCCAGATCGTCATCGACGGCAAAGATGTGTCGGACGTTGGCCCTTCCGAACGCGGGCTTGCCATGGTGTTCCAGTCCTACGCGCTTTATCCCCATATGTCGGTGCGCAAGAACATTGGCTTCCCCCTGTTGATGGCCAAAGCATCGCCAAGCGAAATCGACGAAAAGGTTGAGAGGGCCGCAAAAACCCTCAACCTCACGGAATACCTCGACCGCAAACCCGGTCAACTCTCCGGCGGCCAGCGCCAACGCGTCGCCATCGGCCGCGCCATTGTGCGCAATCCCAAGGCCTTCCTGTTTGATGAACCACTCTCAAATCTTGATGCGGCCCTTCGCGTCAACATGCGTATTTTCATCATGCAGCTGCACAAGGACTTGGGGTCAACCAGCATCTACGTCACCCACGACCAGGTCGAAGCCATGACCATGGCAGACCGCATCGTGGTGTTGAACAGGGGGCACATTGAGCAGGTGGGTTCACCGCTTGATCTCTACAACCATCCGGATTCGCTTTTCGTGGCGGGCTTCATAGGTTCGCCCAAGATGAATTTTGTCGGCGGTGCCACGGCTGCAAAACACAAAGCCGACCAGATCGGCATTCGCCCGGAACACTTTGAAATCGCCAAGGGTGCCGGAAGCTGGCCGGGCAAGGTACTGCTCGCAGAACACTTGGGTTCAGATTCTTTCCTCCACGTCGATGCCGGAGACATGGGCCGCCTCGTTGTCCGCATGGAAGGCGAACACGCCGCCAAGCCCGGCGACACCATCAGCCTGAAACCACAGTCGGACCGCATCCACAAATTCGACGCCAGCGGCAAGACGATCCGTGCCTGATGGCAAGTTATGATCACATCATTGTTGGCGGCACTTCTGTCTGCGCCATGGAGTTTTTATCATGAGGCTCAAAGGCAAAACCGCCATCATCACAGGCGCTGCGCGCGGCATCGGTGCTGCTGTTGCGGAAGCTTATGTACGTGAGGGGGCCCTCGTCTGCGTTGCCGATCTCGAGCATGACGCGGCGAAAGCCACGGCAAGCCGGATCGGCGGCGCGTCCTTTGCCTGTCACCTCGACGTCACCAGTCTTGACTCGATTGACGCCTGCGTAAAACACGTCGAGGCTGAAGCTGGTGGCGTTGACATCCTTGTCAACAACGCCGCGATTTTTGACATGGGCCTATTCTGGGAGATCTCAGAAAAAAGTTACGACCGCCAGTTCTCCGTCAACGTCAAAGGCACACTGTTCATGATGACAGCGGTGTCGCGCGCGATGATTGCGCATGGGCGCGGCGGCAAGATCATCAACTTTTCGTCACAGGCCGGCCGCCGTGGCGAAGCCCTTGTTGCGGTCTATTGCGCCTCCAAGGCTGCTGTTATATCGATGACGCAGTCAGCAGGCCTGGCGCTCATCAAGCATGGCATCAACGTCAACGGCATCGCCCCCGGCGTTGTCGACACCCCAATGTGGGACGTCGTCGATGGCCTGTTTGCAAAATACGAAAACCGCCCGCTTGGCGAGAAGAAGCGTCTCGTCGGCGAAGGCGTTCCATACGGGCGCATGGGAAAGCCGGAAGACTTGACCGGTGCCGCCGTGTTTCTGGCATCTGCCGAAAGCGATTACGTGGTGGCGCAGACTTTGAATGTGGACGGTGGACAATGGATGAGTTGAACTGAACATGACCAGACTGTCTCTCAGCACCGTGCGCGGCCTTGGTGCCACTGTCAGCACACCCAGTTACGCCAGAAGCGCATTGACACCTGGCATCGTGCATTTCGGTGTCGGCAATTTCCACCGTGCCCACATGGCGGTTTATCTCGACAGTCTTTTCAACATGGGGCTGAACCATGACTGGGCCATCATCGGTGCAGGCGTCATGCCCCATGATGACGCCATGCGCGAAAAACTGGTGGCGCAGGATTATCTGACAACGGTTGTGGAGCAGGACGCCAACCGCTCGTCGGCCCGCGTGACGGGCCCGATGATCGATTTCATTCCGCCGTCTGAACGCGCACGGCTCATGAAGGTTCTGGCTGACCCCGCCATCCGTATCGTGTCACTCACTGTCACCGAAGGTGGCTACATGATCAATCCCGCCACCGGAAAATTTGATCCCACACACCCGGCCCTGCAACGCGATTCAAAAAATCCGGATGATCCGACTTCAGCCTTCGGCCTGATTTTACATGGCCTGAAAGCCCGCCGCGCCGCTGGCCTCAAACCCTATACTGTCATGTCCTGCGATAACTTGCCCCACAATGGCGCGGTGACACGCAACGCCATCGCAGGCTTGGCGCGCATCACCGATCCCGCATTGGCGGATTGGGTGGAAAACAATGTCTCCTTCCCCAACGCCATGGTGGACCGCATCACCCCCGCAACATCTGACCGCGAGCGCAAAATCGCCCACGACATGTTCGGCATTGAAGACAACTGGCCGGTGTTTTGCGAAGAGTTCATCCAATGGGTGGTGAGCGGTGAATTCACGGCGGGACGTCCCGACTTTGAAAAGGTCGGCGTGCAGTTCGTTGAAGACGTCACCCCCTTCGAATACATGAAAATCCGCATCCTCAACGGCGGTCACGCCGTTATCGCCTACGCGGGGTGTTTACTGGATGTGCATTTCGTCCATGATGCCATGCAGCATCCGCTGGTCCATGGCTTCTTCGAAAAAGTCGAGAAGGAAGAAATCATCCCCACGGTACTTCCCGTACCCAACACCAACATTCAGGATTACTACACACTCATCGAGCGCCGCTTCGCCAACCCCAAGATCGGCGACACCGAACGCCGCCTCGCCTTCGACGGCTCCAACCGCCAGCCAAAATTCATCGTTCCCGTGATTGCGGACAATCTCGCAGCAGGCCGCAGCATCGAAGGCCTCGCGTTGGAGTCCGCGTTGTGGTGCCGCTATTGTGCAGGCACAACTGACTCCGGCAAGCTGATCGAACCCAACGATCCGATCTGGGCGCGGTTGAACGCACTGGCTGTCAGGGCCAAAGACGATCCGCTGCAATGGCTCACCATGGACGACATTTATGGTGATGTCGGCAAAGACGAACGCTTCCGCGAGAGCTTTGCGAAGTGGTTGGCGATGATCTGGCGGAACGGGACGGAAAGTGCGCTGAAAGCATATCTCGCATCCCCATGAACGTCATGGTCCGCTTCAAGCGGACCACCCACTGGATTTCACCGCGAGGCACCACCCAGTGGATCCTCCGCGTGAAGCGGAGGATGACGGGGTGGGGTGTTTTACCTACCTCACCCTCGGAATAGCCTCTGTAAGCCACAAGAACGCATCAGGAACGACGTTGTGGGGGTGTCAGGTAGGGAGATAGCGGACAAACCATGAATCGCACGTACGGGGCAGCCAAGGGCCTAGAAATCGATTTCAATCTAGGGTTTAAATACACAAACACTGCATGTCATGCGTGTAGTGCACCCAACCTTATTCGCCCCCTTTACGGGGGAGACGGCGCGGAACGCGCCAGAGGGGGAATGCGCCGTGACAAGATTTCCCCCTCTGACGCCTTCGGCGTCTATCTCCCCCGTAAAGGGGGAGAATGAAGGATGCTACCGCTTCAACCACGCCATGATATGTGTCGCCACTGCACAAAGTTCGCCGCGTTGGTTGTGGATGGTGATCTCCGCCACCGTGCGGTCCTTCTCAACGTCAGCTGAAGCAATCTTGTAATCCAGCTGGATCGTGTCGCCGATCAACACGGCATTCAAGAACCGTATCTGGTCATAACCCAGCGACACCGGCTGGTGATCACGCAAGCTCACGCACTTCTCCACAATGTCGGTTGAACATCCCGACATATACCCCACCAGCAGCGCCCCATGGGCAATGCGACCGCCATAAGGCGTGGTTTTCATGTACTCCTCGTCCACGTGGTTGGGTGAAAGATCACCCGTGATCCCGGCAAAGAGATAGACATCGCTCTCCGAAACAGTCTTGCGGAAGGTGACGGAAAGGCCAATGGCATCTTGAACTGACATATCAGTTTCATTACACCGTGATCAGGCCAAAGCGCAAAGAGGATTCCCATGTATCTTGGACTTGATTTCGGAACCTCATCGGTGAAGGGCGTGGTTGTTGACGCCAAACAGAAAATCATCGCCACGGCATCATCGCCTCTCAAAGTCTCCCGCCCCCATCCCGGATGGAGCGAACAGAAGCCTGAGGACTGGTGGCGTGCAGCGGGAAAAGTTGTGGCGCAACTCCGGACAATGAAACCCAAGGCCGTCGCAGCCGTCGAAGGCATCGGCCTCTCTGGCCAGCAGCATGGCGCGACCTTGCTGGACAAGGACGGCAAGGTGCTCCGCCCCTGCATCCTGTGGAATGACGCGCGCTCCTTCAAGGAATGCGAAGAGATCATGGCCGGTGAACCCCGCGCCGTCGCCCATTCCGGCAATATCGTGCTGGCGGGCTACACAGCGCCCAAACTGGTGTGGGCGAAAAAGCATGAACCGAAAATCTTCGATAAAGTAGCGAAAGTACTTTTGCCGAAAGACTATATCCGCCTGCGCATGACAGGCGACTACGCCTCCGACATGTCAGACTCCTCAGGCACCTATTGGCTCGACATCAAGAACCGCAAATGGTCAGACCTCCTGCTCAACGCAACAGGCATGCGCCGCGACCAGATGCCGGAATTGTTTGAAGGCACGGACGCCACAGGCCGTGTCACTGCGTCGGTGGCCAAAGCCTGGGGCATGCCGAAGCGACCCGTTGTTGCAGGCGGTGGCGGCGACAATGCGGCTTCCGCTTGCGGCATCGGTGCGGTGACGGATGGAGCGGGCTTCCTCTCCATCGGCACATCAGGTGCGATCTTTGTGTCAAATGATCAGTTCAGCCCCAACGCCTCCAAAATGGTCCACGCCTTCGCCCATGCCACGCCAAACACATGGCATCAGATGAGTGTGATCTTGTCTGCAACCGCCAGCCTCGAATGGCTGTCCGGCATTTTGCAAACACCAGCACCACAACTGACGAAAGCCCTGGGCACAAAACTCAAAGGCCCATCACCCGCATTGCTCATGCCATATCTCTCAGGCGAACGTTCTCCCGTGGGTGACGCGCAAATCCGCGGAGCCATGTTGGGGATCGCACACGAGACGGATCGCAACACCTTGACCCACGCCGTGCTCGACGGCCTCGCCTTCGCCTTCCGCGACAACCTGGATGCCCTTCGTGAAGGTGGGGCCAAGATCAATCGGCTCATGGCTGTTGGCGGCGGCACCAAGTCTGAGATCTGGTTGAAAATCATTTCAACAGTTCTCGGTGTACCCATTGACCTTCCTGCCGCAGGCGATGTCGGCGGTGCCTTCGGTGCCGCCCGCATGGGGTTGGTTGCTGCAACGGGCGAAGACTTCCGCAAAGTCTTCACCAAGCCCAAAATCGCCCGCACCATCACGCCGGACAAGTCAGCGGCTGCGGCTTACGAAGACCAGTTTCAACGTTACACAAAAATTTATCCAGCGATCAGGGAGATCTGAACCCATGTCATTCTTCAACATCAAAAACGCCGCGAAATACGAAGGACCGAAATCCAAAAAAGAATTCGCCTTCCGCCACTACGACAAAAAGAAAATGGTGCTCGGCAAAACCATGGCTGAGCAACTGCGCTTCGCCATGTGCTGGTGGCACACAACATGTTGGCCCGGCTCCGATCCCTTTGGCGGCGACACGTTTCAGCGTCCCTGGCATCACTCCTCAGATGAAATGGGTGCGGCGCAGATGAAAGCCGACGTGATGTTCGACGCCATGGAGCGCACATCAATCGATTTCTTCGCCTTCCACGACCGCGACATCGCGCCAGAAGGTGCAACCCTCAAAGAGTCAAACGCCAACGTCACCACCATCGCCAACTACATCGAAAAGAAAATGGCAAAGACGAAAAAGAAATGTCTCTGGGGCACGGCCAATCTGTTTTCCAACCGCCGCTTCATGGCGGGGTCCGCCACCAATCCTGATCCTGACGTGTTCGCCTACACCGCCGCACAGATCAAACACTGCATGGATGTGACCAAGGGCCTGGATGGGGCCAACTACATCATGTGGGGGGGCCGCGAAGGCTATGAGACGCTGCTCAACACCAACATCAAACACGAACTTGAAGCCGCACGCCGCATGCTGGCGCTCGTGCTCGAATACAAACACAAGATCGGCTTCAAAGGCCCGATCATGATTGAGCCGAAGCCGCAGGAACCTACCAAACATCAATATGATTACGACGTCGCCACCGTCTATTCTTTGATCGCCTCACTGGGCGCGCAGAAAGACGTGAAAGTCAACATCGAGCAGAACCATGCCATTCTCGCAGGCCATACCTTCGAGCACGAAATCGCTCTCGCTTCGGCGCTGGGCATCTTCGGTTCCATCGACATGAACCGTGGCGACTATCAATCCGGCTGGGACACCGACCAGTTCATCGTCAATGTGCCGGAGATCACTTTAGCCATGCTGGAAATCCTGAAAGCCGGAGGCTTCACCACAGGCGGCCTGAATTTCGACGCCAAAATCCGCCGCCAATCCATCGACCCCGATGACCTCCTCCACGCCCACTTCGGCTCCATGGACGCCACCGCCAAGGCACTTCTGAATGCCGCCGCGATCATTGAAGATGGGACACATCAGAACATGCTGGACGAACGCTACGCCGGTTGGGCCATACCAAAAAACAAAGCCATGCTCGCAGGCAAGGAAAGCCTGGATCAAATCGCAGCACGGGTGGAGAAGAACCAGATCAACCCGCTTCCGAAGTCCGGCAGGCAGGAGAGGCTGGAGAATTTGATGGCAAGGTTTGGTTGAAACTATCTCCCTTGCCGTGGAACGCGGTGAGGGAGTACGGCGAAGCCGGGAGGGAGTGTGTCGGCGAGTCAGCTGTCCAAGCCGACACACTCCCTCGGCCCTTCGGGCCACTCCCTCACGCTTCGCGCAAGGGAGATGTTTTTTGAGGTGCGCCCCTCATTTTTCGCTTGGCGGGTCTCAGGAATGTTCTATAAGCGCGCCATTCCCAATCAATGATTTCAACAGGAGTAGGTCATGGCGAAAGTTCGCGTCGCAATCAACGGGTTTGGCCGCATCGGCCGCAATATCGTCCGCGCCATTTATGAATCAGGCCGCAAGGACATCGACATCGTATCGGTCAACGACCTTGGCCCCGTCGAAACCAATGCCCATCTCTTGCGCTACGACTCAGTTCATGGCCGCTTCCCCCATGCCGTGACCACAAAAGGTGACTCGATCTCCATCGGCACGGACACATTCAAAGTCACCGCGGTGAAGGACCCGTCACAGCTGCCGCACAAGGAAAATGGCGTTGATATCGTCATGGAATGCACCGGCATTTTCACATCGAAGGAAAAAGCGTCAGCCCATCTCACGGCTGGCGCCAAGCGTGTCATCGTTTCGGCCCCTTGCGACAATGCTGATGCGACCATCGTTTATGGCGTGAACCACAATGAACTCAAGACTGAGCACATGGTGATTTCCAACGCCTCCTGCACCACCAATTGCCTCGCCCCCGTGGTCAAGGTGTTGAATGATGCTGTCGGCATCGACCACGGATTCATGACCACCATCCACGCCTATACCGGCGACCAGCCCACCCTCGACACCATGCACAAGGACCTTTACCGGGGCCGCGCTGCGGCAATGTCGATGATCCCCACGTCAACGGGTGCCGCCAAGGCCATCGGCCTCGTCATCCCGGCCATGAAGGGTAAACTCGACGGCACCTCGATCCGCGTACCCGTGCCAAATGTGTCGGTTGTCGATTTCAAGTTCGTGGCCAAGCGCAACACCACGGTGGAAGAAATCAACGCCGCCATCAAGGCTGCTGCCGATGCCGGCCCGCTCAAGGGCATTCTCGCCTACACGCTGGATCCAAACGTCTCCATCGACTTCAACCACAATCCCGCCTCGTCCAACTTCCACATGGACCAGACCAAGGTGCTGGAGGGCACGTTTGTGCGCATCCTCACATGGTACGACAATGAATGGGGCTTCTCCAACCGCATGAGCGACACGGCAGCACATTTTGGCAAGTTGATCTGAACCACTTCACCCTCCATGGGCGGGCTTGACCCGCCCATCCAGACTTTGGCGAAAAAATGGTTCGGCGGGTCAAACCCGCCGATGGAGGACGTTGGTGATCACATGAATACCTTCCGCTCAATCGCAGGCAGGCGCAGCGCAAATGATACGCTCCTGGCGATCATGAACACACACAACGCCGCCCACAATCCGTGATTTCCAAACGCAGGTTCCAGCACAGCCCAGGCCGCAATATAGAGTGCGGTTGAAATCATCATCATGTTGCGCATCTCCCGGGTGGCGAGGGCACCTACAAAAATGCCGTCGTAGAGAAAACACGCGGCACCCAGAACCGGCAGGATTGCAGCCCACGGCAGAAAGGTTTTGGCAAACTCCGCCACATCACTCTGGGTGGTCATCAAAGCGATGAACCAATCACCTGCAAACCAGATCACCAAACCCGTCAGCAAACCAAAGCCCATGCCCCAGACCGTTGAAAGGCGGATCGCCGTGCGGTAGCGGCTGCGGTCTTTGGCACCAATGGATTGGCCCACAAAGGCCTCTGCCGCGTTGGCAAAGCCGTCCGTGAGATAAGCCGCGACTTCAAAGAAATGAAACAGGATGGCATTGGCCGCCACCGGCACATCGCCCAGCATTGCACCACGCGACGCCATCCAGCCGAAGGCAAACAGCAGCAGCATGGTGCGGATCATGATGTCGGTATTGGCGGAGACAATGTTCCTGATTTTGTCGATAGCGAACACGCGCACTCTTTCGAACCACAGGCCAAGTGTGCGCATCCGCATCGCCACGATCACGAGACCAAGCACAAGGGCCGCATATTCCGCACACACGGCAGCAAGGCCAACACCTGCCACCGCCCAGTTGAGCTGCAACACAAAGAAGACCGACAACGACATATTGGTGAGGTTGAGGAAGAGCTGGATAAACAACGCCGTCTTCGTGCGTGACTGCCCGACGAACCAGCCGAGAATGACAAAATTGGCAAGGGCTGCGGGTGCTGACAGCACGCGCCAACTGAAGTACTCGAGATTGGCGGCGCGAACGGCGTCGGAGCCCCCCATCAATGCCACCGCCAACGGCCCAATCAGCGGCGAAAACAGTAAAATGGCAAAGCCAATGACGACCGCCAGCATCAGGCTGCGCCAGAACACGGCGGCCAGTTCCGCATGATCGCCCGCACCCGTGGCCTGCGCCGAAAGCCCGCTGGTGGAAAGTCGCAAGAACCCGAAGCCCCAGAACAGGAAGCCAAAAATAACACCACCAATGGCAACACCGCCAATCATGGCGGGATCGTTGAGACGCCCGATGACAGCCGTGTTGACCACCCCAATCATCGGTTCGGAAACATTCGCCAGCATGATAGGAATGGCCACTTTCAGGATGGTGGCATGGTTCATTGGCATGGTCGTAGTGGAAGCCATGGCAATGGGTTGCGTATTTCCTGGTGATTGGTCAAGCATCACCTCCGCATGGCCGATTTGCACCACAAGATTTCGCGCTGGTTTGATAGCCGTGGCTGGAGCCCGCGGCAGCATCAGCTTGACATGTTGCAGCATGGTCTGGCGGGGAAGAGCGCGTTGCTGATCGCACCAACGGGTGGTGGCAAAACCTTGTCGGGTTTCATGGCCACGTTGAATGAGTTGGCGGAGCCGCACCAACACGAAGGCATACACACGCTGTATATTTCGCCGTTGAAGGCGCTGGCGGTGGATATTGCGCGGAACCTTGAAAAACCTGTCATGGAGATGGCGCTTCCCATCACCATCGAAACCCGCACCGGTGATACACCCGTGTCGAAGCGCCAGCGCATCCGCCAGCAGCCACCGGATATTCTCATCACTACGTCGGAGCAGATGACGCTGCTGATCGCGGACCCGCACGTGGCGCATCTCATCCGCAGTTTGAGATGCGTGATCATCGATGAGTTGCATTCCATCGTCACATCGAAGCGCGGCGTATTGCTGTCGCTTGCCCTCTCGCGCATTCGCGGGCTGGTGCCGGATGTGCGCTTCTTTGGTTTGTCGGCAACGGTGGCTGATCCGGATTCCTTGCAACAATGGCTGGCACCCAAAGGTGCTGGCCCGGTGCCGTTGGTGCTCGGCACACCCGGTGCGCCAGCAAAAATCCGCATTCTGGAATCAGCAGAGCGTGTGCCCTGGTCCGGTCATTCCTCCCGCTATGCCATCCCAGACATTTATGCGGAAATCAAAAAAGCGGGGATGGCGCTGGTGTTTGTGAACACGCGCAGCCAGGCCGAAATGATTTTTCAGGACCTGTGGACGGCGAATGACGACAACCTGCCGATTGCGCTGCATCACGGCTCCCTCGATGTGGCCACACGGCGCAAGGTTGAGGCGGCGATGGCAGACAATAAACTGCGCGCCGTTGTGTGTACGTCGACTCTTGATCTCGGCATCGACTGGGGCAACGTCGATCTGGTCATCCACGTCGGCGCACCCAAAGGCTCAAGCCGTCTGCTGCAACGCATTGGCCGCGCCAACCACCGCCTGGATGAATCCAGCAACGCGCTGCTGGTGCCATCCAACCGTTTTGAAGTCTTGGAATGTGAAGCGGCCCTTGCGGCGGCGTCTGTCAATGCCCAGGACACACAATTTCCAACGGTGAAGAAACTTGATTGTCTGGCCCAGCACATCATGGCTTGTGCGTGCTCTCAACCTTTTGACGCGGATACGCTTTATGCCGAGATTTCCGCTGCCTTCACGTTTCGCAATCTCACGCGTGCAAAATTTGACGCCGCCCTCGATTATGTGGCGACGGGTGGCTACGCGCTGAAGGCCTACACGCGCTACGCCAAATTGAAGCAGCAACCCGATGGGCGCTGGCGATTGGCGCACCCGCGTCTCGCGCAATCCTTCCGCATGAATGTCGGAACCATAGTCGAAGACGCCATGTTGAAAGTGCGCCTTGCCAAGGTGCGTCGCGTGGCGGGCAAACGCCATGTGACGGGTGGATTTGTGATTGGCGAGTTGGAAGAATATTTCCTCTCCCAGCTTTCGATTGGCGACACCTTCCTGTTTGGCGGTCAGGTGTTGCGCCATGAAGGCATGGATGATTTTGGCTCATTGGCCACGCGCACTACGGCGAAAGAACCGATGATACCTTCGTATGCCGGAGGCAAGTTTCCATTGTCCACATATCTTGCGGAACGCGTACGCGATATTTTGGCTGACCCGAAAAAGTGGAAATCCCTGCCCAAACAGGTGAGTGACTGGTTGTCGACGCAGCGCTGGGCCTCGGTGCTGCCACGTGCCGACCAGATGCTGGTCGAAACCTTCCCACGTGCCGACAAGCATTACATGGTGTGTTATCCGTTTGAGGGCAGGCTGGCGCAGCAGACACTGGGCATGTTGCTGACACGCAGACTTGAGCGTTGGGGCGCAAAGCCGCTTGGCTTTGTCGCCACCGAATATGCACTGGTGATCTGGACCTTGAGCGATCTCTCCGCCATGGTGAAGCAGGGCCGCATATCCTTGGCCAAACTCTTTGACGAAGACATGCTGGGCGATGACCTTGAAGCCTGGCTGGCCGAAAGCATGATGATGAAGCGCTCCTTCCGCTATGTCGCGATCATTGCAGGCCTCATCGAACGGCGAATCCCCGGCAAGGAAAAGACGGCGCGGCAGATGACGGTGAATACCGATCTGATATTCGATGCCTTGCGCAGTCATCAGCCGGATCACATTCTGCTGGAAGCCGCATGGGATGACGCGGCAGATGGTTTGATCGACATCCACCGCCTGGGTGCCATGTTGAAGCGGGTGAAGAACCAGATTTTGCATCAGCCGCTGGAGCGCGTGTCACCACTGGCGATACCTGTGCTGTTGGATATCGGGCGCGAATCGGTTAGCGGCGAAGCCCATGATGCCCTTCTCGCCGAAGCTGCCGACGACCTCTATGCAGAGGCCTCAAGGCTTGTCTAAGACCCACACCATCACTTTGGGCGCGTCACGCTTTGTGCCTGATCTTTCCGGCGCATTGTTCTGGCCCGATGAACGCATGCTGTTGGTGGCCGATTTGCATTTGGAGCAGGGCGCAAGCCTCGCCCGGCGTGGGGCACATGTGCCACCCTACGATACCTTCGCCACACTTCGTCAGCTCGAAGTGGTGTTGAGACAAACAGGGGCGGAGAAACTGGTATTGCTCGGCGACAGCTTCCACAGCAAGGATGCGCACATCCATGTTGATGCAGAAACCTGGACGAGACTTACCGCCATCACCTCGCGTGTTGAAACCACTTGGATCACCGGCAACCACGATCCGTTGCCGCCAGACGCGCTGGGCGGAACCTGTGTGGATGAGTTGGTGTTGGGGTCATTGATCCTGCGTCACATTCCCGGAGAAATCCCGGAAAGCTGCACTGAAATCGCAGGCCACCTCCACCCCGGCGCTTCCATCCACCACCGCGGACACCGCATTCATGGCAAATGTTTTGCCACTGATGGGCGGCGCCTGATCATGCCGGCCTTTGGGACTTACACGGGTGCACTGTCATTGCGGTCGGATGCGTTTGAAGGCTTGTTCGATGAAGCGGCGGGAGAGGTTTTCATGCTGGGGCGCGCGGCAATCCACAGGTTTCAGATGCAGCGGGTGAGGTGAGTTTCAACTTCCTCACGCGGAACGCGTGGGGGAGTACCGCCGCAGGCGGGGAGGGGGTGGTTGACATCGAGTCAAGTATCAACCACTCCCTCCCGGCTTCGCCGTACTCCCTCACCGCTTTGCGGCAAGGGAGAGGATTGAAATTCTTCTCAGTCATCCCCATATATTCAGTCGAAGGAGCGCTTCCCATGCCGACACTATTGTTGATCTTGAATCTCTTGTGGGTCGTCCTTGGCGGCTTTATCTCTGGCCTTGCCTGGATTCTTGCAGGCTGCATCATGGCCATCACCATCATCGGTTTGCCGTGGGCGCGGGCCTGTTTCATGTTGGCGCGGTTTTCGTTTTGGCCGTTCGGCTATGATATTATCTCGCGTGACCAGCTCACGGGCCGCGAAGACATCGGCACGGGCACACTCGGCACAGTCGGCAATGTCATCTGGTTTGTACTGGCGGGCTGGTGGCTGGCGCTTGGCCATATTGCGGCGGCGATTGCCCTTGCCGTTACCATCATCGGCATTCCCTTTGCCTGGCAGCATGTGAAGCTGGCGATTGCCTCACTGTTTCCGATTGGCAAAACCGTAGTGCAAACGGATGTATTATGGTCGCCGATCCGCCCGCAGGCGCAACCGATCAGGCAAATTGCTCAGGGCTGAAGCGGTAAGCTGTCGAGCAGAATTCACATACAACCTCGATTGCACCATCCTTCACAATATCGGCGCGATCTTCGGCTGAGAAGTTTGTCAGCATTTCGCTGACCGCGGCTTCAGAACAGGTGCAATGCCGCTGCAACTTGAGTTCGGGATAAACCGTCACACCATCTTCATGGTAGAGTCGGTAGAGTAGGTCTTCGGCTGACATCATGGGGTCCAGCAGTTCGTGTGACTCAACCGTGTCGAGCAACACCCGCGCCTTCACCCAATCATCATCTTCGGTCACGTCTTCTTCATGCCCCTCAGGCGCATCGCCCGATGGAAAGTGCACAGGTGTTCCACCTTCACGCGGCAGATGCTGGATGAGAATGGCACCGGCACGCCAACGTGGCGCAGTACTGCCACGTGTGATCAATGGTCCAGCCGCAAGCTTGAGGCGTGTCGGGATCTGCTCTGACTTCTGGAAATACTCGTGTGCCGCATCAACCAGCGTGCCCTCACCCAATGCGACGATGCCTTGGTAGCGGTCCATGTCAGTGCCCTGGTCCACCGTCATGGCGAGATAGCCGTCGCCCAGCAATTCCTGTTCTGTGGTGGCTGCTGCTGCGGCATCGGTCTTCACCTTGTCCACACGCGCAACACCACGCACACCGTTGGGTGACATGAAATCCGCCACCAGCATGTTCACGGGTCCATCGGTTTTGGTTTGCAAAATGAACTTGCCCTCAAACTTCAACGTTGATCCCAGCAGGGCCGCAAGGGCGACGGACTGCGCCAGAACATTGGACACAGGATCAGCATAGGCATGGCGCGCAAGAATGTCGTCGATCACAGGACCAAGCCGCACCACACGGCCACGGATGCCGAGCGGCTTCACTTCAAAGGCAAGAACACTGTCGTCGCTCACAATTGCCCCATGCAATACAGTAGAATGGCCTTTTGCGCATGCAGGCGGTTTTCGGCTTCGTCCAATACCACAGACTGCGGACCATCCATCACCTCGTCGGTGACTTCGTCGTTCCGGTGGGCAGGCAGGCAATGCATGAACAGCGCATCTTTTTTGGCATGGGCCATCAGATGGCGGTTGACCTGATAAGGCATCAGCAGATTGTGCCGCCGCTCGCCATCCTGGTCATGCATGGACACCCATGCATCGGTGATCACACAATCGCTGTTGCTGACAGCGGCGATGGGGTCCGTGGTTTCAGTGACAACCGCATGGTGTTGGTTGGCCCAAGCCATGACTTCGCGGTCCATCGCCAGTTCCGGCGGACAACCAAGGCGCAATGCACCGCCCAATTGCCCCACTGCATGTACCCAGGACGCGGCAACATTGTTGCCGTCTCCCACCCAGGCCACGGTCTGTTGTGAAAGTGCGCCTTTACGCTCTTCCAAAGTCTGGATGTCAGCCATCACCTGACACGGATGGGTTTTGGGCGTGAGGCCGTTGATGACGGGAACCGTGGCATGTGCGGCAAGTTCTGTCAGCGTGTCATGTTTCGCTGCGCGCAACATGATACCGTCGACATAGCGCGACAACACCCGCGCCGTATCAGCCACGGTTTCGCCACGACCCAATTGCATGTCGCCAGCATTGAGCACGATCACCTCTCCGCCCAGCTGCTTCATCGCCATTTCGAAAGACACGCGTGTGCGTGTGGACGGGCGTTCAAAAATCAACGCCAGGGCTTTGCCTTTCAGCGGCTCGCCCCATTCGCGTTCGCCTTTGGATTTGCCTGTGCGCCCCGCTTTCATCTTGGCCGCACGTTTTAAAATGGCGCGCAGATCAGCAGCGCTGGTGTGATGGATGTCCAGAAAATGTTTTGGCATGAACTTACGCCGCCTTGGCCGCAAAACTCTGACAGGCCCGTTCCAGTTTGAACACGGCTTCAGAGACTTCGGTTTCTGTGATGATCAGCGGTGGCAAAAGCCGCACCACATTGTCGCCCGCTCCAATCACCAACAGGCGTTCGCGCAAAGCCGCAGCCTGCATCTGCGTGTTGGGGACGCGGCACTTGATGCCCATCATCAGGCCGGACCCGCGAATGTCTTCAATCACATCGGGATAAAGATCCTTCAGCGCCGCCAGCTTTTGTTTCAGCAACAATGATTGCTTCAACACATTGTCCATGAAGCCTTCAGCCGTCACCACATCGATAACAGCCGCACCCACGGCCGTGGCCAGTGGATTGCCGCCAAAGGTGGAGCCATGGGTGCCCGCCGTCATGCCGGATGCGGCATTTTCAGTGGCAAGACACGCGCCAAGCGGAAAGCCGCCGCCAATGCCCTTGGCCACGGCCATGATGTCTGGTGTGATCCCCGCCCATTCATGGGCAAACAATTTTCCCGTCCGGCCAATGCCGCATTGCACTTCATCGAGCAGAAGCAGAATGCCATGTTTGTCGCACAGCTCACGCAGTCCCTTGAGACATTGGTTTGGCACCGGGCGGATGCCGCCTTCGCCTTGCACGGGCTCAATCAAGATACCTGCAATATGGGCCCCCATCGCGGCTTCCAATGCTTTGTGATCGCCAAATGGCAATTGCACAAAGCCTGTCATGCGCGGTTCAAACCCATCGAGGTATTTTTCTTGTCCGCCTGCTGCGAGGGTAGCGAGGGTGCGGCCATGGAATGCACCTTCGAAGGTGATGATGGTGTTGCGTTCCGGCGCACCATTCACGGTATGGAATTTCCGCGCCATCTTGATGGAACATTCAAGCGCTTCCGCACCCGAATTGCAAAAGAACACGGTGTCAGCAAAAGTTTTCTCGATCAGCTTATGTGCCAGGCGTTCCTGGCCTGGCATCTGATAGATGTTGGAGGTATGCCAGATTTTTTTCGCCTGCTCCGTCAACGCTTCTACCAGTTGTGGATGCGCATGGCCGCAGGATGTGACGGCAACACCTGCGCCAAAATCCAGATACTCATCGCCCGCTTCCGTGTAAACGCGCGCACCCTCACCGCGCACAAACGCAACAGCGGCACGGTTATAGGTGGGAAGCACTGGCGCAATCATCGAAAGCCTCGTCCAAAAAATCAAAAGCGCAGGTCGACTGAGACCAGCGCGCAACACACAACATATAATCGCGGGTTCTCCACTGGTCAATTCGCAAGCGTTCACGCTTTCTTCGGGGGTGAGTCAAATCACCACATGTTCCCGCGAGTCTTGGAGCGCTTTAACTTTCCGTTAACCAAGCGGGTCCGCACGAAGCTGGGGAAAACAGCGGAAAACTTGCCCTGTTTGGTTGCTGTGGGGACACTGGCCATTGTAGGGTCTGGGCAACTCCATACGAGATATTGGGTTTCAGTGAGATGTGAACAGGCCACGCGTGTGTTTTGGCAAACCACGCGAGAGGGAAGGATTCTGGAATGAACGACATTGCGGCAACTGGCGGCGAAAAGCTGACTTGGACGGAAGAGCGTGTGGACATGCTCAAGAAAATGTGGGGCGATGGATTGAGCGCCAGCCAGATCGCGGGAAAGATTGCAGGTGGTGTCACCCGCAATGCTGTGATCGGTAAAGTGCATCGTTTGGGCCTTGCAGGGCGTCAAACCGCACCCCGGGCGCCATCGAGCCGTTCGAATGTGCGGAAAGAAACCCGCTCCCCTGGCATGGCGCAACCACGCATGCCCTCGCAGCCCTCCATGCCAACGGCCGGTGCCAATGCACTGAAGCCGCAGATGCACACCTATGTGTCACCAAAGCAGGCACCGCTGCCGGAACCAAAGCCTGTGCGCCTGGTCGATCTGTCGAAGGACGGACGCATCACGATTTTGCATCTCTCAGACAAGACCTGCAAATGGCCGATCGGTGATCCGATGCACGATGACTTCTGTTTCTGCGGCCATAATCCACGTGATGCCTCGCCCTATTGCGAGTACCACGCCCGCATGGCCTACCAGCCGGCCCAAGACAGGCGCATGCGTCGCGCAGGGTAACTTGTGATGGCCAGCACAAACCGGAACATCGATCCGGGCATGCTGGCCTTTTACAGGGCGTTGGTTGCAAAGACGCCTGCGGGTTCTGAACACTGGCCGCTGGATCAACAACGCGCCGCATGGAATGCGCTTTGTGCGGAATTCCGCGCACCCCGTCCCTCCGGACTGTTTGTCGAAACCATCAACGCCAATGGTGTGGCTTGCCACCTGTTTCGCCCCCAAGGTGAAGGCCCGTATGCCACAGTGATTTATGGCCACGGTGGCGGCTGGGTTCTGGGCGGGCCAGAAACCCACAGTGACATCTGTGCAGAATTGGCGGCGGGTGCAAATTGCGCAGTGTTGCTGATGGATTATCGCCTCGCACCTGAACACCCCTATCCAGCCCAGCTTGAAGACTCGCTTAAGGTCTGGCGCTTCGTGCGTGAACGGGGTGAAGCATATGGCTTGGACGCCAGCCGCATCATCGCCGCCGGAGACAGTGCAGGCGGGCAAATGAGTGTGGCTTTGGCGTTGACACTGCGTGACCTCGGCCTCGCACCTTTGCAAGGCATGGTTCTGATCTATCCAGTGTTGGGTGCGAACACAAACACAGCCTCATACATCCGCAACGCCGATGCGCCTTGCCTCACCCGCGGTGAGATGCAGTTTTATCTCGAAGCCTTTCTGGGGAAGCCCGGCAGTCCCGCTTGGTCTGACGAGAAGGCCGTGCCTTTGCTGGCAAGAACAGTCGAAGGCCTGCCACCCGCTTTCATCACCGTGGCAGAACATGATCCGCTGCATAATGATGGTGTGATGTTTCATGAGAGGCTGGTGGCGGCAGGTATCCCATCAACACTGCGCCGCGAGCCGTTGTTGGCGCATTCCCATATGCGGGCGAGACATCACAGCGATGTTGCGATGGAAGGGTTCGAGGCGATTGCCAAGGCGTTGCGGAAGATCGCGCTGTCCAACCCCGAACCGCTCTAATTCACCCGCTCACCCGGATAGACGCCCCAAAGATCGCTCTGTTTGGCATAGCCTTCAAAATCCGTGGATGTCAGGTAACACCAGTTCCCGTCACAGCTGTCAATCTGGGTCAATGCACCAGGTGCCAGCCTGGCCAGCACACCACTGGTGGGAGCAGCGCTACCGTGCAGATAAACCTGTTTGTCTTTCGCCCAATCGGCCACAACCGCCATGCGCTTGCCCGCCAGCATGGATTGCAGGATCCAGCCCTCGGAACCATCGGAATCCCGCACCTTCCGCCAATTGTCTGACTCCGCCGTGATTTCAACGGGCAAGCCTTTTTGCTGGTAAATCCACGCCACGCTGTGTTCGCTGGACGGACCTTTGCGCACATTGACCTTGTTGGCCTTGAGCGACACGAACCGGGGCAAGGGCAATCCGGAATGCCCCATTTCAGTGGGGGCCTCTGCCGTGGAGCCGGTGATTTCACCGGACATCGTCTCAACGCTCACTTCAGCGCGACCAAACATGGAAAAGCCCGCGATGGCTACTGCCAGAATACCAGCGGCGCAGCCCATCAAACGCGAGCGGTTGCTGACAGCGGACGTTTGCGTCAACACTTGGGCCGCACGCAAGGCAAGACGCGGCACACCCTTAGGAAACTGCTCTGGCAACTGACGCAACATGAGGCAGCCAGTACTGCCTCCGTTAGGTTAAATTTGCGTCAATCCCCGGCAGATCCCGATTGTTCACAACATTCTGAACGTTTTGGCCCGAAGCGTGAGAGACATTCTGCTTTCAAAAACGTATGCAGGCGGAAACAAGGGAAACATCATGCTCAACCGCCGCCACCTGCTCGCCACCGCTTTTGCCGCAACCGCCTTGCCACGATTGGCTTTTGCTGCCGCCTGGTCCGCCATTGAGGCTGAAGCCAAAGGGCAGTCTGTTTATTTCAATGCCTGGGCAGGGTCTGACACGATCAATGCCTACATCGCCTGGGCGGGCGACGAGGTGAAAAAGCGCTACGGCGTGACGGTTGAACACGTCAAAATCACCGACACCGCCGAAGTTGTGAAGCGCGTGCGCGATGAGGTCGCGGCTGGAAAGGCTGATGGCTCCGTCGATCTCGTCTGGATCAACGGCGAAAACTTCCGCATCATGAAAACCGAAAAACTGCTGTTTGGGCCTTGGTCTGAAGCGCAACCGAATTACGCTTTGGTTGATGTCGAGGGCAAGGCCACAACGAAACAGGATTTCTCCGAAACCGTCGACGGACTCGAAAGCCCATGGGGCATGGCGCAACTCACGTTTTTTGCCGATGGCGCAAAGGTTCCAAATCCGCCGCGCAGCATGAAGGCCTTGCTTGAATTCGCCAAAGCCAATCCGGGCCGGGTCACCTATCCCGCTCCACCGGATTTTTATGGCACCACCTTTTTGAAGCAAGCCATTTACGAGCATTCGGCTGACCGTCGCTTCATGTCGAAGCCTGATGACGGAAGCTCAGGCTTGCTCGCTGAAGACACGTTCACAAATTTCCTCGACGAATTGCACAGGCATTGCTGGCGTGAAGGCAAACAATTTCCAAAGTCACAAGCGGACGTCACCCAAATGGTGGCTGATGGTGAATTGCTGGTCGGCATCACCTTCAACCCCAATGAACCCGCAAACCTTGTCGCCGCTGGCCGTTTGCCCGCAACAACAGTGGCATGGCAACACGAGCAAGGCACCATCGGCAACACGCATTTTGTGGCCATCCCCGCCAATGCAAAAGCCAAGGCCGGAGCGCAGGTTTTTGCAAACTTCCTGCTCTCTGCCGAAGCTCAGGCCAAAAAGAACGACATCAAGATCTGGGGCGATCCAACCGTGCTCGCCGTTCAAAAACTCAATGATGCCGAGAAAGCTGCATTTGCCGCAGCTTCCGCCCCGGGTGGTGTCACACTGCCCGGACCAACATTGCTGGAGCCACACGCGTCATGGGTGCCTGCCCTTGAGAAGCTCTGGCTGGAGCGTTACGGCAAGGGGTGATGGTGCGGGCCGCACTTGCGCTTCCCCTGCTGGCAGTGTTTGTGGTTCCACTGCTGTTGAGCGTGGCGCTGGTTCTGCCGGACACATTCAATGCGCAAGGCATGAATGATGTGTGGCAACACCCACAGTTTGCCGGGGCGTTTCGCCTCACGCTGCTCACCGGGCTTGCCAGCACAACTCTCGCGCTGTTTTCTTCCCTCCTGATTGTTGCGCGATCAAGCCGATCATTGTCATCGCGGGCGGGAGGTTTTCTCGCCGTGCCACACCTTGCATTCGCCATCGGCCTGGCATTTCTCATCATGCCCGCTGGCATACTGGCGCGCATCATCGCACAATTTGCGGGCTGGTCTGCACCCCCGGCATGGATCACGACGCAAGACCCCTACGGCCTCGCCCTCACCGTCGCTTTGGTTCTGAAGGAAACCCCATTTCTGGTGTGGGCTCTAGCATCCGTCTTGAACCGCGATGATCTGCGCCAGGCCTTTGCAGGCCAGCGCGCCGTGGCCGCAAGCCTTGGCCATTCCCGGCGCTCGGTTTTTCTCCAGGTGATCCTGCCCCAACTGTTGCCACGTGTGATCTGGCCTCTGGTTGCTGTGCTGGCTTACGGCATGACGGTCATCGATATGGCCCTCGTCATCGGACCCACGCAACCCCCAACGCTCGCGCAATTGATTTGGGTTGATATCAACAATGCTGACCCTGAGGTCAATGCGCGGGGTGCTGCGGGAGTCGTGCTGTTGAGCGGCGTGATTTTGCTGGTGGTGGCAACGGTGGCGGCATTGCTTCGATGTGCTTCGACAGCAATATCCGGATTTTGGAGCAAGGGACCTCACCAGTCACGGCTACGCTTAACTTCGCTGCGCCACCTGCCCCAGAGGGGAAGGAGGCGCGAAGCGCCGGATGAGGTCTCTTCACTGTGGAACGCATTCCGCATCATCTACGTCCTTGTGATTGCAACACTCATCCTGCAATCCGTCTCAGGCCTTTGGGTCTTTCCAAATCTCTTGGCCGAACATTTCACGCTTTCAGCCTGGAAACGCCTGTTGACTGATGCGTCACCCGTTTTCACCAGCCTCGCGCTGGCGATCCTCACGGCAACCACGTCTCTTGCAGCCAGTGTGCTCTGGCTTGAATCGGTTCCCCAGTCGAAAGACAAAGGGCTGCTCTGGCTTTCCGCATTTGCGCT
The DNA here is from genome assembly GCA_031430795.1 of Hyphomicrobiales bacterium. Lineage (GTDB taxonomy): Bacteria > Pseudomonadota > Alphaproteobacteria > Rhizobiales > Aestuariivirgaceae > Aestuariivirga. The sequence goes on from JANPCE010000095.1 coordinate 40,644, forward strand.
TTGCCTGCCCGCCCTTGTGATTGGCCTCGGGCAATATCGGTTGTTCCTTGCTCTTGCAATCTCCGGCACGGCAACTGCCATGTTTTTTGCACACATCCTTCCCGTCGCCGCCTACGTGTTCATCATGTTGCAGGGACCCTATCGCGGTTTTGATGATCGCTTTCGATCAGCGGCATCTGGTTTGCGGGCAAGCCGCGCACATTTTTTGAGGCAGGTCAAATGGCCGATGTTGAAAGCGGCTTTGTTCTCTGCTTTCGCCGTTGGTTTTGCCGTGTCGATGGCGCAGTTTGTCCCCGCACAGTTGGCGGCGGCAGGACGCTTTTCCACCTTGCCGATGGAAGCGGTGACACTCACCAGCGGCGGCAACCGCGCACTGACGGCGGCTTATGGCTTTGCATTGATGGCATTGCCGCTCATCGTGTTCTTGGTGGCGGTCCGCATGGGCCGTTCACGCTGGAGAACGGTGTGATGCTCGAACTCCGAAACGTCGCGCTCAAATTCAAGGATGGCCAGGATCTGATCAAGCCTTTCTCGGTTGCGATGAAACCAGGTGAAGTTGTCACACTGATGGGCCGCAGCGGCAGCGGCAAGTCATCGGTTCTCTCATTCATTGGCGGTGATTTGCCTGACGCCTTTGAAGCCAGTGGTGACATCAGCCTGGATGGCACAGAGCTCAGTGCGGTGCTGCCCGAACATCGCAACATCGCCCGCCTGTTTCAGGATGACCTCCTGTTTCCGCACATGACGGTGGGTGAGAACCTGCTTTTTGCGGTGCACGGATCATCACGCGCAGAACGCTTGGACATGATGCGCACGGCGTTGCAGCGCGCTGAACTTGGGGGATTCGAAAACCGGGGCCCACATACGCTGTCCGGCGGCCAGCGCTCCCGCGTGGCGTTGATGCGCGCCCTCCTTGCCAAGCCCAAAGCCATCCTGCTGGACGAACCTTTCAACAAACTTGATTCAGAATTGCGCCAGCAAATCCGTGATTACACGTTCGCCCATATCGCGGCGCGCAACATTCCAGCCCTTCTCGTCACCCACGACCGAAGTGATGCACCCAAGGGAGGTCGCATCTTCTCCATCAACGCCAATGGCGAGGTCACCCATGTTTGACCGTCACATGCTCGCGCTGACCAAGCCAGCCGTTGATGCCGTTGCACGTGCCATCAACAGGGGAGGCATTTCTGCAAACCAGATTTCCCTGAGTGGTTTTATGCTGGGCATGTTGGCCGCTCTGTTGATCGCCCACGGCGACATCATGCTGGCCATTGTCCCTCTTCTTTTGAATCGGCTTCTCGATGGTCTGGATGGGGCCGTCGCACGCCTGCAAGGTGCCACTGACCGGGGCGCGTTCCTCGACACCACGCTGGATTTTCTGTTCTACGCCGCCATCCCCATGGCTTTTGCCTTCTGCAATCCGGCAGGCAATGCACTGGCCGCCACTGTTTTGCTGGCCAGCTTTATCGGCACCGGCACATCATTCTTGGCCTATGCCATCATTGCGGAAAAACGCGGCGACAAGAGCACTGCCTATCCAAGCAAGGGCTTCTACTATCTCGGCGGCCTCACCGAAGGTTTCGAGACTGTCCTCTGTTTCATCGCCATGTGCATATGGCCGCAACATTTTGCTGTGATCGCCTATGTCTATGCCGCGATGTGTTGCCTCACCACATTGACGCGGCTCACCGCAGGGTGGCACAGGTTTGGGCCATAATGCCTGTCTTTTCTCCAAAACTGGTGACGACATTGAAGGATGGCTACGGCGCGCCTGAATGGCGGCGCGATGCCGTTGCGGGTCTGACGGTGGCCATCGTTGCGCTGCCCTTGTCCATGGCCATTGCAATCGCCTCGCATGCTCCGCCGCAGGCCGGGCTCTATGCCGCGATCATTGGCGGCTTTCTGATTTCGGCACTGGGTGGCAGCCGTTTTCAGATTGGCGGGCCAGCAGGCGCCTTCATCGTTCTGATGGCTTCCATCATCGACACCAAAGGCTTTGACGGTCTTCTGGTGGCAAGCGCCATGGCGGGCGCGTTGATGGTGGCTGCAGGCGTTTTGAGACTGGGCAACCTGATCAGGCGTGTGCCGCACGAAGTCACAGTCGGTTTCACGGCTGGCATCGGGGTTATCATTCTGGCCAGCCAGCTGCACGATTTTTTTGGTCTGCGCGTTATGGGCGGTGAACCAGGTCCGCTGCCGGAGAAACTGACCTTCCTCTTTGGAAAAATCCAAACGGTCAATTTCTTTGCGACAGTACTTGCCGTCCTCACGGTGGCCCTGGTTTTGCTGCAACGCAGGTACAGGCCGGCATGGCCAGGGCTGCTGTTTGCCGTTGTCCTCGCAACAGCGGTAGCTCTTGTCCTCCACCTGCCTGTGGAAACCATTGGTGACCGGTTCGGGGAAATTCCGCATGGCCTCCCATTGCCCCACCTCCCTCGGGTCAACATGGCGTTGGTGGTTGATCTCGTTCCATCAGCTCTTGCGATTGCGCTTTTGGGCAGCATTGAATCACTGCTCTCCGCCGTTGTCGCCGACCGGATGGCCAATCGCCAACACCGGCCCAACACTGAACTCGTCGCACAAGGTATTGCCAACATGGTGACGCCGCTGTTTGGCGGCATCACCGTCACCGGTACCATCGCCCGCACCGCGACCAATATCAGGGCCGGGGCCTATGGCCCGGTGTCAGGTATTTTGCATGCGCTGTTCATTTTACTGTTCATGCTCCTGGCAGCACCGGTTTTGGCCTATGTGCCGCTCGCCGCACTTGCGGGTGTTCTCGCGCTCGTGGCGTTCGGCATGCTGGACTGGCGCGACTGGGGGAGGAACCTGCCGTGGCAAAGCCTTGCCGTCATCGCAGTCACATTCATGGTCACGATCTTCAGGGATTTGCTGGAGGGCATTGCGGCAGGCATCGCGCTGCATTTGCTCTTGGGTTACGTTGCCCCGCGCCGCCATTAAGTTTTCGTTAGTAAAAAACTTTGTTCGCAGGCCAAAATAATTCTTGAAATTGAAAACCGAATCCACCATATGCGCTCTGTCCAAAGTCGCACGTGCCGCAAAGGTTCATCCCTAAGCAACGACGGTGAGGGCTTCTCGTCTCGCTGGTTTGTCCAAAGGCCAGCACACCAGAGGCAAACACAAGTCTGCTCGATGTGCGGTTGGCACCATCCCAATCAATCAGAAGCGAAAGCCAGTCAGGGGTTTCGTCCGTAGCGTCTCCATCGCGCTTGCGACACCGCCATCTGCTGGGTCCTGTCATCACTTTTTCGGGAGCTTTCAACATGGCCACGGCAAAAATCATCGACTTCCTGCGACGCGAAAAGCCCGAAGGCCCTTGCCTGGTGCTTGACCTTGACGTTGTGCGTGACAACTACAACGCCTTTGAGCGCACCATGCCAGGCACCCGCATTTTCTATGCGGTGAAGGCAAACCCGGCACCCGAAGTGTTGCAGCTCCTGTCCAACCTTGGCTCGTGCTTTGACACGGCTTCGGTTCAGGAAATTGAAATGGCGCTCGCAACTGGCGTGGCTCCAGACCGCATCTCATTCGGCAACACCATCAAGAAGGAACGCGACGTTGCGAAGGCCTTTGCGCTTGGCATCCGTCTCTATGCTGTAGACTCCGAAGTCGAAGTGGAAAAAGTCGCCCGCGTTGCTCCGGGCAGCCAAGTCTTCTGCCGCATCCTCACCGATGGTGCAGGCGCTGAATGGCCGCTGTCGCGCAAATTCGGCTGCGAACCTGCCATGGCTGAAAACGTGTTGTTCCACGCCCACACGCTTGGCCTTCAGGCTTATGGTGTGTCCTTCCACGTTGGCTCCCAGCAGACGCGCCTTGGCGCATGGGACCAGGCTGTGGCCGAAGCCAAGTTGATCTTTGACGCCATGCAGAAGCACGGCATTACCTTGCAGATGGTCAACCTCGGCGGCGGTTTCCCGACGAAGTACCTCAAGGCCGTTCCAGGCCAATCGAGCTATGCCAATGCCATCCATGATGCGCTGGCCAAGCACTTCGGCAACGCCATTCCTGAAACCATCATTGAGCCCGGACGCGGCATGGTGGGCAATGCCGGAGTCGTAAAGGCGGAAGTGGTGCTGATCTCGAAGAAGCACAACAATGACAATGTGCGTTGGGTGTACCTAGACATCGGCAAATTCGGTGGCCTCGCCGAAACCATGGACGAAGCCATCCGCTATCCGTTGGTGACAGCGAAAGATGGCGACGCGAAAGAGCCTTGCGTCATTGCTGGCCCGACATGCGACTCAGCGGACGTGCTCTATGAAAAGACGCCGTACCCGCTGCCGATCACGTTGTCGGTGGGCGATGAAGTGTTGATCGAGGCGGCAGGTGCCTACACCACGACCTATTCAGCCGTCGCCTTCAACGGCTTCCCGCCGCTCAAGGCTTATGTGATCTGAACTTTCTCCCTCGCGCGGAACGCGTGAGGGAGTACCCCGAAGGGGGGAGGGAGTGTGTCCGCAAATTCGGAGTGTGTTGATACACTCCCTCCCGGCTTCGCCGTACTCCCTCATGCTACGCACGAGGGAGATGTTCATCGCTTTTCTTTTTGGAGACTACCATGGTCACCATCCGTCCCGAAATCCCCTCTGATGTTGGTCCCCGCGAAGCCCTTTTGGACAAGGCCTTCGGGCGGACCCGTCTCCGTAAGACATCAGAGCGCCTGCGTGAAGGCCGTTTGCCGGCGGAGGGCCTGGCCTTCACATCAACCGATGCGAAAGGATGTATCATTGGAACGGTTCGCCTGTGGGATGTGATCGCTGGATCAGCAGGACCGTCTTTGCTGCTTGGCCCCTTGGCGGTGGATTGCCGCCAGCAGGGCAGAGGCATCGGCGCTGCTTTGATGAGCCATTCCATTGCCGAAGCCAAACGCCTTGGCCATGAGTCCATTCTTTTGGTCGGCGACGCGCCCTTTTACGCCCGCTTTGGTTTTGCTGTGGAACACACGCGTTCACTGCATCTTCCGGGCCCGGTGGTCCGCGGGCGCTTTCTTGCATTGGAGCTTCAGCCGGAAGCACTTGATGGCGCTGAAGGCTTGGTCATGGCTGTGGGCCGTGAGGCCTTAACTGAGGTTAACGCCTTGGCAGCTTAAACTCTGAGACATTGATTCGCCTGAGGGTTTCTCCATGCGCTTTGCCATTGTACTCGCCTTCATCATCGTCGCAACGCCAGCCGTTGCGGCGGTGAAGCTTTCGCCAAAACAACTGGTCAAAAGCTATCGCACTGAATGCGTTGACAACATAAAGACACTCAAGCAGCAGTTGCTGGACCGCAAAGTCAAGGTCAAGGGCACCAAGGAGCTGGCGGGAAAATCGAAAGAGTTGTTTTGTTCCTTTGAAGCGGAAAATCCGACAATCCGTCAGCTCAACGACAAGTCATGGCTGAAAGCACAGGACGACTACATCCTCAAAAGCGGCCTCCCGGCCTATGTCGCCACCACCCAAGCGGTCATGGCACAGCGTGTTGCCCAATCGCGTGTGGACCAAATTTTTTCCCGCGCGCGAAAACAAGGCCTGACGCCTGCCGAAATTGCGTTTCTGGGCCAAATCACCCGCGCCATGGCTTTTGCTGAGGCACATGTTGTGGCAGCGAAGATCGCCTACAAATAATGAGGCCAAGGGACCTCTCCCCCGGCTTCGCCGTACCCTCCCCAACGGGGAGGGACCCGTGGTGCGTGCACCCTGAACAGTAAACGGGAGGTTGTACAACGAGTCCCTCCCCTCCGGGGAGGGTCCGGCGAAGCCGGGGGAGAGGTCCCTTGGCTTCAAGTGAAGGCCCTGCTGCATGAAGCACCCGTTCTAAGCAGCCCGCGCCTTCAGCAGATTGGTCAGCCAGTCCGGGTCCATCTGCGGCACCGATGACAACAACAGCTCCGTATACGGGGGATAAGGCGGGTTCAACACTTCGCTTTTCAGGCCCTGCTGCACAACTTTGCCCTTGTGCATGACGACGATCTCATCAGAAATCGCGCGCACCGTGGCAATGTCATGGGTGATGAAGAGATAGGAGACATTGGTGTCCTTCTGCAGTTTCATCAGCAGTTTCAGGATTTCTTCCTGAACGATCTGGTCCAGTGCCGATGTCACCTCATCACAGATGATGAGTTCAGGTTCCGCCGCAAGGGCGCGCGCAATGGAGACGCGCTGCTTCTGGCCGCCTGAGAGTTCGTTTGGGTAGCGGTCGATGAATTCGCTGCCGAGTTCGATCGCATCAAGGAGGCCTTCGATTTTCTTTTCTTTCGCCTCACCTTTGAGACCGAGATAGAACTCGAGCGGCCGACCGATGATGTCACGCACTTTCTGGCGGGGGTTAAGGGCCGTATCCGCCGATTGATAAATCATCTGGATGCGGCGCAGTGTGTCGCGGTCGCGGTCTTGCAGCCGGGCCGGCAAGGCCTTGCCGTTGAATTCAATGCGGCCTTTGGACGGTGGCAGTAAACCTGTGATGGCGCGCGCCAGGGTGGATTTGCCGGAACCGGATTCACCGACGACCGCAACAGTCTTGCCACGCGGTACACGCACCGTGACATTGTCCAATACTTTCACCACACCCGAATAACTGCCATCAACATTCACGATGGAAAGCGCAATGTCCGTGCCTTTTTCTTCAGGCTTTTCCAGTGAGCGTACCGCCCAGAGTGTCTTGGTATAATCCTTTTCCGGTTGCTTCAACATGGCGCGGGTGTTGTTTTCTTCCACCAGGTTGCCGTAACGCAGCACCATGATCCGGTGCGCCATCTGTGCCACGACGGCGAGGTCATGGGTGATGTAGATCGCCGCCGTGTCAAATTCTTCGACGATACGGCGCATGGACGCCAGCACCTCAACTTGTGTCGTCACATCAAGCGCAGTCGTCGGTTCGTCAAACACGATGAGGTCAGGCCGGCACGACATCGCCATGGCGGTCATAGCCCGTTGCAATTGCCCGCCGGACACCTGGTGCGGATAGCGGTTGCCAATGGTTTCGGGTGCCGGCAATTGCAAACGGCGGAACAGATCGACCGCGTCCGCTTCTGCTTCTGGTGCCGACATGATGCTGTGGTTGGTGGCCGATTCAGTGACCTGTCCCATCAGCTTGTGGGCGGGGTTGAAAGATGCGGCTGCACTTTGTGCCACATAGGTGATCTTCGATCCCCACATGGTGCGAAGCTCTTCGGCAGGCAAACCCACCAATTCCCTGCCATCGAAACTCACACTGCCTGCGGATATGCGGCAGCCGGGCTTGCAATATCCCATGGCGGCAAGACCGAGTGTGGATTTGCCGGCACCTGACTCGCCAATCAGGCCCAGCACTTCGCCCCGTTTCAGATGAAGGTCGATGCCTTTGATGATGGGATGCCACTTGTCATCGGAAAAGCCCTCAATTTTCAGGCCCTTGATTTCGACAAGGGTGGAGCCTTTGACGCGCTTGGTTTCACTTTTCATCGCGCAACCCCGACGTTTTTTGCAAGAACCAGTCCACCACGAAATTCACGGCGACCGTGAGCAATGCAATGGCCGCCGCTGGAATGAGCGGTTGGATTTTACCGAAGGTGATGAGGGTCTTGCTTTCCGCCACCATGGAACCCCAGTCGGCGGTTGGCGGCTGGATGCCAACACCGAGGAAGGACAGGGCCGCAATCGTCAAAAACACAAAGCTGAACCGCAAGCCAAACTCGGCGATAAGCGTGGGCAGTATGTTAGGCACAATTTCTCTGAACACAATCCACAGCATCTTTTCGCCGCGCAGCCGTGCGGCTTCGACGAAGTCCTGCACGGCAACACTCAAGGCCGTGTTGCGGGCCAGCCGGAACACGCGGGTGGAGTCCAAAAGCGCCAGAATAAAAATCAAATTCCAAACAGATTTTCCCGCCATGGCCAACAGCATCAGTGCAAAAATCAGGACGGGAATGGACATCAGGATATCAACCAGACGGCTGACGATCTGGTCCATCCAGCCCCGCGTCACGGCGGCATAGATGCCGAGTGATCCCCCGATGAAAAACGAAATCAGCACTGTGATCAAGGCAATGCCGATGGTGTTACGACCGCCATAAATCACCCGGGACAGTGTATCACGGCCAATTTGATCCAGGCCGAACCAGTTCTGCCACGATGGCGCGCCATAGGCTTTTCCCACAATTTCTGATTCACTGTAGGGCGCGATGATGGGGGCAAAGAGCGCACAGAACACATAGAACGCAATCACGGCCATGCCAAACTTGGCGCTGAAAGGCGCTGATTTGAGCAGGCGCACAGTGCTTTGCGTCCAGGTGCGCTTGGTGCGGCGGGACAGAATGTCTTGGGTTTCAACGCTCATTTTGGATGCAAGAGCCGTGGGTTGGTGACGATGGCAATGATGTCAGCCGACAGGTTCAGAAGGATATAGGTTGCCGCGAAGATCAGGGCGCAAGCCTGGGCCACCGGCATGTCGCGCGAACTGACGGAGTCCACCATCAATTGGCCAATGCCCGGATAGGTGAACACCACTTCCACCACGACGACGCCGACGACCAGATAGGCCAGGTTGAAGGCGATGACGGTGGCGATGGGAGCCCAGGCGTTTGGAAGCGCATGACGCAAGATCACTTGCCGGCCCGTGAGACCCTTGAGCTTCGCCATTTCAATATAGGGGCTGGACAACAGCGAAATGATCGAAGCGCGCGTCATCCGCATCATATGGGCGATGATGACAAGTGTCAGCGTCAACGCGGGCAAGGCCCCTTTGTACATGTGTTGCAGGAATGGTGTTGTATCTGAAATGGTGGAGAGCGGTGCGAACCAGCGCAATTTCACCGCAAAGAAAAACACCAATATATAAGCCACGAAAAATTCAGGTGAAGCGATGGTGGTCAAGGTCACGGCATTGACGATGCGGTCAAACCAGCTGTTGCGGTAGAGTGCGGCGAGCAGGCCAAGGATGAGCGCCAAGGGAACTGCAATGACTGCCGTCATCGCCGCCAGGAAAAACGTGTTGTAAAGCCTGGGTCCAATGATGTTGGAGACGTAACGGATGTTTTCCTCGCGCCACCCGCCGGCACCGGCAAAGGACTTGCCAAAATCACCCTGCACCGCGCCTGTGACCCACTCGAAATACCGGGTGACAGGCGGGCGGTCGAGACCGAGGGAACGGTTGAAAGCTTCAACGGTTTCAGGTGTGGCACCCTGGCCCAGAATGCTCTGTGCAAATCCGCCGGGCATCAGTTCCAACGAAGAAAAAATAATCACCGACACTGCCAGCAGTGTCAGAAATCCCAAACCCAACCGTTGCAGCACGGTTTTCACCACCGGATGCATGCTTCACGTCTCCCTGCCTGCGTCTGCGCTTCTTTTGGCGCGTTGTGAAAAGACTAGCAGACTGTGTCGGTGATGCGAGTCAATTATTGCGACGTGTTTTGAGTTGAAACTGCAAGGACGGACGAGGGGTTGTTGCATTCAGGCATGACTCTGCAAATTTTGGCCACGGTACTGCCGCAGCCTGTAAAAACAATCAGGGTGCTGCGGGGTGTTTCCTCGCAGAGCGCCGTTCCACGGGCGCTTGACGCTCTTTCCTAAGGAGCGTCTGACATCCCTTTCCTAAGGGGATGCCCGGTGGACCCTTGAGGATCCCCGCGAGGAAATCCCCGCAGCGGCAGGACTTGACCCAGAGGGAGGGCGCGTAGGCTGGCACGGGTTTGACACCGGTCCTTGATTTTGCCCTGCCTTTGATCCGTCATCTCCTCACAGGTGTTTAGCCCGCTCCAAACGGAAACTCCGGGAAGGCATCCGCGTCTCTGTTACGCGAAGGGCTTCTCCCTCAGACCCCGGTGCCAACGCCACGTTTGCGCCAACAGCAGGCCTGCATCACCCCCATCCGAAACCACCGTCATGACCAGGACCCCTTGCGGGAATGATTGGAACGAAAATGGAACGAATAGCATCGGCTGTCAAGCAGAAAAATAACTCCCTTGCGCGCAGCGCGGGGGAGTACCCACGAAGTGGGGGAGGGGGTGGTTGCGCGTGGCTCGGTCTCCCTTGGTTCGGTTTCACTTGGCTCTCTCTCATGCAAGTGCAATTGCGTGAGAGAGAGCCAAGTTCTGCCACCCCCTTCCCCCTTCGGGGGCTTTCCCCCACGCTTGTGGCGTGAGGGAATAAAAAACCCCGCTGTTTCCAGCGGGGTTCGATTTTGAAACCGGGGTCGCTTATGCGAAAGACCAACGGTCGTACATGTAGCCGCCATCATGGTCGAGGTCGGCGTTGAGTTCACCGTGCACCAGTTTGGTGTTCAGCGCGCCCACATAGTTGGAGAACATGAGCACCATCTGGCCGCCATCATCATGGATGAGCTGCTGCATTTCTGCATACATGGCAGCACGTTTCGCATCATCGGTTTCAGCGCGTGCGATCGGCAGCAACTCGTTGAAGCGTGGATGCTTCCAATGGGTGTCGTTCCAGGCAGCTTCTGCCGCCAGGGAAATGGTGAGGAACATGTCAGCCACCGGACGACCGCCCCAATAGCAATGGCACCATGGCTTCTTGAGCCAGACGTTGTCCCAATAGCTGTCATTTGGTTCGCGGATGACGTTGATGTCAATGCCCGCAGCCTTGGCGCTTTCAGACATGAGCAGGGCAGCGTCAACTGAACCTGCGAATGCAGCGTCGGAAGCAGACAGGTCAACCTTCAGGTTGGCCATGCCGGCCTTGGCCAACAGCGACTTCGCCTTGTCTGGATCATAGGTGTAGACGGGCGCTGGATCCGTGGCGAACTTCATCGTGGATGCCAATGGATTGTCATTCCCGGCCTTGCCGTAACCAAACAACACCTTGTCGACCAGTTCCTGGCGGTTGATGGCGAACTTCAAGGCCTGGCGCACTTCCACCTTGTCGAAAGGTGCGACGTCGGTGAACATAGGCGCTGTGTAGTGCTGATAGCCGGACACGTTGTAGATTTCCGTGTCAGGTGCAGACTTCAACAGATCAATGGTCTTCAAGTCAGCGCGGTCGATATAATCGACTTCGCCGGCGAGGAAGGCATTGGTGCGGGCCGCAGGGTCAATGATCGACAGCTGTTCGACCGAGTCAAAGTTGCCCGGTGCAAAGGCATTGGGGTTGCGCTTGAATGAGGCGCGGACACCGGGTTCAAGCTTGTCCAGAACATAGGGACCAGCACCACCACCCGACAAATCCACTTTACCACCTTCTGATGGTAAAATCGGGAACTGGTAGGCAGACAGCAGATACGGGAAGTCAGCGTTGCCACCCGAAAGTTCAAAGACAACGGTTTCTGAACCGTCGGCTTTCACCGATGTCACGGCACCGAGAAGCGCCTTGCCGGGTGATTTTGAATCTGGACCGGTGTGATAGTTGATGGTGGCAACCACGTCTTCAGCGGTTACAGTCTTGCCGTTGTGGAAAGTGGCACCCTTGCGGATTTTGAAAATCCACTTCTTGGCACCATCGGCCGGTTCGAAGCTTTCGGCGAGATAGGCCTGAGCATTGGCTTTTTGGTCGATACGTACCAGCGGTGCGCCAGACAGGCCTTTGCCCCAGGCAAAGTTCATGCCGTGGGCCCAGGTTGCGGGATCCATCGAATCAGTGGTGGCACCGTGGCCAATACCGGCGCGGAAGTGGCCGCCTTGCTTGGCTTGGGCGCGGGCCGCTGTGGTGAACAGCGAGCCTGCAGCGGCAAGCGTCATGCCGCCTGCCATGGCATATTGCACAAAGTCGCGGCGGGACAGTTTGCCCCGTGTGACGGCTTTCTTGGCAAGCGCCAGTTTGAATTCAAATTCTGTCATGTTTCACTCCATTTATGAATGCCTGATTGTGCGGGTGGGGATCGCAATGGTATCGCGGCGAACCCTGTGCCGCGCGTGGCCTTCATCGTTTTCCCTATCAACACGTTTCTTTTTCTTGCTCCGTTGCCGGAGACGGTTGGGATGCCCCCATACCTGATGGTTAGGTTTACATGGGGACCAATTCCCGTCAATTTAAATCGCAACGTTTCCGGCACTCCGGTAAAGGAGAAAGCGATAAGGAAACTATTTGTCGGCTGGATACGTAATACCGTCGTATTTCAGCGGAGAGTGAATTGAAACGATTGAATATCGCCGTGATCGGCAGCGGCATTTCAGGCTTGTCCGCAGCTTGGCTCTTGTCCCAGAAACATGATGTGACGCTGCTTGAGGCCGAACCGCGCCTGGGTGGCCACGCCCACACGGTTGGTGTGGCCGTCGGCCCGCGAAAAGTCGCGGTTGATACCGGTTTCATCGTGTCCAACACCTGGACCTATCCCAACTTCACCGCATTGATGGACTATCTTGAACAGGACATGACCGATACGGAGATGTCGTTTTCGGTGTCGATGGACAACGGTCGTTACGAATACGCCGGAAACCATCTTGGAACATTGGTGGGAACACCGCGCCAGTGGTTCGATCCCCGGCATTGGCGGTTGATGAAGGACCTCGTTGACTTCTACCGCAACGCAGAAGCGAAAATTCCAGGCCTCACGGACGACATGACATTGGGGCAATACCTCGCCGCTGAAAACTATGGCGATGGATTTATCGACCGCCATATTCTCCCCATTGCCGGTGCCATCTGGTCGGTCAGCAATGCAGAAATTGCCGCTTTTCCGGTCAAGGCCTTTTTGAAGTTCTTTGCCAACCACAAACTCTTCAACCTCGGCAACCGCCCGAACTGGCGCACCGTCACAGGCGGCTCCCGCAGCTATGTCAGCAAGCTGGTCGAAGACGCGCGTTTTCGTGCCATGACGTCAACATCCGTATTGCGCGTAGAGCGTGATGTGGCGGGTGCGACCGTGGTGATGACAGATGGCAGCAGCCAGCGCTTTGAACACGTCGTCATAGCAACCCATGGCGACCAAGCCCTGCGGCTGCTTGCAAAACCCTCAGGCCTGGAGCGCGACATCCTCCGCAACTTCCAGACGTCGCGCAATGACGTGGTGTTGCACCGTGACCCCACCCTGATGCCGAAGACACGTCGTTTTTGGTCGGGCTGGAACTACCGCGGCCAGAACAAAGCCCAAGGATCCCGCGTAGCCGTGACCTATTACATGAACGCCTTGCAGAAACTGGACTCACCGGTGGAACATTTCGTGACACTCAATGCCGACACGCCGATTAACCCCAATCTGGTGGATGGCCGCTACGTTTACCGCCACCCTATCTTCACCCCCGCAGCACTCAGCGCACAGCAGGAACTCTGGTCGCTGCAAGGCCGCAACCACACCTGGTTTGCAGGTGCGTGGTTTGGTACAGGCTTTCACGAAGACGGTTTGCAGGCAGGCCTCGCCGTGGCCGAACAATTGGGTGGCCTGACACGGCCCTGGAAAGTGGCGGAACCTTCAAGCCGTATTCACGTCGGCTTGCCACCCTTGCCAGATGACGCACCTTTCGCCCATGCTGCGGAATGAACATGCTGAACAACGCACTCTATTTTGGCAACGTCACGCATCAGCGTTTCCGCCCCCTCGGCCACCGCCTGCAATACAAGGTGGCGAGTTTGCTGATGGATGTGGATCAACTGGCATCGGGGCCAGGTTTTTGCAGCCATAACCGCTTTAATTTATTTTCGATCCACGACAAGGACCACGGTGACGGCAAGCAGGGCATTTCAGCATTCGCTTGGACGCTCATCCGCGAAATCGACAGAGAAAAAACCGTCACCCGCGTGATGATGCTGAGTTACCCTCGAATCCTCGGCTACGGTTTCAATCCCATCAGCGTGTTCTTCGGCCTCGACGCGGACGGCGACACGCGTGCAATTCTTTACGAAGTCCACAACACCTTCGGTGGCCGCCACGTCTATACCGCAGGACCCTACGCCAAGGGTGACGACCATTTTGCCAAGGCGGAAAAACTGTTCCGCGTTTCGCCCTTCAACGGTGTTGAGGGCCACTACGGCTTGCGCACAAAATTGACTGACCGGCAGGTCGCATTGGGTGTGACCCTTACAACAGCCGAAGGCCCCATCCTCAAAGCTTATTTCCAGGGCGATGCGCGGCCCTTCTCCAACCGCACGATATGTCGGGTGCTTTTCACTTTGCCCCTCATGACCATCAAGATCGTGGTCGGAATTCACTGGGAGGCCTTGAAACTTTGGCGAAAGGGTCTCAAACTGCATCAAGTCCCTGAAAAGAAGGGATTGGGGAGCGGGAACTGAGGCGGGCCATGAGCGAAGGACTCATCGGAAATTTGATTGTTGGCGCTGCACGACGCCTTTTGCCGAAGCATGTGAAAGGCTCACTGGAAGTCACGCTGCCTTCGGGGCGCAGGGAATTGCTCGGCCATAAGGGCACGGGCTTTGATGCTGACCTCAAGTTCAACAATTTCAAGGTCATCTGGGCCTCGATCCGCCGCGGCCAATTGGGTTTTTTTGAGCGCTACATGGCCGGCGACATCGAGTGCCGCGATCTCACGGCCCTGTTCCGTTTTTACCTGCAAAACCGCAATGGCCTCGACAAGGCTTCAACCGGCGTGTTTTTCACCAGTTTACTTGACAAGCTTTGGCACTGGTCCCGTGACAACTCGAAGGAAAAATCCAAAGACAACATCGCCGCCCACTACGATCTCGGCAATAATTTCTACGAAGCCTGGCTCGACGACACCATGAGCTATTCCTCCGCCGTTTTTGACGGCACCGGCAACAGCCTCGAAGCCGCCCAGCGCCGTAAAATCGAAAAGGTGCTGGAAGCCGCTGAAGTGAAGCCCGGAAAAACCGTTTTGGAAATCGGCTGTGGCTGGGGTGGCGTCGCAGAGGCTGTCGGCAAGATGGGGGCGAAGCTGCGTGGCATTACCCTTTCCGCCGAACAGCTCGCCTTTGCCAAGAACCGCATGCGGCGCCAGAATCTGGATGACAAGGTCGAACTGGTTTTCGAAGACTACCGCGACACCAAAGGCTCCTTTGACGCCATTGCTTCTGTTGAAATGATTGAAGCCGTCGGTGAAGCCCATTGGCCCGCGTACTTCCGCACCCTGTCTGACCGCCTGAAACCAGGTGGCGTCGCGGCGATTCAAGGCATCACCATTCAAGAAGAGCATTTTCTGGCCTATCGCAACGGTGTCGATTTCATCCAACGCTACATCTTCCCCGGCGGCATGCTGTTGACCAAGGACATCATGCGCGAACAGACCTCGAATGCAGGTTTGCTCTTCGAGAAAATGGATT
Organism: Hyphomicrobiales bacterium; assembly: GCA_031430795.1. Classification (GTDB taxonomy): domain Bacteria; phylum Pseudomonadota; class Alphaproteobacteria; order Rhizobiales; family Aestuariivirgaceae; genus Aestuariivirga. The sequence goes on from JANPCE010000095.1 coordinate 55,808, forward strand.
GCTTCGGTCAATCCTACGCCAGGACACTGGCCCTGTGGCGTGCCCGCTTCGAAACCCAATGGCCCAAAATCCAGCCCATGGGTTTTGACGAAAGATTCCGCAAGATGTGGAACCTCTATCTCAGCTACTGCGAGGCAGGCTTCGCCGAAGGGGTGATTGACGTGGGGATCTACAAGTTGAGAAAGCCGGCTTGAGCATTTTTAAAGCGGCAGCAATATGAACAAGATGCGTCGCAGCCCGCATGAAGCCACTGCTGTCCGGTCAAACTTCCAAAAATCAATTCACATACCAAAATCTCGTCATGGCCCGCTTCATGCGGGCCACCCATGGATGTTCAGTCTTGGGGATTGGTGCGTCAAGCGATCAAGTGGGATCAAATCCCATATTCCTCCATCGGCTGGCTTGACCAGCCGAACCAGACTTTCGACAGTCTGGCTGGGCGGGTCAAGCCCGCCCATGGAGAATTGAGGAGCAGTCAAGAGTGTTTGGAATGTGCCCGGCACTCAACAACACGTCTGCGCCAATCTTTTCAAAAACCCCTCGCACTTCCGCAGCTCACTCACCGCAATAAACTCGTCAGGCTTGTGCGCCTGTTCAATTGAACCCGGCCCACACACAATCGCCGGGATCCCCGCCTGCTGAAACAGTCCCGCTTCCGTGCAATAGGACACCGTGTGTGTGCTGTTGGTATGTGAACAATGCAGCGCCAGTTGTTCGGCGGGTGAATCATCAACAGCGGCAAGGCCGGGAACACTGTTCACTTCAGTGATGGCAATTCCAGCATCGGATGACACGGCTCTCATCGCAGGCTCCAATTTACGAGCCACTGCCTGCAAACGCTTTGGCACAAATTCAGAATCAAAGCCGGGCAGCAACCGTGTCTCCCAACCGAAATTGCAAGTCTTCGGAACAATATTCTGCGCCGTGCCACCATTGATCATGCCGATGTGGATGGTGGAGTAGGGCGGGTTGAAACGTCCCGAAGGGTCGCCGATTTCAATCATTTCCGCGCGCAGCCGATTGATTTCGGAAATCAATTCGCCCGCCACCATGATGGCGTTCACTCCCTGGTCCGTCAAAGCCGAATGGCTTTCGTGGCCTGTGACGTCAGTCTGAAAACGCACGGCACTTTTGTGGCCGTTCACAACCTGCATCAACGTCGGCTCACCCACGATCACAGCCGAGGGCTTCTTCACGTGGTCTCGCAAATGTTCCACCAAGGGCCTGACACCCCGGCATCCAACTTCTTCATCGCAGGAAAACGCAAGATGGATTGGTCTTTTGAGGTTCATCGCCAAAAACTGCGGCACCATCGCCAGTGCCGCCGCAACAAATCCCTTCATGTCGGCAGTACCGCGCCCGAAGAGCAGATCACCCTTCGCCACCATCTCAAAAGGATTGCTGGACCAGTTCTGCCCATCGACAGGCACCACATCCGTATGCCCGGACAGCACAATACCACCCGCCACATCAGGCCCGATGGTTGCGTAAAGATTGGTCTTCCGCCCCGCCTCGTAATCCACCCGCAGATGCGGGATTCCAAAGCCATCGAGATATGTCTCGACATAGGCGATGAGCGGAATGTTGCTCTCACGGCTGGTGGTGTCGAAAGCAATGAGATCGGCGAGGAGGTTTTCGGTTGTAGGATCAGACATAGCAAAAATTGCTTCCTGTAGTGCAAGCCTCCCCCGTGCCCTCCATCGGCTGGCTTGACCAGCCGAACCAGACTGTTCGCACTCTGGGTGGGCGGGTCAGGCCCGCCCATGGAGAAAGATTTTGTTTCAATTGACGCTTCTTCTGTCATGCGGTGAATCAAGCGAAAACGCCGGAATCGCCACATCAAACAACCTTCCCAACGCGGTCACCATGCCATATCCCCCCACCATCATGCCTGAAGGTGTGGCCAGCGGGCAGCCGCTGGAATAGGAAAATTTCTGGCCGGGCTTGAGCGTGGGTTGTTCGCCCACGACTCCATCGCCCCTGACATCCTGGCAGCGCCCCAAACCATCGGTGATCAGCCAATGCCGCGTCAGCAGGGTCACGGTATCAAAGCCGAGATTTTCGACGGTGATGGTATAGGCCCAGACAAACTTGTCTTCTGCGGGTTTGGAGTGGCCCTCAAGGAATTCCGGCTCTACCGTGATGCGGATGCCATCTGTGATTTTCTGATACATGCCCACTGTTTAGCCTTGCGCCATTTTCTTTTCCACTGTCCGCTTTCAAGCATTGAATGCAAGGCTTTCCCCCGCCAAAAGGGCGACATGTCCAATCTCCAAGGAATACTTCCCGCCCGCGCCATTTCCCGCTTTTGCGACGATGGCAAAATCCGGCTGGCCGCATCACCCGATGCCGACCAGATCCAGCCCGCCAGCCTGGATTTACGGCTCGGCCCCAAGGCCTACCGCGTGCGCGCCTCGTTTTTGCCCGGCCCCAAACTGCGGGTGGACGAAAAACTCACGCAACTGGCGTTACACGAAATTGATCTCCGCGACGGTGCCGTCCTTGAAACCGGCTGCGTTTATATTGTGCCCTTGATGGAAAGCCTAGCGCTGCCAAAAGGTGTGACAGCCGCTGCCAACCCCAAAAGCTCCACCGGCCGCCTCGACATTTTCACCCGCGTCATCACTGATTACGCCCAGGAGTTTGACAAGGTGCCGGAAGCCTATGAAGGCCCGCTCTTCATTGAAATCTCTCCCCGCACATTTCCCATTCTCGCCCGTCAAGGCTCCCGCCTCTCGCAAATCCGCTTCCGCACCGGGGCCATGCAGGCCTCAGACGCTTTGATCCACGCCCTCCATGCCCATGAACCTTTGATCACCGAAGGCGAAATCAACATCGACGGCGGCCTCGCACTCAGCGTCGATCTTCTCGGCTTTGAAAAAAACGGCCCCGTTGGTTTTCGCGCCAAGCGCCACTCGGCGCTCGTCGATGTGGATAAGAAAGCGGCCCTTGATGTTCTCGATTACTGGGAACCCATCTGGCAGCGCGACTCGCTGATCCTCGATCCCGACCAATTCTATATTCTCGCGTCAAAAGAAGCCGTGCGTGTGCCGCCAACGCACGCCGCCGAAATGGTGCCCTATAACCCTCTCGTGGGTGAGTTTCGTGTCCACTACGCCGGCTTCTTCGATCCCGGCTTCGGGCATATCTCAGGCAAGGGCGAAGGGGCACGCGCAGTTCTGGAAGTCCGCAGCCATGAGGTGCCGTTTATTCTTGAAGACGGCCAGATCATCGGCAGGTTGATTTACGAGCCGCTGACGGAAAAACCAGACAAGGTTTACGGCGAAGTTGGCTCAAACTACCAGAAGCAGGGATTGAAACTATCGAAACATTTCAAGAGTTTTGACTCGTCGCGGCGGTTTTGAAACACACCCTTCACCCCTCTTCCCTCTCCCCTTGCGGGAGAGGGTGGCGAGCGCAGCGAGACGGGAGAGGGGAGTGCTTTGATTTGCCCCAACTATCCCCTAAACACCCACCATGACCGCTTCAGATATCGACCACATCATCAACCATCTCTCCCTCAAAAAGAGCCGCCGCCGCTGGCGCTGGATCGCCGTGGCACTTGGCATCGTGGCGCTGATCGCTCTTTTCGCGCAAGGTGGCGGAACAACACCCACCGATCACATCGCCCGCCTGCGCGTCAACGGCTTGATCACGGGCGATGATGTCACCTTGGGCTTGCTGAAGGGCATCGCCGAAGATGAAAACGCCAAAGCCCTGATCGTCCGCATCGACAGCCCCGGCGGCACCACGTCCGGCTCTGAAGCCGTTTACGATGCTTTGCGTGACATCAGTGCGAAAAAACCCGTCGTCGCAGTCATGGATTCCGTCGCAGCCTCCGGTGGTTACATCACAGCCCTCGGCGCAGACCGCATCTTCGCCCGCCAGAACACCATCACCGGCTCCATCGGTGTCATATTCGCCTACCCCGAATTTTCGCGGCTCCTCGAAACCGTTGGCGTGAAAATGGAAGAGATCAAATCGGCGGAGTTGAAGGCAGAGCCCACCCCTTACAAACCAACATCAGAAAAAGCCCGCGCCGCCGCCATGGTGTTGGTGCAAGACGGTTTCGAGTGGTTCAAGGGTCTCGTTGGCGAACGCCGCAAAATGACGGCAGACCGTGTCGCCATCCTCGCCGATGGCCGCATCTTTTCCGGACGCATGGCCGTGAAAGAGGGCTTGATTGATGCGCTTGGCGGTGAGGACGAAGCCATCGCCTGGCTCGTCACCGAAAAGAACATCACCAAGGAATTGAAAGTCGAGGAATGGCAGCCGCCAAAGCCGTGGTTTGAAGAAACCTTTGGCGCGTCGATCAGCGATATCGTGTTGCAATCTGTCGGCTTGCCGGGCCTCCCCGCAGTTACAGCCCGCGCGCGCCTTGACGGCATGCTCGCAGTTTGGCACCCTTAAGTGCTTGAATTGATTTGCGGAGACAGACATGATCAAATCCGAACTCGTCCAGAAAATCGCCGACAAATACACCCATCTCTATCACCGCGACGTCGAACGCATCGTCAACCGCGTGCTCGAAGACATTGTCGACGCCATGAAACAGGGATCACGTGTCGAACTCAGGGGCTTTGGCGCTTTCTCAGTCAAAGACCGCGATGGCCGCACCGGGCGCAATCCGCGCACGGGTGACAGCGTGGATGTGACACCCAAGCGCGTGCCTTTCTTCAAAACGGGCAAGGAACTGCGTGCCCGCCTCAACCAGAAAGACTGACGTTGCGCCGCCTTTTCCGCTGGCTGCTGGGCCTATCAATCGCATTGCCGGTCATCGCTTTCGCCGTCGCCAACAGGCGCTGGGTAACACTGTCGCTAGATCCCTTTTCGCAAGACGCACCAAAAGCCGCAATTGATTTGCCACTTTGGATTCTGTTCTTCCTCGGCATCTTTGTCGGCCTCATCGTCGGCTGGATTGCGTCCTGGTGGTCGCAAGGCAAACATCGCAAAGCGGCCCGCGACGCCCGCGCTGAAACTGCAAAACTGCAAACTGAACTCGCAGACCTCCGCCGCAATAACCCGCCGCCGCAACCCGCTCAACAAGATGTCGTCCCCTTCAACGGCGGCTTCCTGTGAAAATTCTGTCAGCTGAACAAGTCGCCGCCGCCTCACCCTACCGCGACATTGTTGAGGCCCTCAGGCAAGGCTTTCGCAATCCCGCAGAAACACCCGTGCGCCACCACCACGATCCCGCAGGCAATATCACTTTGCTGCTGATGCCCGCCTGGACCAAACAATGGACCGGTATCAAAACCGTTGTTTTCAAACCCGACAATCCAGCCCTCGGCTTGCCAACGATCCAAGCCACCTACCAACTGATCGACAATGCCACCGGCACAACCGTGGCCATGCTCGACGGCACCGAACTCACCCGCAGGCGAACCGCAGCAGCTTCCGCACTCGCGGCAGATTATCTGGCGCGCCGCGATGCAGCGGTGCACACCATTGTCGGCGCAGGTGCGCTTGCGGTGCACTTCGCCAAAGCCCACGCGTCAGTCCGCACCATCGCTCAAACATTGATCTGCAATCGCTCCCGCGACAAAGCCGAAACTGTTGTAAAGGAATTGCGCGCAGATGGCATGAATGCGGAAGTCTGTGACCTTGAAACCGCGTTGCGCGCCGCAGACATCGTCTCCGGCATCACCAGTTCAACCACCCCCCTGATCAAAGGCGCTTGGCTGCAACCCGGAACCCACATCGATCTCGCCGGTGCCTTCAAACCCACAATGTGCGAAGCCGACCCCGAAGCGGTCTCCATGGCATCCGTGTACGTCGACACCCACGAAGGCGCATTGGCGGAAGCCGGCGACCTCCTGCAAGCCCGCGATGCAGGCAAATTTGATTTCGCCAATGTCAAAGGCGATCTCGCAGCCCTCTGCCAAGGCAAGCTGAAGGGCCGCGTAAACGCATCTGAAATCACCTTGTTCAAATCCTGCGGCACGGCATTGGAGGATTTGACGACAGCGGTGATGGTCTATTTGCGTGCTGGCCAATGAGGCGCTAACAGCGCATTCATGACCATCCCCAATCCCATCTGCGTGGCACTCGACACACCTGACGTGGCGAAAGCCAAGGCCCTGGCGCGCACGCTGAAACCCCACGCCGGTTACATGAAAATTGGCATGGAGTTTTTCTATGCCAATGGTGCTGCGGGTTATGAAGCGGTGGCTGCGGAAGGCCTGCCAATTTTTCTTGATCTCAAACTGCACGACATTCCGAACACCGTGGCGCAAGGACTGTCGTCGCTGATGAAACTTGTCCCCCGTCCCGCCATCATCAACGTTCACGCCTCAGGCGGGCTTGAGATGATGAGAGCGGCGCGGGATGCGGTGGATGGACACACCAAACTCACTGCCGTGACGTTTCTGACCAGTCTGTCGCAACAGGATATTTTCCAGATTGGTTTTGATGCTGTTGCAATTGATCGTCAGGCCACCAATCTTGCGAAAATGGCTCATGCTGCGGGCCTCGATGGCGTGGTGTGCTCTCCGACAGATTTGCCCCGCATCCGAAAAAACCTGCCGCGCAGTTTTCTCACCGTCGTTCCCGGCATCCGCCCGGAAGGATCAGATTCACAGGATCAAAAACGCATTGCCACACCAAAGGCCGCGATGGATGCAGGTGCCGACATTCTGGTGATTGGTCGTGCGATCACGGGTGCAAGAGATCCGGTTGCGGCGTGTTTGCAAATCCTGAAGAGCCTGGCATGACCCAAGTCAAAATTTGTGGCCTTTCAACCAACGCGACGATGGACGCGGCCCTCGATGCAGATGCCGACCTTGTCGGCCTTATGTTCTTTCCCAAATCCCCTCGCAACGTGTCATTGCGCCAGGCGGCAGAATTGGTGGAACGTGCACGCGGACGTGCCTCGACCGTGACAGTCACCGTTAATGCGGATGATGCGTTGCTGATGTCCATTGCTGAAAACGTACAACCTGATTTTATCCAGGCACATGGCGATGAATCACCCGAACGCATCGCTGCAATGGCTGGCATGACAGGGATCAGTGTCTACAAGGTTTTGAAAGTGCGCAGCCTCGAACACGTGGCCAAAGCAGCCGCATACACCGCCTCCCGCTTCATGATGTTTGACGCCATGCCACCTGAAGGCGCTGTCCTCCCCGGCGGCAATGGTCTTGCCTTTGACTGGACCATTCTGAAGGACGTGCCCAAACCCTTCATGCTCGCAGGCGGGCTTAACCTCGGCAACGTGGCCGAAGCCATCAGAGTCACGGGTGCATCCATGGTGGACGTGTCTTCCGGCGTTGAATCAGCCGCCGGTGTCAAGGATGTCGCACTGATCCGGAAATTCATTGAGGCGGCCAAACAGGCCCGCTAGAGGAACACCTATGAACATCCAGCCCCCGCCCAATTCCTACCGCACTGGACCCGACGAAAAGGGCCTCTTTGGCATCTATGGTGGCCGTTTCGTCGCCGAAACATTGATGCCGCTGATCCTTGAATTGGAACAAGCGTACAAAGACGCCAAAGCCGATCCGAGCTTCCAGGCCGAACTCGATGACTTCGCTGAACACTATGTGGGACGTCCCTCGCCGCTTTATTTTGCCGAGCGCATGACCGAACATTTGGGTGGTGCAAAAATCTATTTCAAGCGCGACGAGCTCAACCACACCGGCGCCCACAAGATCAACAACGTCATGGGCCAAATCCTGCTCGCCCGCCGCATGGGCAAAAAGCGCATCATCGCTGAAACGGGAGCGGGCCAACACGGTGTCGCCACAGCAACGGCCTGCGCGCGATTTGGTTTGAAGTGCGTGGTCTATATGGGTGAAGTCGATATCGAGCGCCAGAAACCAAACGTTTTCCGCATGAAATTGCTGGGGGCGGAAGTCATCCCGGCCAAGTCCGGCTCACGCACCTTGAAAGACGCCCTCAACGAAGCGCTGCGCGATTGGGTGGCCAATGTCGAAGACACGTTTTACTGCATCGGCACCGTTGCAGGCCCGCATCCATACCCGGAAATGGTGCGCGATTTCCAATCTGTCATTGGCCGCGAAACCAAAGAACAGATGCTGAAGCGTGAGGGACGCCTGCCAGACTCACTCATCGCCGCCATCGGCGGCGGCTCCAACGCCATGGGTCTGTTCCATCCCTTCCTCGACGACAAGGACGTGGCGATCATCGGTGTCGAAGCCGCAGGCTACGGCCTCAAAACCAAAACTGGACACGCCGCTTCCATCAGCGGCGGCAGGCCTGGCATTCTCCATGGCAACCGCACTTATTTGCTGATGGACGACGACGGCCAAATCATCGAGGGCCACTCGATTTCCGCGGGCCTCGATTACCCCGGCATCGGCCCCGAACACGCCTGGCTGCACGACATGAAACGCGTGGAATATGTGTCAGCGACTGACAAGGAAGCCCTGAAAGCCTTCCAGCTCTGTTGCCAACTCGAAGGCATCATCCCCGCCCTTGAGCCGGCACACGCGCTCGCCCACGTCATCAAGATCGCGCCAAAACTGCCGAAGGACCACCTCATGGTCATGAACATGTGCGGCCGCGGCGACAAGGACATATTCACGGTGGCGAATGTGCTGGGGGTCACGATTTGACCCATTTACTACAAAGTACTACATTGTAGTGAAAGAGAGGCAAACATGACTGCTGCACCATTCTCTGTCCGGTTGTCGTCTGAATCCAAGTCCAAGCTTGAAAAGCTGGCTGAGCAGCAAGACCGCCCTTTAGGTTATCTTGTGCAAAAGGCCGTTGACAATTACATCGATGATATCGAACAGTTTGAGCGCGAAATGGCAAAAGCCGAAGCCGAGCTTGACAAGGGCGTGTTCACGTCTTGGGAAAAAGTCAAAACCTGGATGGAGTCTTGGGATACAGAAAATGAATTGCCAATGCCAGAACCTGATGTCTTCCCCGACCAAGCGGACAAGAAGCGACCCAACGCAGCATGAAGATCACGCTGTCCGATCAGGCAAAGCAAGACATGAAATGGTGGAGAAGCTACTACAAGAAAACCTTTCCGCAGGGCAAAGCCAACGCGGCTGCTCATTTGTCAAAGGCAGTTGAATTGCTGCAACTGAACCCATTGATGGGCCGCGCGGTCGAAGGTCACAATCTCCGCCGCTATCCCATCCACAGAACACCATTTGCATTCATCTATCGTGCCACAGACAACGAAATTCAAATTGCCCGTGTCTGGGATGGACGCAAGGACCCGCAAAAAATGCAGGTCAAGGAATGAGACAAGAATGACCACGCGCATCGACACCAAATTCGCCGATCTTAAATCCCAGGGCCGCGCCGCACTCGTCACCTTCATCACGGCGGGTGACCCTGACTACAAGACCTCGCTCAGAATCGTGCAGGGCCTGCCCAAGGCTGGTGCTGACGTGATTGAACTTGGCATGCCCTTCACGGATCCCATGGCCGACGGCCCGGCCATTCAGGCGGGTGGTTTACGTGCCCTCAAATCCGGGATGACGCTGAAGAAGACACTGCAACTGGTGAAAGATTTCCGCAAGGGCGACAAGACCACGCCTATCGTGTTGATGGGCTACTACAATCCGATCTACGTCTACGGTGTAGACCGCTTCCTCGTTGATGCAAAGAAAATGGGCGCCGATGGCCTGATCATCGTCGATCTTCCCCCGGAAGAAGACGATGAACTCTGCATCCCCGCCATCAAGGCCGGCATGAACTTCATCCGCCTCGCCACCCCGACAACAGACGACAAGCGTGCGCCCAAGGTTTTCAAGAACACGTCAGGTTTCGTCTATTACGTCTCCGTCCTTGGCATCACGGGAACCAAGGCTCCTGATCTCAAATCCGTCAAAGCCAACGTGACCCGTTTGAAAAAGCACACCTCGCTTCCCATCTGTGTGGGCTTCGGTGTGAAAACGGCAGAGCAGGCCCGCATCATCGCCAGGACGGCAGACGGCGTGGTCGTGGGATCTGCGTTGGTTTCAGCGGTTGCAAATTCACTGAACAGAAATGGCGGGGCCACGGCGAAAACACCGGGGGCGGTACACAGGCTGGTGGCTGAAATTGCCAAGGGTGTAAGAGGCTGACATGAACTGGATCAAGAATTACGTCCGCCCGAAAATCCGCTCGCTTCTGGGCCAGAAGCGCGACACGCCGGAGAACATGTGGATCAAGGATCCCGAGTCTGGCCAGATGGTGTTTTACCGCGACCTCGAAGCCAACCACTTCGTCTTCCCCGGCTCCGGCCACCACCACCGCATGCCCGCCGACGCCCGCATGAAATGGCTGTTTGACGATGGCGTCTGGGAGAAAATCCCGTTTCCAACCGTTGCCACAGACCCGCTCAAATTCCGCGACGAACGTAAATATGTGGATCGTCTCAAGGAAACCAAAGCCAAGGGCAATGGCGAGGATTCCATCCACGCCGGCCTTGGCATGGTCGATGGCCAAACCATGGTGGGCGTGGTGCAGGACATGTCCTTCATCGGCGGCTCCCTCGGCATGGCCGCAGGCGAAGCCATCATCGTTGCCATGCGCAAAGCCGTATCAGCCAAATGTCCTTGCGTGATATTCGTGGCCTCCGGCGGTGCCCGTATGCAGGAAGGCATCCTCTCCCTCATGCAATTGCCGCGCACCACAATCGCCGTGCAGGAACTCCGCGCCGCTGGTTTACCTTACATCGTGGTACTCACCAACCCAACGACAGGTGGTGTGACCGCATCCTACGCCATGCTGGGCGACGTGCAGTTGGCTGAACCCAACGCGCTCATCGGTTTTGCCGGCCAACGCGTCATCGAACAAACCATCCGCGAAAAACTCCCCCCCGGATTCCAGCGCGCCGAATATCTGATGGAGCACGGCATGGTCGACATGGTGGTGTCGCGCCTGGAGATGAAAGCAACCGTGGCAAGAATCGCCCGCATCCTCGCCAGGCAGCCTGCGTCCTTCATATCGACGGCGCTTGTTCCAGCATAAATGTCCGTCAGTGACGCCATCCTGACGCGGCTGCTGCAGCTGCATCCGAAGATCATTGATCTCTCGCTGGACCGGATGCACCGCATTCTGGCCCGGCTCGGCAACCCGGAAAAAAACCTGCCCCCCGTCATCCACATCGCTGGCACCAACGGCAAAGGCTCCACTCAAGCCTTCCTGCGCGCCATGATGGAAGCAGCAGGCCTCAAAGTCCACGCCTACACCTCGCCACATCTCGTGAAGTTCCACGAACGCATCCGCGTTGCGGGAAAACTGATTGAAGAAGCAAAACTCTCGGCCCTCCTCGAAGAATGCGAAGCCGCAAACGCCGGCGAACCCATTACCTTTTTCGAAATCACCACCGCCGCCGCATTTCTCGCCTTCACCCGCACACCAGCGGACTACCTGCTCCTCGAAGTCGGCCTCGGCGGCAGACTTGACGCCACCAACGTCATCGCCAAACCTAAAGCCTGTGCCATCACCTCCATCGGCCTCGATCACCAGCAATACCTCGGCGACACCATCGATCTCATCGCACGAGAAAAAGCCGGCATCATCAAGCGTGGTGTGCCTTGCATCGTCGGCCAGATGCCAGTGAACGCCCGCAGCGCCATCGAAGATGTGGCAGAAAATATCGCAGCACCGCTGTCCATCGCCGGTCAAGACTGGGATTGTTTCATTCAGAATGGCCGCATGGTGTTTCAAGACGGCGATGGTTTGCTGGATCTGCCCCTGCCAAAACTGCTGGGGCCACACCAAATCGGAAACGCCGGAAATGCCATTGCCCTTGTCCGCGCCATCAAAAACCCTCGCATCACCGAGGACCATATCGCGCTGGGCCTCCAAACCGTGGAATGGCCCGCCCGCCTGCAACGCCTGAAAGGCGGCGCGCTATCTCAACACTGTGATGAACTCTGGCTCGATGGCGGCCACAACGCCGATGCTGGCGTCGTCTTGGCGCAAACGCTGAAAGCAATGCCAAAGAAGCCACTCATCATCATCTGGGGCATGCTCAACACCAAAGACGCCACACAGTTTTTCCGCCCCCTCGCAAACCTCGCGGATCACGTCGTCACACTCGCCATCCCGAACGAACCCAACGCCATATCAGCGGAACAGCTGGCAGACACGTTGCGCGACCTCGGAACGCCAGCATCAACAGCAGACAGCGTCATCGACGCTGTGAAAAAGGCGGCCAGGATTTCTCCCGCCGCCCGTGTGCTGGTCTGTGGCTCCCTCTATCTCGCAGGCCATGTGCTGGCAGCGGAAGAGGGCAGCGAAATGTCTGCGGCGACTGGCGCGGCAAGGCGGTAGTCCCCTCGCCCCTTGCGGGAGAGGGTGTCTCGCGCAGCGAGACGGGAGAGGGGAGTCTTACGCAATCGCCTCTTCAATCCAGCTCTGCAACTGGTTTTTCGGCAGCGCCCCCACCTTGGTGGACGCGAGTTTGCCGTCCTTGAACACCATCAGTGTCGGAATGCCGCGCACGCCGAACTTCGAGGGTGTTGAAGGATTTTCGTCAATGTTGATCTTCACGATCTTCGCCTTGGGCCCAAGTTCCTTGGCAATTTCCTCCAGCGACGGCCCGATCATCTTGCAAGGTCCACACCACTCCGCCCAGAAATCGACAACCACAGGTGTGGGGGATTTCAGTACATCAGCTTCAAACGACGCATCGGTGGCTTTGTGTGTCGACATGGGAATCTCCAATTTCAAAACGAGTGTTTCCATTAGCTAGGGACGCCAACCCCGAAGGTCAAGTCACGCCTGTGCGAGCCAATCCGCGGAAATCCAATCCAATTGCCCGTCCTGCGTCCACAGCAGGGCTGCCCTGACGTCTGTACCGGGATAGGCGTCACGCAGCAGCGCCGCATAGTCAGCCATCTGCCGCACATAACCATGTTCAGCGCCAAGCAATACCGGGCGTTGGCCTGACTTGAAATCAAGCAGGTGGATCACGCCATCCCTGCGCGCCAGTCGGTCAATGCGGCGAAGCCCAAGTCCACCCCCCGAAATCACCACCTCCGCTTCGCTCTCAACACCAAAAAACACGGCAAGGGCCGGATCATCCAGCAATGCCATAAGACGCTTGCCAATTTCTTCCCCCAACCCCAAGCGCTTTGCCACCGCAGCGCGTTGCGCCGCGGGCAGATGCGGCGCCAACTCAAAGAACCGGTGAATGGCGATGCCCTGACGCGCAGCCGGACTGTCAAACGCATTCTCATCCCGCGCAAAATGCAGAGTGGAAACACCGTGCGGTGGAAGACTGTTCATCTGCCTGGTCCAATCAGGCAAAGTGACGTCAACCTCTTGGTCCCGCAGCTTCAGCGCCTCCACAAACAACGGTCCATCACCCAGCCGCTGCACCGTGCGGCCATCGGCGAGTGTCACCCGCTCAACGCCGTCAAGTCCATTCCCAAATGCCTCTGACACGTGCGACCACCAACTCTCGGCACCCGCAGACTTGCCGGAAATCGAACCACACACATATAGCGCGTCCATGGCCCGTGTCATGCCAACATAAAGCAGCCGCAGACGCTCTTGTTGGTCGGTCAGCTGTGCCGCATCTTTCCACGCCCGAATGATGTCTGGTGTGCCTTCAAGTTGCGGCACAAAAACCGCAAGGCCCTCCACGCCGGAATCAACAGGGGCCTCCAAAAGCCGCGTGTTGTCTTGGCCCCGGCCCGTATCAGCCGCATCCGCCAGAAACACGATTGGCGCTTCAAGGCCTTTGGCACCATGCACGGTCATGATCCGCACCTCGCGCCCCTTCGGGTCCATCTCGCGTTTGACCACATGTTCTGAAGTTGAAAACCATTGCGCAAAGCCTGCATGGCTCGGGGCCTCGCGCCGCTCGAAATCAAGCGCCAGTTCCAAAACTTCGCGTATCGCATCTTCCGCTTCGCTGCCGAGACGTTGCAGAATCGCGCGGCGGCACAACTGTGTGACTCCAGCCAGAAATCCGTATGGCCCCTGATGTGCAGCCAGCGCACGATAGCTTTCAAGCCGCAAATGATTTTCACTCTGCGCGTCAAGCCGCGCCCACAACGGCACATCTCCTCGCCCATGCGCCAGCACAAACAGCACATCCTCTGACACAGGTTCAGGCACCAAGGGGCTTTTCAACACACACGCCAGCGCATGGTCATCACCCGGCAATGTCAACCATTGGATCAACATCATCAGGTCAGCCGTGATGATGTTCTTTTCCAACGCAAGACGATCCGCACCCGCCACAGGAACATTCAAACGCCGGAGTTCGGCAATCAAAGCTGAGAACAACAAATTGCGCGACTGCAACAAAATCATGATGTCGCCCGGCTGCACAGGCACATCGCGCCCCGGCAACACCCTTCGCCCGATCCACGACGCGATCTCCTCCGCAATCTGCCTTGCCAAAATCCGGCGCGGATGTCCCTCCGGTGGTTTGTCAACAGGCGCTTGCCAATAGTCCGGCTCCTGCTTGTCCGGCGGTTCCACCAATGGCCAGACTTCAACCAGCCCCGGCGCGTGTTTGCGGTGTGCCGTGTGGTCCGGCTCATCATCACCTGCCACGCCAAAGCCCGCCCGTGCCGGCCGCCCCTTGGCAAAAACCGCATCAACACTTTTCAACACAAGCGCCAGGCTGCGATAGGACACTGCAAGGTTTACATCCTGGAGTTTCTGGTTGCCGTTCAAGACCCGTTGCGAAAGTGTGGCCTTGGCCGCCTCGAACGCCCGCACATCAGCCCCCTGGAAACTGAAGATGGATTGCTTGCGGTCTCCCACCACAAACACCGTGCGCGTCTCCGCCCTTGCGCGGCCCTCGCCCGCAAAAAATTCTTCGACGAGCGCCATGATGATCTGCCATTGCGCGGGGCTGGTATCCTGCGCTTCATCCACGAGCACATGCGTCAAACCAGAATCAAGCTTGTACAAAACCCATTGCGCCTGCGCCGATGTTGACAGCAACGAACGCGTGCGCGCAATCAAGTCATCGAAGTCGTAGAGCCCACGCATGCGCTTCAAGCGGTCAAGCCGTTGCAACACGTTGGCCGCCGCACGATACACCGCAAGCGTCGCCTCAAAGATCTCCAGCCGCCAGAGCTCATCGTAAAGCGCAACAAGGCGCGCCTGTTCTTGTGCCAGAGCTTCTGTCACACCAGCCGACGCCGCCAGCACCTTGCGCACTGCATTGACACGCGGCGTGCCTTTTTCAGTAAAGAAGAAGGTGAACGCAAGTGTCCGGCCCGCGGCAACATCAGCGTTGGCTATTTCACGCAACCTGTCAGGTGCCTTGTCTTTCGGCGCAAACTCCTCCGCGTATTCGATGCGCTGCGCCAGATCGCGGTACAGCGCCACATCAATCGTCTCGATTTTTGCCGCAACCACTGTTTTATCGGGCAGGGGCACAAGTTCAAGCGCCTCGGCAAGTCGCAACAGCGCTTCCTCCGCTCCATTCTCCTTCTGCAGGGCACGTCTGACGGCTTCATGGCCGCTGAGCAGGCCAGACATGGTTTTCTGCAACGCCTCGAGGTTTCCGAGATCGCCCTCGGACAAAAACGCCCAACCCTCGGCAACACTTTCATCGTCGTCCATCAATGACTGCGTGATGGCGTCTCGCATCAGCTTTGCAGTTTCGGTCTCATCCAAAACCCGAAACCCAGGTACCAGCCCCGCCTCAATCGGAAACAGTTGCAGCAACCTTTCGCAGAACGCGTGGATGGTCTGAACTTTGAGGCCCCCCGGCGTTTCCAGTGCCCGCGCAAACAATCCCCGCGCCCGGATTTTTTCAGCTGCGTCTGGTGCTTCGCCAGCCAGTCGTTCGATCGATTCATGCAGTTCCGCATCCGAACACGTGGACCACACAGACAGCCGCGCAAACATCCGCGTCGCCATTTCAGACGCACCCGCCTTGGTATAGGTGAGGCAAAGAATGGACGCAGGCTCAATGCCCGTCAGCAACAATCGCATCAGGCGGTCCGTCAGCACTTGTGTCTTGCCGGAACCCGCACTCGCACCGACCCACGCGGAATGCCAGGGGTCCGCCGCGATCCGTTGTTCAGGTGTGGGTGTCTGCTTGGCCGTCATGCATCACCGCCAGCAGACAATTCCCACTCAGCCCTGCGCGACAAATGATCATAGTCCGTGGCCTGGCCTTCCAGCGTGAGGTTGTGGCGCGGCACATAGGCCGTGCCCAGATTTTGAAATGCCGCCAGCAATGCTTCGAGCTGTGCAAACAATTTATTGGCCAGCGCCATCACATCATCCGAAACCTCATTCACCTTCACGGGCTTTGAACCGCCGCCGGACACGCCAATGTACATCGCAGCCCGCGTGCTGGCTTGCGCCATGCCCTGAAACTGCCCGCGGCTGGCAATCGCCGCTTCCAGCGGCAGTTGCGGTGCAAAGCCTGCCTCAACCTGCTTGGACGTCGGAATGCCGCCGGACTTGTAGTCAATGAAGCGCAACGCACCATCGCGCAGAATATCGATCCGGTCAGCCCGTGCTGAAAGCACATGCGGCGCGCCCGCCGCGGCAAAATCATGTTGCCCCCGCAATTCTGTTTTCACATCCATCAGGTCAGCGCGAAGTTTCGCTTCTTCCAGAACCAGTGCGCGCGCCATGCGTTGAAACCGCACCCACCAGAAGCGCGAGACTTCGGGCAGGTGCATGTAAGGCGCAAAGGCCTCCCGCCCCCGCTTCAGCAACCACCGCACGTTCCCCGCCATATCATCCGTGAACGGATCATGCGCCCACGCCGCCAGTGCCGCATGGATGAGAGAACCACGCAGCGCATAGTCGGGCTCTGACTGCGCATCCCGCAAAGGCTCAAGTTCAAGAATCCGCCTGGCGTGGATGTGATAGGAATCGCGCACCAGCTTTTCAATTTCGGTGACACTGAATGTGCGCGGCCGCGCCGCGACAACAGGCCGAGCCAGCGGGCGGCGTTGCGGTGCAAAGTCTGAAGGCTGATCCAGGGCGCGCGCCAAATGCACGAACCGCTGGTCCAGTTGCATCTCAGCCGCCACACCTTGCGCTTCAAGCGTGGACCGCAACCGCAACACCAACCGCGACGGCAAGGAAGGTTTGCCGCCCAAGCGCTCGGACCATGTCAGCAGCACATTGCCACGGCACAGACCCTGCACAAAGTCATGGGCTGTCAATCCAATGTCCCGCTCCGGCATTTGCAGGCCTACAGCTTTTCGCATGCCCCGGTTCAGCCACGGGCCAGTCTCGGGCACCGCGGGCCAATTGCCCTCATTGAGGCCACCCAGAATGGCAAGGTCCAAGGGAATAAGTCGTGCCTCAAGCAAGCCCAGAATGAAAATCTTAGCGGCGGATCGCAAGGGAGCCCGCAGTGTGGCGCGGCGCAAATGGTGGGCCACCAGCAGGGCCGCGTCATCAAACAACATCGGCGGCGCAAAGCGGGAATCGCTCTTCAGTCCTTCCAGCAATTCCCGCACGGCGTGGCTGGTATCGTCATCTGCCTCAGGAGCAAGGGCAGCGAGTGTGGCATCCATCCAGCCCAAATGCTCCGTGAGCGGGGCAATTCCACCGGGCACCTGGAACACTGTTGTGGCACGTGCGATGTACCCCGCCAATCCATCCCATTCATCTGCTGTGGCACGCTTCAACACCATCGGTGCATGGCGGTTCTCAACGGCCTCCTTTCGCGCCTTTGCCGCGAGATGCGCAAAATCCGCAAGTGACACACCAAAAGGCATGCCCCGCACGCAGGCAATTTCAAGCAAGGCCGAAAACCGCTTGGACTCCTCACGCGAAAGCCCGAGCGTGCAATCCCGGTGGTGCAGCAGCGGCAACACCGCCATCGCCGCGAATCCCGCCCGCCGCGCTTCGAGCAACATCAACAGCAATGAACCGAGTCCCCGCTCCGCCAATGCTTCACCGGCCGAGTCGTCAGCCCGTATGTGCCAACGCGCCAATGCCGCCTGAACCCGTGCCGCCAATGTCCGGTCCGGTGTGATCAGTGCGGCGGGCCCTTCTCCCTGAACGGCGTGCTGACGCAACCGCAGCGCAATGGACAGCGCCTCTTCCGTCTGGTCCCGCGCCTGCATCAACGTGAGGCCGCCATGCGCCGCCACCGGTGATGCAACTGTCCCGGCCGGACGAAGTGCCGCCCATGCCAATTGGCTGCGCCCGCCGGCAGGTGGACCCAGGGTCGTCGCGGTCGCGAAGGGCACAGACCATTCACGCAATGTCGTTGCCATCGCAAATTGCGGATGCTCCGGCCCAATCACATGGTCATCCAGTGCCGCGTCAAGTCCGGGAAAAATCACGGCCCCCTGCGGCAGGGTCGAGATCACCTGCAACAAGCGCCGTGTCGCTGGATTTGAACCCGTGGACCCGGCGGCGATGACCGGCCCCGATGCCCCCTGCGCCGCCAGCCGTTCCGCCTGCATCCTGATCAAACGGTTGCGCCGTGCTGATGGCCCCATCAGTTTTTCATCACGCAAGCGCCTTTGGTAATCCACCGCCAACATTTCAAACAGCGACAACACGGCACTGCGGTGAAAGGCCAGTTCCAAATCATAGGTCGCAGCCAGCTTGGAAAAATCCGCTTCCTCCGTCTCCATCTGGTTGACGAGCTGTTGCAGTGACAGCGCCATTTGCAATTGCTGCTCAGGCGCCCCAATCAAATCCCGCGCCACATTTTCATGCGGATTGGCCGCCGCCCAATCCCGCACCAAACCCAAAAGCAGATGCAGTTGCCCGGCAGAGGAAATCGCATCTTCGATGCCATCTTCGGGAAGCCCCGCAAACAGTTCTTCTTCGTCCACATCACCAAAGGGCCTGATGCGGGGCAACACAAAGGCCTTGGCTTTCATCTTTGAAGCAAGGACAGCCTGCAAACTCCGCGCCGCGCGCCGTGTCGGCACCAACACCGTCCAACGCGACAATGGTGGCCGCGCGTCATCAGCCTCAAGCGGAAATCCAGCCAGCATCGCATCGGCCAGCACATCGAGGAAGTCTTGGTCAGGTGCGATGGTAAAGAGGTTCATCGCCGCACCCTAGCGCGGCATGCCGTTCGTTGCGATCTCTTTGAGCATCGCTTCCGCCTCGGCAATCGCAGGCACCGTCCCCACATGCAGCCACCAGCCATCATGGGCGAGGCCAAACAACCGCCCCTTGGCAATCGCCCGGTCCCACAACACGTTGGTGGAAAAAGCCCCCTTGGGCGCATCGGAGAAAAAACGTGGATGCGCAATATAGCCGCCGATATAGGCGTAAGACTTCGCCCGCGTCAGCCGGCCATCCCCACCAATGGAAAAATCACCCGCACCATCATAGCCCGTGGCGCGCACAGGGTCACACAGCAGCAACAGACAGTCCATCTGCCCCTCGTCCCACATCCCGGACAAACGCTGCAAGGCCGGCACGTCTCCATCCAGCCAAAAGCAATCCGCGTTCATCACAAAGAATGGTTTGTCCCCCAGCAGCGGCAACGCCCGCACAATTCCGCCCCCGGTTTCCAGAATCTCATCACGCTCGTCGGAAAAAACCGCGCGTGGCATCACCTGCTCCGAACCCCAAGCCTCAATCTGTTCCGCCAGATAATGCCCATTTACAACAGCACGTGAAACGCCCGCTTCGCGCAATCTGTCAAACGCATATCTGATCAGCGGCTTGCCCGCGATTTTCACCAACGGTTTTGGCATCGTATCTGTCAAAGGCCGCATCCGCTTGCCAAAGCCGGCCGCCAGCACCATCGCCGTATCAATCATGCAAGGCCTCCGGCGCGTGGCGGACAACCCAATCCCTGACGGGTTTCAAAGCCGGATGTGCGAGATTTTTCGAAAGGTAACGTTTCATGCGCGGCAAGTGTTTGAGATAGCCCGGCTTGCCATCGCGCTTGTTCAACCTTGCAAAGATGCCGAGAATTTTCGATGTGCGCTGCGCGCCCAACACAGCATACGCCGTCTCGAATTCCGCGCGGTTGAAGCCACCCATGCGGCTGCGCAAGGAGCAGTAGTGCTCAAACACATGCGCCTCAAGTGCGGGAGACACGTCCACCCGCGCATCTTGCCCGAGCGACACCAGGTCATAGGCGGGGTGCCCCATCACAGCGTCTTGTGAATCGATGATACCCACCCGCTTCATGCCCACCCGTTCCGGAATCCAGATCAGGTTTGGCGAATGATAATCGCGGATCGCCCACACAGGCTTTGCAGGCACAGCAAGCGGCAACACTTTGCCCCATGCGTCAGCAAAGCTCTGCTTCTGCTCTTCGGTCGCGTCAACACCCCGCACATGCGGAATGAACCATGACGGCAAAAGATCAACCTCGATCAACTGCGCCTCCCGGTCATAGGCGTTCATCTGGTGCACAACACCTCGCACCGCCTGCGGAAGCGTTGGCCACTCATGCTGCATCATGTCCACCAGCACCGCCGCCGCCTCTTCCAACGGCTCCCGCATATCAGCACCCTCCAGCATCATCTTGCCGTAAACGCGGTCACCCAAAGGTTCGATGAGCGCCAAACCACTTGCAATATCTTCGCGCAGCACCCGCGGTGCTGAATAGCCCAACGACACCAAGTGCCTGTTGATGGCGATGACAGAGGTGATGCCCTCAGCCAGATGCGCAATCTGGCTGTAGGGCTTGCCATATTTCACAGGCGGACCATCGGGCCGCACCGGCATGTCCATCAACAGCACGCGCGCACCCTCGTGCATCACCGTCTCATAACGCCGCGCCGAAGCATCACCTTCAAAGAAAACCCGGTTGCCACCGGCAAACGCCGTTTCACCCACAAAACCTGAGAGCAGCGCGTTGCGCGCCAGAATCGAAACCCACGCGCCCGATGCGTCAAGCACGACGTCACGTGATGCTCCGTACCCGGACAATCTGATCGCCAGGGTGTCGGACGACAGGGGCCGTGGCAGCTTGTCCGCCCATTCAACCAGCCCCACATGGCTTTGCGCCATTTCGGCCAGACCAAGGTCTTCAATTTCCGCCGCTGAACCCAATCGATAGAGGTCGGCATGAAACAGCGGCACCCGTGTTTCCGGGTAACTTTGCACCAATGTAAACGTCGGGCTTGGGATGTCGGTGGCTTCACCCGGTTTGAAGAGTGCTGCAATAAAAGCCCGCGCAAACGCCGATTTGCCCGCACCCAGATCACCTGACAACGCAACAACCAACCCCGGCCTTGCCCACAGGCTCAAGGTTTCAGCCAACCCACGCGTGGCCGCTTCATCGGCCAGATGCAAGGTGAAAACAGTCATGCGGCGGAGGACGGATTGCCTGAGGCAGCTTTGGCATGCGGCCCGTAGAGCGGGAATGTGCAGGCAACCGTTGTGCCTTTCTTTGGCTGTGACGAAAGGCTGACGCTGCCACCATGCAATTCAGTAAAGCCCTTGACGATTGCCAATCCAAGTCCCGGCCCCCGGTGCCCACCGGGCATGGGCTTGGACTGGAACCGTTCAAACGCCTTGCCCTGGAATTCGGGATCAATGCCGCGCCCCTGGTCCGCCACCCAGATCTGTATCTTGTCACCCATGCGTCTGGCACCGAGATGCACTTCTTTTTTGGCTTCCGAGAAACCAATGGCATTTGAAAGCAGATGCCCGACGATCTGCATCACGCGGCCCCGGTCCGCCTGCATCGTCGTCACGTCATCAGCCACCTCGATTTTCAATGACATGTCACGCCGCTCCAGCGCCGGCAACATTTTCAATCCCGCCTCTTCCAGAACCCCCGCAATATCAACAGGCTCAAGATTGAGTTCCATCGCACCCGCGTCAACGGCAGAAAGATCAATGATCGCATCGATGATGCCGGCAAGGTCGTCAGAGGATTTGCGGATGTTCAGCACGTAGTCGCGCTGCTTCACCGTGAGGTCGCCCAATATGCCCAAATCAAGTGCTTCGGCAAAACCTGAAATGCTGGTGAGCGGCGTGCGCACCTCATAAGACACATGGGCGAGGAACGCGCCCTTCAGCTTGTCTGCCGCCTCAAGCGCTTCCGCCCTGTCGAGAAGGGCGCGTTCGGCACGCACCGCGTCTGACACATCGGCAAAGGTCAGCAGCGCATTGCCATCAGCAAGCGGCAGCGCCAGGTATTTGAGGTCAAGCCCGTCATGGCGGAATTGGCCCTCAAGCTTGCGACGCTCCGTCTCAAGGCCGGTGAGTGTATAGCGAATGTCCTGCCACGCCGCGCGCGCGTCTTCACCCAGACCCTTGATCGCCGACATCTTGTCGACATGGATTTGCAACGCCTGCTCCCCTTCGGGCATGCGCCACATCCTGGCGAAAGCCGGATTGAACAGCCGCAAACGTCCGTCAGACCCCGTTAGCGCAACGGCCACATTCAGGTTATCAAGTGTTTCCTGCTGCACATCCGTCAGTTCGTTGTAGCGGCTTTCAAGTTGCAGTTCCTTCGTCTGGTTTTCGTAAAGATAGGTCACACCGCCAAACGGATGCTGTTCACACACCACATGCAGCGAGCGGCCATCCGGCAGATACCAACGGGCTTCGCGCACGTCGAGCGTGGTGTAGGAGGCGAGATGATGGGATTTCCATTCCCGGTAGTTTGCCTGCTCCGGCAACATGCGCGCGTTGCGCAGATTATCCAGGATTTCGCTGTCACTCGGCTGGGTTTTCAGCCATTCCACATCAAGCTTCCAAAGTTTGGCATAGGCCTCGTTGAAAAAACGCAGGCGCTGGTCCGGCCCGAAAATCGCGACGGCCGTATCCAGCTTGTCGAGGGTGGACGCATGCGCCTTGATATGGCGCTCCAGCTCTTTCTCGATTTCCTCCTGCGACGTGATGTCAATGGCGAAGCCCGCCATGGCATCGTCGAGTGGCTGCTCCACAATATTGAAGACGCGCACCTTGCCTTTCAGAACCGTGCGCGCACGGCCCGCGATGCCAGCCTTCACATCGGCCTTGGCCGCATCCAGGTCTTCCTTGCGGTAAAGCCTGGCGGCATCTGTCAACGTGCTTTTGAGGTCGGGCATCTCAAGGGCCGTCACATAGGCGCGGTTGGCCCACACCAGCTGTTCCTTGCCGTCCCTGATCCAGGCCGGAAACGGGGCTGAATCCATGATGGCCGACAGGCGTTCAACCTGCTTCGACAGTTTGCTCGCGTCATAGGCCAGCTCCGTCATCTGGCGGCGGTCACCGGCAAGGGGCCGCAATTGCAAAGTCGCATGCGCACCCGCCGGCCTGCCATCCGCTTCCAGCAATTCACCCTTCTTGGTTTTGACTCCAATGTTGAACGGCTTCCCTGAAGATTTCAAAGCCGTGAGATGGACCGTAAGACCTGTGACTGAATCAGGTTCGAGCCACGCCGCGAAATCGGCCGCCTCCGGCAATTGCTCTGGAATGTCGACAGCCCCGTTCATGCTGCCGGCCGCCCGCACAGGCAAAGCCACATTGCCGCGCCAGACAATCAAAAGCTGAGACTGGCTGTAAAGCGCCTGTTCGATTTCATTGAGCTGGTATTCAAGCTCGCCCTTGCGGCGGATGACATCATCCAGTTTTTTGCGCGTGCGCCGCACATTGAGAACCGCAAGACCAAGCCCAATGGTGAGCAGCCCGACAATCGCAGTGGCCGCAACGCCACCGGCATCCGCCAACAATGCAGCAGCCAGCGGCTGGCCCTGCAGCAGGGTCAGACCTTCAAAGTTCAACACTGATGACAGCATCTGGTTGCCCGAACCCATGCCCCGCCCAACACCAATCGCGCCCCCTGAAATCCGCGGAACCGCGAATCATGGCTTTCACTATAGTTGCTGGGAGTCGAAAAGAAAAAGGGTGATGCATTCACGCGGGGCCATGGCGTGCAGCCCAAGGACCTCTCCCCCGCTTCGCGGACCCTCCCCACAGGGGAGGGACTCGTGGTGCGACCTCCCATTATACTGTTCAGGGCACTCCCACCACGAGTCCCTCTCCCCTTCGGAGAGGGTCCGGCGAAGCCGGGGGAGAGGTCCCTTGGCTGCAAGCGATTACCCTTCACCTCTCCCGCAAAGCAGGAGAGGTGAAACGAAACTCAGTACCGGTACGCCTCACCCTTGAACGGGCCGTCCTGCGCCACGCCGATATAGCTTGCCTGTTCCGGCTTCAGTTCCGTCAGCGTCACACCCAGCTTTTCAAGATGCAGGCGCGCGACTTTTTCGTCGAGGTGCTTGGGCAGCACGTAGACTTCATTCTTGTACTTGTCGTTGGCGCGGTTGGTATAGATTTCAATCTGCGCCAAGGTCTGGTTGGTGAAGGACGCGGACATGACGAAGCTTGGATGGCCCGTGGCGTTGCCCAGGTTCACCAGGCGGCCTTCGGACAGCAACACGATGCGGTTGCCTTTCGGGAACTTGACGAGATCAACCTGCGGCTTGATGTTGGTCCACGGGAAATTCTTCAGTTCCGCAACCTGAATCTCATTGTCGAAATGCCCGATGTTGCAGACGATGGCCATGTCCTTCATCAGCTTCATGTCATCCAGCGTGATCACGTCCTTGTTGCCGGTGGCGGTCACGTAAATGTCGGCGGTGCCAAGCGTGTCCTGCAGTGTCTGCACGGCAAAACCATCCATGGCGGCCTGCAGCGCGCAGATCGGATCAACTTCCGTGACGATGACGCGTGCACCTGAACCCGAAAGGCTGGCGGCGGAACCTTTGCCCACGTCGCCATAGCCGCAGACCACAGCGATCTTGCCGGCCATCATCACATCGGTGCCGCGGCGGATGGCGTCAACAAGCGATTCCTTGCAGCCATACTTGTTGTCGAATTTCGACTTCGTCACCGAGTCATTGACGTTGATGGCGGGGAAGGGCAGCAGACCGTTCTTCTGCATTTCATAGAGGCGGTGAACGCCCGTGGTGGTTTCTTCGGTGACACCGATGATGGCTTTGCGTTGTGCCGCAAACCAGCCCGGCTGTTCCTTGTGGCGCTTCTTGATCTGGGCGAAGAGGAATTCCTCTTCCTCGGCCTTCGGATGTGCGATCAGCGACGGGTCTTTTTCGGAACGCTCGCCCAGCAGAATATACATGGTGGCGTCACCACCATCGTCCAAAATCATGTTGGTGGGTTTACCGTCGGGCCATTCAAAAATTTTCGCGGTGTATTCCCAGTATTCTTTCAGCGACTCGCCCTTCACCGCAAAAACCGGAATGCCCGCCGCCGCAATCGCCGCTGCCGCATGGTCTTGCGTCGAGAAAATGTTGCAGGACGCCCAACGGATGTCAGCACCCAGGGCTTTCAGCGTTTCAATCAACACAGCCGTCTGGATCGTCATGTGCAGCGATCCCGTGATGCGCGCACCCTTGAGCGGTTGTGACGCTGCATATTCGGCGCGGGTGGACATCAGGCCAGGCATTTCAACCTCAGCCATGTCCAACTCTTTGCGGCCCCACTCCGCCAATTTGATATCGGCAACGACGTAGTCCTGCTTGCTCATGTGAAACTCCAATCCTGAATGTGATGGCGGTCTGATAGCCGAGGCGAAGGCAGGCGGCAAGAGCTATATAAAGATATCTTTATATGCCCCTCTTCCTCCATCGGCGGGCTTGACCCGCCGACCCAGAACGGCGGAAGGTCTAGG
>JANPCE010000096.1:0-104188 GCA_031430795.1 Hyphomicrobiales bacterium
TCAATGAGTTGCGATAAAAGTGCAGAAAAATCACTTTTTTTGAGGATAGACGAAGAGCGAACATCCATTTTCCTGCGTTGTCTAAGATATTGAATAACAATCGTTTTTCAACCCCGAATCACTTGTGTGAATGCCGTAGCCCTTCCGGGGAGGGTCCGGCGAAGCCGGGGGAGAGGTCCCTCGGCTGCTAGCCACTGCCCTGCAACACTTTATTCCGGCTTGCAATCATGGCCAAATCACGTCAAAAGCTGGCCGGGCGGCGCGCACAACTCTATCACAAGGGGCAGCGTGTTCATGGCGAAACGCACGGTAGTGGCACTTGTATTGGCGTGTACGACTGTGGTTCTCACGGGCTGCAGCAACAGCCGCGTGTCGGCTCTGATCTCCCACGAAAAACAATTGTTTCGTAATCATGTGGCGCAAAAGATTGGTGCCTCACCAACAGAATTGTCACGCGCCTTCGACAGTTCAGCCGCCAACGAAATCCGAAACGCCCGTGAAATCAGCGCCCGCGTCGAAGACCGGGTCGGCGTGTCTGATGACAAAAAAATGCAGGCACACCTGCAGGCGATTGCCAAAAAACTGGCCGAACCTTTGGACAGCATCAACGGCGACATTGAAGTGGTGCTGCTGGACGACAGTGAGATCAACGCCTTCACTCCCGGCGGCGGCAAGATCCTGATCAAGCAGGGCCTGCTTTCAGTTTGCGAAACGGAGGCCCAGATCGCCGCTGTTCTCGCCCACGAACTGGCCCACATCGCCATGCGCCACCCCCGCGCCTTGAAAAAAGTAAGCTTGGCACGTCGCGCCGGAGATCGTTTCGTGCAAGCCGTGCTTCCAGAATCGTTGCGCAACGGTGTGACTGAAACAGTCATGCGCAACAGCGGCCGCGCCACGTTGAACGTTTTCGTGCGCAACCAGGAATACCAGGCCGATGCTGTGGGTATCGATCTGATGGTCGTCGCAGGCTATGCGCCACGCGCCATGGTCGAATTGCAACGCAACCTGCAAAGCAAGGTCAAACAACTGCCGCGCTTCACCAACGTCATCTACGGAAATCATCCCTTGAGCGAAGACCGCGCCGCCGAAGCTGAAAGGCGCATTGCAAGATATTATGGCAATGTCGAAGGCAAGATATCGTCAAAGTCCTACGACACCCTGGCCAAGCCTTACCTTGCGCGGCGTCCGGATCTCCTCGCAGGGCGCTGATCAACCCGCCACGTGCTCATGATATGTTTTGTGCATGATGGTCCATCGCCCTTCATGCCTCAGCAAAGTCAGGTAGTCCGTATAGTCCACGCCTGCGAAACGGTTGTTCACCTTGGACATTGCAGCAGGGCCGGAGACATCAATACTGACAATCTCGCCAACATAGTCTGATCCAACGGGTAAACCGCCCGCATGTTGCACTGCATCTGAAAATTGTTGAACTGTCTCTGTCGTGAACACAGCGTCCACGTGCCCAACAATCAAACATGTGGAATGCAGTGCACGTTGAAGGCGTTGAAGATCGGCAAAGATCATGCCTTCCATGTAGTCCAGCACCACTGCACGAATGGCTTCAAGTTCTGATCCCGCTTGCATGGCCTCTCCTATGAAACAGGTGCCCATTGCACCTGTGAAATATGTGTCGCCCCCGTTGCCAGCATGATGATGCGGTCCAAGCCAAGCGCCACACCCGACGCAGGCGGCATGATACGCAAGGCCGCCAACAGATCCTCATCAATCGGATAACGCTCGCCATACACGTGTTGCTTGATCTCCATCTCTTCTTCAAAGCGGCGTCGCTGTTCATCGGCATCGGTTAATTCGCCAAAGCCGTTGGCCAGTTCGACACCGCACACATAAATTTCGAACCGCTCCGCCACCCGGCCATCATGGGCGCACTTCCGTGCGAGTGCCGCCTCACATGAGGGATATTCAAACAAAACCGTTGGCCGCCCAACACCCAACTGCGGTTCCACCTTCTCAACCAAAATCCGGCTGAAAATATCCGACCAGCTTTCACCAGCCCCAAAGGCCACCGGCGATTGCCGCGCCAAAGCATCACGGTCCGCAGTGCCATCAACGCGCAATGTCGACAACACGTCAACACCTGCATGCTGCCAAAACGCGTCATGCACGGAAACACGGGCCGCGTCAGCACCGGCATCACACACAACACCTTGCCACGTCACCTGTCCGCCGCAACACAGCGCGATCAATTCAAGTGTATCCGCGATCACGACCACGTATTCTTCGCGCACGCGATACCATTCAAGCATCGTAAACTCAGGTGCATGGGTCCGCGTCCGCTCCCGGTTGCGAAACACATGGCCCAGCGAATAAATCTTCGTTTCACCCGCCGCCAACAATTTCTTGCAGGAGAATTCCGGTGATGTGTGCAGATAGCGCGTGACGCGCGAAGCATCATTCAGAATGAGTTCAGTTTGAAACCCATGCAGGTGCGCTTCGTTGCCCGGTGACACCTGCAATGCCGGCACATCAACTTCCAGAAATTCCCGCGCATCAAACCATGCACGGACTGACTTGATGATGCGCGCCCGCGACAACAGAAACGACCTTCGATCTTCGTGCCGCTTTGGGTCAAACCATGGTGAATCTGTATGCAAATCTCAATCCGCCGCAGGGGTTGGCATTATGGGTATGCCCTGCTATTAGCGCGGGCAACAGCATTTCCGCAAATTTTTGAAAGAGAACAACCGTGGTCAAAGTCATCGCCAGCGGCGTACGCAAGGGCAACGTCATCGAACATGAAGACGGAAAACTCTACATCGTCCTCAAAGCCGAAAGCATGCACCCCGGCAAAGGCACACCGACAACAACCATCGACATGCGCCGCATTTCAGACGGTGTGAAGACCGTTGTGCGTTACAAGACCACAGACACCATGGAACGCGCCTTCGTTGAAACCGTCATGCACACCTATTTGTATCAAGACGGTGAGACCCATATTTTCATGAACCCGACGAGCTTCGAACAGATCAACGTGTCGGCGGACATGTTGGGAGATTCCGCCGCCTTCCTGCAGGAAGGCATGGAATGCCAGGTGGCCCTGTTCAACGACGGCCCGATTTCAATTGAACTTCCACAACGCGTCACTCTCGAAATCACCGAGACAGAACCCGCAATCAAAAATCAAACCGCGTCTTCGTCCTTCAAGCCAGCCATGCTGTCGAACGGCGTCCGCACCATGGTGCCGCCCCACATTGCTGCGGGCACGCGCATTGTTGTGGACACGACGGACTCGTCTTACGTGGAACGTGCAAAGGATTGAGCGTCAGCGCCCAAACCAGCCTATAATTTCCACATGCGGTGTCCAGCAAAACTGGTCGACCGGAACCACACGCTTCAAGCGATAGCCGCCATTGGCAAGAATGGCGGCGTCCCTTGCGAAACTTTGCGCGTCACACGACACAGCAACCACCCGCTTCACGTTCGATTTCGCCAAATGCCGCGCCTGGGCTTCAGCCCCCGCGCGCGGCGGGTCCAGCACCACGGCATCGAAGGCTTTGAGCTCCATCGCCACCAAAGGTGCACGAAGCAAATCACGAGCCTGGGCCATAACAGGCTTCAAACCTTGCGTTGCCCTCACCGCCTGTTGCAGACACGCAATCGCTGGTTTGTCGCTATCGTAAGCAGAGACCTTGAATTTCTCGGCAAGGCGAAGTGCGAAAGGCCCAACGCCACAAAACAGGTCGGCGACATGTTTTGATTTTCCAATACCGTCGATGACCAACGCAGAAAGCACTTGCTCGCCTTTTGCAGTCGCTTGCAAAAAGCTGCCCATCGGCAATGGCACGTCTGCAAGTCCCATGCGCACAAACGGCGCAGTCAAGGACACCAATACGTCGCCATTCACTATGAGCCGCAACAAACCATGCGATTCGAAAATCCCCTGTAACGCTTCATAGCGGCGTGGCACCGCACTGCGTTCTGCCTTCACCGCCACATCCAGCCCATTGTCCGCCGCTGTGATCGCAACATCACAAGGACCCAACACCGCCCCAAATGCAGCGGCAATCAACGGTGCTCTTTGCAAGGCTGGAACCAGAACCGGGCACGATTCAAGCGCGCAAACATCATGGCTCTTTGCCGCCATGAAGCCAGCCACCCATTGCCCGTCAACGCTTCTCACATGCAATGATACCCGGCGGCGTCCCTCCCCATGAGCTTCGACCAAGTTCTCAACTGTCGCGTCCAAACCCTTGTTTTGCAGTGCTAAAACCACCTGTTGCTGCTTCCACTGACCATAGGGAAGCGGTTGCCAGTGTTGAAACTTGCATCCCCCACAATCATCAAACTTGGGGCAAAACGCTGCTTGCCGTTCCGCCGCAGGAGCAACAATGCGAACCAGTTTCCCGTCTGCGACCTCAATCACATCCCCCGGCAAAGTCTTCGCCACGGCCAAGGCGGCACCATCAACCACAGCCATGCCGTCGCCGAATTGGCCCAAACGTTCAATCGTCACTCTCATGCCGGATAGACCAACACCATTGCCTGACCCCGCGCCAGCGAAATGCGCAACCTTCCGTCACTGATGTTGGACAAGGTGAGACTGCTGCCCAATGGAACATCGCGCGCTGTCAAAGGCCAACGCACACCTTCAATGCTCAGCCCTTTGAGTTCCGAAACACCAACAACACTGACGCGGCTGCCAGTTGGCACTTCTGGCAAATCAATGTCATCCACCAATGGATAAGCTTCTTCGTGCCCACTCGTGCTGAAAACCGCCATGCCCCTCGCGGCAAGCGCCAACATCATCACACCATGGGCCAGCGCATGGTCAAATTGCCCGCCAAGCCCACCCACCAACACAAGTGAAGTCGCCCCCCGCCGCAACGCCTCGGTCACGGCGATCTCGCCATCAGTTGCATCCTTGTCCGTGGGATAAATAATGCGCGGCACATGGGCATAGGCCTCTTGCAAAGCCGCATCAGCAGAATCAAAATCCCCAACCCAAAGTTCAGCATCAAGTTTGAGAGTCTTGGCATGCGCCATGCCGCTGTCTGCGGCAATCACCCGCGCTCCCGCTACTTGAGTGGACAGCCTTGCCGTCGCAGTCACATCACCGCCGAGAAGGATTGCAAAACGCGACATCGCAACTCACCACCCTGACCCTCCACCACCGCCGCCGCCACCACCTGAAAACCCGCCACCGCTGGATCCTGAAGAAGACCCCGGTGCCGTTGAAGACGAAGAGATGGCCGACGTCATGCTGCTGCCAAGTGAATCCGTGAAGTCGTTGCTGCCAAAAGACCCCGAGCCGTGATACCAATGCCCAACAGCAGCACCCGTCGCAGCACCAACAACCGCAGCCGCAAGCACAGCAGAAAACTTGTCATTCCACTCGTTCTCGCAATCCAGCGCCATGGCGTAAGGCAAATAACGCTCAAACAAGGCTGGCGTTTTTTCCGGTGGATGCAACACCTTCAACCGTTCCTCCTCCGCCGTCGTCATATACATGCGAAAGCCCTCGATCATGTCGAGCACCCGGCGGCCCGATGGCGTTGGTGCCTTGAGCAGCCAGAAGAAAGCAAGATTGAAACCGGCCACAATAACCGCAGTCAACGCAAACCAGATCAGCGACGGTGGCAAACCTTCAGTCACCGCAATCAAGGCCGGCACGCCAATACCTGCGGCCACAAATGGAACCAGGAAAACCAAACCCATGAGCGAACGCAGGCGTGTAAAAAAACCCGTGCCGTTGACCATGGATTTCACCACGCCCCAGCCAACCGCCAAGATGACCATCCACCAAACACTGCTGAAAAGCGCCGAGAACAACATCACGGGGCCATCCCCGGACGGCATCAACAGGGCAGACGCGATCAAACCCAAAATCGAAAACGCCAAGCCGAAGGCAAACCAGCCAAAATTGCTGATGAACATCGAGCCATCGTATTCATCGTTCAGTGTTTCAGAGAGCGCAGAACGCGCGCCACTCACCAGGCGATGATTGTTTTGCTCAAGCGCAAGACCAGCCCATGGAATGGCGTTGTAAAGAGCACGCTCGCTTCGGGTCAGCGTCGATCCTTCGTATTTCCTCTTGTCAATATTGAAATCGCCGCCGGATTCATTGATGGCCAATCCACCCTTTACCGCGAGACCGACGACAGAAGCCGCAAATGCCTTGTCATCAAACCCCTGTTTCCACACATAGCGCACCCCCGCAGGACCAAGCCCATCCGGCGGGTGGAACAACGGCACAATCGTGCCCTTGGGCGGATCGCGGCCCACCTTCGTCCATGCCAGCAAATAATAGACGAAAGAACCAAGCACCGTCGCGATCAGGCCAAAAAACCCGAGATTGTCAGAAATCCAATCCTTCGCCGCATCGGCTTCCGTGGGTGCCGCAACAATTCCCTTTTGCCAGGCGACAGCGACCGTAAATCCTTCTCCCGCACGCAGCGAGCGCGTTGCACGGGCCTTGAATTTAGTGCCATCGGCTTGGTCGACAATGGCCTCCGTTCCTATGTCGCCAAATTGTCCGGTATAGACACTGTGCTGGCTGATCTTTGCACCTGTCGGCAAAAGGATTGCCACGCTGGCCTTGTCGATGTCGAAGGACCAACCATTGCCTGTGACATTCCAATAGAGTTCGTCAAACGTCTCAAAAAAACCAAGTTGCCGCGTGGTCTTGTACGTCAGTTCATAGCGGTGAAGACCCGGTTCCAGCAGCACGTCGGCACTGCCGATGCGTACCCGCTTGCCATTGCTGATGCTTTCCACGGCGAAGTTTTCGTTGAAGCCATTGCGCTTCACGGACTGAACATCGAAACCTACCCTGACTCGTGTGCCCCGCGCCGTCGTGTAGATCGTCGGAAAGTCACGCAAGATCCCGCGCCTGATCTCCCGCCCCTCGGCAATCACATTGATGTTTTCGCGGACCGCCAGTGAGCCGTCCGTGTTCACAGTCACGTTCGAAACAAACTGGGTGATGCGCTCCTCGGCCGCCGAAGGCAGCGCCAGCAGCACCAGGGCGAATAAAGCCGCAACAATGTGCCTGAACCAAGTCATCACGTCAGCGCGTCTTGAAATCAACCTTCGGCACTTCCCGCTGTGCCGCGTCACCGATGTCAAAAAACTCGGCCTTCAAGAAGCGGAAAAAATTGGCGACAAAGTTGCTGGGAAAACTTTCAATCATGGTGTTGAAGTTGCGCACAGCACCATTGTAGTAGCGCCGCGACAACTGGATTTCATCCTCGATGCCGGAAAGCTTGTCCTGCAAGTCACGGAAATTCGCATCGGCCTTCAGTTCTGGATAGGCCTCGGCTATGGCAAACAAGCGACCGAGTGCCGCCGACATCGCCTGCCCCACCTGCGATTGCTCACCCACACTTCCCCCCGAAATCGATTTGGCCCGCAATTCCGCAATGTCACGAAACAGCTTATCCTCGTGCGTGGCATAGCCTTTGACGGTTTCAATAAGATTGGGGATGAGGTCAGACCGTCGCTTCAACTGCACGTCAATGCCGCTCCAGCCCTCAGCCACCAGGTTCTTGTTGCTGACCAGCGCGTTGTAGGCATAAATCAAATACCCCGCCACAGCCACAATCAGTCCAATCAATCCATATCCAAGTGTCATGTCAACGCTCCCTGCTTCGTGGCGGCATTATCTATTGAACCGGGGGGCATGGCAAGGAAACTGCTGGCTTGCTGCGACAGTCGCGTCTGGCCAAGTGACCTCTCCCGCCCTTCGGGCACCCGCCCCGGCGAGGAGGGGCTCGTGGTAAAAGCACCCTGATCAGTGAAAAGGGAGGTCGCTGCAAGAGGTCCCTCTCCCCTTCGGAGAGGGTACGGCGAAGCCGCGGGAGAGGTCCCTCGGCTGCATGCGACAGCCCTGATGCAATCCGAAGCGATTTGACTGTGACCCACTTTTGCAAGAGAAGGCGGCTTGGGCACCAGATGAGCGTTTACAATTTCCATAACCCCACCTTCCGTGGGCCAGACGGGCAAGAGGATATGCCGTGGCTGTTGACGCCAGGCCCCCTCACGACATCACGCACCGTAAAACTCGCCGCTCTTGCCGATTGGGGCGCGCGTGATATCGAATTCACGGCATTGATCGCGGACATCCGCAAAACCCTTCTGGCACTGGCGGGCTGCGACGAAACTTATGAATGCGTGTTGCTGCAAGGCCCAGGCACCTACGCCATGGAAGCCGCACTCGGTGCCTTTGCACCCAGGAAGCGCAAGAAAACCCTTGTGGTCTCCAACGGCGTTTACGGCGAGCGTGCAGCCGCAATTGTCAACCGCCTGAACCGCCCTCTGGAACATCTCGCCAAGCCAGACCTGCGCGCGATCTCCGCGACCGAGGTCGCGGCAACACTGGATGCCGACAAGTTGGCAACCCACGTCTGGGCCGTACACGTCGAAACCACGACAGGCATTGTGAACCCCATCACCGATATGGCCCATGAGGCAAAAACCCGGGGCCGGGTTTTCATGGTCGATGCAATGGCGTCATTCGGAGCTTTTCCCATCGACATGGTGCAGCAAGGCATTGATGTTTTGGTTTCAACGTCCAACAAATGCCTGGAAGGCCTGCCAGGCTTTGCTTTTGTTCTCGCAAAGCGGGAGCTGTTGATGCAGTCGCAAGGTGAAAGCCATTCGCTGGCACTCGACCTTTACGAACAATGGCAGGGCTTCGAGAACAAGGGCCAGTTCCGCTTCACGCCGCCCACACATGTGATTGTTGCTTTCCGCCAGGCCTTGCGTGAATTGCAGGAAGAAGGCGGACCCACAGCCCGCCTGGACCGTTACACCCGCAATGCGAATGTGCTGTTGCGCGGGCTCATCGGCCTGGGGCTGCAACCCCTTCAAGAAACCGGAAACAGCGGCCCCATCATCCAGACATTTTTGCAGCCAAGCGATTCTGCCTTCAGCTTCGCTGCATTTTATCAAGCCTTGCGCCAACGCGGCTTCGCCATCTATCCCGGCGCTTTGACAAAAAAGCCAAGCTTCCGCATTGGCACCATCGGCAGGCTAGATGAGAATGTCATGCGCCAGGTTGTTGCGGCCATCGCAGAAATCCTCAAGGACATGGGTGTGAAAAACATGTCGCCGGAGAAATGAATGCGCACGACACTTGTAGCAATTGAAGCAGCGGCGCACGAAGCGCTGTTGCGACATGGACACGCCAACATTGCCACGCGCGCGGCTGCAGATTGCGCCTGGCTTGAAGCCGTGAAATATCCCGGCCTGAAACTTTTGGCAGAAGCCTTGCAGGATGAAGAGTCCGATACAGAACTCGCATCCGACACGCTCGGCCTTGATCTCAAACACGTGTCTTGCATTTTTCTGGCCGAAGACATCCAGCGCCTGACGCGGGAAAGCAGCCGCCTGTTCTTGCGAAATGTGCGCCATGGACTTTATCTCGTTCCCGACAGTGTGCGCCGGAATTACGCCATCGGTTGCCCCATCGACCCCGGATTTCCCTTGGGCGGTGAGCGCGGCAAGAACCCCTACATTGAAAAACTTGAAGCAGCCGCGCGTGATGGCGTTGAAGTTGATGATGCACTGTGGCAGTCCTTTCCAAAATGGCGAAACTGATCATGCCAGGCCCACTCTCAAACATCCGCGTCCTCGACCTAACCCGAATCCTTGCCGGCCCCTGGGCCACGCAGATGCTGGCGGATTTTGGCGCAGAGGTAATCAAGATCGAAAAACCCGGCGAAGGAGATGACACCCGCGGCTGGGGCCCGCCCTTCGTCAAAAATGCGGATGGAACAGACAGCGACGCCGCCTATTTCCAAAGCGCCAATCGCGGCAAGTCATCTGTCGCCATCGACATGGCAAAACCCGAAGGGCAAAAACTCATCCGGGATCTTGCGGTTCAATCAGACATCGTGATCGAAAACTTCAAGGTGGGTGGATTGAAAAAATACGGCCTTGACTACGAAAGCCTGAAAGCCATCAACCCCCGCCTGATCTACTGCTCCATCACGGGCTTTGGCCAGGACGGCCCCTATGCGAGCCGTGCCGGCTATGACTTCATGATCCAGGGCATGGCAGGCGTCATGTCCATCACCGGCGAAAACACAGGCGACCCCATGAAAGTGGGCTTTGCCGTCTCAGATATTTTTGCCGGATTGCACGCCGTCATCGGCGTCGAAGCCGCCCTTTACCACCGGGAACGCACAGGCCAAGGCCAATGCATCGACATTTCACTGCTTGATACACAAGTCGCCGTTCTCGCCAACCAGGCCCTCAACTATCTGGTGGGCGGCAAGGCCCCCGTGCGCCTTGGCAACGCCCATCCCAACATCGTGCCATACCAGACGTTTGAAACCCGTGATGGCCATATGATCATCGCTGTCGGCAATGACCGGCAGTACACGGAATTTTGCAGGATCATCGGGGCACACCACCTCGCCGCCGACGCAAACTACAAGACAAACCGCGGCCGCGTGGAAAACCGAGATGCACTCATTGCGCAACTGCGTCCATTCATGTTGGCAGGAACAACAGCGGAATGGATCGAAGCCTTCGAAGCCGCATCTGTTCCGTGCGGGCCGATCAACACGATTGACCAGGTGTTTGAAAACCCACAGGTCAAGGCACGGGGATTGAAACGCGATTTGACCCGCGATGACGGCGTCACCATTCCAAGTGTCGCCAACCCCATCCGATTTTCAGAAACACCACAGCATTATGAAAAGCCATCGCCGACATTGGGCAGTGGGACCGAAAAAGTGTTGAAGGAAAAGTTGGGGTTGAGTGATGAGGCGCTGAACGCACTACGCGAGCAAAGCGTCATCCAATAACCAAGTGAGGTCATCGTGTGTAGCCAAGGGACCTCTCCCCCGGCTTCGCCGGACCCTCTCCAAGAGGAGAGGGACCTCTTGCAGCGACCCCCCGTTTTACTGTTCAGGACGCTCGCACCACAAGTCCCTCTCCCCTTCGGAGAGGGTCCGCGAAGCGGGGGAGAGGTCCCTTGGCTTCACGCGCTTGCCCTGCCGCATTCAAATAATGCGCCCTCTAACCCGGCAATCTTCCACCCGGTGTCATCTTGTCCACAAGCTCCGGCAACACCGCCTGCAAACGCTTCAACAGCTCTGCCTTCGACATGCCCGTCTGTGCGGCGAGATCATCCAGCGTGTCGCCGCCAACACCACGCTCAACTTCTGGCTCTGTCACAGGTGTGTTGGCACCGCTGCCCACCCAGCTGTCAGCCTTCTCGCCGAGGCCCGCCTTCTTGAACGCGTCAACAAGCCCGCCAAGTCCACCGGCCGGATTGTCGCCAGTGGCATCACCGCCAGCTTGGCCGCCCATGTTCTTCACGAAATCGCCGATCTTGTCACGGTTCTGCCAGCCCGCCACAACGGCGAGGCCCAGCAATGCTTTCAACATGGTATTGGTCTTGGCCATCTGAAACTCCTCATAAATGGAGCCTCTATATTGGAGCGATCCTGCAAAATTTCAAGCCATTGCGAAGTGACGGCACACGCTGTAAATCGACGACTCCACAATGGAGGGAACACATGAGCATTCTTTGGACTATCATTATGGGCGCCATCGTCGGCGTCGTCGCAAAATTCATCATGCCAGGCAAGAATGAGCCACAAGGCTTCATTCTGACAGCGGCTCTCGGCATCGCAGGCTCGCTTGCAGCAGGGTTTCTGGGACAAGCCATTGGCTGGTACTCTGCCGGCCAAGGCGCAGGTTTCATCGGCTCACTCATTGGCGCCATCATCCTGCTGATCGTCTATGGCATGGTCTTCAAACCAAAGGCCTGATCGCAGCAACATGTTTGAAGCGGCCCGGAATGTCCGGGCCGTTTTCATTTTGCGAGGTGGCAACCGGCTGTGCGCTTGCCTTCAACATATTCGTCAATCAACTGATGAAACCGCGTCCGCCCAAAACTCGGAAAATGCCCGCCGTGGATTGTCGCCACATCGAGGCCCCGAATCCGCTCAAGCGTTTCAACATAATTCGGGACATGCGAATGGAACGCATCATCAATCAGCGGGCCGTCATAGATGACGTCACCTGACAGGAATGTGCCCGTCGCCTTCTCAAACAACCCAATGCCGCCGGGCGAATGTCCGGGCGTGTGCACAACTTCAAGCACCCGGTCACCCAGATCAATCACATCACCATGCCGCAACAGCCTGTCAACTTTCGCAGGCTGCACACGGTAGCATGCTGTGTCCCAGCCCAATGGTTGACGAATGAACATGTCTGCAGTGGCGTAAGGATCAGCCAATGTCGATGCAGCCGACGGATTGCGCAACCCTTCCGCCTCCGCATGATGCACACAACACCCCGGAAATTCATGGTGCGATCCGATGTGGTCAAAATGCGTGTGGCTCGCAACACACGCAAGTTCCCGTTCTGTGACCAGCGGCACATGCGCGCGCAAGCTGAAATGGCCAAGACCTGAATCAAACAGAAAATCGCGATCACGCCCCCGCACGTGCCACATGTTGCAACGGAAGAACGGCTTGATCCACGGTTCATGGATCAGCGTGATGTCATCCGCGAAGCGGATGGTTTCATACCATTGGTCAGCGGCAACATGGATCATTTCAAAACTCCATCCCATGTTCCGCCGCATAACCCAATTTCAACCGCTGACCAGCAACAACTGAGGCCCCCGCCGCCACACGCGCAAATACCGTCTCTCCTGAATCGAGCCGCGCCGTCACCCGCTTGAAACTGCCTTGAAACACCACATCCATCACAACAGCGTCAAATCCCTGTCCCACAACAACATGTTCAGGCCGCACAGACACTTTGCCGAAATTGGAACTTTCGCCCATGAAGTTCGCAGTAAAGCGCGTCGCTGGTCTTGCGTAAACACGCTCCGGCGCACCCCGGTCTTCAATGCGGCCCTGGTTCATAACCACAATCTGGTCCGCCAGCGCCATCGCTTCTTCCTGGTCATGCGTGACATGCACAAAAGCCGTGCCCACGCGTTTCTGCAATGCCTTCAACTCGTCCTGCATCTGCCGCCGCAGTTTCATGTCAAGCGCACCCAGCGGTTCATCCAGCAACAGAAGTTGCGGTTCCACCACCAAGGCACGCGCCAAAGCCACACGTTGCCGCTGCCCGCCGGAAAGCTGGTGCGGCTTCTTGGCGAAGGCATCTGGCAAGCCAACTGTTTCAAGCATGGCCCGTGCCTGCACATCACGTTCCGCTTTCGCCACACGCCGCATGCGCAGACCAAACCCCACATTGTCCCCCACCGTCATGTGCGGGAACAATGCGTAGTCTTGAAACACCGTGGCCGTGGGCCGCTTGGCGGGCACCACATCTGTGCAATCTTCGCCCTTGATCAAAACCCGTCCCGCCGTCGGCTGCAAAAAGCCGCCAAGAATGGACAACAACGTCGTCTTGCCAGACCCCGAAGGCCCCAGCAGCACCGTGTAACTTCCCGGCACAATCTCCAATGACACATCGTCAAGCGCAGTCTGCGGCCCATAGTGCATGGAGATGTTTTCAATTGATGCAAGCGCACTCATGCAGTTTTTTTCCGGAAGGCCAACAATTCAAACAGAATGACGAGAATAACTGACACGCCAAACACCAGAGAACCCACGGCATTGGTCTTGGGGCTGAGGCCGCCACGCAACAAATTCCAGATTTCCACAGGCAGCGTCGTGTCAAAGCGCGTGAGCAAGAACGAAATCACAAACTCATCCCATGAGAACGTCACCGACAAAAAGAAACTGGCGAAAAGCGCTGGCCATAACATCGGCGCAGTCACCATCGTCAAAACCTGCCAGTCCGCAGCTCCCAAATCCCGCGCTGCGCGTTCAATATTCGCGTGGGTTTCCGTCATCTGCGAATAGATGATGGCAAAACACAAGGGCATGTTGATCACCACATGACCGATGCCGACGGCAAACAGAGACTTCGGCAGGCCGGCCCAGTTGAAAAAAATCAGCAATCCCATGGCAATGATGAGGTAAGACACCGCGAGCGGCAGCGATATCAATCCCTTCCAAAATCCAGCCCACTTCAACGTGTAACGCGCAAAGCCCCAAGCCGCGAGAAAGCCGATCACAGTCGCTACAGCGGATGAAATGAGTGCCACGGCAAGCGAATTGAAAAGCCCCGCTGTCAAACGCTTGTCTGACAGCACAGCCGCATACCATTTCAGCGATGGGCCATTGAACGGCGGCACCGGAACCTGGCTACCCTGAAACGAAAACAGGATCAGCATGGCCACAGGCAAGAAGATGAAAACATAAACCGCAACAGCATAGGCAATGGCAAGTGCGCGCATCATGTCCGTTCCAGCTTCAGCCACTTTGCACAAGCGAAATAGACAACGGTGATCACCCCCATCAACACAATCGAAAGTGCTGCCGACAACGGAATGTCATTGCGCCGCTGGAACTGCATCATGATGACTTGCGGCAAAACAAGTTCGGTGTTGCCGCCCAAAATCTGCGGCGTCACATAGTCGCCAATCGCCAGCACGAATGTCAGAAACGCGCCAACCATGATGCCGGGCAAAGTCAGCGGCAAAATCACATGCCAGAACACACGAAATGGACCTGCCCCCAGATCAGCGGCAGCCCTGCGGTAGTTTGGCGACAGCTGTTTGAGATTGGCATAAATCGTAAGCGTCAAAAGCATGACAAAGAAGTGTACAAACCCGGTCACAGTTGCGAAACGTGTATTGGCCAGTTGTACTGGTTCATCCATGAAGCCAAACAATTGCAACGTGTCGTTCACAATGCCTTGCTCAGCCAACACCAACAGCCACGAATATGAACGCACGACATAAGACGTCCAGAACGGCAACACCGCAAGCAGCAACGCAACCCGCTGCCACCGCTCTGGCACGACATTCGCAAGTATCCAGGCAAATGGGTAGGCAATCAAGATCGATACCACCGTGACGATCACAGTGATCTCAAGCGAATTCACAAGACCTTGTAAATAGGCCCACTTGGTGAAGAACTGCGCGTAGTTCGACAGCGTTGGAAACGCTTCACCTTTCGCTGTCAAACTGGCAATGCTCATGCCGACAAAAGGCAGGATGAAAAACACCAGCGTGAATAACAAAGCAGGAAGAACGGCAAGCCAGCCAGGGCGGTTCAAGGATTGCAATTTCATGTCATGACTTTCTCCTCGCCCGCTTGCGGGCGAGGAAAACAGTTTCACTGCGACTGCAAAACCTCAGTCCACAAATCCTGCATCTTCTTGTCAAGCTCCTCTGACGGTGCAGGATATCCTTGCGCACGCTTCAGGAACTCACCCTGTTCCGCAAATCGCAATATGCCCTTTTGCCCATCATCCAACGCCGCCTTGGTGTTGGCGGGCATGCCCCAATAGCATGAAGATGTGGCGAGGCGCGCCTGCCCTTCAGGCGACATGATGTATTGGATGAACTTCAAGGCCATGTCCTTGTTTTTGGAGTCCTTGAACATCGCCAGGGACTGCGACCAGAGAATCGCGCCTTCCTTGGGAATCGAGAAATCAAGATTTGGATTGTCTTTTGCCAATCCCGCCGTCACCCATTCGCCACCACCGATGAGAATGTCTGCTTCGCCTGTTGCAATGGCTGTCTGGCTCGCCGCCACATCTGTGACTGCCTTGGAGTTGGCCTTCATCTTCAACAGAACTTCCTTGATGGCAGGGAGATCTGCGTCTGTGAGTTCAGCGGTTTTCTTGCCAATCGCCATAGCCGCCATGCCGATGATCGGCAGATAATAGTCATAAAGCGCGATACGGCCCTTGTATTTGTCGCCCGTCAGCGCCGCCATGGACTGCATGTCGGAAGCATCGACCTTCGATTTGTCATAGCTGATGGTGTTGTAGCCAAACTTCTCGGTGACGCCATAACGCTTGCCGTCAATCTTGGTGTGTTGATCCATGACCACGTCCGGAAAAAGGTCGGCCATCGGCAGACTTGCATCATCCAGAACAGCAAAAAGATTGCGCTCCACCCCGCGGCGCACATCGACAGAATCGATCACCATCACATCCCAGTCACCAGGTTGCGACTGTTCAACAATGGCAAGACCAGCCCCCGTGCCTTCGAATTCCTTGATGTTCACTTTGATGCCGTTGGCATCCTCAAACGGCTTCAAAAGGTTCGGGTCCGCATGGTCACACCAGACGAGTGCGTTCAAATCAGCGGCGCATGCACTGCCTGACATCAGCACGGCAGCCACAAAGCCAACAATGGTTTTTTTCATTTTCTTCTCCCTTGGATTGCGGAAAGGCTGAACGAATAAATTTATCCTGTCAATTCAGTTGAATTGCGCCACCTCGTGGCCACATGCCATGCATGCAAAAACCCCTCACAGGCATCTGGCACGGCCTTTACAGCTACCCGCGTTACCTCGATCCCGTCTATTTCGTCGCCACCCTGGTTTCCCACGGCAGCGGTTTCAGTGGTTCGATCCATGAAGCAATTGCTGGCGAATCCGGAGCACCTTTAAAACTCTTCGCCAGTGTTGAAGGCACAAGTGACGGCACAGCGGTGTCCTTCACAAAACGCTACGATGGAGGCAACGACTGGAGTCACGCCGTCAATTACAACGGGCTGCTCAATGCCGAAGCTTTGGAGATCGAAGGCGAGTGGAACATCTCCGGAAACTGGTCCGGCCGCTTTCTGATGATCCGCAATCCGGGAACAACCGAGTCCGTGATACGCCGGGAATTTGAAAAAGCCTGAAGCAGGGCAATCGCTTGCAGCCAATGGACCTCTCCCGCCCTTCGGGCACCCTCCCCGGAGGGGAGGGTCCGGCGAAGCCGGGGGAGAGGTCCCTTGGCCACTCACGATTGCCTTTACACCAGGCCATTCAGCCATTGAACACAAACCCAAACTCGTCCACAATGGCGGAGCGTGGGGGCGCACAGACAAAGAGGAATTCATGTTCTCACGCCCATCACTTGCAACCCTTGCCCTGCTTGCCACAACAGCCAGCGCCTCCGCCGCCGATTCAGTGGCCTTCACCATGAAGGCCTCGATGCCGTCGTTACGCGATCTTGCCAACAAGGACACTTTCACCGTCGGACTCACGGACAAGCAGGTTGACAGTTCGCTCAAGATCACCTGCCAAGGCGCAGAAGCGGGCCTCATCTCGGGCCAGGCCGAATCCTGCGCCGTCACCGGCTATGGCGCGCTGATCAATCCCAAAGGCGGACAGAAACTGCAACGCACACAATATCAGGGTGGCTGGGTCGTGAAGTCTGATGGTTTCACGGATGGTGGAACACTCGGCGTCAACTATCTGGCTGTCGGCAAAGTGCCGGCATCAAAGGAGTCTTTTGGCGGGTCCATGATGTTGAAACCCGAAGTGCCATCGACGGGCGCAAGTTTGCTGCGCGACACGTTGTTGAAGCAACTGAAGTCAAAAGAGACAGGCCTCATCGACGAGCGTGTCGACACCGTCCAGCTCAACAATTTCACCGTGCCCTCCGCGGGCCTTCCCTCTGACAAGGGTTGTGTCTGGAACGGCGACATGATCTATTCCTACCAGACGTCGTCATGGTTCATGGATGTGAAAGTCAAATGCACCACCAAGGACGCAAAAGAATACGCCCTCAAAGGCAACATGCCGCTGACCGAAACACCCAACGTCGGCAACCAAAAGCAATATGACCTGACACTCACTTTGCCATCAGCCGAAATTTCCAGCGACGAGGCGCTGTTTGCAAATCCCACCGAAGGTGACGCCGACCTCTTCGCCGCCGCCGATGGCATCAGCGGCCAGATCATCATGAAAGAAAGCGCTTACGTCGACGTGGAAGTCGACGGCCAGACCGACAAGGTTGCCTCCGAGATTGACGCCACGGGAGCCCTCAGCGGCAACAATGTCCAGATTGAAGCGGTGCGCTCATTCGGCACATTGGTCGGCATCTTGGCGCGCACCTTTTTTGGCGCATAGAAACACGAGGACCGGGGCCGATCTTGCCTGACATCGTCTGGACCATCCTGATCGGCCTCGCGGTGGGCATCATCGCAAAACTGCTGAAACGCGGCAGCAATGAGCCACAAGGCTACATCCTCACCGCCCTGCTGGGAATTGTTGGCGCGTTCGTCGGCACCTTCCTCGGCCAGTTCTTCGGCTTTTTGTCCCCCGGAGAACAAACCGGCTTCATCGGCTCCATCATCGGCGCGATTGTGGTTCTTT
The DNA here is from genome assembly GCA_031430795.1 of Hyphomicrobiales bacterium. Classification (GTDB taxonomy): domain Bacteria; phylum Pseudomonadota; class Alphaproteobacteria; order Rhizobiales; family Aestuariivirgaceae; genus Aestuariivirga. The sequence continues at coordinate 18,105 of JANPCE010000096.1, forward strand.
ATGGGTGGGGGGCAGTGGTGAAGGCAAAGGCTTGAGCATGTTTCGCTGTGATCAACCGGATCAACGTCGGTCGCTTTTCGTGGCTGTGAGCGGAACTTGGATTGATCGACTGCTTTATCGCGCCGTGTCCATTCAGCGTCAACTTGCCAAACACTGTCTACAAATTTTGCACGACCGTGCCCAACCACCTTACGGCTGGACTTTCACGTCGGTTCGACGCTTCATGTCATCTGTTTGATTTGGCAACGTGTCCAAAATATCCGGCTCGTGTCGTGGTGCTTTTGCGAGAACACGCAACATGTCTCCGGGCACCGCATTCTCCCCGCGTTTTGCAAAAAACTCTTGCACTGTTACGGCTGTGCCAACCTTTTGCGCCACTGCGGATGCGATCCACTGGTTAAGCGAAACGCCATCCTCTTTTGCAAGCCTCTGGGCAGCTGACTTAACTGAAATTGGAAGTTTGAGTGGATAGGCCCCAGTCATCACATGATCTCCATCAAGAATTGTTGTGGTGTCAAAATTTGCAAACCAAACCTCGTCTCAGCCAACCTGAAATCCTTTTGGTTGAACGAAACGATGGCTTCCGCGTTTCCGTTCATTGCAGCCTCAAGCACCATGTCGTCCGCCGGATCAGGCAGGATCGGTCGCCACTTGAAGTGAACATCGACCGCCTCAACCAACGTCGCGAACTCGGCCAGAAAAACATCAATGTCAACTTCGGTGAGGCCACTCACAATGCGTTGCTCAGGTCGCTTCAATACACTTTCATATTCCAAGAACAGGGGTGTACTGGCAACCGCGATAAACATATTGCGGGCAACTGCGACCAATACTGCATTGCTCGCCCCGAATTGGCTTCGGAACGCGGACACAAATATCGAAGTATCCAAAACCACTCGCATAGGTGTTATACAATATCATATCACATACGATATTTCAATCTCCGCCTTTGGCGATCAAGATTCTGTCGTTTTCCCCCTACACGTCGTTTTCCATCCATGGCATAAGCCCGTCATGGCCAATCTCATCATCACCTACTGGCGCGATATCCCCTCTGCCGTTTCTGTCAAGATCGGCCGTAAAGAAGAGAAGCGCATGCTTGACAACCGTTTCATGGAGGCCATCGACATGGCCGCCATGCGCGGTGGGGCGACCAGCACCGATGATTATCTGGCGGACTGGCGGCGGGGTGCCCCCCTTCCCGTGTCGGATGATCTTGCAGTTGAGGCAGACGGAGCGAAAGCGCGGCTCGAAGCCGAATTCACCCAAGATGTGATCAAGCAAATGATTGCCAAAGGTGGCCGCGCATTGTGAGCGGGTACACACCATTGTCCGGCGGATGCCAATGTGGTGCTGTTCGTTATCGTATCACCGCGGCACCGACTGATCCCCATCTCTGTCATTGCCGCATGTGCCAAAAACAGTTCGGCGGATACTTTGCAGCACTTGCCTCGGTGCCACGGGAAAACTTCGTGCTGAAGCGTGGCGCACTCTCACATTTCCAAAGTTCGGCTGATATCCGTCGCGGCTTCTGCAAGGATTGCGGCACGCCGGTGACCTATGAGCCGGTATTGAAAGACAGCATCACGTTTGCCTTGCCGACACTCGACATGCCGGACACCATTGCACCGGTCATTCAGTATGGCATCGAAGCCGTGTCACAACATTTCAGCACGCTTCCCACTTTGCCCGCCCATCCCACGGGTGAAGACGCTGCGGGCAATAACTACCCTGAATGGCGCGACGCGATTGCAAAATCTGCGCGCCAGCATCCAGACCACGATACAGCCCAGTGGCCACCTTTGAAATCGTAGTGTAGAGCCAAGCCATGACCCACACCCTCGTCGCCTCCGCCACCCGTCAACACATCATCGGCTTTGACCGCCCTTTCACTGTCATCGGGGAGCGCATCAACCCCACAGGCCGCAAAAAACTTGCCGCCGAAATGCAGGCCGGAAATTTTGAAGGCGTCATCAAGGACGCCCTCGCACAAGTCGCGGCAGGCGCACATATCCTGGACGTCAACGCCGGCGTCACCGCCGTCAATCCAAACGAATCCGAACCACCTCTGATGAAGCTGACATTGGAAATCGTGCAATCGATCACTGACATTCCGCTCTGCATCGACTCTTCGGTCACATCAGCCCTCAAGATGGGCCTCGAAACCGCCGTGGGCCGCCCGCTTGTGAACTCCGTCACGGGCGAAGAGGAAAAGCTCGAAGCCATTCTCCCCCTCGTGGCCAAATACAACGTTCCCGTCGTCGCCATCTCAAACGACGAAACCGGCATCAGCGAAGACCCCGACGTGCGTTTCGCCGTCGCCAAGAAAATCGTCGAACGCGCCGCCGACTTCGGCATCAAGCCCTGGGACATCGTGGTCGATCCCTTGGTCATGCCCATCGGTGCCATGGGCACGGCCGGCCAGCAAGTCTTCCGCCTTGTCCGCCGGCTTCGTGAAGATCTCAAAGTCAACACCACCTGCGGCGCATCAAACGTTTCCTTCGGCATGCCCAACCGCCGCGCCCTCACCGGCTACTTCCTCGCCATGGCCGCATCCCACGGCATGACCAGCGCCATCATGAACCCTCTGCACGACGAAGACATGCACGCCATCTTCGGCGCAAATGTTTTGAACGGCACCGATGCCCACTGCAAATTCTGGACCAACAAGTTCCGGGAAATGACAGCAGGCCCATCCGCCTCCGCGCAAGCAGCAGGCCTTCAATCTTCCAACGAAGACATCGAAGCCCGCCGCGCCGCACGGGAATCCCGTCGCCGCCGCTAGTCGAATTTCCGGTCGGGCCAGCGCGGCCATGAAAAAACCGTCGGAGGTGCATGGTACCTGTGGTCTCAATAGGAGATCGCTTGGGTTGAGCCGATGCTCTTTGGCATCCCCAGCACCCGCAGCATGAAATGTGCGACATCGGCCCTGCTCACTTTGATCTTCATTCCTTTTGTCGTTGCCGGAAAGCCAGCGTGATATTGCGCCGTCATTTTTCCATTGGTCATGTTGCCTGGGCGCACAATCGTCCATTTCAGGCTTGATGCCTTGATCAGCGCCTCCTGTGCGGCGTGGTCCGCGAATGTGCCCTTCAGCACCAGCGGCACAATGACTTTGCGGAAAATGAAAGACGTTGAAGCAAGCACTTCAACACTGTCGCCAAAGCCGAGGGATGTCTGACAAACCAATCGTTCAACACCTGCGGCTTTCATGCCGGCGATGACGTTGCGCGTACCTTCCGTCCGTAAAGTCACGCGTTGGCCGGGGGCTGCCCCAAGGTTGATCATAACCGCATCCTGGCCAACCAGAACCGCCGCCACCCGCACCGGATCAAGAACATCGCCGCAAACGACTGACAACCGCTCATGCCGCAGCCCAAGCTTTGCTGGTGTCCGAACAAAGGCCGTAACGGCATGTCCGGCGTCCAAGGCCTGTTCAGTCAGAATTTTGCCGGTTGCGCCCGAAGCGCCAAAAATCACAAGTTTCATGGAAATCTCCTGTTAATTGCTTTGCAAACTCAAGTTGGCGTATTAGACTACTAGTAAGTTACTTTATGTAAGTTACTAAACGTAATAACAATTGTCAATGGGTTTTGATGTGATGCCCAAAAAACTGCCAAAACAGCTCCGGCGAGACCAGTTGCTGGAAACTGCTCTTTCAATTGTTGTAGTGGAGGGTACGGAGGCTCTCACACTGGCTCGCCTTGCCGAAAGCGCGGGTGTGACCAAGCCCATCGCATACGAACACTTTGGCTCCCGTGATGGCCTGCTGCTCGCACTGTTTAAGCAATTCGACGACAAGGCCGCAGCCGCCGTTTATGCGGCGCTGCAACCAGGATCCTTGCCCGTCCGGGAAATCGCCGCGACAATCGCCGAAGCCTACGTCACCTGTTTTGTCTCATCGGGTCCCGCCTTCGGTGCCATCCTCAGCGCTCTTGCGGCCAAGCCGAAGTCGGCCAGTTTCCGCCGCAAATGGCGGGAAGAACTGGCCGAAGCGATTTTGCAGCTTCTGAAGCATCAGGCTGCTGACACTTACAACGCCAGCCGTGAAACATTGATCGGCCTGCTGGGTGCGGCCGAATCACTTTCTGAATCAGCGGCACACGGCGAAATTTCAAAACCCCATGCCGTCGCGACTCTGACAGAAATTCTGGTGTCATCGTTGATGACTGAACCTGACAAAACGACAAGGAGCACGAACCGATGACACTTCCTCTGTTTCTGAAATGCATGGCTCCCATTTTTATCCTCGTGGGCATGACGCATCTTGTGCTCGGATCATCGGCCGAAGTGCTCCTCGGAGCCGTTCTGAAAGTTGGCGATCCCGTGCTTGACAGCCAGGACCGTTTTTATGGAACGTCCTTCATGCTGTACGGCGCGGTTCTCATTCTGTCTGCATCCGACTTGAAAAGATTCGCTCCCCTGCTGACCTGTTTCATATGGTGCCTTTTCGCAGCAGGAGTGGCGCGACTCGTGTCAATCGCCGTTGTCGGCCCTCCGTCCCCAGCGGTTGTGTTCCTGCTTTTGACAGAATTGGCATTGCCTCTCATCTTGGTCGTGTGGCGGCTGACTCTCAACAAGACGCCGTCAAAACAAAGCTCCAGCTTGCTGTGACACCAGGCATAAGTCGGGACCAACCCCATATAGCGGTGCGGGCAATAATCGACTTGCGCGTCAATGCGTGTTAGCTTGAAACCATGAACACGCACTTCCGCCCGCCTGACCTTCCCCTGACCACCCGCGCCGTGGACGACACGCCGCGCCGCCGCTGGACCGTGGCCGAAATCGATGAAGCCGTCCGCGTTGGCATGCTTGATGAAGATGAGCGCATTGAACTCATCGATGGGGACGTCGTTCCCATGTGCTTCAAAAGCGTACGTCACGAACACTACAAAGCTTCATTCAATGAATTCTGGTTTCAGCGGAAGAACCCATCCTACCGCATCGTGTCAGAAATCGTATTTCGCCTGGAAGCAAGCACGTTTCTGCAGCCAGACTTCATTTTTTATGATGCTGCTACCAAACTTCCCCAACTCGCAACATCGAACACTTGGCTCGCCGTCGAAATTTCGGACTCAACACTGCGTTACGATACCGGGCGCAAAGCCAAAATCTATGCGCGCAACAACGTGCCGGCTTTGTGGGCCATCGATGTCAACACGCTCGAAACCCATGTTTTCGAGAACCCGACACCCGAAGGCTACGCCTCACACCGCATCGTCAAACCGGATGAAATGCTCGCCCCCGGTTTTGCGCCCGAACTGGCCGTCAAACTCTCCGAACTGCCGCTGATCTGAAGTCACCCCAAACACATGCAAAAATATCTCGACGTCTTCAACACCCTCAAGTCCGAGCGCGGGGGCGCGTTTCTCTCACAACACGGCCTCGTCATCAAAACCGGTGAAGGCCTGGGTGCCGTCATCCTTAAGCTCATAAAGCCCACATGGACGACAGACAAACCCTCTGAATTCTTGAACACGAACGGCCTGTTCTTCAGCGTCTGGATTGACCAAGAGTGCGAAGCAAAAGGCATCGCCCGCTACAACCTCCACGCCAAAAAGCTCCGCGAAATCAAAAGCGAGTCCTTCGCCGCCCGGGAATTCGTGCGTTCGTTCCGCGCCCAGTGCGGCGATGAACTCAAAGACTGGCCAAACTGGTCATACCCCAAAGGCCCGATCACACTGTTTGAAGGGCATTTTGTGTTGGACGAAAACACGCTGCATGCGGAAACATCAAAGCTGATGGACCGTTTTGCGAAATTGACGCCGATGTTGGAGACGCTGCTCAGATTGTAGACGGTTACCGGAAGGGCAATCGCTTGCAGCCGAGGGACCTCTCCCGCCCTTCGGGCACCCTCCCCGGAGGGGAGGGACCCGTGGTGACGCCTCCCGTTTTACTATTCAGGGCGCTTGCACCACGAGTCCCTCCCCTTTGGGGAGGTTCCGGCGAAGCCGGGGAGAGGTCCTTCGGCTACAAGCAATTGCAAAAGCCAATGAGCATCACCTCTTGCAACTGCATGACAGCTGTTAGACACTCCACGCATGACAACTGAACGCTTCCACGTCACCTACCGCATCACCCCTGACGACTCCCGCCCCGTCGAGGCCCACGCCAAAGACATTTGCATCGAAGAGACAGTGGAGATTCCCGAAGACTGTATCCCGGCGGATCATTGGGCGCGGGGCCTTGTGGGTATCACGGAAAACATCATACCCGTTTCAGGCCAGGCCAACACATGTGATGCCGTCATCAGCTACCGCGTTGACATCACTTCCAATACCATTCCAAATCTCATCAATGTTTTGTTTGGCAACATCTCCATGCGGCGCGGCATCAAGCTGACACGCATTGATTTCACCAACAGCCAACTCAAGGCATTTGGTGGCCCGCGCCTTGGCATTGCAGGCATCAGAAAAGCCCTCAACGTGCAGGACCGCCCGCTGGCGACAACGGCAGTGAAGCCCATGGGTTTACCCGTGAAAGACTTGGCCCGCCTCTGCGGTGGCTATGCCCGTGGCGGCCTTGATGTGGTGAAAGATGACCATGGCCTGATTGACCAGCACTTCCACCCTTTCGAAGAACGCGTGTCCCGCATCATGGATGAAATGCGGGCCTCCGAAGCCCTCACGGGAAAACCCACCCATTACTATCCCATGCTCGCAGGTCCCTTCGACAAGATTGAGGCCATGACCGCCCACGCCAAGGCGGAAGGTTGCTTCGGCGTCATGGTGCCGCCCCTGTTGATTGGGCCAGACACAGGCTTCCACCTCGCGCGCAAATATGATCTCGCGGTCATGGCGCACCCGTCTTTCACAGGCACACATTTCCATGACCCCACCCACGGCATCACCCCCGCCATGTTGCTCGGAAAACTCTTCCGCCTCTTTGGCGCTGACATCTCCATCTTTCCAAATTACGGTGGCCGCTTCACGTTCTCAGTTTCCGAGTGCATGGACCTGGCCGAAGCTCTACGGGGCGACATGGGCGCGCTCAAAACCAGCTTCCCTGCCCCCGCAGGCGGCATGACCATTGAGAAAGTCGGAGACATGATCAAGGCCTACGGCACCGACACGGCCCTGCTGATCGGCGGCGCGTTGCTGCGTTATAACAATGACCCGGAAGTCAGTGCACGTGCCTTCCTCACCGCCGTTGAGAAAGCCTCCAGAACATGAGCAACATTCGCCGCTGCAGGGATTTCAACTGGGACGGTGTTGATGTCCTCGCCTACAAGGACGGCGGCCCTTACAAGAATGTCACCCGCCAGGTGCTCTTTGAAGGCAAGGACGCGCTTCCCGTGCAATGGCGATATTTCGAAGTCGCTCCCGGCGGCCATTCCACGCTGGAACGGCACGAACACCTTCACAACGTGCTGATCCTGCGCGGTCGAGGGGCATGTATGGTGGGTGAAGACGTGCAAGACATCGCAGAACACGATCTCATCCACGTGCCAAGCCTCACCTGGCACCAATTCCGCGCTGCGACAGACGCTCCCCTCGGTTTCCTTTGCCTCGTGAGCGAGTCCCGCGACAAACCGCAGCTCCCCGCCCCGGACGATCTGGCGCAGATGCGCCGCAATCCAGCGGTTGCGAAATTCATCCGCCCGTAACAAAACGGGTCATGACCGACTCCAATCCCCTCATCGTTTTCACCCCTTCCGGCAAGCGCGGGCGTTTTCCGCTTGGAACACCGGTGCTGACAGCGGCGCGCCAACTGGGAGTCGACATTGACTCCGTCTGCGGCGGACGTGCCATCTGCGGGCGCTGCCAGATCAACATCGGCGAAGGCGAATTCGCCAAGCATGGCATCACCTCGACGGATGGCCACGCTTCGGCCTTCAATGACGTTGAAGCGCGCTACAAACGCATCAAGGGCCTCAGCCCTGACCGCCGCCTGTCGTGCCAGACAAAAATCCAGGGCGACCTCGTCATCGACGTGCCGCCGGAATCGCAAGTACATAAGCAGGTGGTGCGCAAAGAAGCGGACACCCGGGCGATAGAGCTTGATCCGGCAACCAAGCTCTACTTCATCGAAGTCGAAGAGCCGGACATGCACAAGCCATCGTCAGACCTTGAGCGTGTTTACACGGCGTTGAAGGATCAATGGGATGTGGACAACATCAGTTGCGATCTCTCGATCATAGCGGAATTGCAAAAAACCCTGCGCAAGGGTGAATGGAAAATCACCTGCGCCGTCTATTCAAGGGCACCCGGCGGCGGCAACCGCCTTGTCGCCATCTGGCCCGGCTTCCACGAAGCCATTTATGGCCTGGCGATTGACGTGGGTTCCACCACCATCGCCGCACACCTCACCAATCTCTCAACTGGTGAAATAGCAGCTTCCGCTGGTTTGATGAATCCGCAGATCCGTTTTGGCGAAGACCTGATGTCTCGCGTCTCCTACGTCATGATGAATCCCGGCGGCGAAAGGGAATTGACAGACACCATCCGCGCCGCACTCCAACAGCTTGCGGAAGAAGTGGCACAACAAGCGAATATTCCGTGTACGGATATTCTGGAAGTGGTGATGGTCGGCAATCCGGTCATGCACCACTTGCTCCTTGGCATTGATCCGACGGAATTGGGCGGCGCGCCGTTTGCGCTTGCCACAGGCCTCCCCCTCACCTTCCCCGCGCGGGAAATGGGCTACAGGCTCAACTCCGGCGCTTACGCTTACGTGCTGCCCTGCATTGCAGGCCATGTGGGTGCGGATGCGGCGGCCATGGCCCTGTCCGAAGCACCGCACGAGTCAGACGAATTCATGCTCTGCATTGACGTCGGCACCAATGCGGAAATCATCCTGGGCACCAAACAACGCCTGCTCGCCTGCTCTTCACCAACAGGCCCTGCCTTTGAAGGCGCACAAATTTCCTGCGGCCAGCGCGCCGCCCCCGGGGCCATTGAACGCATCCGCATCAATCCGGAAACACTGGAACCTCGCTACCGCGTCATCGGCTGCGAAAAATGGAGCGACGAGGAAGGCTTTGAAGAAGCCGTTGCGTCAACGGGCGTCACCGGCATTTGCGGCTCGGGCATCATCGAGGCCATCGCTGAGATGTACCTTGCGGGAATCATCAGTCAGGATGGCCTCGTTGACGGCGCAATGTCGGCTCTTAGCCCCCGCATCGAGGCCTACAAGCGCACTTTCAATTACGTCATAAGACGGCCAAAAGATCAATCCAACGAAGTGCTGATACACGTCACCCAAAATGACGTCCGCGCCATCCAGATGGCCAAAGCTGCACTCTATGCGGGCGTGCAGTTGTTGATGGACAAACTGGAGATTGCGCACGTCGACAAGATCCGCCTCGCCGGTGCCTTCGGCTCCCACATCGACATGAAGTACGCGATGGTGCTTGGCCTCATACCCGACTGCGATCTGGCCCGCGTGCAAAGTGCAGGCAACGCCGCCGGCACAGGCGCACGCATTGCATTGCTGAACAAAGCAGCACGCGACGAAATCGAGTCAGTGGTGCGCCGCATCGAAAAAATCGAAACCGCAGTGGAACCCAAATTCCAACAACACTTCGTCGAAGCGATGGCAATGCCCCACAAGACAGCGGCATTCACGAACCTGAAAAAAGTGGTGACCCTGCCGCCGATCAAAGAGGTGGTGACACTGGGCGACGATGGTGGGGCGAGACGGGTGAGGCGACGGGGCTAACTTCCTCGGCGCGGCACGCGACGGGGGAGTGGCGCGAAGCGCCGAGGGGGTGTTTCCGCGAGCGCGACCGTCAAAAAGAAACATAGAGCCCGCAGACACACCCCTCCGGCGTTCCACGCCACCTCCCCGCCGCTTTGCGGCAAGGAGGTTACCCCACCCCTAGGATAGGCCCTGCAAGCCACAGGAACGCATAAGGAACGACGTTCTTGGTCTGTCTGGTACAGGGGTAGCCCAAACCGCCTGAATCGCACGTACGAGCCTCCTACCCTAGCTAGAATTGATTTCTATCTAGGGTTTAATTTCTGCATGCGTGTAACCTATGCGATTACATGGTGTTCTGAACCACGGTCAGGACATTTCGCATCTCCTTTCAACCGAAGTCTTGACTCACGCCTGTTTCGGGAGAACAATTACTGCTTGGGGGTTGCAAGACATATCCTCACAACAGCTTTGGGGGCGAAGCGCAAACAGACAGCAAGGGGACAGCCATGGCAACCGTCACACATTTTTTTGGACAACCCACTTATGATTGGCGGAACGCGCTGGACAACGCGCTGTCCAACGGAAACCTCAGCCCCGTGGGTGCCGCACCGCGCACCATACTCAACCTCAGCAGTGGCTCAACAGTTCTGACGATCACCGGCACCGGCCTGGTCGCGTCCAACAGCGGCACATTGTCCGCTGGCACCATCACAGGCTTCACCCTAAAGGTCGGCGGTGTCACCATTTTGACCGAGAACAGTTTCGGCTCGCCTGTTGGATTTGCAGACTTCAACACCTTGATGCTGGCCTATAACGGCGGCACCCAGCAAGACCGCGATGATGCGTGGGACCTGACATTTGGCAAGGAAGGCTTGACGGTCAACGGCTCGAATGCGGATTTTGAGCAAATGCGGGGATCTGATTTCAACGACACATTCTTTACGAATGGTGGCGACGACTTCATTCTAGGCAGCGCCGGAATTGACACCATAAATGGTGGCAACGGATACAACCTGTTTGGCTTCCATGGGCTCGCCAGTCTTGGCGGCAGTGTCACCATCCGGATGAACTCTTCCGGTGTTGCCGGCGGCGGCATTGTAACAGGAACGATTGACGCGGGCACGGTCAACACCACCTTCAACAACATGGAACGCGCTATCGGCACCGAGAACGCTGACATTTTTGAGGCTGTCGTCGGATTTGAACCGACATTCGACAATGACTTCAGCTGGATTGGCGGCGGTGGAAACGACATTTTCCGCAACTTTGGCGCTGCCGAAATCCGCGTGAATTATGATGCCGAAAAATTTGAGCATGAACCCGAGCAGAATGTCTGGGGCGATGACCCGGGCGAATTGGGCGTGGCCATCAACCTGTCTGCAACGTCCAAGATCGTTAATCTGGGTGCAGGCAACATCACTGTCACCACAGGCAAGGCACGCGACACATTTGGCAATACCGACACGCTGATTGGCATTGATCGCTTCAGATTGACCGACGCCAAAGATTTTTTCTTCGGCAACGACGCAGGCATCCGCGTGCAGGCGGGCGGCGGTGACGATACGCTGAACGGCGGTGCGGGGCGCGATGACCTGCAGGGCGACGAAGGCAACGACATCATCAATGCAGGTGATGGAGATGACAACGTCGATGGCGGCCTAGGCAACGACACCGTGGATGCAGGCGGCGGGCAGTTTGACTACATTCGAGGGGGTGCAGGTACAGACAGTATCAATGGAAATCTTGGATTTGATGACTTCGACTTTGACCAATATGGCCCAGCCGGGACAAGCCTTATCTATACACTGAACAACTCCGCTGCGGGAGGTGGAACGATAGTTGGAAGTTTGGAGGGAAATGCCACCAATGCCACTTTCCAAGGCATTGAACGGCTGGGCGGGACCAATGCCGCTGACACTTTCATCGCCAATGCAGGCTTTGTCGCCACTGAAGATTCAAATCGCGGCTTCAATGATGTACGCGGCGAAGCTGGCATGATGGAAGCCGTTGGTTACGATGGTGCTGATGTGTTCACAGACAATTCAGGTCTCGCGGGTGGGTCATGGATGATAAATTACGACGATGAGCAGTGGGGCCACCAGGATTTTGACGGCTATTGGGGGGACACTGCGGGTGAGTTTGGCGTGATCGTCAATATGTCTTCCGCAGCAGTTTCCGTGAATGTCGGCAATGGTCTGGAAACAGTAGGGGCAAACCGCGCTCGCGACTCCTTTGGAGCGCTTGACGTTCTGACTAATATCAAGGCCTTCCAGTTGATGAATGCCAATGACTATTTCTTGGCAGGCACAGCGGCCGTTGTAGTGTTCGGAAGAGATGGAGATGACAATATCAACGGCGGCAACGGCAGTGACGAACTCAATGGTGATGAAGGCAACGACATCTTGAATGGCAACGCTGGCGTTGACTATCTTTATGGCCACAGTGGAGATGACACACTCAATGGAGGAATCGGCAATGACCGTCTCAATGGTGACGATGGCAACGATACGGTTTTGGGCGGTGGTGGTGCCGACAATATTGGTGGCCAATCTGGCAACGATACGCTGAACGGCGACGCTGGCAATGATCGGTTGAATGGAGATGACGGTGACGACATTCTCAACGGTGGCGGCAACAATGATGAACTGAGCGGTGGCCAGAACAATGACACTTTGAATGGCGGTGCTGAATCAGACCGACTTTTCGGCGATGACGGCAATGACATTTTGATCGGCGGCACGGGGGCTGACGAAATGTATGGCTGGATGGGGGATGACACCTATTTCGTCGACAACATCGGTGACCGCATTTTTGAGGATGGCGGCCACGGCACCGACACCGTGAACACTGGCGTCACCTACTCCATGGCGCAGTCGGGCGAAATCGAAGTTCTCAATCTCACGGGCACCGCAGCCATTTCCGGCTTCGGCAGCAACTCAGACAACACCATCAACGGCAATAACGTTGTGAACACCCTCGCGGGTGGTGCGGGCAACGACACGCTGATCGGCAAGGCGGGCTTTGACGTGCTCTATGGCGGCTCAGGCGCAGACAATTTCCGTTACAACGCCACCGCCGACAAGGGCGACACGGTGATGGATTTCAACAGTACCGACGACACGTTCCAGTTTCTGCGATCGGCCTTTGGCAACCTTGCACTTGGTGGCATAGCGGCAAACCAATGGCAATCCGGCACGTCTGATGTTGCGCTGTCAACAACTGTGCGCTTCTTCTTTGAAGAGGACACGGGCCTCCTCCGCTATGACTCCAATGGCAGTCTCGCCGGCGGCACCCACATCATCGCCACCCTGCAACCGGGGGCGACGATGGATATTGGTGATATATTGATGGTGTGAGACTGCGGCGCGAAGCCAAGGGACCTCTCCCGCCCTTCGGGCACCCTCTCCGAAGGGGAGAGGGACTCGTGGTGAGACCTCCACTTTCACTATTCAGGGCGCTCGCACAACGGGTCCCTCTCCCCTTCGGAGAGGGTCCGCGAAGCGGGGGAGAGGTCCCTTGGACCCCGGAGGAAACGTCAGATGATGAAATCCGTTGCATCCACCAGCAGGTGATCGAAGTTGGTGAGCCGCATCGTTTGGGTTGGATCGCTGTTGAGCGAAATCAATGCATCCGCCCCCGCATCCGTTACCGTGAAGTCAGCAAAGGCCAATCCGAGTCCGCTGATGTCGATCTTGTCGCTGCCATTGGCAAAGCCAGTGAACTCGTCCTGGCCAAACGCGAGGTCGTTGTACGCGAATGTGTCGGCACCCAAACCGCCGATCAAACTGTCATTGCCAAGGCCACCTTCCAGCGTGTCGCCCGCACCTCCGCCGTCCAGCGTGTCTGCACCTGCCCCGCCGCGCAAAACGTTGACGCCGTTGTTGCCCGTCAATGTGTCGCCGAAGCCTGACCCTGTGAGGTTTTCGATGCTGGTCAACGTATCGCCTGTCGCATGCCCGCCGGAGGCTGTGCCTGCCAGAAGGTGAATGGTCACGGCCCCGGTGGAATTGACGTAACTTGCGGTGTCAAAATTCTGCCCGCCGTTCAGCGTGTCGGCCCCGGCACGGCCTTCCAGCGTGTCGTCGCCAATGCCGCCCAGCAGGATGTTGGAGAGATTGTTGCCTGTCAGCGTGTCACCGAAGGCCGAACCCGTGAGGTCTTCAAGGCCGCCCAGACTGTCTCCCTCAGCGTCGCCAAAGTCGCCGACGCCATCGAACAGACTGACACTGACAAAACCCTGGGACGTGCTGTAGTCGGCGAGATCATGAAGACCCGTGCCGCCGTTCAGATTGTCGGCTCCACCTCCGCCAACCAGCGTGTCGTCACCGTTGCCGCCTGCGAGCGTGTCGGCACCCAGGCCGCCATTGATCACGTCGTTGCCATTGCCGCCCGTCAATTCATTGGCAGCGTCATCGCCGCTGATGTCGTCGTTGAAATCCGAACCGAAGGCGTTCTCGATGGCGATCAGCGTGTCGCCTGTGCCATGGCCGGAGCCTGTTGCCGTTCCAGCCGCCAGGTCAATGGTCACCCGGCCGCCAGAGTTCAGATAGGAAACCGCATCAGTGTCTGCACCACCGTGAATGAAGTCAACGCCAGCACCGCCCACCAGCAGGTCATTTCCATTCCCCCCAAGCAAGATGTCATTGTTGGTGGAGCCGTTCAGGAAATCAGCACCGTCAAGCCCGATGAGGCTGTTCTGGTTTGAATTGCCGATGATTTCGTCGTCGAAAGCGGAGCCTGTCACATCCTCCACAAATGTCAGTGTGTCGCCTGTGGCTGTGCCACCTGAGACGGTGCCACCCGCATTGAGGCCGACGATGACAGCCGCACTTGAGCCGGAATAATCCGCGAGGTCATGTAAGCCAGCCCCACCGTTAAAGGCGTCAGCGTCCAGGCCACTGATGAAGCGGTCGTCCCCGCCATTGCCATTGACAGCGTTGCTGCCTGAAAGCAGGGTGATCACATCATTCACCTGTGATCCATTGATCGAGCGGTTCGCGAAATTTGTCGTGATCTCCACAATGTCCGTGCCTGCCGTCCAGTTCACGGCGGACACGTTGGTCAAGTTGACAAAAAAGGCACCACCGTCATCATTGACGCGAAAAACATTGGCACCGCCGCTGCCGTCAAGTTCAAGAGTGTTGCCCAGCAAACTTGTCAGCCCGAGTTGGCCGGCCCCGACAATGACCGTGCTGTTGCTGTTGACGAAATCCAGACGCTCGATGTCATCGCCACCGAAGAGGAATGTCGCGGCGGTAAAATCATAAACACCTGCCTGCACCCGCAATGTGTCAATGCCTGCATCACCGGAAAATTCATCGCCCGCCACAATGTCTGCACCGGAACTCACGACCAGGATATCGTCACCCAGTCCACCGAACACCCGGTCAGCACCGGCACCACCGTTGAGGGTATCGTTGTCGATGCCGCCATCCAGAACGTCATTGCCGCCATTGCCATTGAGCGTGTCATTGCCGTCCTGGCCATTCATGGTGTCAACGCCTGTGCCACCGTGCATGGTGTCGTTGCCAAGGCCTCCGAAATAGGTGTCTGCCCCACCATTGCCGTTCAGCGTGTCGTTGCCACCCTGGCCATTGAGCGTATCAGCACCGGCAGAGCCATTGATCGTGTCGTTTGTGTCATTGTTGCCGGTCAGAAATCCGCTGCCATTCACAACCGCAATGTCAACGGCATTGTCCCAGTTAACAAAATCCACCGCTGCAAGGCTGGCATTGAGCCCGGTGACTGTGAAAACATCCGTGCCGCTGGAAGCAGTGACATGGTTGATCTTGTCAAAAGTGCTGCCCACCTGTGCAGCGGCAAACTGCGCGCTGATCCCGCCAACGCCAAATTCAAACACATCGACATTCTGCACCGTCAATACGGAAAAACCATAGACCCCTGCGGCAGTGGCAAGGATGCGGTCAGGTGTTGCAGCGCTGACGTTATCGATGAAGCTGTCACCTGCGAGATGTGCTGCGTTTGCGATGACGTAGGTGTCGCTGCCAAAGCCGCCTGTCATGGCGTCAGCACCGGCACCGCCCGTAATGATATCGTTCTGTTGCGAACCGATGATAGTGTCAGCACCCGCCGTGCCATTCAGGTTGATGAGGTCTGCCGCCACATTCCAGTTGCTGAACGTCACACCCGTCAGGTTGATGTTGGCGGCCGAAACTGTCAGCTGGTCAATGCCTGTTGATGCTTCAATGGTGTTGATCAATGCCGCGCCAAGGTCTGCCGCATCCACGGTGGCATTGATCCCGCCCACACCAAATGTGAGCTTTTGCACATCCGTGATGCCCAGGCTGGTCAAATCATAGGTGCTGACACCACTCAAAAGGATCCGGTCCGTGCCTGTGCCACCATCGATGCTTTCGGTTGTGCCAACATCAAAGCCTCTCTCGTATTCGAACGTGTCGTTGCCGCCGAGGCCGGCCAGCGTGTCGTTGCCAGCATCGCCGCGCAGCACGTTGTCGATGTTTGTGCCGGTCAATGTATCGTTGAAGCCTGACCCCGCCAGGTTTTCAAAATTCGAAATGCTGTCGCCCTGGGCGTGGCCACCGGACGCGGTGTTGTTGAGCAGGCTGACGGTGACGGCCGCATTCGAGAACTGGTAGCTCAACGTGTCGCCCAACAGGACACTATTGCCGCCGTTCAGTATGTCATTGCCAAGGCTTCCGATGATGGTGTCATCGCCATCCAGGCCATTGATGGTTTCGCTTTGCGTTGAGCCACGGATGCTGTCGTTGCCGGTGCTGCCGTTCAAGGTGATGAAATCGATGATGCCGCTGAACGTCCAACCTGTTGCGTTCAGTGAGCCGCCACTGACAAATATCTGGTCATTGCCATTGCCCGCTTCAAAAAGGACGTTGTCCAGAATGGCCACATTGTTGAACTGTGCGTTGATAAACGTGGCAGCGGCAGTCGTCAACAACGCGCTTTGAAAATCAATCAGCGTGATGTTGCTCAGCGCCGTCGAACTGAAATTGCTGTTGCCGATCGGAACAATAAGGGTAGCCATGGACGTGTCCTTCTATTGCCGGCATCACCCCGGCGTTGTTTCCCCGTCATCAAACCTGCCACGCAACGCCCGCCGAGTCCTTGAGATTTCCTTGATTTTTCCTTGAGAAACGGTTTTCCCTCCACACCACCCCAGCGCGGAAAACCGTCCATCAGATGAAATCCGTCGCCTCAATCACATTGGCATTGATGCCGACGAAGCGGATGCTGTTTCCGGCACTCAAGGTCAGCAGCGTGTCGGCCCCGTCCTGGGTTTTGGTGAAATCCGTAAAGGCGAGGCCTGCGAAAACCAGGTCGATTTTGTCGCTGCCATTTTGCCAGCCAATGATCAAATCATTGTCAAAGCCCAGAAAGTCATAGACAAAAGTATCGGCGTCTGCGCCGCCAACCAGCGTGTCATTGCCCGCACCCCCGTTGAGAATGTCAATCCCGGCACCGCCATTCAAAGTGTCCGCCCCGCCATTTCCGGTGAGGGTATCGATGCCTGCACTTCCAAACAGCACATTGGCATCGGTATTTCCGGTGAGAATGTCGTTGAAAGCTGTGCCTGTCAGGTTTTCGATGGATGACAGCGTGTCTCCGACCCCCTGGCCTGAACCCGTGGCCTTGTTGCTGACGAGGTTTGCAATGATCCGGGCGTCGGAGGTGGCATAAGATGCTGTGTCGGTGCCGCCGCCGCCAGCGACAATGTCGGCTCCCGCCCCGCCGATCAAAATGTCATCGCCCTGCCCGCCGTCCAGTTCGTCATTGTTGTTCGCGGCATTGATTGAGTCCGCGCCATCGCCGCCGCGCAGGATATTTTGGGCTGTGTTTCCAGTCAGAGTGTCGGCAAACGCTGATCCCGTAATGTCTTCAATACCAACCAAGACATCACCTGCGGCATGGCCGCCGCCCACAATTCCCCCGGCAGCCAAGCTCACCTTGACCGCCGCATTGGACGTCGCGTAGTCGGCAAGATCGTGCAGGCCAGCACCACCATCCAGCGTGTCGGCACCCGCTGCCCCTGCCAGAACATCGTTGCCGCCTCCGCCGTTCAGCACGTTGGCTCCTGATGTTCCCGCCAGATTGTCACCAAAATCACTGCCAACAAGGTTTTCAAATCCGGAGATCGTGTCCGACACGGCATGGCCACCAGACGCTGTATTCAATTGCAGGTTGACTGTGATGCCTGCATCCGAAAAGGCATAACTCAACGTGTCGCCGCTGCCCCTGCCACCACTCAACACATCCCGTCCTCCTCCTCCAATCACAACATCATTGCCGGCAAGACCGTCAATGATCGAGCCGATGCTGGCTGCATGGATGACATCACCTGAGGCGCCGCCTTCCAGAACGATCTCTTCAATGCTGCTCTGAAATGTCCAAAGCGATGCATCAACCGAACCACCTGTCACGTGCACGGCATTGAAGGCATCAGAGCCGAAGAAACGCATGGCTCTGGTGAGGTGAATGTCGTCAAATTGCGTGTTGCGAAAAATTCCAGTTGCAGCGGCAACCGGATCAGTGAACTGAAACCGGTCAATCAGGAGCGGGAATGTTGTGTTGCTGAAGTCAATGACTCCAGCAGCTATGAAAACCGTAGGCATGGCAAACTCCTGTATGTCCTGGCGGGACCGGGTTCATTCCCCCACTGTCGTCATGCCATTGTCCCAACCGGAAGTCCTTGAGAAGACCTTGATTTTTCCTTGAGACGGAACTTTCTCCATCGCCGCGAAGTGGTGAGGGAGAAGTCAGATCAAATAAAATCCGTCGCCTCAATCACATTGGCGTTGATGCCAACGAAGCGGATGCTGTTTCCGGCACTTAAAGTCAGCAGCGTGTCGGCACCGTCCTGGGTCTTGGTGAAATCTGCGAAATCGAGTCCGGCAAAGGCAAGGTCGATCTTGTCGCTGCCATTCTGCCAGCCTATGATTTCGTCATTGCCAAAGCTCAGCGTGTCGTAAACAAATGTATCGGCGTCAGCGCCGGCAACCAGCGTGTCATTGCCCGCACCCCCGTTGAGAACGTCAATCCCGGCACCCCCATTCAAGGTGTCCGCCCCGCCATTTCCAGAGAGTGTATCGGCGCCTGCGCTCCCCACCAGCGCATTGGCATCAGCATTGCCGGTGAGAATGTCGTTGAAGGCCGAGCCTGTCAGGTTCTCGATTTGCACAAGTGTGTCACCGGCCCCGTGGCCTGATCCCGTGGCCGTGTTGCTGACAAGGTTTGCGATGATCCGGGCGTCAGACGTGGCATAAGAGGCCGTGTCAATTCCGTCGCCGCCATTGACAATGTCGGCACCTGCCCCACCGACTAAAATGTCATCGCCCTGCCCGCCGTCAACTTCGTCATTGTTGTTCGCGGCATTGATCGAGTCCGCGCCATTGCCACCGCGCAGGATGTTTTGGGCTGTGTTTCCAGTCAGAGTGTCGGCAAACGCTGAACCGATGACATCTTCGATGCCGCTCAAAATGTCAGGCCCGGAGTCGCTTGTAATTCCTGTGCCTGCAATCAGGTCCACGATGACGCCATCGTCCGATGAGCTGTAGTCCACCAGGTCACGCAAACCCGCCCCACCAATGAGAGTGTCGGCACCACCACCACCAACAAGCGTGTCGTCGCCACTTCCACCCGAGAGCACGTTGACGAGCTTGTTGCCAGTCAGGAAATCGTTGAAGTTTGATCCCGTCACGTTTTCAACAGTCACAACATCGCCCGTTCCCTGGTCGGCCCCTGTTGCACTGTTCACCGCCAGATTAACCGTTACAAATGCAGTGGCATTGCCGTAGGAGGCCGTGTCGATGCCGTCTCCGCCAACCAGCACATCTGCACCCGCACCACCCGTCAATGTGTCGTCGCCGTTGTCGCCGAGGAGCAGGTCGTCACCGGCCCCACCATTCAGGTTGTCGGCGCCGCTTTGGCCGTCCAATGTGTTGTTGTCGGCGTTTCCGGTGATCTTGTCATCAAAATCAGAACCAATGACATGTTCAACATTCACCAGCGTGTCGCCCGTGGCACTGCCACCATCCACCAAACCGCCCACGTTCAAGCTCACGGTGACAGCTGCTCCAGAGGTGAGGTAAACCGCAATATCATTCACGCCTACGCCGCCATCAATGCTGTCAGCATCCAAGCCGCTGAAGAAGCGGTCATCCCCGTCATTGCCAACAAGCGTGTTGCTTCCCGCGAAGGCCTGGATGGTGTCGTTCTGTGAAGACCCGATGAGTGTACGGTTGGACAGCGTCGTCGAAATTGAAACCTGACTTTCATCGTTTATCCAATTTGTGAACACCACACCCGAAAGATCGGTGTTGCCAGGAAGCCCGTCACCATCCAGCACAGAGAAAAAAACACTTTGCCCGTTGCCATCGATTTCCAATGCTCTTGGTGTCGGTCCCTTGAGGCCAAACTGGTCTGCGGTGATGGTGACCGACGCTTCGCTGTCGCCAAATTTGATGCGTTCAATTTCCTCTCCCGGTGTGGACTCAAAACTGGCTATGGTGAAATCAAATGCGCCGGATTCAACTTGCAAGGTGTCAAAGCCCGCCCCCCCGGCGTAACTCTCGAAGGCTTCAATGTGGGCACCCAGCGAAACCCGCAAGAAATCGTCGCCGTCTCCGCCAACCAGTGAGTCTGCTCCTGCGCCGCCATTGAGAATGTCGTTGCCGTCCAGGCCATGCAGTGTGTCGTCTCCGGCACCACCATTCATGTTCTCGCGGAAGGCTGAGCCGCGCAGCACGCCGCCCCCTGCGCCCGCATTGATGACAATGATGTCAACAGCTTCATTCCAGCCCGTGAGCGTCACTTCATCCGCGCTGCCATTTTCGATGGTCAATTGATCTGAAGCCGCCGATGCGATGATGGTGCTCACAGGTGCCGCACCTCCATTGCCCACAATCTGCCCACCCGCAACCCGCAACGAGCTGCCCGTTGATGACATCTCCACTGTTTCCACACCTGTGACAGTGGCACCGGAGAAATCGTAAAAGTCTGTCCCACCCAAAACGATGCGGTCATTCAATCCTGCACCGCCGTCATAGGTCTCGCCGTTCACAATCAGCGGCCCGGAGGCAACGAGGAACCTGTCATCGCCGCCCATTCCAAACAAGCTGTCCAGACCCGCACCACCCGTGATGATATCATCGACGCCAGAACCGGTGATCGTGTCATTGCCAAGCGTCCCGTTCAGCGTCACCACATCGGTTCCCGCTGTCCAGGAAAAGAAAATGACACCTGTCAGGTTGATGTTGCTGCCCGAGATGGTGAGTCTGTCTGTGCCCAGATTGCCAAAGAAGCCGGAAATCTGTCCGGCCCCCACATCAGACTGGTGTAAAATGGCGGTGCGTGTTTGCCCGGCGGTGCTTTGAAACCGGAAAAGCTCAACTTCAACGATAGTCGCGGTTGAGAAATCAAAGCTGCCGTTTCCGGTCAACATGATGGTGTCATCGTCGCTGCTGATACTGTTGCCGCCGTTGATGATTTCCCCGGCGACGATATGGCTTGCGACGCCAAAACGGAATGTGTCGTCGCCAGCAAGGCCAACCATGACATCAAGCCCTGCGCCACCCGTGAATGTGTTGGCATCGTTTGTGCCTGTCAGGTTGTCAGCGAAATTGGAGCCCACAAGGTTTTCAAATCCTGAAATCGTGTCGCCCTGGGCGTGGCCCCCGGCAGCCGTTCCATTGAAGAGGTCAACAACCACGGCAGCGTTGGAAAATGCATAGCTCAGCGTGTCGCTTGTTCCCGCATCGCCCTGCAGCACATCGCTTCCAAGGCTCCCCACAATCAGGTCGTTGCCGCCACCGCCGAGGATTGTCTCAGCGCGGGAGGAACCCCGAATGGTGTTGGCGCCTGTGGAGCCATTGAAAGCGAAAGTCTCCAGCGTGCCGGAAAAGGTCCAGCCAGAGGCATCCAGGGAATGCGAAACAGACACCGTGATGTTGTTGCCCCCAAGACTGCCACTGAACAGCACATTGTCCCTGATGGCGGTGTTGTTGAACTGGCTTGAAGAAAACGTCGCCGTGGCCGCACCGACAATATTGGTGAAAGTGATCTGTGAAATATCATTCAGCAACACAGCGGAGAAATTTGTGGTGGATGCAACAGTAAGAATGGCCATGTATTATTCCTCCAAATCCGGGCGGGGCCGGGCGATACCCCATCTGATTGATCCCACACCCCGGCAACCGAGTCCTTGAGATTTCCTTGATTTTCCCTTGAGACAGGATGGATTCTGCGGCAACTTCCGGTGGGGCTCGAAAGGATTCTGTGGGCGTTCGCTACGAATTTGGCAGCTTTGCCATCGACAAGGCCCGCTTTGAGGTGGAGCGGGACGGGAAACCTGTCGGCGTTGAGCCGCAGGTGTTTGACGTTCTGTGCCATCTGATCGAACACCGGGACCGGGTGGTGACGACCGATGAGTTATTCGACACCGTCTGGGCGGGAAAAATTGTATCGGACTCAACCCTGACCAGCCGCATCAACGCGGCGCGCAAGGCCATCGGCGATGACGGCACAGCCCAACGCTGGATTAAAACTGTTCACCGCCGCGGCTACCAGTTTATTGGCAAGCCGCCTGAAGCCCTGCCAGCCCCCAAATTCATTCATCCCCGCCCGCACCTGACCCAGGACATCGCCTATTGCCTTTCCGGCAATGCCGTGAACCTTGCCTATTCCAGAATGGGCGATGGACCACCATTGGTGAAGGCGGGAAACTGGATGAACCATCTGGAATATGACCTTGAAAGCCCGATCTGGAGCCACCTCCTCGCCTGGTTTGCGGCGCGCAACACCCTGTTCCGCTATGACCCGCGCGGCAACGGGCTGTCAGATTGGGACGTACAGGACATCTCGTTGGATGCCTTTGTGCGCGATCTTGAAGCGGTGGTGGATGCGGCAGGGCTCGAACGCTTTGCCTTGTTTGGCGCATCACAGGGCTGCGCCGTCTCCATTGCCTACGCCAGCAAGCACCCTGAACGCGTCAGCAAAATGGTGCTTTATGGCGGCTTTGCCCGTGGCCGACGTGTACGCGGCACCCACGTTGATATTGAACAGGCCGAAGCCATGGTGACCTTGATGCGCACCGGCTGGGGCCAGGAAAACCCGGCCTTCCGCCAGGTCTTCACCTCGCTCTTCGTGCCCGGTGGTACTGCGGAACAAATGGATTGGTTCAACGACCTGCAACGCAAAACCACCAGCCCGGACAATGCCGTGCGCATCCGTATGGTGTCGGACACGCTGGATGTGTCTGGCAACTTGCCGCGCATCCGTTGTCCTGCCTTGATCCTGCATTGTCGAGACGACGCCATCCAACCCGTGAGTGAGGGACAATACATCGCTGCCCACATCCCCGAAGCCAGGTTCGTCAGCCTCGAAGGCCGCAACCACTTGATATTGGAAAGCGATCCCGGCTGGCCCAAATTCCAGGAAGAAGTGGCGGCATTTCTGGCGGCATAGTTGCTACACAAAATCCGTCGCATCAATGGTGTTGGCATTGATGCCAACGAGGCGGATCGAGTGGGCCGTGTTGGCTGTGAGCGTGAGCAGCGTGTCGGCCCCATCCTGCGTCTCGGTGAAGTCCGAGAAATCAAACCCCGCACCCACAAGGTCGATTTTGTCGACATTGTTCTGCCAGCCGATGACTGAATCGTCATCCCAGAGGGCGGCGATGTTGTAGACGAACCTGTCGGCGTCCGGCCCGCCGATGAGCGTGTCATCACCCGCGCCGCCATTGATGACATCCAGCCCACCCTGGCCGCTGATTGTGTCGGCACCACCGCCGCCATTCAGCGTGTCATTGCCCGCACCACCGAGAATGGTGTTGGCGTTTGCGTCACCCGTCAGGATGTCATTGAAGCTGGTGCCGGTGATGTTTTCGATGTTGGTGATGGTGTCACCCGCCCCCTGGCCCGATCCCGTCGCTGTTCCCGCCCCATTCAACAGCGTCAAAACGATCCGCGCCCCAATCCCCGCAAAGGAAACCGTATCAACATTCGCCCCGCCATCGATGATGTCAGCCCCCACACCACCATTCAATACATCATCCCCATTGCCACCGAACAATTGGTCATTGTTGTTGGACGCACTGAGCGTGTCAGCGCCATTGCCACCGATGAGAATATTCTGTGCAGAATTGCCGGAGATTGTGTCACCAAATGCCGACCCCGTGAGGTCTTCAATGCCGATGAATGTGTCGCCCGTCGCATGACCGCCGGAAGCTGACGGCACACCGCCGATGCTCACGACCACCGCCGCATTCGAGTCTGAATAATCCGCCGCATCATGTGTGCCAGAACCACCATTCAACACATCACCACCAGCGCCGCCAGCAAGCGTGTCATTGCCAAGACCACCATTCAGAACATTGGCGGAAGCGTTGCCCGTGAGTACGTTTCCCAAAGCGTTGCCCGTGGCCGATGTTGCCACCCCTGTAAGGCTCAAGTTCTCAACAAAATTCAGTCCGACATTTGCTGCGAGGCTGAAAGAAATGGAACTCCGGACCGTATCGGTCCCGCCTGCGTCGACACCGGAGACAATTGATGTCGTCTCATAAACCTTGTCGCCAAGACTGTTGACCAGGTAAGTGTCGTCGCCGGACCCGCCGAACAGCGTGTCGCTTCCCGCAC
This sequence comes from Hyphomicrobiales bacterium, assembly GCA_031430795.1. Taxonomy (GTDB): domain Bacteria; phylum Pseudomonadota; class Alphaproteobacteria; order Rhizobiales; family Aestuariivirgaceae; genus Aestuariivirga. Next base: position 42,371 of record JANPCE010000096.1, read on the forward strand.
CACCTTGCAGGTTGTCACTGCCGATCCCGCCACTTAGAATATTGTCACCTGAATTGCCCTTCAAGACATTGTCAAGATTGTTGCCGAGGGCAAAGATGTCGTCCGTTCCGGTGAGAGTCAGATTGTCTGCAAAAAGCAGTTCAATCCTTGATGTCAGATCCAAACTGATGTCGCTGGTCAGCGTTTCAACATTTGCGGCGCTGACAACGAAAAGCCGGGTCCTGCCAGTCGCAATGCCGCCGACGCCGTCAGAGATCTGGTAAGAGAATCCGTCAGTTCCTGTGTACCCGGCGTTCGGCACATAAGTGAAATCGCCGGCGGGAAAAGCCGTCAGAATGCCATTGTCTACACCGTCCGAAATCTGGCTTGCCATGACCGGGTCACCGTCAGGGTCCGAGTCATTGACCACAAAACCGTCCGCTATCTGCACCGTCAGCGTCTGGTCCGCAAACATGCTGTAGTATTCGGATTGGGCCACAGGCAAGGCATTGGTGACCATGATGGTGACCGTGGCATCGGCTGTTCCCCCAACGCCATCCGAAATCCTGTAGGTGAAACTGTCTGTACCGGCAAAACCCGGGTTCGGCGTATATGAAAAATTGCCCGCGGGAAATGCGGTCAGCGTGCCGTTGGACACTCCGCTGGTGATCTGAGTCGCAGTGACCGAATCTCCATCCGCATCGCTGTCGTTTTGCAGGAAGCCGTTGGCGGCGTCGACCGTCAGAACTTGTCCTGCATGTATTGCGTAATTGTCCGGCAAGGCAACCGGGATTGCATTCACCACATCAATTGTCACCGTGGCATCGGCAAATCCGCCTTGTCCGTCAGTGATGCGATAGATGAAACTGTCGGTTCCGACGTAGCCTGCGTTTGACGTGTAAGTGAAGGAACCGTCGGGGAAAGCGGTTAGGGTTCCGTGGGTCGCGCCAGTCACGATTTGCGTGGCCGTCACCGGATCGCCGTCCGGATCACTGTCATTCAGCAGGAAGCCGCTGGCAGCGGGTACGACCAGCGCGGTTCCAGGTCTCGCAATGTAGTTGTCGGGCAGGGCAATGGGAGCAGCCATCTGATTTTATCCTTCCGATTCATTCAAACAAAATCCGTCGCATCAATTGCATTCGCATTGATGCCGATGAGGCGGATGGTGTTGGAGCCGTTGAGGGTCAACACGGTGTCCGCGCCATCCTGGGTCTTGGTGAAGTCGGCAAAATCAAGGCCAGCAACGAACAGGTCGATCTTGTCAGAGCCATTCTGCCAGCCAATGATACTGTCGTTGTTGAAGGTCAGGGAGTCATAGACAAATGTGTCGGCGGCGGCTCCACCTATCAGCACATCATTGCCGGTGCCTCCAATGAGGGTGTCGTTGCCAGAACCACCGTTCAAAGTATCTCCATTCCCGCCGCCATAAAGCAGGTCATTGCCACCTGATCCGATGAGGACATTGACAGCATTGCTGCCAGTGAGGAAATCGTTGAATGCGGAGCCTGTGAGATTCTCAATGGAAACCAAGGTGTCGCCAGTACCCTGGCCTGAGCCTGTGGCAGTGTTGTTCACCAGGCTTGCAACAATGCGGGCACCAGATGTGGAATAAGACGCAGTATCCGTGCCAGCGCCGCCATTTACAATGTCAACGCCTGCCCCACCCACCAGCGTATCATCACCATTGCCGCCATAAAGCTCATCGTTGTTGTTGGAGGCATTCAGCGAGTCTCCGCCATCCCCGCCACGCAGAATGTTGCGGGCTGAATTTCCTGTCAGTGTATCGGCGAAAACTGACCCTATGATGTCTTCAATGCCGCTCAGCACGTCGCCAATGGCATGGCCGCCCGTGACCGTGCCCCCGGTGTTGAGGCCAACAGTGACGCCTGAGTCAGATGCGGAATAATCCGCGATGTCATGCAGGCCTGCGCCACCAATGATTTCGTCACCCGTGATGCCGCCCGCGATGGTGTCGTCGCCGGCACCACCGTCAAGCCGGTTGACTTGGTCATCGCCTGTCAGTTTGTCGTTGAAATCAGAGCCGATCAGATCTTCAATGTCGCTGAGAAAATCACCTGCCGCGTGTCCGCCGCTCTGCAATCCGCCGAGGTTGAGATTGACGGTGACGGCCGCGGTTGAGGTGGAATAGTCGGCCACATCATCGATGCCAGAGTCGCCGTACAGGGTATCACCTCCGGCACCACCAATCAGCCTGTCTTCGCCGTTGGCGCCACTCAGGATGTCGTTGCCGTCACCGCCAATCAAAGTGTCGTTGCCTTGAAAGCCGGACAAAACATCTGATCCGCCATTCCCCACTATTGTGTCATCCCGCACGCTGCCGTTGATTGACTCGCCCGTGTCGTCACCGGTGACAAGAACGGTCAACCTGGAAACGCCGCTGCCTTGGAAGATGAACGACGACAGGTCCATGGTGGTGTCGCTTCCCATCACAAATTCCAGCTGGGCAGAGCCGGAGGCGGAGTCGAACACTACGATGGCGCTGGACGCAAGGCCGCCTCCAACCAAATCCGCGTCCATTTTGATTTTGCGGGTTTGGCTGCCGGTTGGAGATTCAAGGACTAGCCTTTCGATGGATACCAAAGCGTCATTGCTGAGATCGTGCAGCAGGCCACCGGTGCCACCAAAAATCAGGGTATCCAGATCGCTGCCACCGTCGAATATCTCACCCGCCACATCGGCGAAGCCGCTGTTGTGCCTGATCTCATCTTCGCCATCGCCTGTGCGGATGGTGTTGCGCACAGCACTTTCCAGGATCAAATCGCCATAGCGTGATCCGGTGACATTTTCGAAGCCGCTGATGGTGTCAGTACCCACAAGCGTGTTTTGGGCGGTGGTTTTCGAAAGATCGACAACGGCGCCATTGGCACCCGATAGCCTGAGCAGCCCGGCAAAACTCAAAGTGTCGCCTTCCGCAGCATGGGCACCGCCAGTTATCGTGTCATTGCCAATGCCGCCTTCAACAATGTCGTCCCCGTTGCCGCCGGAAATCGTGTCATTGCCATGCCCGCCCGCAAGATCATCATTGCCATCAAGGCCGTTGATGATGTCAGCACCACCGAAACCAAAAATGGTGTTAACGCCTGCGGTGCCGTTCAATATCTGATTGGGTTGATCCGAAAGTATGCGTGTTCCAACGGCGTGTTCGGTGAAACCTGGCGCGGTTCCGGAAGAGATATTGAGAAAGGTCGCGGAAAACAGTCCTGCCAAACCATCATCTCCATCGGGAAACATCTGGTTCAGACTTAATCCGCCGTAGCCACCGCTGTTGGCTTGGCTGGCTGCGGTGCCAATCTGTACCAATTCACCTGAAAGCAGTCCGCTGTTGATGATATTGGACTCATGTCCACCGAAACCGCCGTCGCGACCAACGGTACCGTCGCTGCCGTTCCCGCCTCTCCCACCGCGGATGCCGCCGATGGTAGTGTTGAAACCAACATTTTGCAGAGCCGCCGTTCCCAGGTTGTGGATGATGCTTGCATGGGCCCCATTGCCCGCACTGCCGTCGTTCATTCCAAATCCGCCACTGCCGCCATATGCCTTGTTGGCAGCAAACAGGCTATCGGCAATGTTGAGTATGTTGTTGTTTTGGATAATTGTGGCTTGCCCGCCGTCTGCACCATTGGCGAAATTGTAGAAAGCACCGTCGCCGCCTGCGGCATAATTTTCAGTGATGTAGCATCCAACCAAGTTCAGTACGCCTGAATTTGAAATTATTGCCGCGTTTGAACCTCTTGGTGAATCATAGGAACCGTTGGCACCAACAGCGCGTCCGTTAGACAGAGCGACAGATTTGATCGATACTGTTGCAGCAGCGGCGACATTCAACAGTGACGTGTCATCCACCGACAACCCGTTCCCGGTCTTGTCTCCCGAAATGGTAACATCTGCAATGCCGTCATTGTTGATGTCGCCATCAATGACCACTGTTCCAGCGCTGATGACGAGTTCGCCGGATGTCAGCCGGATGATTTGCCCGGATAGGGCGTTGCTGAACACAATCGTGTCTTCGCCCGCACCATTTGCTTCCGCCTGGGCAATGGAATCCCGCAGTGAACCTGCGCCGAAATCATTGGTGTTGAGAACCGTAAAGATGGCCATGACGCGCCCTCCTGCTGGCGTGACTGCCCCCTCGACTGAAAACTATGGGCCTATGCCCTCAAACCGTCAATGCCGCGCAAAAACAGTCTTAATCCTCATCATCCTCATCACCAACCTTCATCCCGTCCACGCACAGCCTGGTCTTGACGGTGCCGATGGCGCGGGCGCGGTAGACCAGTTCGATCTCGCGGATGCGGCGGTTCTCGCCACGCAGGTCAATCGGGTTTGTGCGGCCGTTTGTGGGAATAATGGTGCGGATGGGATAGACGTCGCGCCCGCCATTGCCATAGCGCACCGCCATTTCAATCATTTCGATATCATAACCAACAGAGCGCAGCCGCAGCGACTTGTAACGATCCTGGGTGTTAAGCGAAACAACGTCACGGTCAATCAGGAAGCCCACGCTTTTGCAGGCCAGTTCTTCCCATTGCGCTGGAGGTGGGGCCTGCTTGGCATCAGCCAGCATGATCAACGTCACAGGTCCTTTCGGGATATAGGCGATTTCAACTGATCGCACCGGGCGCGGCTCATCCAACTTGTACAGCGCCGTCCTCTCACCCTCTTTCAAAACCTGCCTGACGCGCACCTTTTCGGTTTCACCATCGGCATAAGTCACGGTGAACGAACGCACGTCTGCTGAACCTTCATCTGCTTCAATGCGCAAAGCCCGGATACGGCGCGACCCTTCCTTGATCTGGAAGGAATCACGCTCCAACGCATAAGGTTCCGGCTCGTACTGCACCTGGCCGATGGGGCGCAGCTCCTGCGCTGACGCAGCGCCTATTGAAAACAACACTGCGGCACCGGCGATGGTGGCCAAGGCAACGGAACGAAAACGAGTCATGGAAATCCCCTTGTGAATGCAAAAGAGAGGTTAAGCCCCCCGCGTGAGTCCATCAATGCCTTTCAGATGGGCGAAATTGAGGCTGGAAGGGACCTCTCCCCCGCTTCGCGGACCCTCTCCGAAGGGGAGAGGGACCTTTTGCTGCGACCTCCCGTTTTACTGTTCAAGGAGTACGCACCACAAGTCCCTCTCCTCTTGGAGAGGGTACGGCGAAGCCGGGGGAGAGGTCCCTTCAGTGCAAGATCTGCTCCAGGAACAGTTTGGTGCGGGGCGATTGCGGATTGGAGAAGAAGGCTTGTGGTTCGTTTTCTTCCACGATCTGCCCCTGGTCCATGAAAATCACCCTGTCCGCCACCTGCCGGGCAAAGGCCATTTCGTGGGTCACCACAAGCATGGTCATGCCGCCTTCGGCGAGATCGACCATGACTTCGAGGACCTCTTTGATCATTTCAGGATCGAGTGCGGATGTGGGTTCATCGAACAGCATGATCTTGGGATTCATGCACAGTGAACGGGCGATGGCGACGCGTTGCTGCTGGCCACCGGAGAGCTGGCCAGGATATTTCAGGGCCTGCTCCGGGATTTTGACGCGGGTCAAAAATTTCATGGCGTTGGCTTCAGCTTCGGCTTTTGGAATCTTGCGCACCCACATGGGGGCCAGCGTGCAGTTTTCCAGAACTGTGAGATGCGGGAACAGGTTGAAGTGCTGGAACACCATGCCAACTTCGCGGCGCACATCATCGATGTTCTTGAGGTTGGCGGTGAGCGGTATGCCATCAACGATGATGTCGCCCTTTTGGTGTTCTTCGAGGCGGTTGATGCAGCGGATCAGCGTGGACTTGCCCGAACCGGATGGGCCGCAAATGACGATGCGCTCTCCCTTGCCCACCTTCAGGTTGATGTCACGCAACACATGGAACTGGCCGTACCACTTGTTGACGCCACTCATTTCAACGACGAATGCGCTTGACATCTCTACCTCGTATGGCCGGTGTTGAGCCTGCGCTCGATGAACATGGAATAGCGTGACATGGCGAAACAGATGACCCAATAAATCAGCGCCAACGCAAAATACCCCGTATTTGCCGTCTGGGCCGATGCCCATTTCGGATCATTGAAACCTGTCTGCACAATGCCAAGAAGATCAAACAGACCAACGACAGTCACAAGGCTGGTGTCCTTGAACAGGCTGATGAAATTATTGACGATAGAAGGGATCACCACCTTCAACGCCTGTGGCATGACAATGAGACCCATGGTTTTCCAATAGGACAGCCCCACGGCCTGCGCGCCCTCATATTGCCCCTTGGGAATGGCCTGCAAACCACCCCGGATGATTTCGGCCATATAGGCTGAAGCAAACAAAGCCGTGCCGATGATGGCTTTCAACAATTTGTCGGGGTTCACACCCGGCGGCATGAACAGCGGAAACATGTTGGCCGCCATGAACAACACCAGCACCAAGGGCACACCGCGCACGGTCTCAATGAAAATGGTGCTGAGTAAACTCACGATCGGCATGCTGGAACGCCGCCCAAGTGCCAGCAGCATGCCGAGTGGTGCTGATACCACGATGGCAGTGACAGAAAGAACAAGTGTGACCAGCAACCCGCCCCATTGCTCGGTGTCAACGACGGGCAAACCAAACCATCCTCCGATCAAAAGCACAAAGGCGATGACGGGATAGACCAGGAAAAAGAAAGCGGCATTCCAAATTTTCAGCGGAATGGCGGGGATCATCAGGCCAACAAGTGAAAGCGCGCCGATGAGATAAACAAGGTCAACACGCCAGCGCTCTGCCAGCGGATAGAAGCCATAAACCCACTGGGCGGACCGTGCCTTGATGAATGGCCAACACGCTCCCGCCCCTTCAACGTTGCAGAGTTCACGGTCAGGTGCCGTCCACACGCCGCGCAAAATCGCCCAGTCAAATAATGTCCAGAACGTCCACGCCAAAAGCGCGGCGATGGCAATGGCCAGCACACTTCCCAAGGCTGAATTGAACACCCGCTCGCGGATGAAATGGTGCATGCCCATGGCTTGCGAGGGCGATGGCAGCAATGGTGCATCAACAGTGCGCACGTAACTTCCCATCTCAGCGCTCCACCAGTTTCATGCGGGCGTTGAACCAGTTCATGAACAGCGACGTCACCAGGCTTGTGGTGAGATAGACAATGAGCGCAATGGAGTAGACTTCGATGGCTTTACCCGATTGGTTATTCACGGTGCCCGCCGCATACATCAAGTCAGGGTAGCCGATGGCGACGGCCAATGAGGAGTTTTTGGTGAGATTGAGATATTGGCTCGTCAGCGGCGGAATGATGATGCGCATGGCTTGCGGGATCACAACCAGCCGCAAGGTCTTGCCATTGCTGAGGCCCAGGGCATGGGACGCCTCGGTTTGACCGTGTGAAACAGCAATGATGCCGGACCGCACGATTTCAGCAATGAACGTGGCGGTGTAAATCACCAGCGCCAAAAACAACGCAATAAATTCAGGCACCAATGTCATGCCGCCCTTGAAGTTGAAGCCCGCAAGCTGCGGATAGTCCCATGTCACAGGCCAGCCCGCCGCAAGCAAGCCCAGAATGGGGGCAGCAACAATGATAGCAATGGAGATCCACCACACCGGCAGGATTTGCCCCGTTGCTTCCTGCCGCTTCCACGACCAGCGCCGGAACCCCCACGTGCCGACGAGCGCCAGTGCCAGAAATGCAAGGGCAATCCACGCCCCATCGCCAAACGTGGCATAGGGTGCAATGATGCCCCGGTTGCTGATGAAGACGGTGTCACCAAAATTGAAGGCCGCCTTCACGCCCGGCAGCGGCTTCAATACCAGCGCATACCAGATGAAAATTTGCAGCAGCAGCGGAATGTTGCGGATGATTTCGATGTAGATGGTTGCGGCAGAGGAAATCACCCAGTTCTTGGACAACCGCATGACCCCGACAATGAAACCAAGAATGGTGGCGAAGATGATGCCGACGATTGAAATCAGCGCGGTGTTGTAAAAGCCGGCAAGCAACGCACGGCCAAAATTTGAATTTGAAGAATACTCGATAAGTGAAGTTGAAAGGTCAAAGCCAGCGGCCTTGCCGAGAAAATCAAAACCAAAATTCTGGTTGAGCTTGACGAGGTTCGCCTGCGTGTTGGCGACGATCCAATACAGGCCCCAGCCCAACAATGCCAAAACAATGAGTTGGCTCACAATGCCGCGGAACTTCGGATTGTAAAGCCAATCCAGCCCGCTGCCCGTGGGCGCGGAGGATGTGTAGCGTTGGTCGTCGGGTGATGCGGTCATATGATCAACTCCCTCACGCGCAAGCGTGGGGGAGTGGCGCGAAGCGCCGAGGGGGTGGCTGACTCGTTTTCAGTGCCACTCAAGAAAGACCGAACACATGTCTGATACCCCCAACCCCTTCGGGTACTCCCCCGCCTTGCGGCGAGGGAGTTAAGTTCATCCTTCATTGGGTTAACGGATTGGCGCTGCGTATTGCAGGCCGCCCTGGCTCCACAACGCGTTCTTGCCGCGCGCAATTTTGAGCTGGGCCAGGTTTTTGTCAAACACTTCGGCATAGTTGCCGACCTGCTTGATGGCGTTGTAAGCCCAATCCGGACCAAGGCCGAGGCCTTTGCCGAAATCATTGTCAGCTTCCGTGCCATCGGGGTTCTTCACCTTGATGGAAAGCAGACGCTGGATTTCAGGATTGGTGGATGCCTTCATCTCATCGACATTCTTGGACGAAACACCAAGTTCTTCAGCTGTCAGCATCGCGTTATGAACCCACTTCACGATGGCGAACCATTGTGCGTCGGCTTGGCGCACGACCGGGCCGAGTGGTTCCTTCGAAATGATTTCAGGCAGAACCATATGGTCAGCCGGATTGGTCAACTTCAAGACTTCAGCGTAAAGGCCGGATTGGTCCGTCGAATAAACGTCGCAACGGCCTTCCTGGTAAGCTTTCAGAACTTCTTCGTTCTTTTCAAATGCCACAACCTTGTATTCCAGCTTGTTGGCTTTGAAATAATCAGCGAGGTTCAATTCTGTTGTCGTGCCCGTTTGCACGCAGACTGATGCACCGCCGAGTTCAAGCGCAGACTTCACGCCAAGCTTGTTTGGTACCATGAAGCCTTGGCCGTCATAATAGGTGACGCCGGCAAAGGTGAGGCCCAATGTGGTGTCGCGGCTCATGGTCCAGGTGGAGTTGCGCGAGAGAACGTCGATAGCACCGGATTGAAGTGCAGTGAAACGTTCCTTGGCATTCAGCGGTGAGAACTTCACCTTGGTGGCATCGCCGAGAACAGCGGCGGCGAGTGCGCGGCAAAAGTCTACGTCAAAGCCGGTCCAATTGCCCTGGTCATCCGGAACGCCAAAGCCGATGAGGCCGGGGTTGGAACCGCATTGGACAAAGCCCTTGGCTTTCACATCATCCAAAGTTGCGGCATTGGCGGCAACGGCAGTGAGGCCGAAAACGGACGCCATGACGAGTGTCTTGATAAATTTCATTGCAATATGCTCCCTGTGCGAACCAATTCTGGTTCATGCTTTGAAAAGCTGATGAATGTCAGCTTTCCCGCCAACTTGCCCCTTTCCATCAAATCGTCAAGTTGCAAATGCGCGAATGTCACCATTGTTCACACTACTTGCGTTCATAGTCCGTTCTATGGTACAAACCAAGAATGGCCAAAACACATTCCCACTTCGTCTGCCAATCCTGCGGCACCTCCTCAACCAAATGGTCCGGCCGTTGCGATGGCTGCGGCGAATGGAACTCCATTGTCGAAGAAGCTACCGAAGCTCCCGCATCGGGCGCAAAGGGCAAGGCCCTGCCCAAAGGACGGGTATCAAGGCTCGTGGGCCTCAAAGGTGAAAATGCGGCACCACCGCGCATCACAACAGGCATGACGGAATTGGACCGGGTGGCGGGCGGTGGGTTTGTGCCGGGTTCAGCAGTTTTGATCGGCGGTGATCCCGGAATCGGCAAATCCACTCTATTGCTTCAAGCCTTGGCCTCCCTTGCCCGTCGTGGCCTGCGCGTGGTTTATGTTTCAGGTGAAGAAGCCATTGCGCAAATTCGTCTTCGTGCCGAGCGTCTGGGGCTGGCTGATGCGCCAGTTTTGTTGGCGGCAGAAACCAACACGTCAGACATCATCGCCACGCTGAATGATGAGGGACCGCCCGCAGTTGTGGTCATCGATTCGATCCAGACCCTCTGGTCCCCAGTCATTGAAGCTGCCCCTGGCACTGTCTCCCAACTCAAGGCAGGCTGCGAGGCGCTGGTGCGTTTTGCCAAGCAGAAAGGTTCTTGTGTTCTGCTGGTGGGCCACGTCACCAAGGACGGCCAGATCGCCGGGCCAAAAGTGGTGGAGCATTTGGTCGATGCTGTCTTGTATTTCGAAGGCGACCGCGGCCACCAATTCCGTATTTTACGCGCTGTAAAGAATCGTTTTGGCGCAACAGATGAAATCGGCGTCTTCGAAATGTCGGATGGGGGCTTGAAAGAAGTCACCAATCCTTCCCGCCTGTTCATGGGCGCATCCGAACGCCCTGCCCCTGGCACCGCCGTTTTCGCGGGTGTCGAAGGCACACGTCCCTTGCTGGTGGAAATCCAGGCGCTGGTCGCACCTTCTCCACTGGGCACCCCGCGCCGCACCACCGTGGGCTGGGACTCAAACCGCCTCGCCATGATTCTTGCCGTGCTTGAAGCCCGTGCGGGCATCAGCCTGAGCCAGCACGATGTATATCTGAATGTGGCGGGCGGCTTGAAGCTGAAGGAAACCGCAGCGGACCTCGCTGTCGCCGCCGCCATTTTGGGATCGATGTCCGACACCATCATTCCCACAGGCACGGTGCTTTTCGGCGAAGTCGCCCTCTCCGGTGCCATCAGGCCCGTAGGCCAAACCGAAACCCGCCTGAAAGAAGCCCAGAAACTCGGCCTCACCGACGCCGTCATCGCAGCCTCAGGCGAAACCAAGCCCCCCAAAGGCATGGAAACCAAAGCCCTGGAAAATGTGGCGGACCTTGTGGCCTGGGTGGCATCAAGAGCAAAAGGTCTGCGGCGGGTTGCGTAAATACAATTTTCCTCTCCCTTGCGCGCGACTTGTCCGCCGTAGCCTTGGCGAAGGCGGAAGCGGTGGGGGAGTAAGGCAGTCGTGTGTCTCTTCTCCCTTGCCGCGAAGCGGTGGGGGAGTGGCGCGAAGCGCCGAGGGGGTGTGTCCGCTCGATTCGAACCCGAAAGAAATCCCACCAAGCCCAACCACTCCCTCGCCCTTCGGGCACTCCCTCATCGCGTTCCGCGACAAGGGAGAATAAAGTGGAGTGTCACCGTAATTACTAACTGTTTTTTCTCCCTTGCGCGGAACGCGTGAGGGAGTACGGCGGAGCCGGGAGGGAGTGTGTCCGCTTGGCTCGAACTCTACAAAAATATCACCAAGCCCGACCACTCCCTCGCCCTTCGGGCACTCCCTCATCGCGTGCCGCGACAAGGGATAATAAAGTGGAGTGTCACCATAACCCCACGTCACCGTGATCCCACCGTAATCCCTTGGCACATCAAATGCCGCAAGCGAGCGCCGTCCACCACATCACTGACATCCACCGATATCCCCTAGTTGTTATTTTTGTTGCATTGCTGAGACTGCGACCAAACCGGACACAACATCACCCGTGAACTTTTTCTGTTCACAGAGCACGATACTTCCTACCTTAAACTGCCATTCTTCACCTTCCGGCTGATTGCCCGAAAGTTGATAGACATTGTGCGAGACACGAAATGCTTCAACAGGTCTCCAGACTTCTGTGCCCTCGTCCAACAGTTTCACGAATACTTTATAAATATTTGAATCCGGATCCACCGACATGGATTATTTCCTTTGTGACATTGTCAACTACAATTGATTTCCCTGAGACTGGATCAACGTACCTAGTTGCACCGTTTACAGGATTGATTTTATTCTCTACCGGATTACGGTGAGATTACGGTGATTACGGTGACACTCCACTAAATTTACGTTGAGACCCACGTCTCAACACACGGAAACTGATTTCTGAATTATTTAAGGCAGCGGGGATAGGACTTGCTTTTTGCACACCAAGCATCACTGCAACCCGATCTCAACCGTTCTGGTTGAAGTTGCAAGGCCATCGCGGTTTTTTTCAACCGTTATTCTTCTCCCCGGTCGCTCCGCGACAAGGGAGCAAGTCACCCCATCGTCCAAATTTTCAACCCCTCAACCACCCGCGCCATGTGCGTGAAATCCGCATCAGTTGTCAGCAATGTCAATTCATGCCGGATGCAGAGCTGCGCCAACAGCGCATCAATGGTTCCTGTCTGAACACCGCGCTTGTGACACGTGTTGCGTAAAGTGGCGGCGGCGATGTGGTCCTGGCGGTCAGGCATCAGCATGGGCAAACTGGCGAAGCGCAGTACGATAGTCTCTGCCTGTTTCGGGCCATGGAAGCCTTGCAACAGTTCCTGCAGGACCAGCCCTGTGCAAACGATGGCTTCACCACCACTCAAAGCGCGTTGCAGCGCCAGCACCGCCGGCGCATCACCAACAGCATCGCGCCGCAGTGCCAAAGACCAAACAGACGTATCAACCAGCAAAGTCAACGCGAACGGTCCGCCTTGTAGTCATAACCATTGTCCCAATCGAGCTGCCCCATCAAATCCAGCAGCTTGCGCTGTGACCGCCGTGCGATGAATTCTTCCAAGGCGCGCGTCACAGCGGCCTTCTTGGTGCGCTCGCCACTCACCGCAAGGGCGCGCTCCAAGAGTTCAGGGTCTAGGGCAAGATTGGTTGGCATGTGTGAATCTCCACACACAACTTAACACAGAGACGCAATTGGGGTAAATACATCATAATTCCTATAATCTAGGAACAAAACAATCTTTTTCACACATTTATGCTCTTACCCCTTGACGCCACCTCCAAATCGTACCATATTCGTTCCGTTCAGCCCACTTGGGGTCCGGAGTACGACGGTGCTCCTGGGCGGGGTGAATGCAGGCTCGCTGTGGGTGATATCGTGTCATTCATACCGGGGTCTGGGGGAGAAGCCCTTCACGTAAAAGAGACGTGAATGCTTTCCAGTCGGCATCGTTTGCAGGGGGTTAATCACCCTTGAGAAGTGGACGGATCAAAAGCAGGGCCAAATCAAGCGGCTGGTATCTATTGCCTTTCGCAGCCTACGCGCCCTCCCCCGGGTCAAAGCCCTGCCCGTGCGGGGATTTCCTCGCGGCCGACCCGCAAGGGTCACCGGGCATCCCTTAGGAAAGGATGTCAGGCGTTCCCGGAAGGAGCGTCAGGGTGCCGTGGAAAGCACTCCCGCGAGGAAATCCTCCGCGCGCCCTTGATTTTTTCCGCACCGGCACTGAGTCCGTTTGCGAACAAGAGGGTGAGTCATGTCTGAATTTCACAAAAACCAAATGCGCCCAATGTGGCAAGACAGGAAATTTAAGCCTGTGTGCAACGCGGCGATTCAGGCTTTCACCTTGCGCTGTACCTGCTATTAAGGCCTTCCACCAAACTGGCCGGGCGAGTTCACATGCAACTTCAAATTCTTGATTTCATCCTCATTGGCATCATGCTGGTTTCGGGTTTACTGGCGCTGGCCCGTGGCTTCACCCGGGAAGCCCTATCACTCATTGCATGGGGTGCAGCAGCCGTTGCCGCATACTTCGCCATCCAGCAGCAGCAACTCATCGACCTCGTGATGCCCTATGTTGACAAGCCCATCCTCGCAAAAATCGCGGTGGGTGCAGTGGCTTTCATTCTGACGCTGATCATCGTCTCTATCATTTCGGTCAAAATCTCTGACCGTGTGGTGGACTCTTCTGTCGGCGCGTTTGACCGCACACTCGGCTTTTTCTACGGCCTTGCCCGCGGCCTTGTGTTGGTCGGCATCGCCTATATTTTCTACAGCTGGCTGCAGCCCCGCGAAAACCACGAGGACTGGATCAGGAATGCCGCGAGTTTGTCCGTGGTCCAGCGCGTCAGTGATTTCATGATTGGCCTGATGCCGCCGGAAATCGCCAAAACCCTGACTGACGTGGCACTGCCCACCAGCGTGGACGGTCAGATTACGGCGCCCGTCGAAGGCCAGCAAGGCTATACTGAGGGCCAGAACCAGAGCATTGAAAACCTCGTGGACGGCCAGCCGGCACCAGCCCCCGCACCTGCCGAAGGCACCCAGCAATGACGGAAGTCCACGACTTTGATCTGGACGGCGACACGCTGCGCGAAGAGTGCGGCGTGTTTGGCATTTTCGGCCATGCCGATGCGGCGGCCCTTACAGCTCTTGGCCTGCACGCCCTTCAACATCGTGGGCAAGAAGCCGCAGGCATCGTGTCATTCGACGAAGGCCGCTTCCACGCCGAGCGCCGCATGGGTCTCGTCGGCGATCATTTCTCTTCCGGCAAAATCATCGACAGGCTGAAGGGCAAAAATGCCATTGGGCATGTCCGCTATTCCACCACGGGCGAACCCATCCTGCGCAATGTGCAGCCGCTGTTTGCGGAACTCGCAACCGGCGGATTTGCCGTGGCCCACAATGGCAATCTCACCAACGGGCTGTCACTGCGCAAGATGCTCATCTCCCAAGGGGCAATCTGCCAATCCACCTCTGACACTGAAGTCATGCTGCATCTTGTAGCCCGCTCTTCACGCGGCAAATTGATTGATCGTACGGTGGACGCGCTGCGCCAGCTTGAAGGCGCCTACGCGCTTGTCTGCCTGTCCAACAAAAAACTCATCGGCGCCCGCGATCCGCTTGGCATCCGCCCACTGATCCTTGGCAAGCTCAATGACGCTTATATCCTGTGCTCCGAAACCTGCGCCCTCGATATCATTGGAGCCACATTTGTGCGCGAAGTCGAGAACGGCGAAGTCGTCGTCATTTCCGAAGACGGCATTGAAAGCCACTGGCCCTTCCCGCGCCAACCCGCGAGGCCCTGCATTTTCGAGTACATTTATTTCTCGCGCCCAGACTCTGTTTTGGGTGGCCGCTCGGTTTACGACGTCCGCAAAAGCATGGGCCGCGAATTGGCCTTCGAAGCCCCGGCAGATGCAGATGTCGTCGTGCCCATTCCAGACTCCGGTGTGCCTGCCGCCATCGGCTATGCCCAAGCCACCGGAATCCCTTTCGAACTCGGCATCATCCGCAATCACTATGTCGGCCGTACCTTCATCGAACCGACACAGCACATCCGTTCACTCGGCGTGAAACTCAAACACAACGCCAACCGCGCCGTCGTCAAGGGCAAGCGCATTGTGCTGATCGACGATTCGATTGTGCGCGGCACCACATCCGTCAAGATCGTCAAGATGATGTATGAGGCAGGTGCCCGCGAAGTCCACATGCGCATTGCCAGCCCGCCCATCAAGTTCGCGGATTATTACGGCATTGACACGCCGGAAGAAAAATCCCTGCTCGCCGCAAATCACACGCTGGAGGAAATGCGGGCGTTCATCGGCGTCGAAAGTCTCGCCTTCATTTCCGTTGATGGCGTTTACCGCGCCGCTGGTTTCACCGGCCGCAACAATGCGCATCCGCAATTCACCGATCATTGCTTCACGGGCGAATATCCGACGCGCCTCACGGACATCGTCGGCGAAAGCGCCAAGCAGCAGCTCTCACTCCTCGCCGAGGCAGGCTGACATGAGCAGGAGACTTTCAGGCAAGGTGGCCCTCGTCACCGGCGCATCCCGTGGGCTTGGCTATGCAACTGCCATGAATCTCGCACGCGAAGGCGCCCATGTCATTGTGACCGCCCGCACCAAGGGCGGCCTGGAAGAATTGGATGACGACATCAAGTCAGTGGGCGGTGCGGCCACACT
The DNA here is from genome assembly GCA_031430795.1 of Hyphomicrobiales bacterium. Classification (GTDB taxonomy): domain Bacteria; phylum Pseudomonadota; class Alphaproteobacteria; order Rhizobiales; family Aestuariivirgaceae; genus Aestuariivirga. Next base: position 58,152 of record JANPCE010000096.1, read on the forward strand.
CGTCCCCATGGACATCCGCGATTTTGACGCCATTGACCGGCTGGGCGCAGTGATCTTCGAGCGCTGGAAACGCCTCGACGTGTTGATCGGCAACGCCGGCATTTTCGGCAAAATGACGCCACTGGCCCATGTCGAGCCCGCCAAATTCATGGAAGTCATGGAGATCACTGTCACCGCCAACTTCCGCCTCATCCGCTCCATGGACCCGCTGTTGCGTTTGAGCGAGGCCGGCCGCGCCGTCTTCATTACTTCGGGTGCCACCTATAAGTGCCAACCCTATTATGGCACCTACGCCCCACAACGCGCCGCTCTCGAAGCCATGGTGAAAATCTACGCCCGCGAAATGGCAACCACCAACGTCCGCGTCAACTGCTTCTCCCCCGGCCCCACCCGCACCGCCATGCGCGCCTTCGCCATGCCAGGCGAAGACCCGATGACACTGCCAACACCGGAAGAAGTGGCACCGCAGATCATCCCGATGTGCTTGCCAGAGTTCACGGATCTTGCATCAGTTTACAAATATGCGGGCACGGGGCTGTATCGCCAATATGGTGGTGATGATTTGGTGCCGAAGGGGTGATCCTCCCCTCGCCCGCTTGCGCAGGGCAATCGCTTGAAGCCGAGGGACCTCTCCCCCGCTTCGCGGACCCTCTCCGAAGGGGAGAGGGACTCGTGGTGCGAGCACCCTGAATAGTAAATCGGGAGGTCTCAGCAAGAGGTCCCTCTCCTCTTCGGAGAGGGTACGGCGAAGCCGGGGGAGAGGTCCCTGGGCTTCAGGCGATAGCCCTGCTGGAGGGCGGGCGAGGAGAAGAATATTACTTCTCCTCATACGGGTTCCTGCCCCCGCGCAACGAGAACCTGATGGGTACACCATCAAATCCAAACGCCTCACGCAATCCATTGGAGAGATAACGCAGATAACTCTGCGGCAGCTTGTCCAGCTGGTTTCCGAAAATCGCAAACGTTGGCGGCCTTGCATTGGCTTGCGTGGCGTAGCGGATTTTAATGCGGCGGCCTGATGGGGCGGGTGGAGCGTTCCGCTGCATGGCTTCCTCAAGCCAGCGGTTGAGCTTCGACGTGGTGATGCGCTTGTTCCAGCGCTTGTCCGCTTCGAACACCGCCTTCATCAAACCGTCAATGCCGCGTCCCTGAAGGGCTGAAAGTGTCACAACCGGCACACCACGAATTTCCGGCAACACGTCTTCAAGCTTGCTTTCAACTTCTTTCATGACCTTGGACTTTTCTTCAACGGCGTCCCATTTGCTGAGGGCCAGCACAACTGACCTGCCCTCACGCGCCACGAGATCACACAGCGTCAAATCCTGCCGTTCAATCACCATCGTGGCGTCAATCAGCACGACAACACATTCTGCAAAACGGATCGCGCGCATGGCATCGCTGACAGACAGCTTTTCAATTTTCTCCTGCACCCGCGACTTGCGCCGAATGCCTGCCGTATCCCACAGCGTAATGGGTTTGCCTTTCCAGGCCCAATCATTGGCGATGGCGTCACGTGTGATGCCAGCCTCCGGCCCGGTCAACATCCGCTCTTCATCCAGCATCGCATTGACCAGCGTGGACTTACCGGCATTGGGCTGGCCGATGATGGCGATTTTCAGAGGCCTGTTGTTTTCAGAGTCAGCGTCGCCGGCTTCGCGGGTTTCATCGGCCAGGATAAAAGGCTCGAGCGCGTCGTGAAGTTCATCCAGCCCTTCGCCATGCTCAGCCGATACTTTGAAGGGTTCGCCAAATCCAAGTGCATGGCCTTCATGCAGGCCCGGCAAAACCGCCCGCGCCTCGGACTTGTTGCACACGAGGATCACGGGCTTGTTGAACTTTCGAATACGGCCTGCGAAGTCCCGGTCAATCGGTGTCACCCCGGCCCGCGCATCAATCACAAAGACAATGCAATCCGCTTCTTTCGCGGCGATTTCAGACTGCGCGCTCATCCGCGCTTCGAGCGAGCCTTTGCGCGCGTCGTCAAGACCGGCCGTATCAACCAGGTTGAAACTCAACTGGCCAAGTTTCGCCAATCCAATGCGGCGATCACGCGTGACACCGGGTTGGTCGTCCACAATGGCAACGCGTTGCCCAACCAAGCGGTTGAACAGCGTGGACTTGCCGACATTCGGCCTTCCGACAATCACAATGGTGGCTGTCATCAGCCTGCGGGATCACCCGCCTCCTGATCAATGGCGTCGGAGCAGTTGGGGTCAGTTGCCGGGTCGCACGCCTTCTCAGGCGCGGCCTGATCTGCCTGCTGGCCACCTGACACAGTGGCGTCATCAACCTTGTACTGTTCAGGCGACAGGATCTCGCTGCGCTCACCTGGTAAAACGGTGTTGTCGTTCTTTTTAGTGAACTTGCGAACGGCGCTGCAACCCGAAACCGCCACTGCTATCGCAACCAGAACAACGATGGAAAACTGCTTTGTCATTTCGCTGGCAACTCCGGCTGGATCATCTGGATCATCGCCTGGGCGCGCTGGCGCATGGCATCCGGTGTGTCGGAATCGGAGAATATCGTATTCATGTAACGGTCCGCCATGGTGAAATCTTTCACGCGCCACGCCGCAAGACCAATGATCTCACGTGCGGCATGCCGCCATGGTGAAGTTTCGCTGTCGTACTTGGCCAGTGCCTGTTCGAGGTCTTCAGGCTTGGCTGTATCAATTTTGAGATAGGCGGCGCGTATCGTTGCGAGGTCCGCGAGGCTCCGGTCTGCCGATGCGTCGGTGGCCACAGCATCATAAATCGCAATCGCCTTCGCTCCGTCATTTTCGGACAGCAATGCGGCCTCATGCAATTTCGCCAATTGAGCAAAACCTGGATGCTTGACGGCGGTAAAAGCCGCAATCGCGTCTTCCGTCTTGCCATCCCCCGCCTTTTTGACAGCATCCAGAAACACGATGGACGCGTCTTCGGACTGCTTTTTCTGGAAATACTTCCACCCCTCAAAACCGCCAACGCCCGCAACAGCAAGAAAAACCACGCCCATGATCAGAGAGCCATAACGATCCCAGATTTTAACATATTCATCCTGGCGGACTTCTTCGTCCACTTCACGGATCAGGCTCTCATCGGTCACAGGCAGCGTCCTAATTGGGGTTTCGCCACGGGGTAGCCGGGGCGTGGGGCCAAATCAAGGCTTATCGACTACCTTGAAACCACCGAACAGCCCGGCGTCAGAGCGTTCAGCCACCAGGCTGTGCAAACCCCAAACACCCGGCCGTTCCGCAACCATCACAAATCGCGCCGTCGCGAGCGCTGGAACCACAGCGGTATCGCGCCAGGACTGGCCTGGCGTGTTTTGACCATCCAGCTCCAATTGGTGCCAGACATGACCATGGAGCGCCAGAGGTTGGTCAAAAACGGTCTTGTTATCAATGCTCAGAATCAGCGTTTCACCCACTGTGGCCTCAAAATTCGGAACGCCGCTCGGCCCGGCAACCCCATTGATGGCCCAGGCCAAACCCTTTTCCAGCATGGCACGCAGATCAAGTGTCTGCTCACCTACCCGCGCAGACGCCAAGCCGCCTTTGATGCCACCTTCAATCATCAACCGCACCTCGCGGGGCGCAACACTCATGTTCACCACGGGCAATGGATTTGCGGCGAGCGTCGGCGGCTCCGGCAGTTTTGGCAAATTGCCGTCAACACCCAAGAACCCCGTTTCCACAACATCCTCAAACAGGTCCAGCGACAAAACCACTTGTTCACCTGTAACTGCTGCCAACACCACATCCGCGCGTTGCCCCGGTGCCAGCGAAAGCCCATCGCCTGGAACAGCAAACGGCACGATCGGTTGCCCGTCCCGCGCCAGGATCAGGGCATCAGCGCCTTTGAATTGCAGGGTGAGCACCCGCGTGTTGCAGGCATTGAGCAACCGCAATCGGGACGGCTTCAGCTTTGACAGGTTGATACGCGGCTTGAACCGGCCGTTGACCGTGTACCAGTTTCCCAACCGCCCCTCGCCTGCCGCCCGCTCGACATTGCGGAAGTCTTCGTCGATCTTGCCGTCTTCGCCGATCAACCAGTCATCAAGGATCAGAGGCACATCGACATAGCGGTCGTCAGGTGTTGCCGGGTCGATAATCAGAAGTCCTTGCAATCCCATTTCCCGCTGGCGCGACACGTTGAGAAGTGGGCCAAACCAGAATGTACCCGCATCCGGCGGCGTGAAGGACACGTCCAAAGAACTGTCTGGCCCTGCTGGCACCAGCACGGTCACAGCATCGGCTTCGGCGCGCACTCCAAAAAAATGCAGCCACACATCTTCCGCCAGCAAGTTGTCGACGCGAATGGAAACCGCCTGCCCCTGCCGCGCACGAATGATCGGCGCATCTCCAGCGGTTCGAAAGAAGAAGCGTTGTGTATTGCCAGACCCCGGCCCCAACAAATTCACGACGGTAGCCTCCATGCTGATGAACTGGCCCGTGTAGTTCTCTTGCGCCAAAGCATCACACGAAAACAGCGGCAAGGTTGCCGCCGCAAGTATTTCACGCCGATTGAACTGCCGCTTCATGGTGAATGAGTATAGCCTGATTCATGGCAGATTGGTGGCTCTTGCCGTTACTCAGGGTCATCGCCTGCGGCCAAGGGACCTCTCCCCCGGCTTCGCCAGACCCTCTCCGAAGGGGAGAGGGACTCGTGGTGAGACCTCCCGTTTTACTTTTCAGGGCGCTCGCACCACAGGTCCCTCTCCCCTTCGGAGAGGGTCCGCGAAGCGGGGGAGAGGTCCCTTGGCTTCACGCGATGGCCCTGCCCTATTCCTTCATCGTGTACGTATTCTGCACCTCAGGAAACGCACGTGTCCGCACATCTTGCGCATACATCGCAATGGCTTTTTCAATGGCCTCCCCCACCTTGCCAAATTCTTTGACAAAGCGTGGGATGCGGGGCGATAGTCCCAACATGTCTTCCATCACCAGGATTTGACCATCGCAGGCGGCCGATGCGCCAATGCCAATGGTTGGAATGGCAACCTCCGCCGTGATCTTGCGGGCGAGCGGTTCCGCCACCGCTTCGAGTACGACTGCAAACGCTCCTGCCTCCGTCACCACCCGCGCATCTTCCTCAATCGCTGCCCATTGTGCTTTCTCCCGGCCCTGCGCCTTGAATGATCCCAGCACATTGATGGATTGCGGCGTCAGCCCCACATGCGCCATCACGGGAATGCCGCGATCGGTCAGAAACCGGATCGTCTCCGCCATCCGCATGCCACCCTCAAGCTTGATGGCCCCGCACTCGGTTTCCTTGACCACCTTCGCCGCATTTCGGAACGCCTGTTGCGGACTTTCCTCGTAAGAACCAAACGGCATGTCAACGACGACCAGAGAAGCCTTGGCCCCCCGCATCACCGCCCGACCATGCATGATCATCAAATCGAGGGGCACGGGAAGCGTGGTTTCAAACCCATGCATGACCATGCCAAGGGAGTCACCCACAAGCAGGAAATCCACATACTTGTCAGCAATCGCTGCGGTATGTGCATGATAGGATGTCAGGGAAACAATGGGCTCGCCGCCTTTGCGGGAACGGATATCGGGGGCGGTGCGGCGTTTGGGGGCGGCGTGCTGAGACATGCAGACGACAATACTGCCAATCCACTCAGACCGGCAAGAAAACCTTTTTCTTCACGGCTTCCCTGATGACGCTCATGCGGTCTCCCAGTGCTATGGCACCTCCACTCACGACACGGCACGAAATGCCACCGCGCCAATCCGGACCCAAAGCCGCCATCAAACCAGGTGCCGACATTTCCATGCGGTAGCAGGGGTTGGTTTCTTCGGTGACTTCAAGCAGTGCAGCGCCAATCGATATCATGGACCCCTCCGCCTTGGGCAAAGCCACGCCCTCAACAAATACATTGGCGCGCCGTGTCGTCCACGGCAGATCTGAAGCGCCTGCAACGCCCGTGAGTTCAGCCAAGGCTGCGTCCCAGTCTTCTTTCGCCAGGATGGTGACGCCCCGCTGCGGCCAACGCTGGCCCTTGCAGTCGCCCAAAACCCCAAATTCCGGCCCGACCAGAATTGAATCCAATTCCTGCATCGGCGTATGCGGCATTGACCGCCGCGCCAGCCCAATCACATTTCCAAACATCATTGCAGTCGAATCAACTCCATGCCCGTGACGGCATAGTGGAGTTGGGTTGTGATTCCGTAAAGCGCAATTCCGAACAATACGGACAAAGGATTGTGACCTTGCCTCACGGGCCCCGGCGCAAAACCAACTGTGCGTCCCACCAACAGGACATGTATCAGCGCTGCAAGCATCAGCCCACCAAAGAACACCAGACTTCTTAAATCACTATTGGCCAGCAAGTGCCCCACTCCCCAAAGCCAAACCCCGATCGCCATCGGAAACCGCAAACTGTTCCGCCAAGAGCCTCGAAACAGGAAAATGCCAAGGCAGACAAAACCAAGCATCGACAAAATCCAATTGGCCCACCAGCCCCACATCGGCATGGCAAAAGCCATGCCTGGTTCACTGTGGCGGTAGGCCCAGATCATGCCAGCCAGAAGCACAAGCGACACGATCCCGTAAGTTGACCCGTAAGCCATCCCCAGTAGCAACTTCGTTTTTGCTTTCAGGCCACCATGACCCGGCAACGCATGCAATACGCCAAACATCAGCGTCAAAAAAACCAGCAACTTCATGCCGTCTCCTGCCAACTCGACAAATTCACTGAATCCGTCTCTCTGTCGCCATTAACCTTAATGAACGATTGCAAAATTGCAAAGAATGTACTGAACGTCAGAGCGTGATATGGCAAGATGACAAATAGCGTGAGCACAGCGGGAGAAGACCACCATGAAACCAACATTGATCCTCGTCGGCGCGGATAAGGGCGGCGTCGGCAAGACGACCGTTTCGCGGTCCCTGCTCGATTTCTTTGCGCGCAAGAACGTATTGACGCGCGCCTTCGACACGGAAATTCCGCGTGGGTCCCTGCACCGCTTTTATCCCGCAATCACCGAAATCATCGACCTCAACAACGTTGCTCACCAGATGCGCGTTCTCGACACCATGGAATCGGCCAATGTGCCCGTCACCATCGTCGACCTGAAAGCCGGCAACCTCTCCTACTCGCTTGACCTGTTCGAACGCATCGGCGTCCTCGAAGCCGCCCGCAACGGCGCTTTCACCCTGGGACTTTTCCATGTCGTCGGCTCTTCCATCGCCTCGCTTGATGAAATCGGCGAAATCTCGAAATACCTGCAAGGCATTGAATACGTGCTCACCCGCAACACCATCAACGAAACCAATTTCTTTGAATGGGATGAAACCACTTACCGCAAGTATTTCTCGCAACTCTCCTCGACCCAGGAAATCAGCATCCCCAAGCTCAATGAAATGGCCTACGAGCAGGTTGATCTTGCAGGCGTCACCTTCAAGGACTTCGTCGACAACCGTTCCGCTGACGGCACCACCGCGAAATTCTCCTTCGTGCTGCGTGGCTATGTGCGAAAATGGATGGCGGAAATCGACGAGCAATACGCCCACGTGAAAATCCTGAACAGCATCACATCGGGCAACCGTTACTGAATCAAACATCACGGGAGGGTCGGCCTCACATGGCTGTCACCCCCACAATCTACATCGTCGCCTCCGACACCCATCGCAACGGCAAGACCACGCTTGCGCGGTTGCTGACGGATTATCTGCTGCTGGACGCCCGTGATCCGTTTCTCATCGACACCGACGCGCCCGACGGCCCACTGCGCAATTTTTTTCCCGGCAGAACCGCACTGGCAGATTTCAGCACCACGCGCGGACAGATGAAACTCTACGACACCATCCTCGCGTCCCCCGGACGCGACTACGTCGTCGATCTGCCTGAACGCCACACAGAAAGTTTTTTCGCCAAGGAACACGTGCTCCACTTTTTTGCTGAAGCTCACAAGGCAGGATTCCGCGTATTTGTATTCTATGTCGTCGACAACACCTACACATCGCTGAACGCCGCCAAAAAGCTGCGCGAACATCACGGCATCGATCTCTTCGTGCCAGTCCGCAACATGCTGGTGGGCTCGACGTGGGACGCTGACGAAGCCTCGCTCACTTTGCCCGCCATGTCGCCACAACTCGCCCAAGCCACCCTCAGCCGGCGTTTCTCTTTCCGCAACTTCGTGCAAGGCGACCTGCAGGAATTGCCCCAGGACCTGGCGATGGAACTGCAGAATTTTCTCTATGAAGCGTTGAACAATCTCAACAATCTTGAGCCTGTGCTGACGCTTGGGAAACTAAGGGAGTTTTAGCAAGGCCCCCCTTCAATGCTTCCTGCAAACCCCACGCACTTCAATATTCGCCTGCTTCACGCTGAAGCCATCTGTCTTTGCCAGCTTGCGCAGATCACCTGAGATGCAGGTATCCGTCTGTTCACTGACGGTCCCACATTCATCACAGATCATGAACACCGTTGCCGCCCTTCCCTCGCCGTGCGGATGCTGGCAGGCGATGAAAGCACTCAGCGATTCCAGCCGGTGGACGAGGCCATGCGCGAGCAACTTGTCGAGCGCGCGGTACACCTGCAACGGTGCCTTGAAGCCATCACCGCGCAGCTTGTCCAGAATGTCATAGGCGCTTTGCGGCAGCTTTGCGCCAGACACAACATCCAGCACCAGCTTCTGGTTGCGAGTCAGGACAATGCTTGAATGGTCATGCGCCGTCATGAAGCTTCCTTTCCAGCAATCAAACCCGCTGGCAAACACAGCCCGAGCACAAACAACAACACAGCCGCCAAGATGATGGATGGACCGGACGGCGTGTTCCACGTCAATGAAGCCCACAATCCGATTGCAACCGCAACGCAGCCAATGAAGGCAGCACCCACCGCCATCACAACCGGAGTTCCCGCCACACGCCGTGCCGCCGCAGCCGGGATAATGAGCATCGCGGTGATCAACATCACCCCGACAATCTTGATCGCCACCGCAACCACAAGCGCCAGCAACATCATAAACAAGATGTCCATGGCATTGACGGGCACCCCTTCTGCCGCAGCGATCTCACGGTTTACAGTGGCTGCAAACAGCGGCCGCCAGAACCACACCAGCAACGCCACAACAACCGCACCACCGCCATAAACAGTCACCAGGTCTGCCCTGCTGACGGACAACAGATCGCCAAACAGCAATCCCATCATGTCGAATCTGATCCATGTCATGAAGGCCAGCGCCACAAGGCCAGCCGCCAGCGCGCCGTGCGACAGCAAACCAAGCACGGCGTCAGAAGCCAGCCGCGTCCGCGCCTGCAACATCAACAAGGCCAGCGCCGCCAATGCGGCAACCGCAAAAACAGCGAGGGACAGATTGATTTCCAAAAGCAAAGACAAGGCCACGCCCAACAGCGACGCATGGGCCAGTGTGTCCCCGAAATAACTGAGCCGCTTCCACACCACAAAACATCCCAACGGTCCCGCGACCAACGCCAGACCAAGTCCCGCCAAGAACGCCCTCACCAGAAAATCATCCAACATGGCGGAAGTCTCCGTAGGGTGTTTCGCTTGCTGCCGGTGGCGTATCATGATGATGGCCGTCACCGGGGTGGCAGTGATCCGTTACCGTCCCGTCGCCGTGCTTCACACGCCCATCGGCCAGGTGGGTGTGGTCGTGATCATGCTGATAGAGCGCCAAAGTTGCCGCCCTTTCACCAAACAGCCGTATGTATTCCGCGTTGTTGGCGACACTGGCAGGCGTGCCGTGACAACACACATGGCCGTTGAGACAGATCACTTGATCAGTCGCCGCCATCACCATGTGCAAGTCATGCGAAATCAAAAGAATTCCGCAGCCCGTTTCATCGCGGAACGATTTGATCACATCGTAAAGCGCGATCTCCCCCGCAAAATCTACGCCCTGCAAAGGTTCATCGAGAACCAACAGTTGCGGCTTGCGCGCAATCGCCCGCGCCAGCATCACCCTCTGCTGCTCACCGCCGGAAAGTGTGCGCATGTCCCGCAGCTTGAGGCCGGCGACCCCAACACGTGACAGCGCCGCATCAACCACTGTTGTTGCCGGACGCCCCGTCAGTTGCATGAAATCCAAAACGCGCAATGGCATCGTCCAGTCAATGGCAAGCTTCTGCGGCACATAGGCGGCAACCAAACCTGATCGTTGCTCAACCTTGCCTTCACTCAAAGCATCAATGCCCAGCGCCATCCGCGCCGTGGTTGATTTGCCGGAACCATTGGGACCGATCAATGTCACAATCTCTGAAGGCTGCACCCGCAAGTCAACACCACGCACCAGCCAGCGTCCCGCGCGTTCAACACCAGCGCCTTTAAGTGTGATCAGAGGATGGACAGTTTCTTTCATGCTGTATGCTCCGCCGCAGCCTCAGGAAGATGACGTTTCATTTCAGCCCTTGACTCTGCCAGATGTAATGTTATTACACAATATGTAATAACATTACAAGGTAATCCCATGTCTCGCATCAGTGCACTCTCGATCTGCCTCTTGACCGCCCTTTCAATTCCCACCCTCGCGGATACCAAGGTGGTGGCTTCAATCAAACCGATCCAATCCATAGCGGCAGCAGTCATGCACGGTGCAGGCACGCCCGCCTTGCTCGTTGATGCCGCAAGTTCTCCCCATACTTACACCCTCACGCCCACAAATGCTGGGGCGTTGCAGGAGGCACAACTGGTTTTGTGGATCGGGCCCGAACTGGAAGCATTCCTGAAGAAGCCCCTGCAAAGCCTCGGTGGGAACGCCAAGCAGCTTGAACTCATGAAGACACAAGGCCTCAAGCTCTATCCGGTCCGCGAGGGACATTCACACGAAGGCGAGGAAACCCACGACGACGAAGCCTCCGATCCCCACATTTGGCTGAGCCCTTTCAATGCCGCCGTCATGGCCAATACAATCGCCGCCGAACTCGCACAACTCAATCCCGAAAAATCCAGTCTTTACAATGGTAACGCGGCAGCATTTATCAAAGAACTGGAAGCCACCGAAACCGCGATCAAAGCCAGCATCTCTGCCCTTGAACCTGCAAAAGTCATTGTCTTCCACGATGCTTACCAATACTTCGAAAAACACTTTGGCTTCGGCGAGTCCGAGGCCATCTCCATTCATCCCGAAAACCCGCCCGGTGCAGCAGCCCTCAAGGCCATTCGTGAAGACATCAAAGCCGACAACATCGCCTGTGTTTTCGCCGAACCGCAATTTGACCGCAAACTGGTGGACACGGTCATCGAAGGCACAGAGGTTTACGTTGGCACACTGGACCCCTACGGCAGCACATTGCCAGACGGCCCCGGCCACTACATCGCAACGCTCAAGGCGCTCGCGGCAGATTGGCGGAAATGTTTTGGCTGATAAGAGTCGAAGAAGAATAGGCAATTCGCCCCCCGGATTGTAGAAATATCACTCCTGTAAGAGTGACCTGCACCATGATTCCTCATATCACTGACGCTCTGATCAACCAGATGATCCAGAACGCGACCATGGTCGGCAAAGGTGAAAGCTACTGGCGCCAAGGCCGGGTGACCCAACTGAAAATCGACCCGCAGGAAGGAGAGATTTCAGCGAACGTGCGCGGGAGCGAACGGCTGCCTTACGAGGTGACGATTTATTTCAATGATGATGACTTCGAAGCTGCTTTTGAAACCCTGTGTACTTGCCCTGTCGGCGTCGGATGCAAACATTGCGCAGCAGTGTTGTATGCGGCCCGCAGCAAACAAGTACCAATTGCCTCCAGTCCCGCTTTGCCCGCCCTCACGCCTTCTGCGCCAGCAAAACCGGCCCCTCTGCCGCAGCCCTTGTTTAACTGGCTGGCAGAGGCGCAGGCGTTGCAACCAGGCAGAGCCGAGATCGCCTATGTGGTGGAACCTCGCAAAGTTCACACGTTCAAACTGCCCAATGCTCAATCCGCGCCCGCAGAACCACTGGCAATGCCACATGAACTGACTATTCATGTCTGGTTCAAAAATCCATCAGACAAACAAAACTCAGTCTGGAAGCAACCAGACCGCTACAATCGGTCTTGGATCAACGAAATGCCGACGCCAATGGATGCATGGTTGGTAAAGCAATTGACGGATTATTACAGCGACATGTCCGGCGGGCGGCCAAAAGGCTTAGGCGGGGCGTATTGGCTGCATCAGGCCATGACAACCGGGCAAGTGCGGTGGCGCAATGCTGAAGGGCCGGCACTCCATGTGGCGGACAGCAAAGCAGGCACCTTTCGCTGGATGAAAAACGCCAATGGCGAGCAACGGCTGACGGTGTCTGGCATTCCCGCTGATTTGACCCTCGTCGCCCTCGCGCCACCGCTTCTGATCGACGAGAAAACCGGCGCGGTGCACGGGCTTGAAACAGGTGTTGAAAGTGTACTGGCGGAACGTTTGCTCCGCCTGCCTCCTGTGCCGCTCAACGCCGTTTCAACACTGGCCGCGCAGTGGAGCAGAGTTACACGGGATGCCGTACCGCCACCCCAACTCTCCAATCTGAACGATCTCGGCATGATCGCGCCGACCCCGGTTCTGACGTTTAGGGAAGAGGTTGTGGACGTCTTCCTTCCTCAGCGCACAAACTGGTACACACGAGGCACTGTGAGAACGCCGACAGCGTCCGTGCGGGTGAATTTCGACTACAGGGGCACCACGGTAACGCACGCAACTGAAGCAACTTTGCTCCACAAGGTCACACCCGATTCCACCATCCAGTTCCTTCGTGACCTGGCAGCGGAGAAACTGGTCTTTGCGAAACTTGAAAAGCTTGGATTGAAACCGATCAGAACTTTTCACGAAGCCAAAGCGAAAAAGGCCCAGTCCTGGGATTTGGCAATTCAGATCGGCGCATCTCCATCCGACTATGCCAACATTTTGCAAAACCAAGTGCCGCAACTGCAAGCGGGTGGCTGGCGCATCGCCTATGGCCCACGCTGGTCACTCGCCTTTGTCGAGATTGAACCAGACAGTTTGAGCTTTGATGTCGAGCCCTCAGGCGTAGACTGGTTTGACATCAGTCTCGGCGCCCGCATCGACGGTCAGCCGATAGACATTTTACCCCTGCTCCGCCGGATGCTGGCGCAATACGGTGAAGCGCTGCTCGATCACGCCGCCGCTGCGCTTTCATTCGAAGTGGCACCTGGCAAACTTGCGCAGGTGCCGATGGAGAAGATCAGGCCCGTTCTGCAAATGCTTTTGCAGTTCGCTGCGCGCGATCAACCTGCGGGCTCAAAACTGCGCTTGCCCGCACGCGATTTGGCGGCTCTGGCTGATTTTGAAACCGGCACCAACGCCCATATTCCCTGGACCGGGGCCGAACCCTTGCGTAAACTCGCCAAGGCCCTGACACAACTGCAATCCTTCCCAACAAAACTGTCCAAGGATTTCCATGCATCCCTGCGCCCCTACCAGCAACAGGGCGTGGACTGGTTGCAGGCACTGCATGGCGCAGGCTTTGGCGGCGTCTTGGCTGATGACATGGGACTGGGCAAAACCGTGCAGGCCCTCGCCCATATCACCACACTGAAATCCGCGGGATCACTCAAGCATCCGACACTCATTGTCTGCCCCACATCAGTGCTGCCCAATTGGCAAGCTGAATTCACACAGTTCGCACCAACGTTGACGGTGCTGCTCTGGCATGGCGCAAACCGCAAAATGCTTGCACCCCAGATCGGCACACAGGATGTGATCCTCACCAGCTATCCACTGTTGGTCCGCGACATCGAGACGCTCAAACAACACCCCATGAGCCTCATCATCCACGATGAAGCCCAGATGCTCAAGAACCCCAAAACAGCAGGATTCAAGGCCGCCAAACAATTGAAATCAGCGCAGACCCTGGCCATGACCGGAACGCCCGTCGAAAACCAGCTGACAGATGCCTGGAGTCTGATGGAACTCGTGACACCCGGATTGCTCGGCAATCTCGACCAGTTCAACCGCAGCATCGCAAGACCGATCACGCGCGACAATGACGCCGGGGCCAAGCGTTTCCTTGCACGGCGTCTCCGTCCCTTCATGCTCCGCCGCACCAAGGATCAGGTGGCAAGCGACCTCCCTGCCAAATCAGAAATACCAGAATGGATTGATCTCAGTGATGCTCAAACCGCTCTTTATGAATCGATGCGGCTGCTGATGCAGAAACGCGTGCGCGAAGAAATCGCCCGCGTCGGCCTGATGCGCTCCCACATCATCTTCCTTGATGCACTGCTGAAGCTCCGCCAAATCTGTTGCGATCCACGCCTTCTGGCAGGTCATGAATCCAATGCAGGGGAATCAGCGAAACTCTCGCGCCTGATGGAAATGTTGCCGGAGCTGTTGGCCTCCGGGCGCAAGGTCATCCTGTTCAGCCAGTTCACATCAATGCTCGATTTGATCAAGCCTGAACTCAATCAGCGCGCCATCACCTTCAGCGAGATTCGCGGCACCACCAAAGATCGGCAAACCCCGGTCAAGGCGTTCCAGTCAGGCGAGGTGCCATTGATCCTCGTCAGCCTCAAAGCCGGCGGCACGGGCCTCAACCTCACCGCAGCTGACACCGTGATCCTTTACGATCCCTGGTGGAACCCTGCCGTCGAAGCCCAAGCCATCGACCGCGCCCACCGTATCGGCCAAACCAAACCCGTCTTCGTCCACCGTCTCATCGCCAGAGGCACCATCGAAGAAAAAATCCTCTCACTGCAAGACAAAAAACGCTCCCTCGCCGCCACGCTGTGGGGCGAGGAAGAGGATGGCGAAGGTTCTGCGAAGTTGACGGAAGCGGATGTGCAGTTCTTGTTGGAGTGAACGTCTGAAACCATTGTCGAAATTCTCCATTGAACAGGATCAACCTTAAAAATATCCGTCATCCCGGCGAAGGCCGGGACGATGCTTTATTGAACTGTTTCAACAACTTGCCAAACCTCAAGCCTGGCCCCGGCCTTCGCCGGGGTGACGGATTGTTGGTGCCGGGTTTTTGATCAAATAGAAACTTCCCTGGTTCACCCAACCCTGCCCCGCAAACCCGCCGCCAGCGCGACAAGCGCATCAGCAATTTGCTTCGCCGTCTCTGGCGGCGGCAGCGGTATTTTGAGATTTCTCGTTCCGGTCGCCGGATCGCGTTCGATCCATGGATGCGATGCCGCATGGGGATCATTGGCCGAGGCAAGCGCCGCAGCGAACTGCACACCAACTTGCATCAACGCTTGCCACGGATCGGCAACTGGTACTTCGACCGGCACTTCGGCAGCCGCTTCGGCCATGGTGCCCGCTTCTTCCACTGGTGCCACAGCCACACCTTCGCCCATGCTGCCTGTGACGCTTTCAACGTCCTTCATGAAGCGGTTGAGCCGCGATCCGCCGAGCGAAATCTCGCCGCTGCCGCCATCAAGAATGCCCGCTGACAAGGACCGCTTGAAAGCCAACACCGAAAGCATGCCTTCTTCAATCGTGCCCTTGGCCACAAAATTGACAATCCGCACCGGTCGCTTTTGGCCCATGCGGTGGATACGGGCGATGCGTTGTTCAAGCACAGCCGGATTCCACGGCAGGTCCATGTTGATCAAGGTCGAAGCGTGTTGCAGGTTGAGGCCCGTGCTGCCTGCATCAGTGGACAGGAAAACCCGGCAAGCCGGGTCAGCCCGAAACCGTTCGATCAAGGCCGGACGGTCTTCCGACCGGACCCCGCCATGGAAGCAGACATGATCTACGCCACGTTCTTTAAGCCGACGGACGATGATGTCTTGCGTCCGCGTCCACTGCGAAAACACAACGGCCTTTGCATCGGGATCAATAAACAGGTCATCCAGCAGTGCCGCCATTTCGTCAACCTTGACACCGTGGTCAGTTTCCTGATCGAGCAGATAGGTGCTGTCGCACGACATGCGCATGTTTTGCAGCGCACAGGTCAAACGCCTCTGATCCACATCTGAAATGAACTTCGTACGCCGCCAGCGTTGCACGATTTTTGCCACCACGTCGGCGTTTTCCTGATGCAGGAACATCTGCATTTCAGTCATCGGAACAAGCAGGGTCTGATCGGTCCGGCTCGGCAATTGCCGCAAGACCTCGGATTTGCGGCGGCGGATCATCACGGGAGCGAGAGTTTGGCCGATCTTGTCCAACCTGGTGTAACCGGTGACCCGCCCAAACGCGTCCTTGACTTGATGTTCATGCAAGAGCTTCCACGTCGGGCCCAGCTGATGCTGATCAACAAACTGAACTATCGAAATCAGTTCCTCCAGCTTGTTTTCGAGGGGCGTACCCGTCAACACAATTGCATAGGGGCTGTTGATGCGCTTCAAGGCACGCGCCGCAATGGTGTTCCAGTTCTTCACCCTCTGTGCTTCATCAACAATCACCAGTTCCGGTGCCCAGTCCGCAATCAGGTCAAGGTCCGGTTTGAGTTTTTCATAATTTGTGATCTTGCAGAAATCTTCAACGGCATAATCTGTCTTGCGTTGCGCACGTCCACCGGTGACGACGCGCACGGCATTTTCACCTTGCCGCCCGGAAAATCGTCCGATCTCGCTCTGCCATTGATATTTGAGCGATGTCGGACAGATCACCAGCACTTTCGCGACGCCAAAATGTTTCGCCAGAATTTCCATTGCGGCAATCGCCTGGATGGTTTTGCCCAATCCCATGTCATCGCCAATCAGCGCGCGGCCCGCCCGCAGTGCGAACAACGCGCCTTCGGCCTGATAGGGATAGAGCGGCACTTTCAGACTGCCCAATAATTTTGCATCAGCGGCACCACCCGGAAACAGTTTTTGCAGCATCTGCTTTCGCCATTCAGCGTCGCGCCGACCGGCCACAAAGTCGAGTGCGTCATCATAGGCACGCACCTCATGGCCGCTTCCCGCCGCCTCAGCCATGAACCGCTCAAGTTCACCAAAACGCTCATCCCGCAACAACCCGTTTTGCGCTGCGTCAAACACTGTGGCTGCGGTCTCGCGCACCTCCGACGGACAATCGCTGCCGGCATGAAAATGCACACTGCGTCTGCCTTCGTTGCGCAGGAATATCTCTGAAAAAGCTGGCTGGTACCCCAACTTGAATGCCGTCTTGGCCCCACGCTTCTTCAGCAATTTGCCAAGCGTGAACTCAATGTGCTTGCAGGTGCCGAGGTGACTCGTGGTGTAGTCCGGGCACGAGCAATAATTGCCGCCCGGCCCCATGCCCCTGATCGCGACGCGGTAGCTCGATTTCGAAACCGGATTGCTGACACGGTACTCAGAGAAAAACGGCTCGCTGCCCAGATTTTCAAGTCCAAATGCCTGCTCCCGCCCAAACTGCCGCCGCAAACCCCGCTGCCACTCTACAGGCGAAAGACTGTCGGGTGAATGGCTGCGCGAAAGTTTGGGCTGCTTCTCCACTGACTTCAGGTTTCGGCGCTTGGTTGTCATCGCAGTTGTTCTCTCTCGCAAATGGCTTTGCCCGTCAGCATAAGACAATTCATCCACTGACCGCCATCCAGAAAACGTCAGCAGGAAATGTTGAACAACTTTTGGCTGGTCATGGAGAATGTCTTGGCCACCGACCCCTGAGCTTAGAGCGGATACCATTTTCATGGAATCAACCACTCAATTTCCCGTCATCCCGGCGAAGGCCGGGACAAGGCTTTTTCAGCCTGTTTCAATAGCTTGTCCTGCATGAAGCTTCGTGCCGGCCTTCGCCGGGATGACGGAGTTGGGGGAGGTGGTTCAAACAAGCCAGCAAACGCACAAACTTGTCTATCCTGCTGTTGCCGGTGAAAACCTGTTTCTTCTGCCCGCCCACACGCCCACTGACAAAACGACAACAGCTGTCAATACCATCAACGTGCTGGCGGCGTTGATTTCGGGTGTCACGCCCAGTCGCACCTGGCTGTAGAGCCGCATGGGCAGTGTCGTGGCACCGGGTCCGGAAGCCAGGCTTGAAATGATGAGATCATCAAAGGACAGAACGAAAGCCAACGCCCAGCCTGAGGCAACACCCGGAAGGATGAGCGGAAATGTGATGCGCCAAAACGTTTGGAGCGCGCCCGCGCCTAGATCACAAGATGCTTCTTCCAGTGTGGTGTCAAAGCCTGAGAGCCGCGCCTGCACGGTCGCTGCCACGAAACACATGCCGAATGTGGTGTGGGCGAGAAATAAAGTAAAAAAACCACGCGGCAGGCCAACAGCGACAAAAAGCAACAGGAAGGCAAGGCCGATCACCATTTCCGGAATGATGATCGGTGCCAACACCAGAAATCCAAACAGTTTATGTCCACGCATGGCGCGGCCGCGCACCAGCGTCAAAGACGCCAGCACTCCCAACACTGTTGCAGCGGTAGCACTGACCGCCGCCAATTTGAAAGACAGCAAAGCACTGGCAATCAGCTGTGTGTTGGCAAACAGTAAACTGTACCACTTCAGCGAAAACCCCGACCATACTGACACCAGCCTGCTGTCATTGAAGCTGAAGGCAATGACAAGCAGAATTGGCAGATAAATGAAGGCAAGTCCCAGTGAGACGGCTGCAATGTTGAACCAACTCCAATTCCGCGCAATCTGGCCGCCGGAAATTTGCGAATGGTCATCAGCTTTCCCCTGGGCCTTTTGCAACAAGAAGATGGGCACCACCAAAATGGCCAGCATGCCAATTGCAATGGCCGAAGACAGGGGCCAGTCCTGATTGTTGAAAAACTCCGTCCACAGCGTTTTGCCAATCAGGGCTGAATCATTTCCGCCCAAGAGGTCCGGGATGACGAATTCTCCAACCATGGGAATGAAGGCGAGCAGGCAACCCGCATAGATGCCGGGCAACGACAAAGGCAGCGTGACCGAACAAAATGTACGAAGCGTGGAGGCTCCCAAGTCACGGGATGCTTCCACCAAAGTGTCATCCATCCTGTCGAGAATGGAATAGAGCGGCAAAATCATGAAGGGCAGATAAGAATAGACAATACCAATGGTCACAGCGCTGGGCGTGTTGAGAAGTGCAAGGGTGCCGGCATTCAAACCGATGGCCTGCCCTGCCAGATCAAGAAAACCATTGGGTTTGAGGATGGCCATCCAAGCATAGACCCGGATCAGGAAGCTGATCCAGAACGGCAGCACAACGAGGCCAAGCAGAATGGGACGAACACGTTGGGGCGCGCGCGCCAAACCATAGGCCATGGGATAGGCAATCAGCAATGTGATCAGTGTGGCGATGACCGCCGTCTGCACCGACAAAAAATAGGAGCGCACATAGAAACTATCGGTCAACAGCGTTGCGAAATTTTCGAGATCCAATCCCGCCACGTATTGCCATAGGCCAGGCAGGCCTGCTGCTGGATCAAACTGCGGCAGATAAGGTGGCCGCGCCCGTGCCTGATCGGACAGGCTGATCTTGAAGATCAGTCCAAAAGGAACGACGAAAAAGAAAAACAACCACAAAAATGGAACGGCAGCAGTTCGCCAAGCCCTGCTGCCGCCGTCGGACATGTTTTATTCTATGCCCTTGGCGCGGTTCCATGCGCGTTGCCAGAGTTTGTCAATTTTCGCGTCCTTCACTTTTGGCAATCTGAATTTTTTCTGGGCTTCCTGGCCGGGATAATAGTTGGTGTTGGCACGGATTTCCCCGTTAACCAGTGGAAACGCCGCGAGGTTGGCCGTGGCAAAGCCGGTTTCATTGGCCGCCTTTGCGGCAATCTCCGGGCGCATCAAGAAATTGATGAGTGCGAGTGCCGCGTCAGGGTTGGGTGCATCTGCGGGCACAGCCAATGTGTCGAACCAGACAAGATTGCCTTCCTTCGGAAGACGATAATTGATGGTGAAGCTGTTGCCCGCTTCCTTCGATCGGTTTGTTGCCACCAACATGTCACCGGAGTAGCCCATCGCCACGCAGAGATCACCAGCGGCCAATGCAGCGATGTAGTTTGAGCCATGGAACTGGCGAATGTAGGGCCGCACCTTGCTGACGAGTTGCACCGCTTTCTCCAGAACCGCTTCGTCAGCCGTGTCAGGGTCTTCACCAAGGTAGATGAGGGCACTGCCAAGCACTTGCTCGGCATCATCCAGCAATGAGATGCCGCATTCCTTGAACCTCGCGGCAACTGCCGGGTCGAATACCATGCGCCACGAGTCCACGGGAGCGTCAGGCATGATGGCCATGATCTTTGCTTCATTGTGGCCAACGCCGGTGGTGCCCCACATCCATGGAATGGCATACGCATTGCCCGGATCAACTTCGGCCAATTTTGCCATCAACTCCGGTGACAAGTTTTCAATGTTGGAAAGTTTGGATTTGTCGAGCGCGGCCCAGGCCATCAAGGGCAATTGCCGCGCCAAATGCGGCGACAGATTGGGCGTCACCACATCATAGCCGGAATTGCCGGCGAGGATTTTGGTTTCAACCGTGTCGTTGGAATCGAACACATCATAGGTGACAGTGTTGCCGCTTTCCGTTTCGAATGCCTTGATCGACTCCGCGCCGAAATAGGCTTCCCACGAATACAGCCGGACTTCGCCGGCAGTTGCGGTTGCGGACATGGCGGCGAACAGAGCCAATCCTGTAACAAGTAAATTCATGCGCATGTGTATACTCCCTGATCAAGTTTCTGGCTGCAATCTGGTGGGTGATGGTTTGGCAATTTCTCCATAGAGGTCGTTGCGCCTGTCGCGGAACACACCCCATGAACGCCGCAACTTGGCAATGGCGTCCAAGTCCAGGCTTGCGGTAATGACACCTTCTGTCACACGGTCAGCTTCGGCAAGCTTTGCACCCGTGTGGTCGGCGATGAATGAGGACCCGTAGAACACCATCGATCCGGTTTTGCCGGTTTCGATGCCGACTCGGTTTGCGGCGATGAGTGGCGTGATGTTGGCCCCGGCATGACCCTGCATGACGCGCTGCCAATGATCGCGCGAGTCCCACGCGCGATCAGATGGTTCCGAGCCGATGGCCGTGGGATAGATCAGGATTTCCGCGCCCTTCAAGACCATGCAGCGGGCTGCCTCGGGAAACCACTGGTCCCAGCAAATGCCAGCACCCACTTTGCCAGCTGCCGTCTCATGCACCATGAATCCTGTGTCGCCATTGGCAAAGTAATATTTCTCGCTGTATCCCGGCGCGTCAGGAATATGGCTCTTGCGGTACAGACCGAGCACCTTGCCGTCGGCATCAATCATCGACAGCGCGTTGAAGCGGCGGCTTCCATCTTCTTCATAGAAGGAAACAGGCAACACCACACCCAATTCTTTTGCCAGACTTGAAAAGCGGGCGATGGTTGTGTTGCCCTTGAAAGGCCTGGCGCGGCGCTTGTGGGCTTCATCAACATCGATGCAGAAATATGGTCCTTCAAACAGCTCCTGCAACACCACCAGCCTGGCACCGCGTCGTGCCGCTTCACGCAGCTGCATTTCCAGCTTGTCGAGGTTGGCTTTCACATCATCTGTGCAAGATACCTGCACAGCGGCAACGATCAACTTGTCCATGATGTCTTCAGCCTTTCACACTTGGTTGTTGTTGGGTTGAACAGTGAATGCCGCCACCTGCCTCGCCAATGGCATCGGTGTTGAGACTGACAATTTCACGGCCGGGATAAAGCCCACCCAGAATGCGATTGGCTTCTGCATCCGCCTTGTCGTCACCAAATTCGGCGCAGACTACGGCTCCGTTGCAGACGTAGTAATTGGCGTAGCTGTTGACGAAATCAGCGGCACGCGAGCGGATGTTGACGGGTTCCGGCACCACGACAATTTCTAGCTTGCGTCCCTGTGCATCGGTTGCCTTTTTCAGTATTTCATAGGTCTCGAATGCGGACGCCGACCATGGATCACCCGCAATGATTTTCTTGGGCAGTTGAATCAACACTTGCCCCGGCTTCACATAGCGGGCCAGCGCATCGATATGGAAGTCGGTAATATCGGCACCAATGACTCCAGGTGCCCAGATTATTTTCTCGGCACCCATTGAGTCGAGAAGCAGCTTCTCCACTTCATCCTGTGAACCCGGATTGCGATTGGGATTGACCCAGCAACTGGCATGGGCGAGCAACGTGCCGGCACCATCTGTCTCAACACCTCCGCCCTCACCTTTGATGCCGTTTTCAAATACGGCGAGCCCCAACCTTTCAGCCACACGGCGCGCGACCAGGCCATCATCTTCATATTGCTGTTTGCCGCCCCAGCCGTTGAAGCCCAGTTCGCTGGCGGCAAGTTCACCTTTGCCATTGACCACAAATGTGGGGCCACTGTCGCGACACCACAAGTCTTGAACGGCCAGCGGCCAGACCTCGACCCCATTTTTCACCCAAGCCTTCGCATCCTCGACCTGCTCTGGCCGCGCCAACAATACAACGGGTTCAAACTTCGCAATGGTGCTGGCAATCAGCGCAATCTTTTCACGCACTGTGTCGAGGTCTTCCTTGCTGCCGTAGATTGATTTCAGGGCCGGCCATTGCATGAAGGTGCGTTCGTGCGGGTCGGATTCAAGCGGCATGTGAAAGCCCGCCGCTTTTGCAGACACGGTGTTTTCCGCGTTGGCACCTGAGATCAAAGAGACATTCCCCGACATTGCACCCACTGTGGCACCCAGAAATTTTCGCTTGGTCATCATGTTGCTGTTCCCGCTGCTGCTGCGGGCTGCTCTTGCGTGATGCAATGAATGGCACCGCCCCCCGCTGCAATGGCATTGACCTGCACCATCACAACTTTTCGGTCCGGATAGGCCTCCTGAATGGTGGCCAATGCCCCTGCATCACCGGGGATTCCATAGCCCGGAACAATCACGCCGCCATTGGCAATGTAGAAATTGATGTAGGAACGGCAGAAGATATTGCTGGTCACCTCGGCTTCGACAGCCTCTTCCAAGGGGATTGTTTCAAACGCCCTGCCCTTGGCATCGGTCTGGCTCAGCAGGCAGGCGAGATTTTCGCTCAGAATGCGGCTGTGGGGATCACGCGGGTCAGGATTGGATTCAAACAGCACCACGCCGGGGCGTACATAGGCGCACATGCCATCAATGTGGCCGTCGGTTTCCTTATCCATTGGATCGCCCGGCAACCACACGACCTTGTCCACGCCCAACATGGCCTTGAGTTCTGATTCTGCGAGTGCCTTGTTGACACCCGGATTGCGGTTGGGATTGAGCACACTGGTTTCGGTGATGATGAGCGTGCCTTCGCCGTCCAGTGCGAAAGAGCCGCCTTCAGTGGTCAGCCATGAGGCACGGACTTCAGCGCCTTCACGCTGAAGGATGCGTGCAGCGAGTTTGTTGTCTTGTTCCCACGGTGCGTGTTTGCCACCCCAGGCATTGAATCGCCAATCCACACCGGCCAGTTTGCCTTCGGCATTGCGCACAAATGATGGTCCGCAATCGCGTGTCCAGAAATCATCAACCGGAATGGCCACCACATCGGCGAGGTTGCCAAGGCGCAGTCGCGCCGTTTCTTCATGATCAGGATGGGCCACAACGGTCACGGGTTCAAACTGTGAAATGGCAGCAACAATGTTGACGTATTCGGTTTGCATCGGTGCCAGCCGGGCCTCATAAAGATCTTCGCGGTGCGGCCAGATCATCCATGTCCGTTCGTGGCGTTCAAATTCCCCGGGCTTTCGAAAACCGGACGGAGAATGAATTCCATTCACAGTGTTGGTTGGTTTTGATGGCCTGTCCAGCATTTTGGTCTCCGGTTGACCGCCAGCATGACAGACGAAATTCCGACAGCTTGCAATTGAGAAGCGTTCCCCCTATGCATGAATGCCATTCACATGAGACGCTTTCGCAACATTCCCCCCCTGCAATACCTTCTGGGCTTCGAAGCGGCGGCGCGGCTTGGAAGTTTCAGCAGGGCGGCCGAAGAGCGCGGCCTGTCACAATCTGCTGTCAGCCACGAAATGCGCCTGCTGGAAGAGCGCTTGGGGCAACCCCTGTTTTTGCGACACGGCCGATCCATCATGCTCACTGACGCTGGCCGCGACTATCATCGCACCGTCATGCAATCGCTGGAGCAGTTGGAGGGAGGCTACCGCCGCCTGGAACCTTATCGCAAACCGGGGAGTGTGGTGATTTATTGCGAGTCTGATTTTGCGGCGCGGTGGCTGCTGCCAAGGCTGGTTGATCTCAGGAGTACGGTGCCTGCTTGCGACCCCTGGATTGACACATCGGGCAAAGCAATTGACTTTGAAATTTTCGAAGTGAGCATCGCCATTGCGCGCAGCCGTTCTGCCGCAAACAATCTACCAAGCCACGACCTGTTCGCGGATGTGTTGGTCCCGGTTGCATCGCCGGGCTTGATCAAAACCCCTTTGCAGAAGGCAGTGCATCTATTGAAGTACCGCCTCATTCACGACGAAAGGTCCGAAGGCTGGAACGAATGGTTTGAAGCTGTAGGCGTTACCCCTGATGAGACGTCTGCCGGGCTGGATTTCAGTGACCGTGAAATGGCACTCAGGGCCACTGAATCTGGGCAAGGTGTGGCGCTGTGTACGCAAGCTTTCATCGGTGGCCGCGGCAAAATCACAAAGGCATGCGAAGGCGTGCTCGATACAGGACTGAGCTGGCGCGCTCAAACCACAGACAAAGAGCTGTCAGACAATGTCACAGTTCAAGTGTGGAAATGGCTTGGCAACCAAATTCCGGCTCATGGCACATGAAGTACCCGCTTTGAAAGTAATTGCAGCTCCCCATGGCACCAAAAAGCAATTGTCGTCGGCTGCGCCAACCCAAAAAGGCATTTGACAATTCCGCCCTTGAACCGCCTGCGCCCGCACAATAATTCCAGCCCTCACTCCCACTCGATCGTCAATTGATCAGATATAGCGCTGATCTTATTGCGCATTTTCACATCATCGAGTGGAAATACCGTCAGAATTATTCGCTTTGAGAGTTCGCACCCATCATTGTGATTGTGGGGTTCCAATTCTCTGGCAAATTCGGCGGGCTCACAGTTTCCAAGTCGAGTCTGACGAACGATTTGATGATGGATTGAAAAGTTTCTGTGTCACGCGCCCAATGGATTACCCCGTCTTGGTCCTTCGATAACCACATCGTCAATTGCAGCGAAGAACGTAGGTTCACGCCTACCGGGCTATGAACCTGTACGACTGCAATCCTGTCCCCGCCTACCCATCGAATGATGTCTTCTGGAAACTCATGCTCGTAATTGCGACGACCATTCCAAACTGCTGTTCTCATCTCCTTGCCTTCGGGCGTAACCACTCGAAATATCCACGGAGAGTCTTCTTGTTCAACTCCTGCCGCAGCATAAAGAGTTGGCGGGGGAGGACGGTTCAGAATTTGAGTCCTTTGCAATCGAATTTTCCGTCGCGTTTCAGGCGACAACTGTTTCATCAGTTTGCCGTCAGGACCAAAGTTTCGCAGGCTGTCATGATAGAAAGTCCCAGCTGAACCAGCATCGTAAACATCTGAGTCTGGGAAAGCGAAAACAACAATCTCACCAGTAAAACTGCGAAGATGTCTAAGGACAATGTCGAAGGCGACATCTTCATGCACAATTGGAACAATGTGGATTTTGAATTTCGGCGCCTCAATTCTCAAGCGTTCGATGACTCCTATTCCAATTGGACTGAACCGTTCTCCATCGCCAATGCAAAAGCCACCAAGGAATGTCCGGGTCCCAGCAACTGCTCGGAAGGTTCGTAGGATTATTTCAGTTTCTTTCGAAAAAATGGCATCCCCCGTTAATTGAAAGATGCGTGCTCCGTTGACCTCTGGGACGGGCGGCAGCATGTGAAGATCGATTACGCCACGAAAATAGTCGTCCGAAGTGGGAGTATCAACTTTCTCACTCTGGAGTTTGCGCTTCCTATTCGCCTCGCCCATAACCTGCTCCTAGTCGCCTCAGCCTAAAACGATGGCTCAGCTAAACGCCGCCACAACTGTTTCAATCGGAAGATAAAGTGTTCTGCTATCCACTGGATGTTCGACAAATTCGGCACAGGCCAGATAAAACTTTTTTGCGCGATCATCTTTGGCCTGCACAAGCACCGCCCCAATGCCAATACTTTGTGAAGCAACAGCAATGCGGCGCAAAGCGTCAGACAAAATATCTGCCCCAAGACCACGGCCAGCAAAGTTGCGGCTGACGGCCAACCTGCCAATGATTGAAACAGGGATTGAGTCGGGTGCGTTTCGTTTCAGCTTGCTCGGTGCTTGTTCGCGTTCGACGGCACCTGCCGACAAGCAATAGAACGCGACCACTGACCTTCCGTTGCAAACCACGTAGGTTCTTGAAAAGCGGCTTTCATTCTTGAGTGCACGTTGCTTCAACCAGTCATCAAGCAACCTCTCGCCACAGTCAAAATCAGCGAGATCATGTTCCGCAGTCAAAGGTGTAGAGGCCGAAAGTTTGACTTGGGAACTTTCAGGGTCAGACTCTATTTGCTCCATGCCGGAACTCGCCGTAACAGGGCGCGCAACCGAGGTCCTGGCGGCGGCGGGTTGTCAAGCGCATGAAGGAATGCCTCATAGCGAGATTCATCCAAAGCAAAGAGACGCTGATCCAAAAGCACATCAATCGCGAGCGCTCTAGCGCTGTCGATCATGAATTCAGTTCTGGTCTTGCCCAATACCGCCGCAGCGTCATCAATCAGTTGACGCGTGTGCGTCTCAATTCGCAAGTTAATGCTGCCTTTGGTTTCTGAAACCAAGGGACGTTCCGCCACGGCGATATCCGCATCGTAAGAACTGCTGTGCGAAACTGGATGATTGCCTGACATGGGGTATATCTAGCAAATCGTATCCACAATGTCAATACAGGCCAAGCACAACCACGATGTCTGTAAGGCACCCACACTATGCTTTTTTTCACAAATACCGTCAGATAAGAACATTTCGTGAAAAGGGCGAACGAGCCGGATTCATATCTAAAAAATACCGTCAAAAATACCGTCAAAAAGTTTCAGTTGAGGCGACGCCTTAAACGAGAAAAACGGGATATTCTCAACTAATTCAGCATCTTATGGGACATGTTATTCTGATTGACCATACAAAGCGCATCATCAACTAGAATTTATTAAAATATTGATTTTGTTGTGAAATTTTCAGAGGTAGTGAGTTCTATCGTGTTCCCCCTCACTCCCATTCGATCGTCCCCGGCGGCTTCGATGTCACATCATAAACCACCCGGTTGATGCCCTTTACTTCGTTGATAATGCGGGTCGCCGTGCGCCCCAGAAATCCCATGTCGAATGGATAGAAATCCGCTGTCATGCCATCGACCGATGTCACGGCGCGCAAGGCAAGCACCCTGTCATAAGTCCGCCCATCACCCATCACGCCAACAGTCTGCACCGGCAACAACACGGAAAACGCTTGCCAGATCACGTCGTACAATCCGGCTTTACGAATTTCATCGATGTAGATCGCATCGGCCTTTTGCAGGATCGCCAGCTTTTCCCGTGTGACACCACCCGGCAAACGGATCGCCAATCCTGGCCCGGGGAACGGATGACGGCCTACGAATTGATCTGGCAAACCAAGCTCTTGGCCCAACTTTCTCACTTCATCCTTGAACAGTTCGCGCAAAGGCTCAACCAATTGCATTTTCATGCGGTCGGGAAGGCCGCCGACATTGTGGTGCGACTTGATGGTGACAGAGGGACCACCGGAGAACGACACGCTTTCAATCACGTCAGGATAAAGTGTGCCCTGCGCCAAAAACGCGGCGCCACCAATTTTCCTGGCCTCGCGCTCAAACACATCAATGAACAACCGCCCAATGGTCTTGCGTTTCGTCTCCGGGTCCGCCTCGCCCTCCAGCGCACCGATGAACTCATCGCTCGCATCCACATGCACGAGCGAAAGATTGTAGTGCGCACGGAACATCGCCACCACATCCGCAGCCTCGTTCTGCCGCATCAAGCCATGGTCCACCAAAACACATGTCAGCTGATCACCCACCGCCTCATGGATCAGCAATGCGGCCACGGAAGAATCAACCCCACCAGAAAGCCCACACAGCACGCGACCCTTGCCGACTTGCGCACGAATGCGTTCCACCGCCTCAGCCCGGAACGCCTTCATTGACCAATCGGACTTGCAACCGGCAATATCGACAACAAAATTGCGGATCAACTTCCCACCGTCCGGCGTGTGCACCACTTCGGGATGAAACATTGTCGTGTAGATGCGGCGCGCTTCATCGCTGGCAATCGCGAATGGCGCATTTTCAGAAACCGCTTTCACCGTAAAGCCCGGCGGCAGCTGCGTTACCCGGTCCCCGTGGCTCATCCAAACCTGTTGACGCTCACCAACATTCCAAACCCCATCGAACAACGCACTACTTTCAAGCACCTCAATGTCAGCCCGACCAAACTCCGCCGCATGGCCACCTTCAACCACACCACCCAACTGTACCGCCGTGGCCTGCTGCCCATAACAAATCGACAAAACAGGAATGCCAGAATCAAACACAACCCGCGGCGCACGGGGTGAACCCTCCCGCGTCACCGAATCTGGCCCCCCCGAAAGAATCACCGCCTTGGGCTTCAATCGCTGAAAGGCATCAGCCGAATTCTGATACGGAACAATCTCCGACAACACCCCAATCTCCCGCACACGCCTTGCGATGAGTTGTGTGACTTGGGAACCGAAATCAATGATGAGGATGGTATCGTGCTGGGCTGTCATGCGGGGCTGTTAGGGGAAGCAGGCTTGCGTGGCAAGGCTGAGACCGAGGCGGCTTAAAGTTGCCGCAGTTGAAGCAAAATGTCGGCCTCAGCCCTGCCTGCCATCTTCCGAACAAGGCGCGAATCGGACGTGATCATTGGACAACCCACCATTTTTGCAGCTTCAATGTACAATGTGTCGTAGACACTGGCACCGCTGGCAAGAGACAGGGTAACAGAATTGCAAACAAGGGTCTCCACATCGATGAACGTCAATATCTCTGCCAGCATGGCAAGGGACTCAGTCGCCAACGGCATCGGCAACATGCCAGACCTGACTTTGCGCGCCAAAACCTCTCCCGCTTCAGCCAGGCAATGTGCCGGCGCAATCAAAACGCTGCTGCTTCAGATCAGCTTTTTGGCCAGTTGCGAATCTTCTTCCTCAACACAGAACTTGACCGCAACACTCGCATCAATGACGTAAGTCTTGTTCATTTCGGATTTCAGCCAAAACATCCGCACTATTTGATTGAGCGTTGCCTGCAGGGGTCATCGCACGCAATTTCTCAGACACGTTCAGGCGCTGCACCACAGACATTCTTCCGTGATACGCAAGAAAATCATCCACCTTATCGGCGCCCGGAGTTGCCGCCAACGCTCTAATTTCGTCCACTGTAGCGCGGCGCGATGCCGATGGTCTTTTGTCCATTTTGTTCATGACTCTGATCTACTCCAAAATCATCGCGGCAGCAATTGGCACGCCAGCGCCATGCGCTACGCAGACAACGCAATATCCCACAACAGTTTTATGTTCAGCGCAATGATGATGGCTGCAATCACTGCCGCCACCAACGTCAACCACCCCGGTGCCACCAACGCACCCATTTTTGCTTTGTCACGGGTAAACATCACCAGCGGTACGATGGCGAACGGCAGTTGAAACGCCAGGATCACCTGGCTCAAAATGAGGAGTGTCCCTGTTCCTGCGGCACCATAGTAAAGCGTCACACCAGCGGCTGGAACGATTGCCACCATGCGAGTGAACAAGCGGCGCATCCATGCGGGAAGTCGAATATTCAGGAACCCTTCCATGACAATTTGCCCGGCAAGCGTGGCCGTGACAGTTGACGTGATCCCGCAAGCCAAAAGGGAAATCGCGAATAATTTTGGCGCAAGCAATGAACCCACCAACGGCGCCAACATGGCGTGGGCGTCCCCAAGATCAGTCACAGTTGTCACACCGCTGCGGTGGAAGGTTGCTGCCGCCAAAATGAGAATGGATGCATTCACAAGAAGTGCAAACATCAATGCAACAGTTGAATCGATGGTCGCAAATTTCAAGGCCTGCCGCCGCTCTTCCAAACTTTCGCCATAGGCCCGCGTTTGCACGATGCCTGAGTGCAAATACAGATTATGCGGCATCACCGTTGCGCCAATGATGCCAAGTGCGAGGTACAACATTTGCGGATTGCGAATGATGTCAACAGTCGGCGCAAAGCCTCGAATGACGCCGCCCCACTCCGGATCAGCCATGGCGATTTGCACGAAGAAGCAGGTGAAGATCACTCCAAGCAGGCCCATAATAAAAGCCTCAACCCACCGGAAGCCCAACCTTTGCAGCCACAATATCAAGAACACATCAAGTGCCGTTATGATCACGCCGAGTTCAAGCGGGATTCCGAACAGCAGATTGAGGCCAATCGCTGTGCCAACAACTTCTGCAATATCAGTGGCGATGATGGCAATTTCCGCAAAAAGCCACAAAACAAATGATACCTGTTTGGGAAAAGCATCGCGGCAGGCTTGCGCCAGATCGCGGCCTGAACCGATGGCCAAACGCGCGCATAATGACTGCAAGATAATGGCCATGATGTTGGACAGCAAAGCCACAAACAAAAGCGTGTAACCAAACTGAGCACCACCCGCAATTGAAGTCGCCCAATTGCCGGGATCCATGTAGCCGACAGACACGAGATACCCCGGCCCCACAAACGCCATCGCACGGCGGAACCATGGTCCGCTATTGCGCACCGGAATGGTGCGGAAAACATCCAGCAACGACGGCTCACCGCGCGCACGCCGCCAATTGCCACTGACCTCATCAACAGTCGAAAGTTTAGCCATGGCTAAACTTCTTATGCCTCTGGCCATGCCCTTGTCAATGGTCTATCCGCTGACACCAACATGCCCGCCAAGCCAAACCGAAAATCCAAACTGCAATCCGCCCCCTTCCGGCGCACCCGCGCCGACCATCAGTCGGAGCTGATGGAAGATTACGTCGAATTGATCGCCGATTTCATCGATGACCGCGGCGAAGCCCGCGGCAATGATCTGGCGCTGCGGCTTGGTGTTGCCAATGCCACTGTCGTCAAGATGCTCAAGCGTATGCAGGACAAGGGCCTGATCGAGCAGGAACCCTACCGCCCGATTTTGCTGACTGGCGAGGGCTGGATGCTGGCTGAGCAGGGCCGCAAGCGCCACACCATCGTCGAAAATTTCCTGCTCGCCCTCGGCGTGTCAACAGAAACCGCAAGGATTGACTCTGAGGGCATAGAGCATCATGTCAGTGACGAAACTCTGCGGCTGATGGCCCGCTTCGTGGCCCGCCGCAAAAACGATTGAGGGGAAACCAAAATGAAAACAGCAATCGCAGCACTCTTAATGGCGGCAACCGCAGGCATCGCATCAGCTCAAAGCTCAGCACTTTTGAAATTCGACCCCGCCCATCTCTGCGCCTGGCAAAACGCCAACAACAACATGGACGTGGCGGAGTGTACCAAGCTTGAAACCGAAGCGTTGGCTGGCATTCCAGCCCTCGAAACCGCAGCAGACCAAACCCGCAAAGACGCCTGCACCAAAGAGGCCGAAAACTTCTCAGGCGACTCCGGTTTTGCAAGCTACACGGTTTACGCCAGCTGTTTGAAAGACGGCCCAGGAAGTTTGTAAAGTCCCCCTCAAGCCTTCCGCTTCATCACTGCAACAAAAAATCCGTCCGTGTCATGCTGCCGTGGCGTCAACAACAATGTGCGCCCGCTCCCATCCGCAGACACTGGCATGTCCCCGCCCACATGCGCGCGCCATTGCTCCGTCCACGGAACAATTTCAAACGCAGTGTGTGCAGCCAAAAACCGCTCAACTTGAACCGCGTTCTCCACCGGCAACACCGAACATGTGATATAAACCAGCCGCCCACCCCGCTTCACAAGCGTTGCCCCGCGCTCCAGAACGCCACGCTGGTCCGCAACCCGCATGTCCAACGTCCGCTGAGTCAGCTTCCACTTCGATTCAGGCTTGCGCCGCCACGCCCCAGACCCTGTGCACGGCGCATCAATCACCACGCAATCAAAATCACCGGAAAGCTCAGCGTCAGCCGCCAATACTTCAACATTGGAAACTCCGGCGCGTGTCAAACGCTCAAAGATCGGGCGCAGGCGATGCCGATCTTTGTCATGCGCAACCAATCCACCTTCGTTCTTCATCATTGCCGCCAGAGCCAGAGTCTTGCCACCGGCACCGGCACACATATCCGCCACGCGTTCGCCCGGTCGTGCACCACTCATCAAGGCCGCAAGCTGTGACGCCACATCCTGCATTTCAAACCAGCCCAAACCATGTGCCGGTTCCACCTCAACATTCACGTGTTTATGTTGTGGTCCCGGTGCGGCCAGTCGCACGGCCAATGGCGACCACGGCCCCGCTTCAGCACCAAAGCGTGAAAGCGACTCCAGCACCTGCGCCTGCGTTGCCTTCAGGGCATTGACGCGTAAATCAATCGGCGCGCGCCGCGCCAATGCCTGGCCTTCTGCAATCGCATCGTCACCAAACACCGCCTCAAATTGTTGAAACAACCAGCCCGGAATATCCGCCGCCACATGTGCCGCCAAAGTGCCGTTGCGTTGCATCGCGGTCTTCTCCGCTTCGCTCAGTGCACCCGGCCCATGTTGTTCCTCGACAACCGCAGCAATCGCCTCAATATCCATGCCCCACTGCGACAGCAGGCAACCCAGCACAATTTGCCGCGCACCATCACCCCCGCAACGATGGCCCGAACTCAGCCGCGTGCGCAGCGAGTCATACACGAGTGTACCAATGCCATGCCGGTCACTTGACCCAGCAAAGCGATGCGCCTTGCCCCAGTCCCGCAAAGCATCCCCCGCAGGCCTGTGTCGATTGAGAATTTCGTCAAGAATTTCGATTGCAGCAGCAATGCGGCCAGCCTGTTTCATGCAGAACTTGTAACAAACACTTTCACCGCAAGCCACAGCCACATCGCCACAATCACAAAAAAGCTGAACATGAAAATCCGCGCCCGCGACGGCACATTCCCGCCCTCAATATGCACAAAACTGTGCCCCAGCCGCGCCAGCAGAAACATCCAGGACATGGCAACAAACACCACGTCAACCAGCGCCATCCCCAACACAATGGACGATACGGCATACCACATCATCGGCGAGTCAAACTGGCTGTCAAAATTGTTGCCCAGCAGCCGCACACGCTTCGGCCACTCGCCGGACTCCGCTTCGATGAGATCAAGTTTGGCCGAACCGTTTTTCAGCGCTTTCACCCGCGCCCGGAATGAACGCATGCCCACCCACAATGTCATCAGAACATGCAGCAGCAGTGGCAACAAAAAAAGCTTAACCATCGAAAGTTCCCCCCGGAATGTAAGTTCAATTATTG
The DNA here is from genome assembly GCA_031430795.1 of Hyphomicrobiales bacterium. Classification (GTDB taxonomy): domain Bacteria; phylum Pseudomonadota; class Alphaproteobacteria; order Rhizobiales; family Aestuariivirgaceae; genus Aestuariivirga. The sequence goes on from JANPCE010000096.1 coordinate 91,355, forward strand.
CGATGGTAATTCGGCGCCTCCCGCGTCACCATCACATCATGGACATGGCTTTCACGCAGGCCTGCCCCCGTGATACGCACAAACCTCGCTTTTTGTTTCAACTCATCAATCGTTGCGGCCCCGACATATCCCATCGAAGCCCTGAGGCCCCCGATCAATTGATGCAACACTGCGGCCACCGGCCCTTTGTAAGGCACTTGCCCCTCAATGCCCTCCGGCACCAGCTTCAACGAATTCCCGACATCCTGCTGGAAATACCGGTCCGCCGACCCCCGCGCCATCGCCCCAATCGATCCCATGCCACGGTAAGCCTTGTAGGACCGCCCATCAAACAAGATCACCTCGCCCGGACTCTCATCCGTGCCTGCCAGCAGCGAGCCGATCATGACAATCCCCGCCCCCGCCGCAATAGCCTTGGCAAAATCACCTGACAACTTGATGCCACCATCCGCAATCACCGGAACGCCCTGCTTTGCGCTTTCCTCAGCACATTCAAGAATGGCCGAAAACTGCGGCACACCCACACCCGCCACAACCCGCGTCGTGCAAATGGACCCAGGCCCAATCCCCACCTTCACACAATCCGCACCCGCATCAATCAGCGCCTTCACACCCTCAGCCGTCGCCACATTGCCGCCGATGATCTGCACCTTGTTCGACATCTTCTTGATCCGCGTCACCTGCGCCAACACATTGGACGAATGCCCATGGGCCGTATCAACAATGATGACATCACACCCTGCATCAATCAGCCGCTCCGCCCGTTCAATGCCATTGGCACCAATGCCGGTCGCCGCCGCCACCATCAGCCGCTCACGTTCATCCTTCGCCGCATGCGGATGATCCGCCGCCTTTTCCATGTCATTGACGGTGATGAGACCCACGCAATGCCCGTCCTCATCAACCACAAGAAGCTTTTCAATCCTGTGCTTGTGCAAAAGCCGCTTCGCCTCCACCCGGTCCATGCCCTCGCGCACCGTCACCAGTTTCCGCGTCATCAACTCCGCAACCTTGGTGTTGGGATCATTCGCAAACCGCACATCGCGATTGGTGATGATGCCCTCAAGTTTGCCATTCTCACTCACGACAGGAATGCCGGAAATCTTGTGCCGCTCCTTGATGGCCATCAAATCGCCAAGCGTGGCTTCCGGCGAAATCGTGATCGGGTTCACCACCATCCCGCTCTCAAATCTTTTCACCTGCCGCACATGCTCAGCCTGCGTTTCCGGATCAAGATTCTTGTGGATCACCCCCAGCCCGCCCGCCTGCGCCATCGCAATCGCCATCGGCGCTTCTGTCACCGTATCCATCGCCGCCGACATCACCGGAATGGAAAGCGAAATTGTTTTGGTGAGCTGTGTGGCCGTTGAAACCTCAGCCGGCAACACACTGGATGCACCCGGCTTCATCAGCACATCATCAAACGCCAGATATTCAGGAAAACGGGACATGGCCAAACTCTCAGATCAACAGGGTGGCGGCTGCCCTTAACACCCATCAAGCTGGCAGGGCAAGTGCAACAATCACTTCATCTCGCCCGCTTGCGGGAGAGGTTGCGGAGCAAAGCGACGACGGAGAGGGGAAGTCTGGCGCGCAGAAGTGGCGAAGGACAAGGCCTTTCGAAACCCACCTCTGGATTATCCGAAAAACTACCCGATCCACAGCGCGGTGTCAAGCATTATTTCTCAGAATAATAAAAAATCTTATTTAGATCGAAATCCTGTAGCAAGAACAAACAGTTCCGCCGAGTCGTCCCGGCTCGCCATTGGCTTCACATGAATCACCTTGGCAAAATCCTGTTTCAGCTGCGTCAAAAGCTCGCCTTCCGTGCCGCCGCGCAAGACTTTCGCCAAGAAGATTCCGCCTGGTTTCAAAACATCCCGCGCAAACATCGCTCCTGTCTCTGCCAGTGCCATGATTTGGATATGGTCCGTCTGCCGGTGCCCCGTCGCATGCGCCGCCATATCCGAAATCACGCAATCCGCCTTTTCGCCGCCCAAAGCCGCGATCAACAACGCTGGCGCGTCATTCTCAAGAAAATCCTTCTTGAAAATCGTGACCCCATCAATCGGGTCCATGCCATGCATGTCGATGGCGATGACTTTTCCCCTGCCCTCAACCGATTTCACCCGCTTTGCTGCCACCTGGCTCCAGCCGCCGGGTGCCGCGCCGAGATCAACCACAAGCCCTCCGGTTTTCAGAAATTTGTACCTGTCATCAATCTCCGTCAGCTTGAAGGCCGCGCGGGATCGATAGCCCAGCCGCTTTGCCTCATGCACGTAAGGGTCATTCAACTGCCGCTCCAGCCACGCTTTTTGCGAAGCAGTGCGGCCCTTGCCGGTTTTCACCCGCACCTTCAGCCGCCCGCCGCCCATCTTGTCCCGTTCGCCTGGTCTGCTCATGCCAAAACTTTCATGCCCGGTATCCAATATGTCCATCAGCCTTCATCAGCTGTGCCAAAATGCCTTCCCGAAGCCCACGGTCGGCCACGCGAATACGCTTGTCCGGAAACGCCGCACGGATTTCTTCCAAAATCGCGCAACCCGCCAGAACCAGATCGGCGCGTTCGCGTCCGATGCAACCGTTCTGTGTCCGCTCCTCATAACTCATCCGCCGCAACTGCAAGGCGACACGCGACGCGTCTTCCGGTTCCAGCCAGCTTCCGTCCACTTGCGCCCGGTCATAGTGCCGCAAACCCATTTGCACACCTGCAATGGTGGTGACAGTGCCTGATGTCCCCAGAAAATGATCCGGCCCGCCGCGTTCCTGTTGCAATTCCCTGGCCCTTGCCAAAAAATGGCTCAGCAATTCCGCCACGTCAGAGCGCATGTCCGCATATTGCAAATCCGACACTTCGCGTCCGCCGCCATGCCGCTCTGAAAGTGTCACCACACCCGCCTTCAAAGACGTCCAGGCCCGAACCGGAGACGCGTCACCCTCCCGCTCCACCCACATCACCTCAGTGGACCCCCCACCAATATCAAACACGATGGCCGATTGAGCCGCGGTGTCGATCAGCGGTTCAGCCCCCGCCGCCGCCAACATTGCCTCGGTTTCCCGGTCAATGATTTCAAGTTCCAGCCCAATTTCATCCCGCACCCGCTGAATGAACGCAGGACCATTGGCAGCAAGCCGACACGCTTCAGTGGCAATCAGCCGGTGCCGCGTCACTTTGTGCCATTTCAACTTGTTGGAACAAACCCGCAAGGCATCGATCGTCCGGTCCATGGCCGCTTGCCGAAGCTCACCGCTGTTGCCCAACCCCTCGCCAAGCCGCACAATCCGCGAAAATGCATCCACAACCGCAAAGCCCCGATGCCCTGGGCGCGCCAAAAGCAGCCGGCAATTATTGGTGCCCAAATCCAACGCGCCATAAACCGGCCCATGGCTGTTGCCTGGCCGTCCCCGGCCACCAGCGGGGTCTCCCTTTGGTGTACCGCCCCGAGCCCTGCCGCTGCCGGTCAACGCCCGGTCCTGCTGCGCGTCCACGTGTCAAACCTTTCGTGCAGTCCGCGCTCGACGGAACATTCGTAAAATAATGGCGGAGCGCAGAACCGCGTAATCACTGAGTTGCCATAGGATTAGCAGCTTTCCGCTTGAGGTAAAGAAAAACCCAACAACCTAGAATTTAGCTGCCGCCCATTAACCTGTAATTGACACTACCAAGGTTAATTTGTGTTTTGGGCTTGGGGCAACATGAAAACGTTTGGGCGAAATTGGTTTCGGGAAGGCAGTTTGATCGCAGACTTTGGCGACAACTTCGGCTCGGCCGTGCGCCAGCAGCGACAGTCCGTGGCACTGAACGCCGCCAAGGTCGACGCCGAATTGGCGTCCAAGTCCAAATCCGAATTCATCGCCAACATGAGCCATGAATTGCGCACCCCCCTCAACGCCATCATCGGCTTTTCTGACATGCTGGCCACAAACACCGTCAAAGACCCGGTCAAGGTTCAGCAGTATTCCTCCTATATCAAGCAGGCGGCCGAACACCTGCTCGCACTGATCAATGGCATACTTGACGTTTCCAAAATCCAGGCCGGAAAACTCTCCGTTGACCCTGAGCCCACCAACTTGCTGCATGTTCTGGATTCCTGCCTTTTGATCACGGATGCAAAGGCGAAGGAAAAAAACATTGCTGTCGAAAGCGCGATACAAGACAAGCTGCCGTTGCTCTCGGCAGATCCTTTGCGTCTCAAGCAAATCCTGATCAATCTTCTCAGCAATGCCGTAAAGTTCACGCCCGAATGGGGCCGCGTCAGGCTTGAAGCGTCGGTGCAAGTCGAAGGCTTTGCGACCATCAGCATCACCGACACGGGCCAAGGCATGGATGCCTCAGAAATTGAAACCGCCATGAGCCCTTTCGGCCAAGTGGAGCAAGGCTTCGACAAGCGCCACGAAGGCACGGGCCTCGGTCTGCCCATCGCCCACGCCCTGGCCAAGCTCCATGGTGGTGATCTTCGTGTCCAGTCCAACAAGGGCGCAGGCACACGCGTCAGTGTCTTCATTCCGCTTGCAGGCAACGCCGCCAGCCTGATGCACGGCCACAGGGCGGGCCCTGTCTCGTTGGGGGTGCATTGAGCAAATGAACGCCGCATTGAATGCCTTCCCGGCCCCTGAACGGCCAACGCAGCTGAGTGCGGCGGAAACCGAACGCATCGGGCGTATCGTTGCTGTCACAGGCGGCCACGCGATCATTCTGCTCGACTCTGATGAAGGCATTTTTGCAAACTCGCAACGGGGCCCGGAAATCGGCACTTTACTCAAGGCCGACGGCGCCCACGCCATCTCCCTCGCACTTATCTCCGCCCTCAGTTCACCCATGCCGTCCCAATCTGGCCAAGACAAGGAAATGCGCATCGTTGAAGTGGAATTCATCGGCGAGCTTTCAAAAGGCAAGGACGGTGTTGCAAAATCATTCCGTCGCGGCGTTTCAAACTATCCCTCGCTTGGCGACAGCATTTACAAGGCGAGCCGCGCTGAATTGGCCTTGGCCTACGCCTGCGATGCAGCCTCATCGGTTTGCGTCGGACACATCCAGCAAGACCCCACCATCCCCGCCATGATCAAGATTGACGAAATGCTCGGCAAGCATTTTGCCATTCTCGGAACCACCGGCACGGGCAAATCCTGCACCGTGGCACTTATCCTCCGCCGCATCCTCGAAAAGAATCCGCAGGCCCACATTCTGCTGCTCGATGTCCACCGCGAATACGCCCAGTCCTTCCAGGGCATCTCGGAAATCATCACACCCGACAACATGTCGCTGCCCTTTTGGCTTTTGAATTTTGACGAAGCCATCGAAATTCTCATAGGCACGGGACAAGCAAACCGCGACAACGACATCGAAATCCTGCGGGAGATGATCCCGATTGCCAAGTACCGCTTTGCCAACAACCACCGCCGTGGCGGCAGCACCACCACCTCCCGCATGCGCGAGCCAGCGGGTGAAGGTTCAAACATCGGTGTCGATACACCCGTCCCCTACCGTACCTCAGATCTCCTCGGCGTGATCGACGATCACCTGGGCAAGCTCGAACTCAAAAACGACCTCGCCCCGTACAAGCGCTTGAAGGCACGCCTTGAAGCCGTCAGTCGCGATCCACGCTACTCCTTCATGTTTGGCCAGTTGACGGTGCAAGACAACATGGCGCAGGTGCTGGCCCGCCTGTTCCGCATTCCCGTCAATGGCAAACCCATCGCCATTCTTGAACTCGGTGGTTTACCCTCCGAAATCATCAACGTTGTCGTCTCGGTGTTGGCGCGCCTCGCCTTTGACTTCGGCGTGTGGAGCGGCGGCAGAATTCCCATCACTTTTGTCTGCGAGGAAGCACATCGCTATGTGCCCAACGACAAAACCTCTGGCTTTGAACCCACCAAGCGCGCCATTTCAAAAATCGCCAAGGAAGGCCGCAAGTATGGCGTCTCCCTCGCCATCATCACCCAGCGCCCGGCCGAACTCGATCCCACCATCCTGTCACAATGCAACACGGTTTTCTCTTTGCGTCTGACCAACGAACGCGACCAGGAAATCCTCAAAGCCGGCATTTCAGACGCCGCCGCCTCCCTCCTCGAATTCATGCCCACCATGGGGGCCGGCGAGGCCATCACCTTCGGCGAAGGCGTGGCCCTGCCCACCCGCATCAAGTTCGATCTTCTGCCAGCCCACGAATTGCCCCGCTCCAACACTGCATCGTTCACCAAGAATTGGGCGAAAGATATTCCAGACGATACCTTCCTCCACGAAATCGTCAGCCGCTGGCGCGCCCAAACCCATAGTCCGGATGCTATTTTGGCTGCGGTCGAACAAAGCGAGTTGGCACCACCAAAACCACAGAACTTGGCGTCAGCCATCCAGCCGGCACAACTACCACTTTCGTCATATCAACCCGCAGCGCCGGCAGGTTTTGCGCCGATGCGGCCGTCACCTCCGGTTCCTGCCCAGCCACAAATCCAACCCAGCCTGCGCCGCAGTCCGAGCCAACCCATCGCCCTGGACCCGGTTCAGCCCGTGTCGCAACGCCCAGGCCTCGCCCAGATCAATGACAAGCAGGAAAGCCTCGCAAACCTGCTCAAACAATTCCGCACCTGACGCAGGCCTTGCCACACCCGCCCACGCCCGCTATGCCAGTCGAAATCCCAGCTTGGGGGATCGGCTAACGGTAGGCCCTCAGACTCTGACTCTGATTGTCTAGGTTCGAATCCTAGTCCCCCAGCCATCCGCCTTCACCAAGGCTACGGCGTGGCTGGCCGGGGGCCAGTCCAAAAAAATGCCTTGGCGAAGGCGGATACCACGCCGTAGCTTTAGCGTAGGCGGGCTTTCACATGATTTATGTCTACATGCTTCAAAGCATCTCTCCCCCTGAACACTTCTATGTCGGTCTCACATCAGACTTAAAAAAACGCTTTGCCGAGCACAACCGCAGAGAGTCCATTCAACTCAACGACGGTTCAGTGCCGGCAGCGAGCGACTTAAGTTTCTCAAATAACCCTTGGCCTTGATAGAATTCAAGCAACTCAGTTTTTGACAAAGTGCCCTCACGCACATAGCGGCTGAGGAACTCTGAGGTATGCTCAAGCGAAAGCATGTTTTTATTCATCCTCTCTAGAATCTTGCGATTGTTGGAGATGTTGTCTTCAACCAGTTCCTTTATCTCCATGACATCGGAAACGTCCTTTGCAATACGTCTGACTATTAAGTTGAAGACTTCAACATCGACCGAACCTTCTCTGCCAGCTGAAATCAAGTCCCTTGCCAGCGCATAGGCTATTCCCAAGTTTGTATAGTCACCTTTTCGAGAGTCGATAATTGCAACTATGCCCACGCCGGATATCAGCTTGACGTTTTCAACTTCACTAGCAAGTGTTGCATCAATCAACTCTCTGTCAAAAACAATTATGCCCATGCTGGCCTGTCTGTTGGCTTGCGCCTCAATCAGCTGGCTCCAAACGGTATCGGACCGTCTCGCGTACACGTCACGTTTGTCTATCGGACCAAGTCGAAGACTCTTGTCGAACTTGCACTCAACGACGATCTTCTTGTCTTTGTCGCCCCCAACAAAGCAAACAATATCACCTGTCTTGTTCCGGTGAAGAGAGCCAGCTGATCCTCCGACCAGTTCAACGCGATCATTTAGTTTTCGGTCCTTGGCATAGTCGGATAAGAACTCTGCGATTTCGCCTTCAGCTATCAATCCCTTTACTGCTGTCTTGAAGAAGAGCTCCTGCTTAAGATCGAATATCATCTTAAGGCTCTCAAGTTGCGCACCCAACTCATTTGATGTCTTAGACAGGAAACTTGAAAGTCGATCTTCCTTCAAAGCCAGTACACCGATATAGAGTGCGCGTAGAAAAGCACCTTCTCGCTCCTCGGATGATATTGAGTCAAAGTAAGCGAACACAATGCTATTGCTAATCGACATCTCAGTGAGATCAACCGATTTTTTCTTTTGATCCAACTTCACAAAGCTCATTTTCTAGGAAACCTGATCAAACTTGAAACCCGCATTTTTGATATGCGTGATGAAGAATCTTCCATGTGACTCTGTCGCCTGCATTAGCTGTTGATGCAATAGACTAGGAACACCAAAGTATTGATAAACCCGTCGTTTGTCGAATTCGACCTCAAGTGTTTTCGTATCAAGGTCGTAACCAACTGATTTCAGATTTGTAGAATCGACTGGCACTCTTTCCATTACGCTTCCTTTCAATTAGATTTTTGGCTACCACAAAATTTCATCAACTGCTCACATAGAGCATCAATCGACCACATCGGACGATCCGGAGTCTTGACCAGTTCGCTGACAACAGCTCCCACAAACATGGGGTTCTTCTTGAAGCTCGCCTTGGGTTCACCGAATTGATTTCTAACTTTGCCGCAAACAGTATTGTAAAGATCATTGCCAACTTCGGCACGAAGAACAGAACCGATATTTGACGGCCATTGATTGTACCTTGAGGTTAAAACAACAGCGTCCGGAAACGGTTTGCCAACATCACCACCCATTAGTCTGAGTAAAGCTTGATTGTCCTTTTCATGTTTTCGTCGTTGATCTTCGTTCTTTATGGTTGCATCACCATCGAAGACCACGAAGTGAGGTATGCCGTGCGCCCGAGCCAGAACAATTGGTTCCACGAAATTGTTTTTTCCATCAACAGGCACAAAGTGCAGCCCCCTACCTCTGCAATAGTCCCACTTGCCAGTTTCAATGAGCCAACTTGTGAGCATTGAAACATCCTCAATACCTTCAACTAGCACTACACGATCGGCAAAAAACATTTCGCTCAGCCTTGGCTGAAGTGCTTGTTGCAATTTTGCTTGTTGAGCGCTGATTGGAAGTGCGTCTGCTTCGTCACGGGCCTCAGCAATTTTCTGTGCGATCCTCTCGATCTTACAACCAGTGACACTGCTTGAGTTCTTGTCGGTAGCTCTCTGTGTTACTCGCACACTGCCGAAGTGTTGGCCAAATACAAAGTATGGACTGTGTGTTGTTACAATGACTTGGGAATTGCCAGCAGATAGTTCCTGAAACACCGCTGCTAGATGTCTGGTCTGAGGTGGATGTTGAAATAGCTCAGGCTCTTCGCATGCAAGTATCAAAGTTGGTGATTGCCCTCCAGTGTCTATGCCTTTCAGTGTGTCGGCAAGTTCTTGTAGGACTGCCAGCAAGTACGATCTCTGAAAACCGTGCCCGAACCTCGCGAGATCACCTTCAAATCCGCTTTCTCCAGCAAACAACTTGATGCTAGGTGGAAGAACCCGCACTGCACTTTCTGCGTCATTCTCCCATACCAAATTGGCAGTTGCTCCCGGATGCGCCCATGAAGAGAGTCTTTTCGTGAGTGACGCAGACAGCTCTTTAAGAGATTCCTGTTTCTGATCAACTATCTGTTTGTATTCACCGAGCATCTTGGCTCTGAGGGCATTCAGCTCTTCGTCAAACTTAGTTTTAGACTTGACCGAATAGAGCAGTAGTTTGCCCAGTGCTGTAGTTTTCGTGTCTGCGCTTTCGTCAGCGGCATCTCTGACGGCTGGCACATAAACCCACTGTACATACTTGCTTAATTTGTCAGTCGCGCTGCTAAAACCATAGAAATTATCAGGGCTTCGCAGTAGTTTGCACTTGCCGGGGTTCTTCTCCTCAAATGCGCGAAGAGCGTCACGCATCGCATCTTTGGTTCGCGGCTTGGCTACTTTAATGTCGGGATAGTTCTTGCAGATTTCTTCAAACTTAACCTCTAGTTCTGCCTTCAAAACGCCTGCTTTCAACGCCTCGAAGTAGGGTGCGAAGTGTTCAATAACATTGCGCTCGCCATATTGTTTGACTGTTGCAGTACTTGTGGCTGAATCGAATTCAGCTAGGGCCGTAATTGCAAGCTCATTCTGCCTATAGTAATCCTTGAAGTCTTGTTGCGCCTGTTCGCTCAACTCGTCAAATGTCACAGTGATTTCAATTGGTTTGGTCGTGTTCTTGTTGTTGAAGTCTTCTGCGCTGAGTTTAACAGTGTCCGTAGAGGCAAAATCAACTTCTCTGAAAAAGACATTCAGCGCGGCCAACACTGTGGATTTCCCTGCTCCGTTCGGACCTACGAATGCTGTATATGGATCAAGCTCAATTAGCTGATCTTCAAAGCCCCGAAAGTTTACAATCCTAACGCATTTAATGCGCATTTTCGCCGCTTGCCCAAGTCATTAGAAATAATTCAATTTGGACGTTAGCTGAGATTTCTTTTTCAACCAATAGACCTAAAAATGCAATCGATGCTGTTCGGTACTTTCAAGACGTCAATTGAATAATCTACATTATCTCAACAAACGGGTTGTTCTTTCGCCACATCCAGCCGTCTTGCCCCCGGTGGTTGAGCAGTGTTTCAACGCCGAGCACTTCTGTTTCGGTGATAGTGCATTCAATTTGATCACTTTCGATCCTGACCGCAGTCGTCCGGCACCCACAACATCTATCTCCCCACTCCCCCCTTGACAATGTTCCATTTATGTTCCAAACACTCCCCATGGAGGAACCTGTGGACTGGAACCGGGCGATTGAGATCAACAAGGCGGCTTTGATGGAGATTCTGGGGTGGATTGTTGCTGTGCTGTCCGTCTCGGAAGGGGCCGCGCGCTTGCCACTGCAAGTCTACCAGCGAAGCCTCTGGCGCTTGCACAAGGTGGAAAGTGCCGTACGACGCCTCATTTTCATTGCAGCGCGCGATCTTGTGGTGCCGCTGCCACCCCACCGCCCCATGCCGGCCGGGCTGGTGATCACGGCGAACGCTCCATCACAGCAAAGCCGCTTGGCCTTCCAGCTCTTCGACACGCGCCAGACGTTCAGCAATGACGCGGATGATACGACACCCAACACAGGACCCGGCATCACCCTCATCAACGCGCCCTCCCCACGTGAGCTTTTTCTGCAAAAATTTGTGACACCTCCAACGGGCCTCAGCACCGAGGTACAAACCCGCATGCTGCGCTTGCGCCTCGCTGCCGCCGAACGCGCGCTGGCGCATCTCACGCGCGAAGCCAAACGCTTGGCGCGTTGGCGGGCGCGGCGCAGGCTGATGAAAAATCCCAGGTTCACGGACCCCCTGCGCCCCGGCCCGCCACCCGGCATCAATCGGAACTCAAAATCCGACTTGGACCGCGTGCTGCGCGAGTGCCACGACCTGGCGTGGCATAGCTTGCGAGAAGATACGTCTTGAACGTCGCGCCCTCGCGCTACGTCAAATCCACCACGCTTTTGCAGGAAAGCGCGGCGCTGTGGCTTGACTTGCCCTCAGACATAAAAGAATGAAAAAGCGAAGAGCAGGAACTTGAAATGCCAAACCTCATTCTCGCCATTGACCAAGGCACCACGTCCAGCCGTGCCATTGTGTTCGACGCCAACCTCGTTCCCAAAGGTTCCGGCCAGAAAGAATTCAGGCAATTCTTTCCGGCCTCGGGCTGGGTGGAGCACGACGCGGAGGAAATCTGGACGTCGGTGCTTCTCACATGCAAGGCCGCATTGAAAAAAGCCCGGGCCAAGCCGCAAGACATTGCCACCATCGGCATCACCAACCAGCGCGAGACCGTTGTGGTGTGGGACCGAAAATCCGGCAAACCCATTCACAAGGCCATTGTCTGGCAGGACCGCCGCACATCCGAAGCCTGCGCCGCACTGAAGGCTAAAGGCTTGGAAGCAACCTTCACGGCGAAAACCGGGCTTCTGCTTGATCCCTATTTTTCGGGCACCAAACTCGCCTGGCTGCTCGACCATGTGAAAGGTGCCCGCGAAAAGGCCGAACGCGGGGATCTGGCTTTCGGCACCATCGACACATTTCTGATCTGGCGTCTCACGGGCGGCAAGATTCACGCAACCGACGCAACCAACGCCTCGCGCACCTTGCTCTACAACATCCACACCGGAGCGTGGGACGATGAACTGCTCCGTATACTGAACATTCCGCGTGCTCTTTTGCCTGAGGTGAAGGACTGCGCGGCAGACTATGGTGTAACCGACAAAAAATTGTTGGGCGCTGCCATCCCCATCGGTGGCGTTGCAGGAGATCAACAAGCCGCCATGATCGGGCAGGCCTGCTTCGCACCAGGCATGATGAAATCCACCTATGGCACGGGGTGTTTTGCGTTGCTGAACACTGGCGACAAAGCCGTGCCATCCAACAACCGCTTGCTCACCACCGTGGCCTATCAACTCAATGGTAAGCGCACCTACGCGTTGGAAGGTGCGATCTTCATCGCAGGTGCAGCCGTGCAGTGGCTGCGCGATGGATTGAAACTGGTGAAAAAAGCCTCTGATTCCGGCGGCCTTGCGATCAAGGCCGATATCAATCAATCGGTCTATCTCGTGCCCGCTTTTGTCGGCCTCGGTGCGCCCTATTGGAACGCTGAAGCACGCGGCGCAATCTTTGGCCTCACACGCGGCACCACTGAAAAAGAATTGGCCCGCGCCACATTGGAAAGCGTGTGCTACCAAACCCGTGATTTACTGGAAGCCATGCAAAAGGATTGGGGTTCATCTGGCAAAACCGTGTTGCGTGTTGACGGCGGCATGACAGCATCCGACTGGACCATGCAATGCCTTGCCGACATTTTGGATGCGCCCGTGGACCGGCCAAAGGTTCTGGAAACAACTGCAATAGGTGCTGCCTATCTCGCAGGCTTGCAAGCAGGCTTGCTCCCACCACCTGAAAAATTTGCAACGCGTTGGAAGCGAGACAAACGCTTTACGCCAAAGATGAAAGCCAACTTGCGCGAAGCGAAATATGCGGGCTGGAAAGAAGCTGTCAGAAAGTTGTTGGCGTGAGAAAGTGTTGTGACTCCCCTCTCCCGTCTCGCTG
>JANPCE010000097.1:0-29305 GCA_031430795.1 Hyphomicrobiales bacterium
GTCCCGGCCTTCGCCGGGATGACGGAATAATGAATTGAAATAATCGTTTGTGGGAAATGAAAAGGCCGATTTTCAATTTGTCCTCCATAGGCGGGCTTGACCCGCCTACCCAGAACCACCCGCAGTCTGGTTCGGCGGCTCAAGGCCGCCGATCGAGAAATATAGGATTTGACCCCACTTGATCGTCTGATGCTATAGTTCGAAATGTTTGGCGATCAGGTCTATGATGCTGCGCGTGATCTTTTTGCGATCTGAACCTTGCGGGTCCGTGCAGACGGGGTCGTCTTTTTCTTCGGCGAGGATTGCCGCGCCCTCAGGTTTGCAAAGACCCAGCGCTGAAAAGTGCGTGGCGGGGGTGAGCACTTCGGTTTTGGCTTGGGGGAAGAGAGTTTCGAAGTTGCTGCCGGTGGTGCTGGTGTCGGTGGCATAGAGGCGGCTCTTGCCTTCGCCCAGGCCAATCATGAGTACGGGCACGTTCAAGGCTGTGGTGTCTGTTGTTTTCAGTCCGAAGGTGAGGGCGGGGTCAATTGCTGCGACGGCGGCAATGCGGGGATCTTTGTATGAGGACTCCCATTTCGTCACGTCAATGTCTTCGATCTTTATTCCGGCGCGGAGGATGTCGGCGCAGTGGGTGGCTTTTGTTTCGCCTTCGCTGCACAATTTTGAAATGCCGGCGTGGCTGCCCCGAAGACCGCCGAGGGAAAGTGCTGTCCAGCCGCCATAGGAAAAGCCAGCGGCGTAAATGCGCGAGGTGTCAATGTAGGGTGCCAATGTGGGATCTTTCATAACGTAGTCGAGGGCTGCCTTGAGGTCTTGCGCGCGGGTCCAGTGGTTCAATGCTTCCAAGTTGTTGAGTTCACCTGTGGTGCTGTTGGGGTGGTTGACAGCGATGATGATGGCGCCTTTCTCTGCGAGGCCTGAACTGAGCCAGCCGAGCCGCGCAAAGTTGCCGCCCCAGCCGTGAGACAGTACAATGACCGGGTATTTTCCGGGCACGACTTCGGCGTAGTCATGCACGGGGACGCCGTAAAAAACGGCATTCTCTCCAAAGGGGCGGGCTGTGCCGCTTTGCGATGGATACATGACGGCCATGTCCATGTTGCGTCCATGGTGGGGTGCGGCAATGCTGAACAGGTTCAGGCCTGTGTCTGCTGCGGCGAAGGATGTTGCAAGCGGCAAAGAAAGTGCAAGAGTGAGGAGAAAGCGTTTCATGTTGGATATCCTTTTGGGTTGGTTGCCGCTGTTTTTGGCCATGCCATGCAAAGCAATGCGTCCTCGAACCGGATTGAGGTCGTGCCAAACGGGTTTCAGGACGTAGAAGGGGTTCATGGGCATGCCTGTCCTTCCCATTCCGATGATCATCGCGCTGGTGCTGCTGGCGTTTCTGGTGCAGCGCGTGGCGCAGCGGCAGACACATGTGACGCTGTTGGCCCTGATCTCGATTTGTGCCGTGCAGGCGGGGCTGATAGCATTGGTCCGCTATTATGGGTTTGAGGTGTTGCGGCCTGCACAACCGCTTTTGGCAATGATGATTCCGCCAGTGGCATGGTTTGCTTTCACGTGGGCATCGGGCGGAGATTTGAATTGGCGCAGGCTGGTGTGGCATGGCATTGGCCCCGCACTGGCATTGGCCAGTCTTGCCACCCATCCCCTGCTGCTGGATGCGATGATCCCACTGTCATTTTTATTTTATGGCGTGGCCATGTTGTGGTTCATGCGACAAGGTGAAGACAGTTTGCTGCACAGCAGACTGGATGGTGGTGCGATTGCCTTGACAGCCTGGCGGATTGTGGCGGTGGCGCTGATCGCTTCGGCGGGCTGTGATGTGTTGATTGCCTACGGCCTTGCAACCGGACGCTCCGGCTTTTTGTTGTGGGTGCCGAGTGTGGTGTCTTCGCTTTCACTGTTGAGTTTGGGTGCGCTGAGCCTTTCTGCTGCAACGGAAAGCCACAGGGATGTTGACCCGGCTGGCAACGCCTCCAGCGATGAAGTTGTGGTCAGGGACAAGGCCATTGTCGAAAAACTTGATGCCTACATGCTGGTGCAAAAGCCTTACCTTGATCCGGACCTGACCTTGGCACGATTGTCGCGCAAATTGATCGTGCCCGCGAAGCAATTGTCGGCGGCCATCAATCGGAGCAAGGGTGTCAATGTGTCGAAATACATCAACGGGTTGCGCATCAACGAAGCGTGTCAACATTTAAGCGGCGGCAAGCCTGTGACTGCGACGATCTACGACAGTGGCTTTAACACCAAGTCCAATTTCAACCGGGAGTTCCTGCGGGTCGTGGGCAAAAGTCCGACGGATTGGCTGGATGAGCAGACGTCTGCGGGTTGACTTTCGGCGCAAACACATTTCCAATCGCGTGAAAGAGGTATGGCCATGTCGTTGCGGAAAAATCTGCGGTCTGAGTTGGAAGCGCCGCGTGAATTGCGGGGGTTTGGGAGTGGATGGATTGCAGGTGTGCTGGCACTGGCTTTTGCGCTTGGGGCTTTGGCGCTGGTTTTCATGGTGCGGCAGGCGGCACTGTTTTCCACGCCTGAACTTGCGGTGCTGCGGGAGAGCGGGTTTTTCAGGCCGGCACTTCTGGTGGTGATGATCATTGCGTTTTTTCTGTCGGTTTTGAGTTTGACATTGCGGGACAAGAAAACGCTTGGTGGCATTGCTGTGGCGATCACACTCATTGCTTCGTTCTGGGCGTCAATGCCTGCGGTTGGCGATTTGACGGGCGGGCGGAATGTTTATTTCGGCCTCGACTTTTTCATTCTCAATGTGATTTTTGGCGGCTTGCTGTTTGTTCCACTGGAACGGATGTTTGCGCGCTTGAAAGACCAGCCGGTGTTTCGCACCGAGTGGCGCGAAGACCTGCTGTATTATTTCATCAGTTCGATGTTTGTGCAGGTGTTTGCCTTCACCACATTCGCCCCTTCAAATTTCATTCTGGATGCAATTCGGATTGAGGGTTTGCGGACCTGGGTGGGCGCATTGCCACTGGCGGTGCAGGTGCTTGCCATCATGGTCATTACGGATTTTGTGCAGTACTGGGTGCACCGGGCGTTTCATCGGGTGCCGTTCCTGTGGGGCTTCCATGCCGTGCATCATTCGGCGAAGGAGATGGACTGGATCGCGGGTGCGCGCATGCATTTCATGGAGATCATTGTGTTGCGTGCGTTCACGGCCACGCCTGCGTTCACGCTCGGGTTTTCGGAGACGGCGCTGCAAAGCTATCTTTTGATTGTTTATGTGTACTCTACATTCGTGCATGCGAATCTGCGCTGGAAGCTGAAGTGGATGGAAGGGTTTCTCGTCACACCCCGCTTCCACCATTGGCACCATGGCATTGAGAAAGAGGCAATCGATGTGAACTTTGCCATTCACTTTCCGCTCTATGATCGGCTGTTCGGCACCTACCACTTACCGGAAGAACAATGGCCAAAGGGATATGGCATTGGCGGGCATCCAGTGCCCAACGGTTACTGGCGGCAGTTTTTGTATCCGTTCAATAAGGCTTGAAAGATCGCAGCGCTGCTACAATATGTAATTTGCAAAGTTTCATAAAAGGATTGCCGATGATTGACCTGCACTACTGGCCGACGCCGAATGGCCACAAGATCACGATTGCTTTGGAAGAGATGTGGCTGCCCTACACCATCCACCGGGTGGACATTGGCAAGGGTGACCAGTTCAAGCCGGAGTTTTTGCAGATTGCGCCGAACAACCGCATGCCGGCAATTGTGGATCACGCTCCGAATGATGGTGGTGCGCCAATTGACATTTTTGAGTCTGGCGCGATCCTGCAATATCTTGCGGAGAAGACGGGGACATTCCTGCCAGCCGATGTGCGGGCGCGTTTTGAAACCTTGAAATGGCTGTATTGGCAGATGGGCGGCCTCGGGCCAATGGCGGGGCAGAGCAATCACTTCAACATCTATGCCAAAGAGAAAATCCCCTATGCGATGGAGCGCTATGCCAAGGAAACCCAGCGGCTGTTTGGGGTACTGAACAAGCGGTTGGCGGATCGTGGTTTTGTTGCGGGGGCGTATTCGATTGCAGACATGGCGAGTTATCCATGGACGCAAGCCTTCACCAACCACAACATCAATATTGATGACTTCCCGCATTTGAAACGCTGGCAGGCCGAGATCGCCGCACGCCCTGCTGTTGTCCGCGCCTATGCGGCTGCGGGTGAGCGCAGGCCGATCACGGATGAAGAGCACAAGGTGTTGTTTGGACAGGACGCCAGCACAGTCAAGGCGTAGGCGCGAATTCTGATTCCGTCGTGGTGCCGCCACGGCGGAATTCACCGGTGATGTGGGTGAAGAGGGCCGCCAATACCACGGCGCCTCCGGCCAGCGTCCAGATGCCAGGAGTCTCGTTCAAGAAGAGCCAGACCCAGAGTGGTGTGAAGGGCACTTCGAGGGCGGCGAGCAGCGTGGCTTCCGCGGCGCCCAGGCGCCGTGTGCCGAGGGTGTAAAAGGCAAGGCCCGCTGCATTCTGCAATACACCGAAGGCGGCTGTGAGGCCCAGTTGAAGGGGTGTTATGGTGGAGAGATCTGCGAACCAGAAACAGGTGAAGGCTGCGAGCCAGGCACTTGCCGCCATGGCGGGGAGCATGGGCAAGTCACGGTGGCGGCGCATGATGATGGAAAATCCGGCCATGCCGAGCGACATCAACAAGGCGAGGCCACGGGCGAACATGGGGCCGCCCCAATCGGCCCCCCATAACATGATGACAACGCCCAAAAGGGCCACGCAGCTGGCAATGACAGTGGAGCGGGTGGTGGGTTCGCCGATGAGCAGCCACGCCAAGGCCGCCGTGATGAAGGGAACTGCGGCGTAGATCACCATGGCGTCGGCGACCTTGCCGTAGAAAATGGAGCCAATGCCAGTGATCATACTCATGGCTGAAAGAATGGCGACACCAACGCCGGGCCAACCCATTTTGCCAAAATCCGAGACGGCGAGGCGTTTTTCGAGCACGCAATGCAGGGTGAAAACGGCGAGGCCCGAGAAAATGCCGCGGACAAACAGCAGGGTCATCAGGTCCAGGTCGATGAAGCGGGTGAACAGGCCAGCCGATGACCAGCACAGGGCGGCAAGGGCCACGAGGATGAGGCCGAGGCGGTGTTGGGATTGGGAATCGTTCACCATGGGTGGGGGATAGCAAGCAGTGGGGTGGCGTGGCAGTCCGTATACGGCATGGCAAGGATGCTTTTGTGTTGGGCTTGACGGGGCAGGGCAGTCTGACGCATGGTCGTATGATGAAAACCGCCCTCCCACATGCCATTAACATTTGTGGCATAGAGATTTGCACCTAGCGACTGAATCGCTGGCACGGCGCGACTTACCCTCAATCAGGCAAAGCGATCCCGGAGCCGGCGCTCCCGAGGATATGTTATGACTTTGCGCATTTACAACACGCTGACCCGGACCAAGGAAGAGTTCAAGCCCTTGGACCCCAAGAACGTGCGCATGTATGTGTGCGGGCCGACGGTTTATGACTTCGCCCATATCGGCAACGCGCGGCCCGCCATTGTGTTTGATGTGATGTTCCGGCTGTTGCGGCATCTTTATGGGGGGAGCCACGTGACTTACGTACGCAACATCACGGATGTGGATGACAAGATCAACGCACGGGCCTTGCGAGACTATCCGGGGGTTGAACTGAATGACGCGATCCGTCGGGTGACGGAGACGACGTATGAGCAGTATCAGAAGGATACGGCGGCATTGGGCTGCCTTCCGCCCAGTTTTCAACCCCGTGCCACGGAGCATATCGCGGGCATGGTTGAAATGATCCGTACACTGATCACACGCGGCCACGCTTATGTGGCCAATGGCGAGGTGTTGTTTGATGTGGGATCGATGAAAGACTACGGGCGGCTGTCGCAGCGCAAGCTGGACGAGCAGCAGGCGGGTGCGCGGGTGGCGGTGGATGCGCACAAAAAGAACCCTGCGGATTTTGTGTTGTGGAAATTGTCGGACGCGGATGAGCCGGGCTGGGAGTCACCGTGGGGCCGGGGCCGGCCGGGCTGGCATATCGAATGCTCGGTCATGAGCAAGCATCATCTGGGCGAGGTGTTTGACATTCATGGTGGCGGACTGGATTTGATTTTCCCCCATCATGAGAATGAGATTGCGCAGTCGAGATGTGCGCATGGTTCAAAGGTGATGGCGAATTACTGGATGCATAATGGGTTTCTGCAGGTTGAAGGGCAGAAGATGTCCAAGAGTGTAGGGAATTTCACGACGATTGCGGATGTGTTGAAAGATTGGCCGGGCGAAGTTGCGCGGTTCAACATGTTGAGGACACACTATCGTCAGCCGATTGATTGGACAGTTGGAGCAATGACAGAAAGTAATTCGATACTATCGGCGTGGCAAAACCAAGTGGGTGATGCAGAACCGCGTCTGCCAGACGAGGAATTCGTCACTGCGCTCTGCGATGACGTCAACACACACGGCGCGATTACCCGCATGCATGCGGTTGCCAAGAGTGGAGATGCAGTATCTCTGCGTTCCAGTCTTGAACTTCTTGGTTTCACGCGGCGAATTTTTGCCTCAAGTGTGGAGGGGAATACTGTGGTGGCAGACTTAATTTCTGCCCGCCTCGAAGCCCGTAGAGTCAAGAATTTTGCTGAGAGTGACCGCATCCGTGATGAACTGCTTGGCATGGGGATTCAGATCAAGGACTCGAAAGATCCGGTGACGGGTGAGTTGAAGACGGCGTGGGAGGTGAAGCGATGACGGACAGACACCCCTCTCCCGCCCCTTTGGGGCACCCTCTCCCGCAAGGGGAGAGGGAAGGGAAGAAAATAAGATCTTTGCCTGAGTTGGCGAAAGAGCAGCAACAAAGGCGCCGCAGTCAGCCCTCCCCCCTTGCGGGGGAGGGTGCCCCGCAGGGGCGGGAGAGGGGTCTTTCTCCGGAGGACTTTGCCAAGGTGCAGGCGAAGCGGCTGCGGCATGAGATGACGGATGCTGAGACGTTGCTCTGGCAAGAGCTTCGGGCGCGGCGGTTTGAGGATTTCAAGTTTCGACGGCAGGTGGCGATTGGGCGTTACATCGTGGATTTTGTTTGCCTGTCGCACCGCGTGATTGTTGAGGTGGATGGATCGCAGCATGACGCGTCGGTGCATGATGTTGTCCGTGATGCTTGGCTTAAGGGGCAGGGGTTTGAGATGGTTCGGCTTTGGAATGTGGGTGTTTTGACGGATATGGATGGGGCGTTGTTGACGATTTTGGAGGCTTTGAGACTCCCCTCTCCCGCCGCTGCGCGGCACCCTCTCCCGCAAGGGGAGAGGGAAGGGGGGATGTGATGATGAAGGAACGAATTTATTTGTTTGATACGACTTTGCGAGACGGACAGCAGACGCCTGGCGTGGATTTTTCTTTGGAGGACAAGTTGCTGGTGATGTCCATGCTCGACAAGTTGGGCGTGGATTACATTGAGGGTGGGTTTCCGGGGGGGAACCCCACGGATACGGCTTTGTTTGGCTCGGAACGCAAAACCAAGGCCACGTTCACGGCGTTTGGAATGACGAAGCGGGCGGGGCGGTCTGCTGCCAATGATCCGGGGTTGCAGGCGTTGTTGCAGGCAAAGTCGTCCGCCATTTGTTTTGTGGCGAAGGCCTGGGACTATCACGTGCGGGTGGCGCTGGGGTGCACGAATGAAGAGAACCTCGAGTCGATCAGAGAGTCTGTGGCGGCGGCGAAGGCTCACGGCAAAGAGGTGTTGGTGGATTGCGAGCATTTCTTTGATGGTTACAAGGCGAATGCTGACTATGCGATTGCCTGTGCCAAGACGGCCTATGAATCGGGTGCGCGCTGGGTGGTGTTGTGTGACACCAATGGTGGCACCATGCCATCTGAGATTTCCGATATCGTCCGTACAATGACGAATATCGTGCCGGGGGACCATCTTGGCATTCACGCGCATAATGACACGGAGCAGGCAGTGGCGAATTCACTTGCCGCTGTGGATGCGGGTGCGCGGCATGTTCAGGGCACGCTGAATGGCATTGGCGAGCGTTGCGGCAATGCCAATCTGGTGACGTTGATTGGCACGCTGGGTGTGAAGCCGCATTACACCTCGCGGTTCGAAACGGGCGTTGATGCGGATGCGTTGCTGGAACTCACCACGGTTTCGCGCGGGTTTGACGAAATGTTGAATCGTTCGCCCTATGCGCAAGCGCCTTATGTTGGAAAAAGTGCATTTGCGACGAAGGCTGGCATTCATGCTTCGGCGTTGGCAAAAGAGCCGGAGACCTATGAGCATGTGCCGCCGGAGACTGTGGGCAATCGGCGACGGATATTGGTTTCGGATCAGGCCGGAAAATCCAACCTGATTGCGGAATTGCAACGTATTGGTTTGGGCGTCGCCAAGGACGATGCGCGCTTGGACGTTTTGTTGCGTGAAGTGAAGGAGCGCGAGGCCATCGGCTATGCCTATGATGGGGCTGATGCTTCGTTTGAATTGCTGGCGCGGCGGACACTGGGTGGGGTGCCGCATTATTTTGATGTGCTGTCGTTCCGCACCAGTGTTGAGCGTTTCAATGACGTGATCCACACGGAGGCGGTGGTCAAAGTCAAAGTTGGGGATGACGTGTTCCTCAACGCGGGCGAGGGCAATGGTCCGGTGAATGCGCTGGATGTGGCGCTGCGCAAGGACCTTGGCAAATTCCAGAAGCATATCTCTGACATGGAGCTTGTTGATTTCAAGGTGCGTATCCTCAATGGCGGCACGGGGGCAACGACGCGGGTTTTGATTGAGAGCCGTGACGCGCGCGGTGAGCGCTGGTTCACAGTGGGGGTTTCGCCCAACATTGTTGAGGCGTCCTTTCAGGCGTTGCTGGATGCGATTGTGTTCAAGCTGGTGCGGGACGGGGTTGCGGCATAGCAGCCATGTGGGGCGCATGTGTTTGCGCGGCGCATAAAGCCGTCTAACAGGCCGTCATGATCAACCACGTCAATTCATTGTCAGCCACGCACAAGGGCGTTCTTTTCTGCGTCATCGCCCACTTGTTCTGGGGTGGGATGGCGCCTTACTTCGGCTTGATCACGCATATTTCCGCGCCTGAAATCGCCGTCAACCGCGGGCTTTGGTCGCTGCCGATTGCGGTGATCATCATCTGGGTGCTGGGGCAATGGACGGATGTGGGCCGTGTGTTTCGCAATCCGAGGCATCTCGCGATTCTTGCCCTTACGGGCTTCATCATCGTGTTCAATTGGGGTTTTTATGTCTGGTCCATTGAAGTGGGACGGGCGATGGAGTCGAGCCTTGGTTATTACATCAACCCGCTTTTGAATGTGGTGGCGGGGTATTTCTTTTTGGGTGAACGCTTCAAGCCAACGCAATTCGTGGCCATTGCGTTGGCCGGTGTTGCGGTGATTGTGCAGACGGTGGCGACGGGGG
The DNA here is from genome assembly GCA_031430795.1 of Hyphomicrobiales bacterium. Classification (GTDB taxonomy): domain Bacteria; phylum Pseudomonadota; class Alphaproteobacteria; order Rhizobiales; family Aestuariivirgaceae; genus Aestuariivirga. The sequence continues at coordinate 9,414 of JANPCE010000097.1, forward strand.
TGTTTCCGTGGCTGGGTTTGATGTTGGGTGGCAGTTTCTGTCTGTATGGTCTGCTGCGGAAGATGGTTCCGGTGGGATCGACGCAAGGGTTTATGGTCGAGGTACTGCTGATTGCGGGGCCACTGTTGGCCTATAATGTCTGGATGTTTCAAACGGGTGAGGCCAAGTTTGGCGGCACATTGTTTGACACGCTGATGTTGATGGGGTGTGGCGTGTTGACGACGGGGGCGCTGGTGTTTTTTGCGGCGGCGTTGAAGCGGATTCCCTATTCGACGGCGGGCATGTTGCAATATATTTCGCCGTCCCTCGTGTTTTTGACGGCAGTGTTCATGTTTAAGGAACCGCTGGATTTCTGGAAGCTGATTTCGTTTGTGCTGATCTGGGTGGCGCTGGCGATTTATTCTTGGTCGGGGTGGAGAGAAGAGCGTTGAGCTTTCTCCCTTGTCGCGAAGCGATGAGGGAGTACGGCGAAGCCGGGAGGGAGTGTTTCCGCTTGGCATGGTGCCCAAGTGGACACACTCCCTCCCCCCTTCGGGGTACTCCCTCACGCTTCGCGCAAGGGAGAAGCTTCAAAAGAGTTTCATCTGCTCACCCGCCTGCGGTGGGCGTTCGAACAAATCGGCGCGCAGCTTCAGGCGGGTTTTGTTGAGGCCGAGCTTTTCGCAGGCCAACTGAAATCTGCGGCCGATGAGCCAGGCTGTGGGGCCGGTGCCGGTCATGCGTTCGCCGAAGTGGGGCGAGGTTTCCTTGCCGCCGCGCACCTCTTTGATTTGCGACATAACCTTGGCGAAACGGTCCGGGTATTGCTTTTCAAGCCAGTCCTTGAAGATGCCTTTCACCTCGTGGGGCAGGCGCAGCATGGTGTAGCCGGCTTCTGTTGCTCCGGCTGAGCGCGCCGATTTCAGAATGTTTTCGATCTCGTGCTCGTTGAGGCCGGGGATGACGGGGCCGATCATGACGACGGTGGGGATGCCGGCGCGTGTCAAGGCTTCGATGGTGGCGAGACGTTTGGCAGGTGTTGCGGCGCGGGGTTCCATGTGGCGGGCCAATTTACCATCCAGTGAATTGATGGAGAGGGCGACCTTGGTGAGGCCGCGTGAGGCGAGGTCTGACAATATGTCGATGTCACGCGTCACCAGCGCAGATTTGGTCACCACGCCGACGGGGTGAGAAAACTCGTTCAAGACTTCGAGCACTGAACGCGTGATGCGCTGCTGGCGTTCGATAGGCTGGTAGCAGTCGGTGTTGGCACCGAGTGCAATGGTTTTCGCGGTGTAATTGGGCGCGGTCAATTCCTGCCGGAGCAGAGCCGCCGCGTTCGGCTTGATGAAAAGTTTGGATTCGAAATCGAGGCCCGGCGACAGGCCCATGTAGGCGTGGGCGGGGCGGGCGTAGCAATAGGTGCAGCCATGTTCGCAGCCGCGATAGGGGTTGATGGAACGGTCGAAGGAAATATCCGGCGAGTCGTTGCGGGTGATAATGGTTTTGGGGCGCTCGACGAAGAGTTCGGTTTTGAGGGGTGGCAGATCGGCCAGCGATTCCCAGCCGTCGTCGAGATAGGTGCGCGCTTCCTGCGTGTAGCGGTGTTGCGGGTTGGAACGCGCACCCCGGCCCCGCTCCAGCTGGGGGAGAGAGGTGAGGCCGATGCCAGAGGATTGGCGCATGTCCATGAGGGTGGTCATGGATGGAACATAGCGAGAAAACAAGAACTATGCAAGAACGATTTTCACTTACCCCTCACCCTCCCATCTCCGCTGCGCTCCGATGGGCCCCACCCTCTCGCCCGCTGCGCGGGGAGAGGGAAAGACGCCTTCTCCCCGCGCAGCGGGCGAGAAGGAGGGGACCCACGTCGCCAAAGGCGCGTGGGGAGGATGAGGGGTGAGTCAGCCCTCGATCTTCGAGAAATCCGCCACCTCCGCCGTCGCGTCCCGGATGCGGTTCAGCAGCCGCAAGCGGTTGACGCGGAAGTTGGGGTCTTTGTCGTTGACCGTCACTTGCTCGAAGAAGGCATCGACGGGCAGGCGCAGTTTGGCAATGGCTTTCATGGCGGCTTCGAAGTCTTCGGCTTCCACGGCCTTGCGGGCCAAAGCCGCAGCGGCGTTGATGGCCTGGTGCAAAGTTTTTTCTTCGCCCTTGATGAGGAGGGAAGAATCCACATCGCCAGAATAGGTGATGCCATCTTTCTTCTCTTCGATCTTCAAAATATTGGCGGCGCGCTTCACACCTGCAAGCAGGTTTTTGCCGTCGTCGGTTTCCAGAAGCTTGGACAGGGCTTCGACGCGTTTGACGATCATCAGGAGATCATCCTGATTGCCAAGGGCAAAGACCGCATCGATGAGATCGTGACGTGCGCCCTTGTCCTTGAGGTAGACTTTCAGGCGGTCGGCGAAGAAGGAGAGGAGGTCGCCACCTTTATCCATCGGTACACGGAGATTATTTTCGAGAATAATACGGATCACACCGAGAGCAGCGCGACGGAGAGCGTAGGGGTCTTTTGACCCCGTTGGCTTTTCATCAATCGACCAGAATCCAACAAGAGTGTCTAGCTTATCTGCCAGCGCCACCGCTTGACCAATCTTTGACACCGGGACCGAATCCGATGGCCCCTGCGGCTTGTAGTGGTCGCTCATGGCGTCGGCGACTTCGGCATCATGGCCTTGGTCGAGGGCGTAATAGCGGCCCATCAGGCCTTGGAGTTCGGGGAATTCGCCAACCATGCCTGTCAGGAGGTCAGCTTTGCACAGACGCGCGGCGAGCTTGGCTTTCTCGACATCTCCGCCGATGGTTTTGGCGATTTCACCTGCGAGGGCTTCGATGCGTTTGACGCGCTCGCCTTGTGTCCCGAGTTTGGCGTGGAATGTGATCGAGTCGAGTTTCGGCAACTGGTCTTCCAGTTTCACCTTGCGATCCTGGTCCCAGAAGAATTTGGCGTCGCTCAAACGTGCGGCGATGACCTTGTTGTTGCCACGGATGATTTCGGCGCCGCCATCACGCGCCACGGAATTGGCGACCAAAAGATATTTATTGGCCAACGTGCCATCCGCCTTTTTCAGGCAGAAGCATTTCTGGTTGTTCTTGATGGTGGTGATGATGACTTCGGGAGGGACGCTGAGATAACTCGCGTCAAACTCGCCCATCAACACCACGGGCCATTCAACGAGGCCTGCGACTTCTTTCAGCAGCGCCTCATCCTCGATCATCGAGAGGCCTTGGGCGAAGGACAGGTTCTTGGCTTCGGCGCGGATGGTTTCGGCGCGGGCTGTGGCGTCCACGATGACGTGGGCCTTGCGCAGGGCGTCGTCATAATCCTCAAAGCGGCGCGCCTTGATTTCGGCAGGGGCCATGAAGCGGTGGCCGTGGGTGGTGTTGCCGGAAACGATGCCATCGACATCGAAAGGCACCACTTCGCCATCAAAGGTGCAGAGGATGGAATGCAGCGGGCGCACCCATTTCAAGGAGCCCGTGCCCCAGCGCATGGACTTGGGCCAGGGGAAACTGCGGATGATGTTGGGTACCAATTCAGCGATGACGTCCGTTGCGGCGCGGCCAGCCTTGCTGATCACAGCGAGATAGAAGGCACCCTTCTTGTCGTCCTGTTTTGTCAGTTGATGAATCGTCAATCCCGTCGAGCGCAAGAAGCCATCAATGGCCGCTTGTGGTGCATCCACCTTTGGTCCCTTGCGTTCTTCACGGGTGTCTTGCGCTTTCACATTGAGGCCATCAATGGCCAGCACCAAACGGCGCGGTGTTGCGTGAACTTGCGCACCCTCATAGGTGAGGCCGACGTTGACCAAACCACTGGTGACAAGGACACGCAAATCATCCGCCGCCTTGGCTTGCATGCGGGCGGGGATTTCTTCGGAGAACAGTTCGAGGAGGAGGTGGGGCATGGGGTTCTTTTTTGGTTGGTTGACTTACCCCTCACCCTCCCTTTGCTGCGCAATGGGCCCCACCCTCTCGCCCGCTACGCGGGGAGAGGGAAAAGCCCTGCTCCCCGCGTAGGTGGCGAGAAGGAGGGGACCCGGCGCAGCCGGGGAGGATGAGGGGGAAGTCAGTTGAGGTGTTTTCGGATTTCATCAAAGACTGGTCCAAGATCGCCGAAGATGTCTTCATTACGGAAGCGAATGACGCGGTATCCCAAGGTCGCCATGAATGCTGTGCGTCGTTCATCATAGGCACGTTCGTCTGCAGTTTCGTGTGTCTCGCCATCGATCTCGACGACAAGTTTGGATTTGCGGCAGGCGAAGTCTGCGAAGTATGGCCCGATGGGCTCTTGGCGATTGAACTTGTGGCCGTCAAGTTGGCGGGATTTGAGGTGCTGCCACAGTTTGGATTCTGCTGCTGTCGCATTGCGGCGGAGTTGACGGGCGCGGTTTGTGGTTTTTTCATCTGGGCCTCGCATGGGACTTGCCCCTCATCCTCCCCATGCGCTTCGCGCACGGGTCCCCTCCTTCTCGCCCGCTTTGCGGGGAGAAGGCGTTTCCCTCTCCCCACAAAGCGGGTGAGAGGGTGGGGCCCATTGCGTAGCAATGGGAGGGTGAGGGGTGAGTGCCACGTCATACTGTCCCGTGCGTACCATCACAGAAGGGCGCATTCCCCGTTTGCTTGCAGGCGCAGAAATATTTGGTTTGGTCTTTGGGCGCGGTCCACTGCACGGGGTTGAACACGCCCTGCGCCTTGTGGCTGCCGTCGCAGAAGGGTTGGGATTTGGAGAGGCCGCAAGCGCACCACCAATAGTCTTTTCCAGATTCGACTTTGACGGCGATGGGTTCGCGGCCTGCAATGTTGGCTTTGGTCATGCTGCTTTTCCTCCCTTGCTGTGGCTCCACGCCTCGCAACAGGTTTTCGCGAGTTCGCGGACCCTGGCGATGTAGTTGGCGCGTTCGGTGACGGAGATGACGCCGCGTGCGTCCAACAGATTAAACGTGTGTGAGGCCTTGATGCACTGATCATAGGCAGGCAGGGCCAATGTGGGTTTGTTGCCATCCACGCTCTTTGCGAGCAGGGATTGGCATTCCTTTTCGCATTGGGTGAAGCGGGTGAGCAAAATTTCGGTGTCGGCTTCTTCAAAATTGTAGCGGGAGAATTCCTGTTCGGCTTGCAGGAAGACATCGCCGTAAGAGATGCGGCCGTCGCCTGTGGCGCGTCCGTTGAAATTCAAATCATAGACGTTGTCGACGTTCTGCACATACATGGCGAGCCGCTCAAGGCCGTAAGTGAGTTCGCCGGAGACGGGCGCACAATCCATGCCGCCCACTTGCTGAAAATACGTGAACTGCGAGACTTCCATGCCGTCGCACCAGACTTCCCAGCCGAGGCCCCAGGCGCCGAGGGTTGGGCTTTCCCAATCGTCTTCGACGAAGCGGAGATCATGCAGTGTGGGATCAATGCCGATGGCTTCGAGGGAGCCCAAGTACAACTCCTGCAAGTTCGGTGGGCTTGGCTTCATGATCACCTGGTATTGATAATAGTGCTGAAGCCGGTTGGGGTTCTCGCCATAGCGGCCATCCTTGGGGCGGCGCGAGGGCTGCACGTATGCAGCGCGCCAGTGGTTTGGCCCGATGGAGCGAAGCGTTGTGGCGGGGTGAAAAGTGCCGGCTCCCACTTCCATGTCATAAGGCTGGAGAATGACGCAAGCCTGCGCTGCCCAGTACTGGTGCAGGGTAAGGATCAGGTCCTGGAACGACGTGGTGGGAGATAAAGCCATGGCCCGGAATAGGTGGCGGGCCATGGTTGGTCAAGTTTGGTTTCACACGCCCCAAAATCGTCATGGCCCGCTTCATGCGGGCCACCCATGGGTCCCCCGCATGAAGCGGAGGATGACGACCTTCAGTGTGGTTCAGACCTTAATTCATCACGTCCGTCCAGATGGCGGTGTAGAGTTCCGCGACATCCGGTGGGCAGGCGAGGATGAACTGACCTTTGTCTTTGAGTTCCGCTGGGATGACGATTTCAGGTGCCGTCTTCATGTCTTCCGGCATGAAGGCCTCAGAACCTGTAATGCCATTGGCATAGCGGGCGAAGGTGGAGTTGAGGCCTGCGGCTTCCGGCGTCATCAGGAAGTTCTGGAACAGCTTGGCGTTTTCAACGTTCTTGGCGTCTTTCAACACCACGGCGTTGTCCATCCAGAGAACAAAACCTTCCTTGGGATAACCGTACTTGATGTCCGGGTTCTGCAGCCGCGAACGGAACACGCCGCCATTCCATTCGAGGCTGGCGGAGTAGTCGCCCTTCACGAATTTTTCGACAGAGTTGAATTCCATGGCAAGCCACTTTGGTTTTGCGGCAAGCAGCATGTCGCGCACTTCTTTCAGCAACTTCTTGTCGCCAGTGCAGGTTTTGCCGCCCTTGTACATGATGGCGAGAGCCAACACGTCGTTCATTTCAGGCACGACAAGAATCTTGCCTTCCAATTCCTTCGGTGGATCGAAAACAAGGGAGGCGGTGTTGAGGTCGCCGCCATAGACCTTGGAGTTGGCGGCCACACCCGTGGTGCCCCAGAGCCAAGGCACAGAATATTTGTGGCCGAGATCATAGGGGACGCTTTTCCACTCCGCCGCAATATTCTTGTAATTTTCCATCTGGTTTGGATTGGTTTCCAACAGCAGATCTTCTTCGATCCAGATCGGCACGTAGTTGGCGGATGGAATCACAACGTCAAAACCATGGCCACCTGCGCGGACCTTGGAGATGGCAGTGTCGTTTGAGTCAAAGTCGGTGATCGTCACCTTGATGTCATATTTTTCCTCGAATTTTTTGATCATTTCAGGGCTGGTATAGTCGCCCCAGTTATAGAGTTGCAGTTCGCCAGCAGCGAGCGCTGGCGTGGCGGAGAAAGCCATGGCCAATGCGGCCATAGCAGATTTGAGTTTAGACTTCATTTTAGTTTGCCCTCGGTTAAGCGTCCCTTGGCTTTCGCCGTGAGACGTAGAAACTGAATTTCACCATACCTTGGATGGGTTATGCAAGAGGGTTGGCCATCACTTTAATTCGTTCTTTGGTAGACATGCGCACGGGTGGTGAAGCCGCTTTCTGAAACAGAGTAGGGCATGGGGCGGTAGATGGGGGTGGATTCGAGGTGTGTCAGGCGGCCTTCGCGCACCAGTTGTTCCAGCCTGGATTTAAACCCCTGTTCTTCCCAGACAACGGTGCCGACGGTGAAGATCAATACAGCGCCTTTTTCAAGGATGCGGGTCAATTCGTCGAATGCGGAAGCCGGTCCATGGCCCTGAGTGAAGGTGCCGGTGGAGATGATGGCGTCAAAGCTGTGGTCAAGGAAATCCAGTTTTTCACCGAGAACAGCTTTTCGGAGGTTAACGTAACATTGTCGTGCCGCAGCCTTGCCCAACATGCCGGCTGACATGTCGATGCCGGTGAGATTGTTGAAGCCGAGAAGGTTGAGCACTGCTCCGGAGCCGCCGGTGCCGACGCCTGCATCCAATATGGCCGCGTCCTTGCGTTTGACATGGCGGCAGACAAGGCCGGTGATGACAGAAGTGTGGAGATAGCCTGTGCCGATCAAGTCCGCGTCGAAAGTGTCGGCCCAGTTGTCATAGAGCTTTTCAAGGCTGGCGCGGTCCCTGGCGTTGTAGACATCGGCGATCCAGTGGTCGGTGGATTTGGTCATGTGACAATTGCTCCGGCGGATGCAAGTGCGAAAATTTGGTTTTCAAGCAGTGTTTCATCACCATTGAAGCTCGCTATCATGGCAGTGATAAAGTGTTTGGGTTTGATTGCAAGCAAGTCAGTGGGGTGGGAGGCCTGCTCAGCCAGCAGCGCCAGAAAACTGAGTTGTGTTCTGCCATTGCCTTCGCGGAATGTGTGGACGGCGTTGATTTCTGCCAACACATGGGCAGTGCCTGCGGCAAATCCCTGCCGTGTTTGCCCCTTGAGCAACCGTTGCTGCTTCAACCAGTTTAAGGCTCGAGATAGTTCCGCTTCAATGTTTTCTGGAAAGCAGAACATGCTATTGCCCTTCGCAATGCGTATGGTTCTTGCTTTTCCGGCCCAGTCATAAACATCTTGAAAAAGGTGAAAGTGAATGGACTTGAAATGGGCCGTATCAAATTTGCCTTCTGGCAATTTTTCTGCGGCTCTTTGAGCCACGGCCATGACCTCAAATCTGGTCAATCGTGACGGTTCTTTGAGGCCAGCCTTGTTGATGAGTACATTCGTGTCTGCATAACAATATGGGTCTTTCGTCGTCCCATACATTGGTATGGCTCAACCAGCGGCAATGCCGTAAAGCCTCATGATCTCTGCGCGGCGCTGAGCGTCAGAAAGTCCTTCGCGGTCGAAGCGGTCGAACAAGTCGAACATGTCTTGGGTCATCACAATGCCTTCGACGCTGGCAATCGCGGCGGACTCAGCAATCGACAGCTTGAACCCTTGCGGGACTGGGGAAGCTGGAACAGGAGGTCTTTCAACGAAATCTCGATCCATCCACAATCCTTACCACAGTTTTGAGGCGCTGTCAGCCACCCGTCTCAATCCTCAGCGTAATAAACCCCCGTCTGCGGGTCTTGTTTCAGCTGTTTGAACTCTTTTGGGTCCCTGGCGTTTTCAGCTTGGTCGCGGGCTTTTTCGGCTTGGTCTTGCATGCTCTTGGCTTGCGCCTCCAGCCTGCCCATCAGTTTCTTCATAGCGTAACCGAGCAGCATGGTTGCACCGGCCATCATGATCTTGCGCACGAACGTCATGGTCTTCTCCGTGACCGTACTATAGCCCAAAACGCTGCCAGAGAGAACGGGTCTCTATCGCCTCCAATGCAGCCCCCGGCAAATCAGTGGTTTGGCCAAGACCAAGCCTGCGCAGGCCCCAGCCCTGCTGCAAGGGGATTTTCTTGAACTGGGCTTTCTCACCAAATTTGGCCGACATGATGGCGCGCATATGGCCGATGCCGTCGACGAGGCCTTTTTGATGGGCCGTGGCACCCGTCCAGAAGGCCCCATTGAACAGTTCTTTTTCTGGCGCTTTCAACTTGCCGACGCGGCGTTCGCGCACATTGGCCTTGAAGCTCTCATGCATTTCGCTGAGTAAAGCTTTCAGTTTTTTCACGTCCTCAGGCTTTTCCGGCTGGAACGGATCATTGGTGCTCTTGCTTTCACCAGCGGTGTAGACGCGGCGTTCAATGCCATGTTTTTGGAGCGCCTTGGGAAAGCCAAAGCCCATGGAAATCACCCCAATCGATCCGACAATGGAATTCTCATCGGCATAAATTTCGTCGCCAGCACAAGCCAGCCAATAGCCACCCGACGCCGCGACATCTTCGCAAAAGGCATAAACGGGAACCTTGTGTTCAGCTGAAAGTTTGCGGATGCGCGATGCAATCAGTGCCGACTGCACAGGCGAGCCACCGGGGCAGTTGATTTCCAACACCACCGCCGCAACACCTTTGCGAAAGGCCTTGGCCAGAACAGGCTCCAACGTTTCGAGGTTGAGATTGCCCCCACGCATGGATTTTCCAGGCATGATGGCGCCCTCAAGGCGGACGATGTGGATAAGAGGTGTTTTCTTGCGCCAGGACGGCGGAAGGAATTTCAGGAAAAAGCGGCGCATGGGGGGAGAGATGGGGGTGGAGGCGGGGAAATGCAAGCTGGAGGTCAGCTTTGGTGGCACAACACGGCTTTCACGATGCCCTTGGGATCATCGAGCTTGCCATCTTCAAGAAGCGGATACTTGACGATCCTGCGCTCGCTCGTCAGCGTCCAAACTTGTGTCAGGCCACGGGCGACGACAAGGTCATGACCGCTCGCACAAATCACGTCGGCGATTGCCGGCTTGGCATCAGCCGGATTTACACTGATGAAGGTTGTACCACCCGTTGGAATGGCAAAACCCGTTTCATTGGCGGCATGCGCCAACAAAACCTCCTTTGCTTCAGACAAGGGCTTCCGCAGATATCCCACATTTACATAGCCTTTGTAGCGCGCCCCATTGAGTGTGGCCTCCATTGGAATCCAACGCTTCAAATCATGCTCGCCTGTGGTTTGCACTGCATGCCCAAAAGGCAACGTGGCAACAATGTTTTGCGAAGTCATGTTGGGCGCTGAACGGATGTTCAAGGCGGCGGCGTTGACGTGCATGAGGGGCATCGGTTGCTCTTTGTTATTGCATGGTACTCATTGTGGCACAGAAACGTGCCGGACGATGGCCATGTAACGCGTGTCTGGCCCCTCAAATCCGTGTTTGTCAAATTGCAGCACCGCAGCCACCGCCACGACACCCGGTCGGACAGTTTTGGAATCAATTTTTGCGATGCCATAGTATTGAGGGCATCCCCGGGATTTTGGAACGCGGCTGTCGACGGATGCTGCAACAGAGACATTATTGATTCTGATTTCTGTTGCTTGCCCGTTTGAACTCGCACCAAAGCTGGCGCAATCCACAGAGCCTGCCAGTGGGAAGGAGATTGTTGATGCGTTGGCTTTGACGCCGGGCATGATATCGCGTTCTGCTGTTGCCGAGGGTTTGAGATTGATGGTCGCGGCGCGGTTGACAGCTTCCGGGCTGAAACCGCGCGCTTGCAATTTTCCAAAGGCCGAAGAGCGTAGCTGTTCCCAAGCCGCATCACCGGAATCCTGTTCTGAAGTGATCACCACATTCTGGGTGATGTCGGTCACGTAGCTGTCGGATTTTGCGTCGATGACAACGAGATCGGCATAGGGAAAGCCTGAGCCATCCTGTATGCCATACTGTGCGAAGGCGTAAAGACTTGCGTCGTTGTTGAATCCAATTTCAACCAGAAGTGCTTTGTCTCCCGCCAGTGCTTGACTCGCTGGTGCAAAAATGCACATAATTGCGAGGGAGCCAACGAAAAGAAAACTTGTGTTTTTCGACTTCGGCTGCATGTCCGTGCGTCCTGCCCTTCATGATTTCAGCTGCGTTTCAAACCTTAGCAAACAGCAATAGCGAGGCGCAAATGAGTTTTTCAGTCAAAAGCCACAAACTTCTGCAAAATGGCACTGCAGTAAAATACGTTAAATCTTCTTTCAGCAGCGGTGTGTTTGCAACCACGCCCAAGATTGTCGTCATGCACTTTACGTATGGAGCGTCAGCGGCGTCCAGTGCAAACTGGTTCAAGGACCCCTCAAACCCAGGTTCTTCCGCGCAAATCGTCATTGATCGTGATGGAAGCGTTATCCAGTGTGTCGATCTCAATGTGGTGTCGTGGCATGCAGGGAAGTCCAAGTGGAAAGGTGTGACCGGATTGAACCGTCGCTCCATTGGTATCGAGATGGCGAATTGGGGCTATCTGAACAAAAAGGGCAGCGGCTGGGAAAGCCATACTGGAACCAAAGTCAGCAATTTCATTTTGGCAGAACATGTGAATGGAAATCCTCCCGGAAAACCTGGTGGCGACATCGGTTGGGAGGCATACCCGGCAAAACAGATCGATGCGGCAGTTGGTATTGTGCAGGCGCTGGTGACCCAATATGGCATCAATGAGATAATTGGCCATGACGATATCTCAAAAGGCCGAAAATGGGATCCAGGTCCGGCATTCGACAAAGTCCAGTTCAACAACAGAGTTTTTGGAACTCTCAGTTCAGATGATTCCAACGACTACAAAGTAACAGCAGCGGCAGGACTGAATTTGCGTGACGCACCCGCATCAAACGCGAAAGTCTTGAAACTGCTTCCGGTAAACACCATCGTCGAACCGTTGGGAATGTCGGGCAAGTGGATGAACGTCAACGTGCTGAACGCGGCGGGACAACCAACGGACACAGGGTATGTCCACTCTGCCTTCTTGGATGAAGTCTAATTCGATATTCACCGCAACTACCACGCCATCCCCATGCGCGACATTATGTCTGCGTTGGGGGTGAGCGTGTTGCCTTGGCCGTGATTGCGACCCTATTGCACCAGCCGGGATCCATATGAAAATGACGTGGCACCCGCGACTGCGCCAATGCCACGCCTGTCCTCAAGATAAAGGTCGAACACGGCGTTGCCCTGCGACCAAATCTTGTCGGCGACCATGATCATCGTCGGCGAATATCCCTTGATGATGGTGTCGTGATTGCTGCCACTCACCCAAATTTGTTGTTCGGGCAGGTACATCACACCGTCGTACTCAAGTTTTGCGCCCCCCATGACTGTCATCCATTCCGCGTTGAACTTGGAATTGGACAGATCGCGGTCTGACATGAACTGCATGTTCTTGTAGGTGCCGGAGATGGGCGATGTCACGGTCAACTCTGCCTGTGACAGCATATGAAGATAAGAATTTGCGCCAACAAAGGCAAACATCACTTCGGTGCCTGTCACCACCGCACCGGAGTTGATTGACAGCTGGCCGTCCTTGATGATGTAAATGCCAGGCTCGAGCTGGACTTGTGCGCCTGCTTTTATATTGATGCCGCCGCAGTAGGTTCCCGGATGAAGCGTGAAAGAGTCGCTTTGCAGCCGGGCAGCCACATTCAGGCATGGGCCGGCGGCCGGCACCGGCAGGTTGGCGTAGGGGTCCTTGGTTGGCTGAATTCCGGTCATGGGTTGGGGCGAGAAGTTTTCGCCATCATACCCGCCTTGAACGCCGAACATGCTGGCCGTGGCGCTGGATTTGCTGCCGTATTGCTTAAGCCCTTCACCGTCGTCGCTATTGGCCTGTGCCGCGCAATTATGCGCGTTGAACTGCGCGTTGCCATAGACTTCGATGCCATTGGGCGTATCTGGATTGAGTGCGAGCACGCAGACTTGGCCAGAGTCTATCTTTTCTGCCTGGGCCAAAACAGTGACTTCAAGGTCGGTGAAACCAAGGAAGGAACCCAATCCAGGCTCAACTTTGATTTTTGCAGTCCCGCCAACGCGGGCTTCACTGACCGTGAATACCGGTGCCACCGCCTCGCCAACTTTGTATTCATCTGTCGGATCACTGGGCCCGAAGCTGGCGAAACTGGCGTTTGCGCCAAACACAGCTTCGGCATTGGAGATGCGATCCCCGTCACTGGTTCCGTAAGGAAGTGCCGTGGCGGAAAGTACTGCTGCATCAAGTGCAGCTTGCATGGCGGTGCTCTCGTAGTTGGCTTGCACCATCGCGATGGTCAAACCAGCCGCGCCAAACATTGCACTTGCTGATACGGCCGTAAACAAGGCGACATTTCCGGCCACGTCGGAGATAAACGAACGCATTGCATTTCCTCGCGCAATCATCATGGCTCAAACCTACAGCGAAGGTGTTAAATGGTTTGCGGAAAACTATGTTAAATTTTAGCTACTTTTTTGAGCCTCACCTCAACCGCCAAGCCATGCCCTCGCGCAGCACCGCATCTGCATCCGGCGTGAACTCATTGCCTGCGCCGTGCAGAATCAATCCCGGCAGCAACTGCATGGGGGCGCGTGAGCCGCGCACACCTTGCACCACCACGCGGCTGGCGGCGGTGCCTTCGCGGGCGTAGAGTGGTGCCACGCGGATGTCGCCGAATTTGCTGTCCATGGCGTTGAGGATTTTGCCGAGGGTTTCAGCGCGGTGGATCATGGTGACGGTGCCGCGCAAACCCACCATGGCGCCCATGATCTTGATCCAGAGTTCAAGGTCGTCAGGCCCGAAGCTGTGGGCCTGGGCTTTCAGCAGGCTGGGTGAAGCTGTGACCTTGCCCTCTTCGAAATAGGGCGGATTGGCAAAGGCGTGGGCGAAGGTGCCGTGTTCCGGCATGGAAGCCAGGTCCTTGCGCAGTGCCTCTTTCACATCGGCGTGAATGACGCGGATGTTCTGGGCGAAGCCGTTGCGCTTGGCATTTTCCTCGCACATCATGGCGTAACGGGCGGCGACTTCGATGCCGGTGACGTGGACGGCGGGCTGGCGGGTGGCAACACAAAGGGCTGCAACGCCCGCACCAATACCGGCTTCAAACACGGCGTCACCGGGTTGCACGGGAATGGTTGCGGCGAGAAACACGGCATCAATGCCGGCGCGGTAGCCCTTTTCCGGCTGCAAAATGCGCAGCTTTCCGCCGAGGAACGCGTCCTCGGTCAGGGAATGCGGCACGTTTCCGGCACTTGCCTGAGGCTGGGCCGGAGGTGCCGCTGGGGCAGGCGAAAAACTGTCAGAGGCCAATTGCATCTCTTCAAGGCTAAAGAAGTTTGGTGAATGACTGGTTACCAAGCAAATGCCACAGCGGCAACGCGCCACGTTTTGGGCAAGGGCAGGCGGGCTAAGGTAAACACAGTAAAGGGACTCAGAGGAGCGAAGCATGGGCAAAGTCATCCGCTTGGACGGCACGGTGGACACGGCATCCATGCGCCCCAAGCCCAGCCTCGACGCGTTGGTCAACCTCACGTCTCAAGACATGGCGCTGATCAATGACCTGATCATGGAAAAAGCCCAGAGCCATGTGGAACTGATCCCGCAGCTTGCGGGCCACCTCATCAACTCCGGGGGCAAGCGCATCCGCCCAATGTTGACTGTCGCTGCCGCAAGGCTTTGTGATTACCAGGGCATTCAGCACGTGAAGCTCGCCATGGCGGTGGAGTTCATGCACACGGCGACGTTGCTGCATGATGACGTGGTGGATGAAAGTGACTTGCGGCGTGGCAAGGATGCGGCGCGGGTGATCTGGGGCAACCAGGCCTCGGTGCTGGTGGGTGATTATCTTTTGGGCCAGGCCTTCAAGATGATGGTGGAGACGGGTTCGCTGGATTGTTTACGCATTCTGTCGGATGCGGCCTGCACGATTGCTGAAGGCGAAGTGTTGCAGCTTGCGGTGTCACAAGACACGGGCACGACGGAAGATTCATATTTGAAAGTTGTGGGGGCCAAAACCGCGGCTCTGTTTTCAGCAGCGGCGCGTGTCGGTGCCGTGATCTCCAACCGTCCGCGCAATGATGAAGACGCGCTCGAGTCCTATGGCCGCAATCTGGGCATTGCATTTCAACTCGTGGATGATGCGCTGGATTATTCTGGCACCCGCGCGGCACTTGGCAAAAGTGTCGGCGATGATTTCCGCGAACGCAAGATCACGTTGCCAGTGATACTCGCATTCCGGCGTGGCGGCACAGAGGAGCGCAATTTCTGGAAGCGCACGCTGGAAGAAGGCAACCAGACCAACGATGATTTGATCTACGCGCAAAAGCTGCTGGACCGCCACGGCGCATTGACCGAAACCCTGGACCGCGCCCGCCACTACGGCCAGATCGCCAAGGATGGCCTGGCAACATTTGCGGATGGTCCGTGGAAAGCGGCACTGAATGAAGCCGTGGATTTCTGCATATCGCGTTCACATTGAAGGGCTGAGGGGGTCTTTCTAACGCAGCGTTGCGGCCTCTACCCACCATTGCGGCCGTAAAGTTTTAATCGCTGCCGCCGCTGCTTCTGCTTCCGCAATAGAATCAAACAGCGCAAAACACGTGGCACCTGAGCCAGACATGCGCCGTGCAGACTGCGGACACGTTTCTACCAAAACCTGCAAGACCCCTGCAATGGCGGGCTGCACAAGGATTGCCGCATCCGTCATGTCATTGCGCCAGCTGGATGGTGACACTGGATCAAGTTGAGTATTCCATTTGGAACCCGGCACAAGTCCCATGGCTTTGAACACGCCCGCCGTGCTGCACGGCAATTGCGGGTTCACCAGCACAATGGCCGGGGCAGGGAGACGATCCAGCGGTGTGATCACTTCACCCACACCTTGCATGCGGCAGGCCTGGCCGTGCAGGCACACGGGAACATCGGCACCCAAGGCAAGCGCTATTTTCTGCAACCTGTCCGCCGCAATCACGCGGCCCGCCATTTTCATCAGTCCACGGAGCGTTGCGGCGGCATCCGCTGATCCACCACCAATGCCGGAAGCAACGGGCAGGAATTTGTGCAGAGACATTGCCACCGGCGGCAAGGCCATGTGTTCTGACAAAAGTTGGTAAGCGCGCAGCACCAGATTGTCCGCTGTTGCAGGCACGCCACCCGCGCAAGGGCCAATGATTTCCAAGCTGGTTTTTTCAGCGACGCGGAACGTGAGTGTGTCGCCAACATCTGCAAATACCACGATGGAGTCCAACTCGTGATAGCCATCCGCACGACGGCCCAAAACATGCAATGCCAAGTTTACCTTCGCGGGTGCAAATTCCTCAACACTGGCCTTCAGCACTTGAGACGATCCCCCTCAACCGTCATGGCCCGCATGAAGCCTACTATATGCACACATCTTTTTTGATCATGTTCTTGCAAGAGCAAAACTCCGGTTTTCCCACAAAAACCGTCATCCCGGCGAAGGCCGGGACCAGGCTTTTTGCGCGCGCCGCCCTAGGTCCGCCTCGTCCCGGCCTTCGCCGGGATGACGGAATTATGAATTAAAACAATCGTTTGTGAAGAAATGAAAAGGCCGATTTTCAATCGTGCTTGTGTCACAAAAAGATGTTTGAATCTTTTAGGCATGAAGCGGGCCATGACGGTTGATGGTGGGTGCTTGAGCCTGGTTTCCATCAGCCGTTGCTGGGCTGTGTTGCATCCTTCGCCGCAGGCATGGGCAGCGGTGGCAGCTCTGACAATCCATCCCTCAATTTGCCTTCAATGCGCCTCAGGTCTTCGGGTTCCGGGTTGTTGTCTTTGGCGTGTTGCCACTGGAAATTGGCTTCGAGCCTGCGGCCGACGCGCCAGTAGGCGTCGCCCAGATGTTCGGCAATGATGGGGTCTCCGGCTTTCAAATCCGCGGCGCGTTCGAGCTGGACTACAGCTTCATCGAAATCACGCAATTGGAAATAAGCCCAGCCCAGGCTGTCGACGATGTAGCCGTCATTGGGGCGAAGCTCCACAGCCTTTTTCACCATGGCGATGGCTTCATCGAGTTTCTGGTTTGAGTCGATCAATGAATAGCCGAGATAGTTGAGAACCGAAGCTTCTTCGGGAACAAGTTCCAGGGCTTTGCGGAAATCCGCCTCTGACTGCGGCCACTTTTTCAACCGTTCAAAACTGATGCCGCGGAAATACAGGATGGTCCAATGCTTGCGCTCCAACTTGGCCACGTTTTTCAAAGCTTCATCATAGGCTGTCACGGCATCGGCGTATTTTTCGCCGTTGCGGTAGAGATTGCCAAGCGTCAGCCAGGCCTCATAGTTTCCCGGCTCGCGTTTCAACAATTCCCTGACGCGGGCAATGCCATCGTCGCGCTTGTCCAGGCGTTGTAAATTCAGTGCAATTTCAGTTTCTGCATGGGCGCGCAGTGGCGAGGCGGTGTCGATCTTGTCATAGGCGGCGTTGGCGGCGTCATGGCGCTGGGCCGTGCTCAACACATCGCCCAACATGGTGAGCATGACCGCCTTGTCGTCGCTGTGGGCCAAAGCCAATTGCGCATAAAGTAAAGCGACGTCGATGCTTTGATCGTCGTTCATGGCAGCGGAGAGTGAGAACAATGCTTCACCAGCACCCGCTTGCGGCGTGTTGATGAAAGGCGACGGCACCGTGCCCTTGACCGCGTCGGCGCGGGCCGCTTCAATCAAGGCATTGCCCTCGCTGCCGGACAGGAATTCGTCGTAGACCTTGATGGCTTCCGGGCTGCGGTTGTTGCGGCGCAGGAAATTGGCATAGGCTTGCGTCACCCGGAGGCTTGAACCTGCGTCCTGATAGGCTTTCTTATAGGCTGCGTCGGCACGGATTGAAGACTTGAGATAGTCTGCAATCAAAGCCGCATGAAAGGATTTGAAATTGGCAAAACTGTCATTGCCATCCAGCTTGTCGAGTGCAGCGAGCGCGGCATTGAGCGAACCCTCACCGGCATAAGACCAGGCGGAGAGCAGTGCGGACGTCAATTCACCCACGGGCGTGTAAGCTGATTCAGCAAAATGATTGCGCGCCTCGTCATAGCGGCGGCCGGCGAATTCCTTCAGGCCCAGCGTCATCCGCGCCATGCGGTGCTGGCTGTTGAACTCGATCACTTCTGCCGCGAGCGTTTCCGCTTGCGGCATGCGTCCGTTCGAAAGTTCCGTCAGGAACAGCCGTTCCAGCAGCGATGGATTGTTTGGATCAAGCTGGCGGGCCCGTTCCAGAAACGCGGTGGCGGCTTCGGTGTCGCGCAAGTTCAGCGCGGATTGGCCCGCAAGGAAATTGCCGGCCAGAGACTGGCGGGCCGAAGCGTCAGGGGTTTGGGCCAAAAACAGAAAAGCCAAAACAGTTGTGAGGGCATGGATGCGGCGCATGTGTCGAGAATCCTGAGGGCTGAATACCCAAATCAGCCGCCAAAATGCGGTTTTTTGAGGGGCGGCGCAATGGGAAACTGTGCCGCATGACAAATCAAAAACCGCGCCGGAAATCCTGCGCGGTTCTTTGGATTGTTGCAAGATCCGATCAGTTGTCAGAAAGCCAGATCAGCCGCTTTATAACTTTCTGCAATTCACTGCGTTCTTCATAGTCGTAGTAGTCCGCATTGTTTTTGATGTTCACATTTGCGGTGCCGAATGTGTAAACTTTCTTGGCAACGACTGGAAAATACTTCGAGTTGTTGTTGAAATCGGTCGTGCCGCCCATCGAGATTGAGCCGGACGGTGTATACCAGATGCCAATAAACTCAGTGCTGCCGCCGCCGCGCAGGGTGCTCTCGTTCGTGGCCGTGTAATTGCCGATCACGGCAAAGCCGGCGAATGGGGTGGCTGGCGAATTTGTTGGCGCCTGCAACTTCATGGCACCTTGTGCACCCATGGCAATCTTGGCGTTTGCGCCGCAAAGCACAATAGTCGCACCCGTGGTGTTTGTGTTCAAAGTGCCTTTGACATCAACCGTGCCAAACACATAGACAACCGGTTGCGTCAGCTTGCCGAACCTGTTGCTGCCGACTGAGATATTTCTGTATTTTGACCCCGTGAACTGGGTTGCTGTCGCGAGAGAGTTGCCAGAGGCGTTCGGGGTGTCAGTTGTCGTTGAAGTCCCGCAGCCGCTGCTGCTGTTGACAGTGGCCCAAAGGGCGTTGCCCGCAAATGGATCCCCGAAAACAGCATGGCCTTCTTCCGGTGCGACGGAAAAGTTGACCTGGCTGGTGCTGGCTTGTTCCACACCGCCCACAGCGTGAATGAAGTTTGCCCCAAGGAACGCGTTGCCATTGGCATAAATTGAATCAAAAGCATTGGAGTCGGAGTGCACACCGCAATTTTCCGCGACGACATCGCCCGTGCCGCGAAGGTCAATGGCCTTGGAGCCTGCCGGATCAAGGGCCAGAATGCATACATCGGCAACCGAGCCATTCTGATATCGGGCGCGTGCGTCGATCGGCAACTCCACGCTGCCGACGGGGCTGTCGTTTGCTCCTCTTTGGGAGGAAACCGCAATGACACCGAAAAGCGTTGTGTCAATTTCGGCTCTGAAACTCACTGAAACGGATATGTCATCGGCAACAGCCGTTGGCGCGGTGTATGAGAGGCCGCCCATCTGCACTGGATTGTCGGAGGCAAATTTTTCAGCGGCGATCTGCTTTTTTGCTTTTGTGTCGTCCAGCGCCGCACCGAACAGGGCAGCACGGTCCGCCATGCTTTGCATCGCGGTCTTGGCTTCGAGAACGCGGTTGTAGTCAACAGCAAGTCCGGCGGCAGCCATCATGGGAATTGCGGCAATGCCAAAAAGCGCGGCGGCAGTGCCGTCTTCGTTGCGGACCAAGCAAAGCGCTGATCTTGCAAACTTGGAGAAATAGCGATGGAGATGACTGGGCATGTGAAAATTCCTGCGGTTTGATTGCGCCACTCTGTCAAAAAAACTTTAAGGAACAACTCGATGGATATGTAAGATTGCTCGCATTTGCAGAAGAATGGAAAAAATTGAAAATCAGCGACCCATGCGACCTGCTGGAAGGGGCAAAGTGGTTTTTTGAAGTTCGAAGCAATGGGAAACAGTTGTGACCGGGGCAATCATATGTGGCAAAGAGACCTCTCCCCCGGCTTCGCCGTACCCTCTCCGGAGGAGAGGGACTCGGTCA
>JANPCE010000098.1:0-2427 GCA_031430795.1 Hyphomicrobiales bacterium
CATCTTCGGGAATATCGAGGGACATCAATAGATGTTCCTGAATGTCGCTTCGACCTATGAAGTTGGCGAACCGAACGGCTGCATTTTTGCAAAGGTCTGCACAGTGCTTGGACATCACAAATCCATCTGTGAACATAAGCGGTGATGAGCCAGACCCCAACGGCGCAGAAGTAAAATAGATCGCTTTACGATCTTCATTTAACTTTAGAATGTAGTGAAGCCTTTCAGAATACCCAAGCATGAAGTTCGCGAAACCCGATGCATACATTTTTGCGAATGCAGCTGGATCGTCGTCACGGCGAGTAGGATTGAAACGCTTATCCAGACATGCATTCCGTCCCGTTGATGAACACTGACTGTTAATTTGACGAAGAAAGCCCACTGTGCCCTTGTCTAGATTGGGAGATAGGGAAGCCTGCAGATCTGTGTCCGGATGCGTATCCGCAAATGCATCGATGTAAAGTGCAGGCAACGTCCAACTACCGACATAGTTGCCGACCACATTTGCGGCATCATCGGACTGAAATTTTCCAACCACTTTCATCAGTTCATCTTGTTTTGCGACCGTCTCTAGGGCGGCATCCCTTCCAAACACAAATTGACTGCAAAGCAAGTGTGGAACCGCATAGAGATTACCCTCGATCATTGAAGCAGCTACTGCCGTAGCAAAGTACCGCGAGGTCTCGATACTGGGCCAGATTTGTATGGCAGCTTTTATGTCTCCAAGACGAACAAGGTCTATCTCAAGCAGATCGACGCGTTCGTCTGTATTTTCCAATGGAAGTAGCGTGCCAAGTGTTGTCTCGTCGTATACGTCTTGATTCTTACCAAGTGGCGGAATGATCAAGTCTACATCGGGGTTTTCAGATTCAAATTTTTTCTCGAGGTGTTCGCGGAATCCAGCAATTGGGTCGGGGCCCTTTGGCCCAGGCAGATATTCGAACAGGCCCACACGAAGCGGTGTGCGCTCTAAAGCGAGAGCCGGTGCTTTTGGCAGGACGAATGCGACAAGCAGCAAGAGTGCGGTCAATGAGGGACGATTGGAATTTGCGACCATCTGTTAATTCCTCCCTATATCAGGTGACTCAAGAAATCCAACGAACAGGTGCATCCAGTCATTTGCGTGCTGATGTTCTATAAGACGCTTAAATTTTTCCAAGTCAATCATGCGCACTCGAACACTGATGAAAGGGGACTCCCAAGTGGTTGCGCACGCAATTGGTCCAATCGAAGTGGGCGCGGCATGGTGCATCCTTCGAAGAGCGGAGCATGGGGTCAGACCCGTCGTGCCGTAGGCACGCGAAGCGTGACGGGTCTGACCCCGAACGCCTACTCCACGCCTAGCTTCTTCTTCAGTAAATCACTGACAGATGCTGGGTTGGCTTTGCCGCCAGATGTTTTCATGACTTGGCCTACGAACCAGCCCAGCATATTGGGCTTGAGCTTTGCCTGCTCGGCCTTCTCCGGGTTGGCGGCGATAATTTCGTCGACAGCCTTTTCGATGGCGCCCATGTCGGTCACCTGCTTCATGCCGCGGGCTTCGACGATCTCGAACGGATCGCCGCCTTCGGTCCACAGAATCTCGAACAGGTCCTTGGCAATCTTGCCGGAGATGACGCCGGTGTCGATCAACTCAACGAGGCCTGCGAGCTGACGCGCGGAAATGGGGCTGCTCTCAATGCCCTTATTCTCTTTGTTTAAGCGCCCGAACAGCTCGTTATTGACCCAGTTGGCCGCCGCCTTTCCGGTCGCGACCAGATCCTTGGCCTTGCCATCGCGGCCCTTGGCAACGGCTTCGAAATAGTCAGCGTTGGGTTTTTCAGCGACCAGCACGTTGGCGTCATAGCCCGACAAGCCATAGACCTTCATAAACCGCGCGCGCTTTTCGTCTGGCAGTTCTGGCAAGTGCTTCTTCAAGCTCTCGACATACTCGGCTGTGAATTCAAGCGGCAGCAAATCGGGATCGGGGAAGTAGCGATAGTCGTGCGCTTCTTCCTTCGAACGCATTGAGCGGGTTTCGCCACGGCCCGGATCGAAAAGCCGCGTTTCCTGATCGATCTTGCCGCCATCTTCGAGAATGTCGATCTGACGCCGGGCTTCGACTTCAATCGCCTGACCAATAAAGCGGATCGAGTTGACGTTTTTGATTTCGCAACGCGTGCCGAGCTTGTCGCCGGGCTTCCTGACCGACACGTTGACGTCGGCGCGCAGGTTGCCCTTGTCCATGTCGCCATCGCAGGTGCCGAGGTAGCGCAGGATGGTGCGCAACTTGGTGACATAGGCCTGCGCCTGCTTGGCCGAGCGCATGTCGGTCTTCGACACAATTTCCATCAGCGCCACGCCCGAGCGATTGAGATCGACATAGCTGAAATCGGGGTGTTGGTCGTGGATCGACTTGCCGGCATCTTGTTCGAGATGCAGCCGCTC
>JANPCE010000099.1:0-5355 GCA_031430795.1 Hyphomicrobiales bacterium
GCGGGAGAGGTCCCTTGGCTCCAAGCGATGACCCTTCGCACGTTTTCTCACGAGCGGGTGAGGTGGGCTGCAATCGTCTGTTAAAGTGGTATAGGGCGGTGATGGCAACACCTTTACCTGTTTCTCCTGCAGCCCCTGTCACACCGCTTTGGCGGCGGCTGGTTTTGCCTGTGGGCATCATCGGCCTGATGGCTGCGGCCTATGGCTTGGGGTTGCACCGTTATCTTTCACTTGAAGCCATTGCGGAAAACCGCAAGACACTGGCCGCTTACACGGCGGACAATCTTGTGCTGGCGCTCCTCGCATTCATGGTGGTCTATGTACTGGCCGTGGCCCTCTCCCTTCCGGGGGCAACAGTGTTGACAGTGCTGGGTGGCCTGTTGTTTGGCTGGCTGGTCGGCGGCCTTGCGGCGATTGCAGCGGCGACTTTGGGGGCCATTGCCATTTTCATGGTGGTGAAGACTTCACTTGGTGAGGGATTGGCAAAAAAGGCGGGGCCGTTTCTGTCGCGCATTTCTGACGGCTTCTCGAAAGACGCCTTCAACTATCTGCTGTTCCTCCGGCTGGTGCCGGCGTTTCCGTTCTTGCTGGTCAACATTGCACCTGCACTTGCCAACGTGAAGCTGCGCACTTTTGCAGCGGCCACAGCCCTTGGCATCATTCCTGGTACATTCGCCTTTGCCTTTGTAGGGCAAGGCCTGGACAGTGTGATTGCGGCGCAAGAGACGGCGCATCAGGCTTGCATTGCCGCAAAGGGTGCGGCGGAGTGTCCTTTCAAACTTTCAGTGTCGTCACTGATTACAACTGAATTGCTGCTGGCCTTTGCGGCCCTTGGTGTTGTTGCACTTATTCCCGTTGCCCTCAAGAAATGGAAATCCAAAACGTGAGATATGATCTGGCCGTAATAGGTGCGGGCTCGGCGGGCTTGTCTGTGGCAGCCGCTGCGGCACAGTTTGGCGAAAAGGTTGTGCTGTTTGAAGCCCACGAGATGGGTGGCGATTGCCTGAATACCGGATGCGTGCCGTCAAAGGCGCTGCTGGCGGCGGCCAAGGCAGCGCAGGCGCACCGGACCTCTGCGTCTTACGGTATCGAAAACGACAGGCCTGAGATTGATTTCGGCAAAGTCATGGCCCACGTGGAAAACGTGATTTCAACCATTGCACCGCTCGACAGCCAGGAACGTTTTGAAGGGCTTGGTGTAACCGTTGTGCGCGCACAGGCGCGTTTTAAAGGCGTCTTTACGTTGGAGGCCAAAGGCAAGGACTATTCCGCACGGCGCATCGTGATTGCCACGGGTTCCCGGGCCGGAGTGCCGCCCATTCCGGGCCTTGCGGATGTGGCTTTTTTCACCAACGAAACCATATTCAAGAACCGCGTGTTGCCGAAACATCTGGTGGTGATCGGGGGTGGACCCATCGGCATGGAAATGGCGCTGGCGCATCGCAGGCTTGGCGCTGAAGTCACCGTGTTGGACGCGTCCAATCCCCTGGCCAAGGATGACCCGGAGCTGACTGCCGTTGTCATCACGTCACTGCGCGGCGAAGGCGTCACCATTCATGGTGATGTCAAGGTGAAGTCCGTGGCGCAGGGCAAATCCGGGCTTGCGGTTGAAACTGAAAAACACGGCACAATCAGCGGCAGCCATCTTCTGGTGGCAGCTGGCCGTGTGCCCAATATTGAAAACTTGCGTTTGAAGGACGCTGGCATTGAATTCACCAAGCGCGGCATCACAGTGGGTGCGAACCTGCGCTCTGTCTCAAACAAATATGTCTACGCGGCGGGTGACGTGGCGGGGTCGCTGCAGTTCACCCACATGGCGGGCTATCATGCGGGGCTCATCATCAGAAACGCCTTGTTCCGTCTTCCCGTCAAGGCCCGCACCGACATCATCCCCTGGGTCACCTACACCGATCCCGAACTTGCCCATGTGGGCCTGAATGAGGCTGATGCGCGCAACGCCCATGGTGACAGCATCCGCGTGTTGCGCTGGCCCTTCCACGACAATGACCGTGCCGTGGCCGAAGGCAAAACCAAGGGGCTGGTGAAAATCGTGACATTGAAAAACGGGCGCATCATAGGTGCCGGCATCGTTGGCCCCAATGCGGGTGATTTGATTGCCATGTGGACGCTTGCCATCTCATCCAAACAGAAAGTCTCGGCCATCGCCAACATGGTGTTGCCTTACCCCACATATGGTGAAGCCGGGAAACGGGCGGCGATCACGTATTATGCGGGCATCGCCGCAAAACCCCTGATCCGAAAAGCCATCGGCTTTCTGAAATTGTTCGGCTAGACTCGGCCCATGGCGTTGTCAGCAAAACCAGTTTCGGCACCGGTTACCGCATGGGGCCTTTCGGCCAAGGTGCTCACCCTCACCATCGTCTTTGTGATGCTGGGCGAAGTCCTGATCTTTCTGCCGTCCATCGCCAATTTCCGGGTGCAATGGCTGAAGGCCCGTGTGGCACAGGCCGAAATCGCGGCCCTTGCCGCCGAAGCCGCCCCCAATGCCATACTGGACGCGGCACTGCGCACGGAAATTCTCAAAGGGGCGGGCGTTGAATCGGTTCTGCTGAAACGTGGTGACACCAAGCAGTTGATGGTGCAGGGCACATCGACTGAGATGGTGAAGCAGCAGTTTGACTTGCGGGGATCCCTTCACTTCGACACCCTGCCTGAGGCGATCAGCGTCATGTTCCGGGGCGAAGACCGCCTGATCGGCGTCATCGACATTCCCCCCAACATGTCAGGCGACCTGATCGAGATCGCACTGCATGAAGCCCCCATGCGCAAGGCCATGCGGCAGTATGGGTCCAATATTCTCTGGCTTTCAATCGCACTTTCACTTGTGGTGGCGGCCATGATCTATGCTGCCCTGTCGAGGCTTCTGGTGCGGCCGATGCAGGCGCTGGCCGCCAACATCATGGCCTTTGGCGACAACCCTGAAAACCCGCAGAAAGTGATTTCACCGTCCGGGCGGACAGACGAAATCGGTGCGGCGGAACACGAACTCAAGGCCATGCAAACCCAGCTGCAGGGCTTGCTGCAACAGAAAAACCATCTGGCTGCCTTGGGGCTTGCCGTCAGCAAGGTCAGCCATGACCTGCGCAACATGCTGACGACGGCGCAATTGCTGTCAGACAGTCTGGCCGAGGTGAATGAACCCCGCGTCCAGCGCTTTGCCCCCAAACTCATCACCTCGCTTGACCGCGCCATCACGTTTCTGAACCGCACCCTGCAATATGGCGGGGCCCACGAAGCACCGCCCAAACGCACCAGATTTCCGCTGCGGCCACTGGCTGAGGAAGTGCTGGAGGGTTTCTCGCTTTCACCCCTGGCCGGCCTGGAACTTCTGAACGCCGTGCCGGATGGCGTCGTGCTGGACGCAGACCGGGAACACGCCAGCCGCATTCTCACCAACCTGGTGCGCAACGCCGTACAGGCCATGGAATCGCAAGGGGCGGGGGCGGTGCCTTGCGTTGAAATCGCGGCGCGGCGGCAGGGCAATGGCTGCGAGATCGATGTGCGCGACACCGGCCCCGGCATCCCCCAGGCGGTGCGTGAAAAGCTGTTTGAAGCCTTCCAGTCCGCGGCAAAACCCGGCGGCACCGGGCTTGGCCTGGCCATCGCGGCGGAATTGGCGGCGGCCCACGGCGGCGATATCCGGGTGACCAGCACCGGCCCCCAAGGCTCGGTCTTCCGCGTCAGCATTCCAGACGCCGCACGATTGCGCACCTGAATGTCTGCATGAACTCAAGCATGACGCTTGCCTTTGACGGCGGGCCAGACTAAGGAAACGCCGTTCGCGGCAATTCATCAAGACTGCCACAACGTGTGCGCCCGTAGCTCAGCTGGATCAGAGCACTAGACTACGAATCTAGGGGTCAGAGGTTCGAATCCTTTCGGGCGCGCCAATCTTTTCAATAGCATAACTGTTTTGTTGCGGTGGATTGTCGCGCTGGGGTTCCAATGGAGTTCCGGCGGCGCTGATTTTCATGGCCTTGACGGACGAACCCCAGATCAGGCTTACTTCACCCCGCTGCAGCTCCCGGCTGCGGCTTAACCAAACGCAGAGGCTTCACTTAAGAAACCGGGAATTCTGTTCAGACAAACGGGGCCAGCTCTCACCACATCACCGTAACCCTTATATTGTAGACTATTCACAATAATTGCAAATTAGTACTCCAAACTCAATGTTTAGCTCGGCCAACTTGCGCATTTGTTCTGGCCAAAGAACAAATCCCCCATTCGCAGTCCAAATGTTTGCAGAAACAAACATTTTGAGATTTGTGGTGCTTTGTAACTCGATGAGTTTTTCTTTGGCCTTCAACAATTTATCACAAACGTAGTCCAAGTGCCTTCGAATGTCTTTGGAACTACAGTGGAATTCAGAATCAAGTTCCCAATAGAAACCAGTTTCAGAATGCACTCGCGGTTTTGCCAAGCCCTTTGGGTAGCGGGGTGAAATACTTGAAAAATCTGGCATGAGGCCTGTCAATTCAGTAATGATATTTGGCGTAAGATTGGATGAAATCCTGAAACATACGCTTATTCGCTCAACGTCAGAATCTTCAAATGATTGATTCGTGATGTGATGATCATATTTCAAAGCATCAACTCCAGTTTTGGATTCCCGCATACGGATTACTATGCGCAGTCATCACCATTACAATACAATCCGCCACTACCCCCTATGGTGATTATGCCTCCTGGAACGTAGTCGCCGAGATTTCCAAAAGTTTGTCCGTTCGGGCCAAGGTAATTACCATTCGCATCGATATTTCCATGATGATTTGGAGGTAAGTTGTTGTCCCTTTTGAGCGCTTCAAGTGCTCGTCCCCAGTCGCGAGTAGATAGGTTTTTTCCAAACGCGTCATTCAAAATCTTGCCGGCCTGTCTTCCAAAAGTGTGACCACCACGCAAAATGATAGGAGGACGAGCGAACACAGATGTCCAAGGTAACATTTTTGGGCGGACTTTTCATTTGAACAATGGCACTATGGCTGAAACAAGATCCACACGGCGTAACTATTTGCCGAATTTGACCATTGATCTCAACATATCCAACTGAACCGAGATAAACGCCACTTGGATTGTTTGCATTGTTGCTCACGTTGGAACACAGCGATCCACCTGAATTCAAGCAGGATGCATTCTTGACGGCGTCGTTGTAGCCAACGGACCCTGATGGTCCGGACCATAGACGGGTTTGCGCGCCTGTGGCGTAGTTCTTGACCACCGTAAAACTGCCAAACGGATTGGAATATCCATAGGCGGTGCTGCCTGTCTGATAGGTGCCGTTGCCATTCTTGGTTCCCGATGAATTGCCCGCTGCATTGAGCGCTGCTTGCGGGCTGG
>JANPCE010000100.1:0-6096 GCA_031430795.1 Hyphomicrobiales bacterium
AAACTTGTCGTCGTCGATGCTGTCCAGCGTCACCGCCTCGCCATTCACATTCGACACCACAAAGGTGAACACCACAACACCGCCGGTTTCAGGCACAGAGTCCTTGTCCGCCGTCTTGGTGATCTCAATGTCAGGCAGAACATCCGTCCTTGTCACCGTCGCCGTGTCGCTGTCGGTCACGCCGATGTTTTCGTTGTCTGTCGCCGTCACCCTGGCCGTGTTGGTGAGTGAAGTTCCCGCGTTGCCACCTGGGATCACCACATTGTTGGCGGTGATGGTCCAGGTTTCGCCGATTTCGAGGAGGGTGTCGCTGTCGCCGCCACTGTAGACGATGGAAGCGACGCCCGCGTTGATCACGCCGTTGGTCATCAGTGTGATATCGTCCGTCAAGATGGCCGTGCCCCGGTCATCAACGACGGTGACGTTGTTCAGCGGATCGGTTGCCGCGTTCACGCTGGTGTTGGTGATGACGTATTTGTAGTTGGCCGAGGTGGCAAGACCTTCGGAAACCGCTTCGCTCTCGCCGAAGCTGCCGTTCATGTCAGCGTCAACGGTTTTCTGGATATCGATCGACGGAGCCCCTTCGACCACGAGCGGCTTGTTCAAGACCCGCCATTCTTCGAAACCGCCATCCGACGCATTGACGCCGCCGCCGCCCATGTTGGAGTAAAGTGTCACATAGGACAGGTCTGTCACGCCGGCGGCCGTGAACAGGCTCACAGGAACGAGCACACGGTAATCATCCGTGCCACTGCCTTGGTTCGTGTCTGTCAGAAGCTGCGAACCCGTCATGTCATAGACGAGGGCAAAACCGGAGCCGAACGTATCGGTGGTGTTGTTGAAATTCGCGGTGGTTGCCGGTGCGCCTGAAACATAGATTTTCAGGTCATTCAAGCTGATGGGGGGATTGTTGCCAGAGTCTGTTTCGTTGAGGTCGAGGCGAAACTCGATGTACTCCACCCCGTCGATGACCACGGACTGGATGGTGCCATACTGCAGGCTGTGCGTGAATGTGCCATTCTTGTTGTCCAGCACATTGGATTGATCGGTGTTGAAACCTTCCTCCCTGCCTGTGCGCTGAATTCTGACAAATGCATCGTAGTTGCCTGAACCTGCACCAACAGAGGTGGTTTCGATTACTACGCCGTCATTGAGAAGTGTCATGGCCGTCTCCTGTAAGAACGGGCATCAAACTGCCCGCAGTCTGGATTGGATACTCGCTGTGCTAAACGGCAGACTTCCCCAGACCGCCGTGCCCCCAATGGTCATTGCGCAAATGCTGCGCCCAAAAAGCCGCCTTGTAAAGTGTTAATATTTGGTAAATAGCAAAAACTGGAATTTTTATTCCATTGTTTTCAACGAGATGTCCCTTCCATGCCAACCGAAATCCAAACCTTTAATTGCGCCGACGCGGACAACTCAACTGAATGACCGCCGGATGATTTGCTCTTCCCCGCTCACCATCAACACGGTTTTTGAACCTTGCCGGGAACCCGCTGGACGCTCTAACAACCCACCATGGAGACTGGCAAGGAGACTGAAATGAAATCCCACGCGCGCGTTGTCATCGTCGGAGGCGGAATCATGGGAGTCGGGCTGCTTTACCACCTCGCCCTTGAGGGCTGGACGGACATTGCCCTCATCGAAAAAGGTGAACTCACGTCCGGCTCCACCTGGCATGCCGCTGGACAATGCCCACACTTCAACAGCTCGCTTAACATGACGAAGGTGCATCTCTACGGCACCAGGCTTTACTCGCAATTGGAAAAACTCACGGGACAAGCCGTGTCCTGGCATGAATGCGGGGGCTTGCGCCTCGCCACCACAGACGAAGAAGTGAACTGGCTCAAATACGTCTATGGCGTTTCCAAACTCGCTGGCTACGAAGGCGAAATCATTGGGCCGGAGGACATCCCGAAATACCACCCCTACCTCGAAACCTTTGGCATCAAAGCCGCCTTCCGCACCGTCAACGACGGCCACGTCGCCCCCGCTGACGTCACCAACGCCATGGCAACGGGTGCCCGCAAACTGGGTGCCGAAATATACCGCCGCACCCGCGTCACCGACATCAAGCTTCTGCCAAACGGTGAATGGCGGGTCCTCACAGATCAGGGGAACATTGACTGCCAACACGTTGTAAATGCAGCAGGTTCCTACTGTGATGTGGTGGGCGGCTGGACCGGCCACAACGTCCCCATCGCCAACATGCTGCACCATTACGTCATCACCGAACCTCTGAAAGAGCTGATCGACCTGAAACAGGAATTGCCGGTGGTGCGCGATCCCTATTCCCACGCATACCTGCGCGAAGAAACCAACGGCATCCTCGTCGGCCCTTACGAAACCGCAACGGCACATGTCTGTTGGGATGGCGCTGCACCCCGATGGGATTATGAAAGCGAGCTTGAAGCTCCCGAACTCGACCGCATCATGCCCTGGCTGGAAAAGGCCACGGAGCGCCTGCCCCTTTTCGGCCAGACCGGCATCAAATCCGTGATTTCCGGCGCCATCACCCACACGCCCGACGGTGTCTATCTTTCCGGCCCCGCCCATGGCCCCAAAAACTATTGGATGCATTGTGGGGCTTCGATCGGCATCTGCCAGGGCGGCGGAGCAGGCAAATACCTTGCCCAATGGATGGTCCACGGCCAAGCCGAGATCAACATGCGCGAATTTGATCCGCGCCGCTTCGGCAAATGGGCGACGAAGGACTACACGGCGGAAGTCTCAGTCGCCGACTACCACCACATGTACTACTGCTACAAGCCGGGGGAGCAACACAACGTCGGGCGCAACCTGCGCCAGTCCACGCTGTATGAACGCCTTGCGCGACACGGCGCGCAATTTGCGCAAATCTTCGGCTGGGAACGCGCGCGCTGGTATGACAAGATCGGCCAAGGTGAACAGCATTCCTTCAAGCGCAGCAATTGGTTTGAAGCCGTCAAAGCCGAAGCCTTGGCGGTGCGTGAACGCGTCGGCCTGATGGACCTCTCAACCTTCTCAAAATTCGACGTGAAGGGACCGGACGCCCACGTCTTCCTCAACCGCATCTGCGCCAACAAAATCCCGCTCAAAGACGGCGGCATCGTCCTCACCCATTTGCTGAACGAGAATGGTTTCATCGAAAGCGAACTCACTGTCACACGCCTCGCGGCAGACCACTTCTATGTCCTCTCCGCCGCCGTGGCGCAGGAATACGATTTCGATCAACTCTCATGGCGCAAGGAAAATGAAATCGTTTCCATCACCGACGTCACCGATGACTACGGCGTGCTCGTCCTTGCTGGGCCCTTGTCCCGCGATGTCCTTTCGACACTTTGCACCGACGATCTTGGCAAATGGCTTACAGGCCGCTTCGCCACCGTCGCAGCTGTTGCCAACATCCGCCTGCTCCGCGTCAACTACGTCGGCGAACTCGGTTGGGAACTGCACTGCCCCATGGCCCAAATGCCAGAGGTCTTCGATGCGCTGATGGCCGCCGGCAAGCCACATGGCCTCGCCCTCTTCGGCACCTACGCCATGAACAGCCTCCGCATGGAGAAATCCTATCGCGGCTGGGGTTCCGAACTCACCAACGAAGTCGACATGTTTGAGGCCGCGATGGATCGCTTCATTCGCCTGGACAAAGAGAACTTCACCGGCAAGGCCGCGTCCCTTTCCGCCAAGCAACGCGGCGAACGCTTGAAACTCGTATACATGGAAGTCGCCAACACCGACTCCGATTGCGTCGGCAATGAACCTGTATACCACAACGGCAAAATCGTCGGCGTCACCACCTCCGGTGCTTACGGCCACGCCACCCAAAAATCCCTCGCCTTCGCCTACGTATCACCAGAACTGGCCGCTCACGGCACCGCATTTGAAATCATGATGTTCACAAAAATGCGCAAGGCAACGATCATTGCGGAGAGTGTTTGGGATCCAGAGAACATCAGGCTGAAAGCGTGATAAAAACCATAGTCAACTTTGTCTTGGCCCGGCCCCGAGCAACGCAATCACGCGTCACGAAGGGACCTCTCCCCCGGCTTCGCCGTACCCTCCCCGGAGGGGAGGGACTCGTGGCGAGGCCTTCCGTTTTACTTTTCAGGGCGCTTGCACCACGAGTCCCTCCCCTCTGGGGAGGGTGCCCGAAGGGCGGGAGAGGTCCCTTGGCGGCGGGTGACTGCCCGTCATGGGCATCCCCTAAAGCGGTCAACTGAAGATGACCCACCCCAACACCCTCAAAGCCATCACACTGGTCGTCATCGCAATGTCGGTTATCCCCTTCATTGACGTGATCGCCAAAATTTTGGGTGAACAAAACGTTCCCATTATCATGGTGGTTTGGGCGCGGTTTTTCTTTGGGGCGGTTTTCACTTTGCCGTTTGCTTTGAAAGCTGTGGGCACAGACGGTTTACGCCCCGTGAACTTGACCATGAACGCCATTCGCGCGGCTTGTCTGATCGCGGGCACATGGTTCTTTTTCATGTCGCTCAAAACCCTGCCCATGGCAGATGCATTGGCAATCTATTTTGTTCAACCGATTTTGATCACCGCGTTGTCGCCTATTTTGCTGCGCGAAAAAGTTGATGCGACGCGGTGGTTGATTGTTGCGGCGGGCTTCATTGGCGTGGCCATCATCATCCGCCCCGGTTTGCAGACGGTCAGCATCGGCGTGATTTACGCGCTGATGTCGGGCCTCACGTCAGCTGTCTACATTCTGGTCACGCGGTTGATTTCTGGCAGTGCAAACGCCATGGTCACGACCTTCCAAACCAGTGCGATTGCAGCCGTGCCATTGACGCTCACTTTGCCACTGTTCTGGTCGCCGCCCGATCTTTATCAATGGGTGTTGCTTGGCCTTCTCGGTGCCATCGCCATTTTTTGCCATGCCCTGATCACCCGCGCCTATGACCACGCCGAAGCCTCCCTGCTCTCGCCCTTCAATTACACCGAAATGATCACGTCCGTGGCCCTTGGCTGGTGGTTCTTTGGCAATCTTCCGGACCTCTGGACCTATGTCGGCGTTGCCATTCTCATGGCCTGCGCGCTGCACATGTCGTGGCGCGAACGTCCCACTTCCGCAATCAGGGAACCCCGCCTATAGGGGGGCATGAGCAAACCTCCATTTCCCTCCAAGCGCGCGTTTTCCAAACCAGGATTTTCCAAACCCGCATTTGGCAAACCCAAGTTTGACCGTGACTATGTCAAGCCCGCGGGCGAACCCGCATCAACATTGCTGGGCGACAAGCCGCGTGGCTCCGGTCATTTGCCAAAGCCGGAGAACGATCTGCTTCACGGCATTCATGCCGTGGCCGCCGCACTTTCAAACCCGAAGCGGAAACACGTGCATCTTTGGGCCACAGAAAACGGCTTGGCCCGCCTGAAGGAAGACGGCATCACCGCCGGCATCACCCCCGAAATCATCCACCCCCGCATCATCGATCATATCCTGTCAGGACAGGACGCCGTGCACCAGGGCGTGCTGCTGGAATCAAAATCCCTGGATCAACCCCGCCTCGACAAAATCCCGAGGGATGGAACACTGGTGATCCTTGACCAGGTGACAGACCCGCACAACGTCGGCGCCATTCTCAGAAGCTGTGCGGCCTTCAACGTCACCGCCCTTGTGACAACGGCCCGCCACGCGCCGCATGAAACAGGCGTGTTCTTCAAGGCTGCGTCCGGTGCCTATGAGCACGTGCCGGTCGTGCGCGTCACCAATCTCTCAAGCGCCCTCGAAGAATTGAAAGGCTACGGCTTCACCGTCGCCGGCCTCGACAGCGACGCGGAAGCAACCCTCGACACCATCCCAAATCAACGCCCGCTCGCCCTCGTCTTGGGCGCCGAAGGCAAGGGCCTGCGCCAGAAAACCCGCGACACCTGCCACCATCTGGCCCGCTTGGACATGCCAGGAACCATCAAGAGCCTGAACGTATCGATTGCGACAGCGATTGCGCTTTATGCGTTGAGGTGAGTGCAATTGAGATGGGCCATCGCTTGCAGCCAAGGGACCTCTCCCCCGGCTTCGCCGGACCCTCTCCGAAGGGGAGAGGGACTCGTGGTGGGAGTGCCCTGAACAGTATAATGGGAGGTCGCACCACGAGTCCCTCC
>JANPCE010000101.1:0-7765 GCA_031430795.1 Hyphomicrobiales bacterium
CTGGAGGAGCCGGTCCAACTCCTCCTTCGGTCGCGTCCCGCGCCACTCGAGGTTCGGCGGGACGATCGTGCCAAGACTCGCGGGCGCGTGATCGATTCTCGGTCGGCCCGGGAGCGCCGCGAGGATCTTCTCGAGGATCGCGCGGAGCGGGTACGGGGCGCCGCTCGCCGGGACCGTCGTCGGGTCGTAGCTACCGTCGGGCCGGAGGTTGTTGAACGTGCCCCTCTCCCGTGGGGTGAGGGCCCGGGACGCGGGGGAGAGGTCCCTTGGCTGCAAGCGTTGGCACTTTCGGTGACACCGGCCCTGTGCGTCACTTCCCCAACGCTGCCGCCAGCACGTCAAACACTGCGCGAATGAGCGGGCTTGTGTGCAGCTCCCGGTGCGTGACCAGCCACAGCGGAACCTTGATCATAGGCAGATCCGGCATCAGCCGCACCAGGCCAGGCGACAAAGCCGCCACTTCCTTCAACATCGCACCAACACCCTGCCCCTGTTTCACCAGTTCCCACAACACCACTGAATTGGCAGAAACGATGCGAAACTGCCCTGCCACCACGGGAATGCCCATCTTCTGCAAATACGCCGCATATTGTTCTATGTCGTCAATGCCCAACCATTCCGCGGCTGCAAAGGATTTTACGTCCTTCGGTTCACCGTTCCGCTTTACCCAGTCACTTGAGGCAAAGAAGTGTGCTTCAGTCTCGTAGAGCAGCCTGCCGATCAGTTCAGGCTCCTTTGGCCGCACGTGCCGGACAGCAATATCAGCCTCGCGTTTGCGAATGTCACTGATCTGGTTTGACGCAATCACGGTGACGGTGATGTCTGGATGGGTTTTCCGCAAAATAGACAATACCTTGGGCAACATGTAGGTGGCATAGACATCGGTCGCCGAGATGCTGACAGGTCCGGCCACCGCAGATGTACGCCCCTTTGCCGACAGTGCCAGTGCTTCCGCAGCATCATGCATGGCCTCCACATGCACCAGCAGATCGCGGCAGGTTTGTGTCTGCACAAGCCTCTTGCCGATCCGTTCGAATAACGTCACGCCCAGTTGTTGTTCCAGCGCCGCAACCTGGCGCGACAATGTTGGTTGCGTCAGACCCAACACTTTCGCCGCACCTGAAAGTGAGCCCTTATCCGCCGTGGCATGCAGGGCCCTCACCATGTTCCAGTCCAGATCGTTCATTGATTTTTGCATATGTCTTCTACAATTCTGCCCAATTTCGCATATTCTGCCATATGCTAAAACCCTGTGCAAAGGAGCCCATATGAGCAACATTGCAATCGACCAGACCTTTTGGGACCGCACAGCGCAGAAATATGCGGTTGACCCCATCAAAGACATGGCGGGTTACCAAAAAACCATAGACCGCACGAAGGCCCTGCTCCGCAATACGAACCGCGTCTTCGAGTTTGGCTGCGGGACAGGCACCACTGCCATCAGTCTCGCCCCCCATGTGCAGCTTTTGGAAGGCACCGACATCTCCTCTGAAATGGTCACCATCGCACAGGAGAAGGCGTGGACTGGGAAAATTCCAAATGCCCGCTTCTGGCAGGCCACGCTCGACAGCCCGCTTCTTGAAGATGAAGTTTACGACGTCGTGCTTGGTTTCAACGCCCTTCACCTTTTGCGCGATCTGCCGGAATCACTGCGACAAGTGCGACGCATCCTGAAGGCTGACGGGCTGTTCATCACAAAAACACCTTGCCTGCGTGATGCCAACAAACTCATCCAGTGGGCTGTGCCGATCGCGACAATTTTCGGCAAGGCTCCTTACGTGGGCATGTTCAGCGCCGCTGCCTTGCGGAACAGCATTGCCGCTGCCGGCTTTGAGATTGTCAGCGAGGAAAAACACGGCACAAAACCAGGCGACTTCCGCTCCTTCATCGTCGCGAGGAAACGCATGGAAAGTCCGGGCCTATGGAGCAGCGATTTTCGCAAAATGGTGGCATGACCGAAAGCCTTGCGAAAATAAGTAGTTGCTGGGAAGTGACAAACTCACCAACTCGGCTTGCACTTTGCAGGCAAGCCGGTAGCCGGCGTCACCGGCCCCTTCTTGCTCCACTGGCCGATGTCGCCGCCCTTCATGCGGTTGAAATCAAAGCGGACGCGTTCTTTGCCGTTGAAACTCCAGCCTTTGCAAAACGTCGTCAACTGTTGGGCCATGCTCCAGCGGCCTGAGGCCAGAAACTGTTTTGAACCCGGCCAACCTGTGGACATGGCGGCCCAGCAGAAATCCACCAACTTGTTTTTAAGCAGCATGTTGCATGTCGCCCCACTGCCATAGCCGCCGACACGGTAGTGGCCGTCGGCTTTCAACACGCGGTTCACTTCGGCGAAGTAGTGTTTCACGAAGGGCAGAATGTCCGCCCCCTTCACCGCCGCTGCCGGTTTGCCGAATGCACGGCGGTGGTATTGGCGGAAGCGCTCGTAAAACATGATGTGTTTGCGGTAAGACGCATCAGCGCGCAGCAAACGCCTTTTGCGTGCTGGTTGCACCGTTCTGCCCTTGTTGATGTTCCATTCAAACACCGAGTCGTGCACGGCCTGGTCCACGCCATCAACGGCGAAATAGATGGCAGAGCCAGCGGGTTGACCATTGGCGCCAGCGAGCTTCATCGCTTCGCGCGCGTCTTTGGCCCCCCGGCTTTTGTCAATGAAGGTTTCTGGATCGGAATTGGCGTGTTGGAAAATCGTGACGATGTTAAAGCCCGCCGCCAGGATGGCGTCGGACTCTTTGGGAAACAGCGACTTGCAGGTGGTCTCCCCATCAACCCAATCATAGTAGCGGGCGATGGTTTTGATGCCGAGCTGTCTGAAAAGCACAGCACCGCCCTTGCCGGACGGAGACGTGATGGTGGTGAAAGGCTGTGAAATATCGACAGCTGAAAACTGGGCGTGGGCTTTGCAAGCGGGTGCGGCAAAAGCCGCTCCGACTGCAAGCACTATCGCCCAAATGGCGAAAATAGTACGAATGACAATGTTCAAAATAGACCCCCCGGCCTGAATGTGGCCTTCATAAGCAAGGAATTTTGGGTGAAAGTCAATCCAGAGGGTTCTGCGCGAGATTCGAGACCCAATGCTGGATTATCGCAATAACTACCCGATCCACCGCGCTGTGTCAAGGACTATTTTCAATTTCGGGAAAGATTATTTATTTTTGTAGTATCTTCATGACTTCATTCGGCATTTTGGCAATTACTTCTAGGTAAGCCCTGGCCGCCGAGTCCGGTTCCTTCCGCCCCTGCTCCCAATCCCGCAGCGTTCCAAGCGGAATCCGGAAGTGTTCAGCGAAGGCTTCCTGGGAGAACTTGAGTGCACGCCGCAAAATGAAAATCTGCGGTTTCCGCTTTGACCTCTGCAGGTCTTCTTCGGTCCACGGCAAGTTGTCTGGGTCAGTCAAAGCACGGGCAAGAACTTCCTCATCCGTCATGGCTTTCAGCTTGGCCAAATCAAACTTAAGTGCGGGATTGTCAGCCTTCATGGTACCAACGGGCCTCCTGTGCGCTAGAGCGTCGGGCGGAAATCAATCGCGTCCGTTCACCCCGCAAAGTGTGCGTGACTGAAATCAAAACTCCTTCAACCATGCCAACGGTCAAACTTCGTATTTCATCGTAGAAAAAACGGCTGTCGTCTATTTCAACTGCATTGCGGTCTTTGAAAACACCAATTGCGTAGTCGAAGGCAACATTGTGTTTGGCCAAATTGACTTCAGCCTTGTCATCATCCCATTCAAAATTGTCATCTTGCATGATATACTGCTAAGCCGTAGCTAAATCAACCCTTACTTCTCATCCTCAGCATTCAATTGCCCGATGATCTCCCCAAAATCCTTGGCCTCGCGGAAATTGCGGTAGACTGATGCAAAGCGAACGTAAGCCACATCGTCGAGGTTTCTCAGGCCTTCCATCACCAGTTCGCCGATTTGTTCGGATTTGATTTCGCTTTCGCCCAAGCTTTCAAGTTGGCGCACGATGCCCGAGACCATGCGCTCCACACGCTCAGCATCCACCGGGCGTTTACGGATCGCCACTTGCACCGAGCGGGCGATTTTGTCACGGTCGAAGGGAATGCGGCGGCCCGAGCGTTTGACCACCATGAGTTCGCGCAGCTGTATGCGTTCAAACGTGGTGAAACGGCCACCGCAATCTGCGCACACGCGCCTGCGCCGGATGGCGGAGTTGTCTTCCGTCGCCCGGGAATCTTTGACCTGTGTATCGGCATTGCCGCAAAAGGGGCAGCGCATTGCGAATCCTCAGCCGTAAATCGGGAACCGCTTGGTTAGCGCCAAAACCTTGGATTTGACAGCCCGTTCCACCTTGCTGTTGCCAGCCTCGCCATTTTTGGAAAGACCATCAAGCACCTCGATGATCAAATGGCCGACGGCGCGGAATTCCGCTTCGGCAAAACCACGCGTCGTGCCCGCAGGTGAGCCCAGGCGAATGCCTGATGTCACCATAAAGGACGCCGTATCAAACGGGATGCCGTTTTTGTTGCAGGTGATGAAAGCGCGGCCAAGCGCTTTTTCGGCGTCACGGCCCGTGATGCCTTTCCTGCGTAAATCAACCAACATAAGATGCGTATCAGTGCCGCCTGTTGTGATGTCGCAGCCGCCTTCAACCATTGTTTCGGCGAGTGCCTTTGCATTTTTAACAACTTGAGCAGCGTATTTCCTGAAGGCTGGCTTCAATGCCTCCCCGAATGCGACGGCCTTTGCCGCAATGACATGTTCAAGCGGCCCGCCGATGATGCCAGGGAAAATCGCGGAGTTGAATTTCTTGCCCAATTCTTCGTCGTTGGACAAAATCAAACCACCACGGGGACCACGCAAAGTCTTGTGCGTCGTCGTCGTCACGACATGGGCATGTTCAATGGGGCTGGGATGTGCGCCACCCGCAACAAGGCCGGCAAAGTGCGCCATGTCGACAAAAAATATTGCCCCGACGCTGTCTGCAATTTGGCGGAAACGTTTGAAATCTATCACACGGGGATAGGCTGAACCGCCAGCGATGATCAGCTTCGGCTTCACCTCAAGCGCCTGCTTGGCAATCGCATCGTAATCGAGTTGGTGATTGTCCTCGCGCACCTTGTAAGACGCGACCTTGAACCACTTGCCGGATTGGTTGACGGGGGAACCATGTGTCAAGTGACCACCGCAGGCGAGGTCGAGACCCATGAACGTATCGCCGGGTTGGAGCAACGCGAAGAACACGCCCTGGTTTGCGGTCGCACCGGAATGCGGCTGCACGTTTGCGAACTTCGCGCCGAACAATTTCTTGGCGCGGTCAATGGCCAGTTGCTCTGATTGATCAACATACTGGCAGCCGCCATAATAGCGGCGCCCTGGATAACCCTCAGCATATTTGTTGGTCATCACTGACCCTTGCGCTTCCAGCACGGCGCGCGAAACGATGTTTTCCGAAGCGATCAGTTCAATTTCATTTTGCTGGCGCAACAGTTCGGATTGAATGGCCTTGGCAATCTTCGGATCAGCCTTGGCGAGCTTGTCTTTGAAGAAACCGGGGTAAAGCGGTGCTCGCTTTTTCGACGTTTTGGTTTTGCGTTTTGCGGCCATCGGATTCTCCCAGAAAACTGAAACCTTGCTATAGTCCGTCCAGCGAACGGGTCTAGGTACAGATTGCCGCTGACTTACGGCTATTTCTTTTCTGCGGTTTTCACAGCCTGGCAGCCCTTCGGGAGTTTGCCACCGTTTCCGGGTTTGCAATCCGTTGCGGTTTTCGTCTTGGGCTTTTTTGCAACAACGTTTTTTTCAGGCCTGGCTTTTGCCTGCTGCTTGCGAAAGGCCACCCAGTCAAACAGCCCTGGAACATTTTTCCTGGACGCCACGGGCTTTGCATCTTTGGGCTTGGCCGCCGCCACCGATTTTGCGGTGGCCTGGGTTTTGACGACTGATTTCTTGTTGGGCAGCGCAGGCTCTTCCAGTTCCACTTTTGGCACCAGCTTTGGCTTTGGCGCTTTCTTCACAATCGGCGCTTCGTCTTCGTCACTGTCTACCGTGAGCAAGTCGCCTTCGTAGAGGCCCCCGGTTGTCTTGGTTGTTGTCTTGGGCTTGGCCGAAGATTTGGTCTTTGACCCCCCAATTGTCTGCAAGGTGAAGCCATCCGCTTCGGCGGCGTCGACCGCACTGGCCTTGCGCGGCACCGGTTTCAACACAAAGCGTTGGCCCTCTTCGCTCAGCTCACCCACGGGCAAGGGTTGGCCAACCACGAAGCCCGATCCATCAAGTTCGTAAATGTCATTGTGGAAGGCGACGGTGTCGCCAACCGGAAACGCCGTGAGATAGGTCACCCGCAGTTGCGGCGCTTCAACCAGTTTCACTTCCGTGTTTTCCTGGGTTTCAGCGAGGGCGGCAATCTGTGAATTTCCAATGCCGTCCTGGCCGTTCAGAATCCAGTTCAACAAAATGTCGACTTTCTCCACTCTCACGCAGCCGGAACTGTAATAGCGGTGCCCGGTTTTGAAATAGCCCTTGTCAGGCGTGTCGTGCAGATAAATGCCAAAGGGCGATGGGAAGTTGATTTTGGCCGTCGCCATGGCGTTGGAATCGCCTGGCTCCTGGCGGAAGTGGTAATCGTCAGCGACGGCAGTATTCCAATCCACTTCCTCCGGATCAACCTCCGGACCGCCAAAACCCTGGAACACCTTGATGTTCATGGTTTCAAAAACGTCCTCGCCTTTCAGGATTTTGGGAATGAGGTCACGTTCCACAATGGAGGGCGGGGCGTTCCAATAGGGATTGAAAACAACATCTGACAATGCCGTGGCGACAACAGGCGTTGGGCGGTCGGGACGACCTACGATGGCGTTGTGACGGGAATAGACGTAACCGTTGCTCACGGCTTCAATCTGCTGGCTCGGCACATTGACGATGAGATAGCGGTCGCCCAGATTTTCAGCGTAGACGCGCAGGCGTTCGATATTGGCTTCGATGGTGCCGAGGCGGGCCTGTGCCGAAACGTTGAGTTCCCGCACCGTGCTCTTGTCAACTTTACCTGTGATCTCGATGCCGTGGTTGCGCTGGAAACGGCGCACCGCGTCCTCGGTGGCGGAAGTGAAGATTTCCTCGAATTCGCCTTGCGTTGCTTCGGGGCGGAGATAGCCTTCGATGTACAAACGCAGATTCAGCGCTGCAACGCCCTTGCCTTTTTTGCCCTTCTTGTAAGTGGCAAGGGGAATTTGTGGCCATCCCCCTTCCCTCACGATGTCGCGGTAACGCTGTGCCAAGCGCTCGAGCTGAGCAGCGCTGTCTTCAGTGAGCATCGGCACAATGCGCTTGCTCTCAAAGACTTCGGTTTTGGTGGTCAGCTTGGTGTTGTTGGGCGGAATGGTTGCGGCCATGGCAGGAAGTGCCGCGAGGGAAACGCCGAG
Organism: Hyphomicrobiales bacterium; assembly: GCA_031430795.1. GTDB lineage: Bacteria > Pseudomonadota > Alphaproteobacteria > Rhizobiales > Aestuariivirgaceae > Aestuariivirga. Next base: position 7,391 of record JANPCE010000101.1, read on the forward strand.
CGCAAGCACCCTACAGAAAGCAGAAACCAATTTGCTGACGCCACGCAATTCCGTATTCAATATCATTTCAACCTCAATCGACAGAATGTTGCCCCACCGCACAATACTGTCCATGTTTCACATACCAGTGGTCAGCCGCTTCGTCAAAGCTGGGATATTTCAAGGATTCGGAAGTGGCGGACCAATATGTCGCGCAAAAACCGTCTCTTTGTGGCGAAATCAAGGGGTGGCGCTACAGCGCTTGAGGCCGAGGGACCTCTCCCCCGGCTTCGCCGTACCCTCTCCGGAGGAGAGGGACCTTTTGCAGCGACCTCCCCTCAATATCATCCAGGGAGGCCGCACTACAAATCCCTCTCCTCTTGGAGAGGGTACGGC